>QCJB01000004.1 GCA_003216295.1 Prochlorococcus sp. AG-402-P16 | reverse complement strand
AAAGCTTATTTGAATTTCAAATAAGCTTTTTAAAGACATTTTTAAATACCATAACTAGCATTTTAAAAGTTGTAGGTTAAATATGTTTACTGGTTTAATTCAGTCTATTGGAACAATCAAGAAAAATAATCTTGGGGTAGTTGTTGATGGATGTAAACCTTTCTCTCCTCTAAAACTTGGTGATAGTGTCTCTGTGGATGGAGTTTGTCTAACAGTTTCTGAATTAATGAATGATTCTTTTGTCGCAAATATTAGTGAGGAGACTCTTCAACGAACAAATCTTGCTGAAAAAGCGCAGAGAAATGGTTATGTAAATCTTGAGCCAGCATTACGGCTTTCCGACCGACTAGGTGGACATATTGTTAGTGGACATATAGACGGGATGGGAAAAGTTGTTTTGATTGAAGATTTGAAAAATTCTTGGAATTTAAAAGTATCTTGGGATGATTTGCATTTCTGCAGATATATGTGCGATAAGGCTAGCATTAGCTTAAATGGAATAAGTCTTACTATTGCTGAGATATATGATGATGGATGTAAATTTTCAGTAGCCGTAATACCTCACACTTGGTCTAATACATGTTTGCAGTTTTTAAAAATTGGTGAAAAGGTTAATTTGGAAGTTGATTTAATGGCTAAATATGCAGAAAAACTATTAAAAACAAATAAAAATAATGATTTTATTTCGAAACAAAGCGATATAATCAGCTCAAAGTGGCTCGATGAACAAGGTTGGAATTAAGAGGTCTAAATTTACTTTGAGTGGTTTACTTTGAAAAGAATTATTATTTTTTGAGTGGTAACAAGCTTATAGCACCTGACTCTTTTCTTACATCAATACGAAATTCCTGCCCAGGTTCAAGACCTAATTTTTTGGTGTAGGCATGTCCAATAAGAAGATTGCCATTGCCATGAACCTTTGTACGAAATTCTGCTTGCCTTCCTCTTGAAGATCTATTTCCTGCTCTTCCAGGTCCATTTGAGCGAAGCTTGTAACCTTTAGCTTCAACTAATGCTCGGTAGAAACTTTTACGTAAAACTCTTCCGCTTGGCCCCACGTAACCACATCCTTTAGCGATTTCGTCTTCTGGACGGTTGCTCAAAGATCTTGCTTTGTCTAGGAGTTCTTTTCCAACAAGCATTTCAGACTGTTTTAATTAACTGAATTCTGACCAATAAGTGGAATTGTGGCAACAAATTAATTGAAAGTTTCTTTCTTAGTATCAATATTTACCTCTTAAAGCAGGTAGAGGATGATGAACAAAACTACCCAGATCCCGTCTACAAAGTGCCAATAGAGCTCTACTGCTTCAAATGGAAACTTGTTTTCTGTATTTACTCGACCATCTGGGATTCGAGTTTGCCACCAAATAATCATGATCATTATTGATCCAAGTGTTACATGGAGCCCATGAAATCCAGTCAATGCATAGAAAGTACTTGCAAAAAGGTTGTCAGTTAATCCAAAAGGTAAAGTAAAGTATTCAAACATTTGGCTTATTAAAAATGCCGCTCCCAATGCACCTGTAATAAGAAGCCATTTTTGACATTGCTTTGCATCATTTTTTTCTAGAAATTTTCCAGCTCGATGAAATGTAAAGCTACTAACTAAAAGCAAAACTGTATTTAAAGTGGGTAAAGGTAGTTCTAATTCATAAATGGCATCAGGACCTATTGGATTGACTGCCTTAAAAGTTAGGTATGCAGCAAAAAAACCTGCAAAGGTCATACCGTCTGCGATTAAAAAAGCTATTAGCCCAAACAAACGGAAATCTTCATGTTCTTCAGTTGAGATATCTTTTTTGCTTTCTGAGGATTGCTCTTTTGGAATTATGGATGTCATTTTTTTTGCTCCTGCGTTTCATTTGAATCTCGTTGCCCATAACCATATGGTTCAAGAACGAGTGGAGCCTCACCCTCCCAATTTTCAACCGGAGGGGGTGAACTCGTTAACCATTCAGGCGTAAGTGCCTTCCAGGGGTTATCGCCAGCTTCATCCCCATAGAGGATGCTTTGAAATATATTCCATAGAAAAGGTAATGTACTTAAAGCCATTAATAATGCTCCTACGCTACTTATTTGATTGATTAATTGAAATTGTGGATCGTATTCTGCAACTCTTCGAGGCATCCCATTTAAGCCTAGCCAATGTTGAGGAGCAAAACATAGATTAAAGCCTATAAAGGTAATTATGAAGTGGAATCTTCCAAGATTTTCATTTAGCATTCTCCCAGTAAATTTTGGGAACCAATGATAAATTGACGAGAAGATGACAAATACAGAACCTCCATAAACTATGTAATGAAAATGAGCAACAACAAAATAGGTATCGTGAACATGAACATCAAAAGGTACTTGAGCTAGAGCAACTCCTGTTATCCCGCCTAAAACAAAATTAATTATAAAACCGCATGAAAATAACATTGCTGCGTTTAGTGAGATTTTCCCTCCCCATAAAGTTGCCACCCAATTAAAAAACTTAATACCTGTGGGAACAGCTATAAATGCAGTAGCAATTGTGAAAAATAAGCGCATCCATGGAGGAGTCCCACTTGTAAACATATGATGAGCCCAAACAATTAGACCTAAAACAACTATTCCCATGATTGAGAAGACCATTGTTGTATAGCCAAAAAGTGGTTTCCTGCTGTGTATAGGAAGTATTTCACTGACAAGGCCAAAAGCAGGCAAGACCATGATATAAACAGCAGGATGCGAGTAAAACCAAAAAAGATGTTGATAAACAATTACGTTCCCCCCAAGACTTGGGTTAAAGAAACCGGTATGAGCAACTATGTCAAAGCTTAAAAGTATTAAAGTGCCAGCGAGAACAGGAGTTGAAAGCACAACAAGAATACTTGTACCAAGCATTGCCCAGCAATACATCGGTAATTGCATTAATTTAAGACCAGGTCTCCTCAACTTGAGAATGGTTGCAATGAAATTAATACCACCAAAAATAGAGCTGCCTCCCAAAAGTAAAACACTTAAGATCCAAATAATTTGCCCAGCTGCTGGAGTGGTAATACTTAAAGGTGGGTAGGCTGTCCAACCAGATTGTGCAGCACCGTTTATGAAATAACTGGTTATTAACATCAAACCTGAAGGAGGTATTAGCCAAAAAGCAACTGCATTCAACCTTGGGAAGGCCATGTCCCTAGCGCCAACGTAAAAAGGTATTAAATAGTTGCCAAAGGCACCATTTACTACAGGCACTATCCATAAGAAAATCATGATCGTGCCGTGAAGAGTTAGGACTTGGTTGTAAACCTCTCTTGGCATGAAATCAGAAAGGGGACTGACTAGCTCTACCCTTATTGCTCCAGCTAAAGATCCTCCAATTAAATAAAATAAGAAACCACAAACTAAATATTGAAGACCTATGACTTTGTGATCAAGACTAAAGCTTAGATACTTTAGCCATCCGGATGGTTGAAGTTTCTCTGGAGGAGAGTTGTTTGGTTTAAGTGAAATAGTCATAAATTTAAATTGTTTCTTTAGAGTTTTCTCTTAACCAATTATCAAAGTCTTCTTGTTCATCAACTATTACGTTAGATCTCATTCCACCATGATATGGGCCACATAATTCTGCGCATACAATTGGGAAATTACCTGCTTTTGTTGGAGTGAAATTTAATATCGTTGGTTGACCAGGGATGACATCTTGTTTAAGTCTAAATTGAGGCACCCAAAAGGCATGTATAACATCTTTAGATTCCATTTTTAAGCTAACTTCTTTTCCAACTGGCACATGAAGCTCTCCAGAAATAATATTTCCTTTTGGATAATGAAAGATAAAAGCAAATTGCATTGCGGTTAACTCAATTGGTAATGAGGATGAATTATTTGAAGATGAAGTTTCAATTGGTCCAGATCCAATACCACCCCAAACTCTCTCTTCCTGATTACCCATTTGACCATTGTGATCATGCATTAAAGGCTGCATTCCACCCATCCGATCATAAATATCGTAGCTATATAAACCTACAAATAAAACAACAATGGCAGGAACTGCTGTCCAGAAAATTTCTAGTGAGATATTACCTTCTAAATTAATTCCATCCCCAGTTTCTCCAGGCTTACGACGGAATTGAACAAGACTATAAACTACTAAGGAAGTCATACCTATGAAAAGTATGCAGCCAATAATGAATAGGACTCGATAAAGTTCATCATAAACTGGAGCATTCATGCTCGCGCTTACGGGAAGCATATCTACGTTGTAAGCTATCCAAACTCCTCCTACTCCAAGAATTAAACTTGATGTAAGAGTTAAGATGGCCGACAGTTTCGGCAAGAGGATCTCCTTTTCTATTTATAGGTTATGGACAAAATTAATTAATGTATCTACTAATTGTTAATTCAAGATGAATAATTTTTTTTTTAGAGAATTTTTATGTTGCAGTCCGCTTATTCAGGTGACGTCTACGAAGTAATCGCTACGTTGAATTAATAATGATCTCGATGGATTTTTGCCTACGTGCAGATTCTTTATCCAACTAAGCCTCGATTTAGATTGGGTCAGTTGGCTGCTCACGTGGTGGTCGCGCTGATCGCTCTTGTTGTGATTGGAGGGGCAACGAGAGTAATGGAAGCTGGTCTCGCTTGCCCCGACTGGCCTCTTTGTTATGGATCGTTTTTGCCTGGTAAGCAAATGAATTTACAAGTATTCCTTGAATGGTTTCATCGTTTAGATGCTTTTTTCGTTGGGATTGTTTTAGTAACTCAATTTGTCCTCTCTTTATGCTGGGCCAAATCTTTACCTAAATGGCTTCCTTGGACTTATGGAGGTCTAACTCTATTGGTTGCTTTTCAGGCCTTTTTAGGTGCTTTGACAGTACTTCAGTTGTTACCATCTTTAGTAGTAGTCGCTCATCTCACGGTCGCATTTAGTCTTGTGGCAATCATGAGTGGTGTGACTCAACAATTACTTTGCCCTGGCAAATCAATTTTCCCACCCTGGCTTCGTTCCCTTGGGTTTATATCTCTTTTTTCTGTAATAGCTCAGTCCTTACTTGGCAGTCGTGTCGCGACTTCATGGGCGGCGCATAGATGCTTGAATTTTGGAGATTCTTGCAATCTTTTAGGGCTTCATCGAGCAAGTGCCTTTCCAGTAAGTCTGTTGGTGATTTCGTTCGTAGCTATTTCACTTACTCAGAGAGATGTTTTTTTTAATCAATGGCCTTATTTTTTGACAATTACTTGTCTGATAATCTCGCAAATCTTTTTAGGATTTCTTTCAATTCAATTAGGAATGAGTGAGCCTGGTCTTGTAATTGGACATCAATTAGTTGCCTGTTTACTAGTGGCTTTCATATCGGCGTTGAATTTTAAAGGAAGAAGAATTGAGGGATCTTCCCAATCACTTTTTATAACTGAATCAACTTTGGAGACTTGTCATGGTTAGCTCAACATCTGATGTAATTGCACAGCCAATTAATCGTGAGGATATTGTTCCATCCAGAAAGCGTATTAAATTACCAGCTTGGTTAGAGGTCGCCAAGCCAAGATTAATTCCTCTTTTACTTGCTACAACAGTTGGTGGAATGGCACTTTCTGAAGAATGGCCATTACCCTCTCCCAGATTGGCATGTACTTTAGGTGGAGGAGCACTTGCCGCGGCAGCTGCAGGAGCTCTTAATTGCTTGTGGGAGCAGGATCTTGATAAACGAATGAAGCGTACGAGCAATAGAGCATTGCCTTCTGGACGCCTTTCTCAGTCATCTGTATTCGTTGGAGCAGTTTCTTGCACTCTTGCTGCCTCGGCTCTTTTAGTGAGTGGAGTTAATTGTTTAGCTGCAGGACTTACTCTTTTAGGCCTTTGTAGTTATGTCCTTTTATATACAGCTTTCTTAAAACCTAGAACATCTCAAAATATAGTTTTTGGAGGAGTCGCTGGTGCCATTCCTCCTTTAGTTGGAGCATCCGCAGCGGCAGGTCATATTGGATTAGGAGGTTGGTGGTTATTCTCTTTGGTCATGGTTTGGACCCCAGCCCATTTTTGGGCTCTTGCCATATTGTTAAAAGAGGACTACCGATCTGTGGGAATACCTATGCTCCCAACAGTAAGTGGTCCTGAATTTACTGCAAAAGCTATATCTGTTTATGGTTATCTAACTGTATGTTTAAGCTTTTTAGGTTGCTTTGTTTTGCCTGAAGGAGGTTTGTTGTATGGAATGTTGTTACTACCTTATAATTCAAGACTTCTTCAATTGGTTTCAAGATTAAGAGATAAACCAGAGGATTCAGATAGGGCTAAGGGTCTGTTTAGGTGGTCTATTCTTTATATGTTTGGAGTTTGTTTTTTGCTTGTTATAAGTAGATTACATGTATCAATTGTTTTTAATGACCAGTTGATAGCATTAATTAAAGAATTATCTATGAGCTTTTCTTAAGCTCTCAAAATAAAAATAAAAACTTTATAAACTTGTTCTCATATATTAATTAGAATTTGTTAGAAGATATCAGCTTATCTTTTTAGGCAATCTGTTTCTAGATGTTTTTCATCCAATTGAAAGAGTTATTCAAGTCTTATGGCTCTGTAACTGCTCTAAATGGACTTAACTTGAACGTCCCAAAAGGTTCTTTGTATGGATTATTGGGTCCAAACGGAGCAGGTAAAAGTACAGCGCTCAGAATTATCTGTACTCTCCTTGCTCCAGATTCAGGATTTGTTGAGGTAGCAGGACATAATGCATTGCTTGAAGAAAAAGAAACTAGACGAAAATTGGGTTATGTAGCTCAAGAGGTTGCAATTGATAAAATACTTACAGGTAGAGAGCTACTTACGCTTCAAGGGAATCTTTATCATCTAGATAAAAATTACAAGAAAAGAAGAATTGAAGAATTAATTGAGAGACTTGAGATGGCGGAGTGGATTGATAGAAGATGTGGTTCTTTTTCTGGAGGAATGAAAAGAAGACTTGATCTTGCTTCAGGATTGTTGCACGAACCACAATTATTGATTCTAGATGAACCTACTGTTGGGTTGGACATAGAAAGTCGCTCGGTTATTTGGGGCTTATTGAAGGAGCTAAAAAATAAGGAGACTACAATTCTTTTAAGTAGCCATTATCTTGAGGAAGTAGATGAATTAGCAGATGAGATGGCTATTGTTGATAAAGGAAAGGTCATTGCTAATGGTAAACCTGATGACTTAAAAAGAGAACTTGGTGGAGACAGAGTTACACTTAGGGTTCGAGAGTTTAGTAATGAATTAGAAGCTGAATCTGTTAAAGAACTAATAAAAAATATAAATGGCGTTTCAAATGTAGTAATAAATAAAAAACAAGGTTATTCTTTAAATTTTTTGGTAAGAAGTAATGAAGTTATATCAAATTTGACAGAGCACCTTTCAAAAGAAAACTTTGAAGTCTTTGCACTAGCTCATAGTCGGCCAAGCCTAGATGATGTTTATTTGCAGGCAACTGGTAAAACCCTTATGGATGCCGAATTGGAACTCGCTGGTAAAAGAGACTTCAAACTTGAGAAAAAGAATTCGATGCGTTAAATGCTTCTTCTATTACTAAATTATTAACAAATGACTATCACTGATTCATCATTGCTTGAGAAAAAAAATTCAACAAATGATTTTAATGAAATAATCCAAGAGACATCTGCTTTGACATGGAGACTTTTTGTTCAATTAATTCGTAGACCATCAACATTATTTGCTGGTATTCTTCAACCTTTAATATGGCTTTTACTTTTTGCCGCTTTGTTTTCTAACGCTCCAATAGATTTTTTGCCTGGTGGTACAAGTTACGGAGAATTTCTTGGCGCAGGATTAATAGTTTTTACAGCCTTTAGTGGAGCTCTTAATGCAGGACTTCCTGTTATGTTTGATAGAGAATTTGGTTTCCTTAATCGACTTTTAGTAGCCCCATTAAATAGCAGAAGTTCAATCGTAATTTCTTCGGTAATATACATAACTTCTATTAGCCTTTTGCAGAGTTTTGCGATTATGGCAACTTCCGCCTTCCTAGGTTATGGATGGCCAAGCTTAGGAGGTTTTTTTCTTATTGCTGTCACTTTATTGTTGTTGATTTTTGCAATAACCGGAATCAGTCTTGGCTTGGCATTTGTTTTGCCAGGACATATAGAGTTAATAGCAATTATCTTTATTGCCAATCTTCCCGTTCTTTTTGCTAGTACAGCACTAGCTCCAATATCTTTTATGCCTGGATGGCTGGGTTGGATTGCATCAATTAATCCTTTAACATTTGCAATTGAACCAATACGTTTAGCTTATCAGAAATCTTTTGACCTTTCATCAGTTTTAATTTATGCCCCTTATGGTGAAGTTAATGGATATTCTTGTCTGGCAGTTTTATTTATTCTTACACTTGGGTTGTTTTTTCTTATCAGACCACTTTTAAATCGCAAACTTGCTTGATAATCTGAATTTAGCGATTAACAAGAACCTTGGAGTCTCGAAAGTATCAGCTACAAAAACAAATCATAGAAGCTTTAAAAGCTAATGAAAATGATTTATACCTTCTTCTGAAATCTCAATGGGCTCACCGCTATGGAGTAGATAGTTTGGAGGAATTGAATAACTTAGACTTAAACCAGGTAAATCAAAATCTTACAATGGATGATAATCATGAAATCAATCAATTAAACGATACTACCTCTGATAATGATGAAGAGATTTTTCAGGAAGATCCTTATAGCTTAAATGATGGTCAAGAAAACAAATTTACGAAGGAAATTCCAAAATCGATTGAATCAGATGAAGTTGAAAATCAAATAATTTCTGAAAATAATTCACTTGAAATAATTGATAAACCAAAATATGAGAACAAGCCAATAAAATCTAGAAATGAGAGCAACATTCCACCAAAAGTAGAGGCTTTAATTCCCTTACCACCTAAACCTAAATATAGTTATCTGAGGAAGTGGTTAGTAAAAAGTAATTATAAATTCTAAAAATATATTTAGAATTTTCTACATCATTCCAGGCATACCCATTCCACCCATACCACCCATTCCACCCATTCCACCCATTCCACCCATTCCACCCATTCCACCCATAGGATCTCCACCCTCAGCACCTTGCCCAGATGCTGGTTCAGGTTTATCAGCTATAACTACCTCGGTGGTGATTAGCAAGGAAGCTATTGATACTGCATCTTGAAGAGCAAGTCTGATTACTTTCGCAGCGTCTAGAATGCCTGATTCAAGCAAATTTTCATACTCTCCAGTTTGAGCATTAAAACCTTTACCTAATCGCTTAATATCTGATACAACAACATCTCCGTTGTATCCAGCATTTATAGCGATCTGTTTTGTTGGAGCAGTCAATGCTCTTTTTATAATTTCAACACCAGTTCTTTGATCACCTTCTAACTGCTTGGCTAAATCTTCAAGCCCCTCACTCAGGTCTAAGAGTGTAGTTCCGCCGCCTGCAACAATACCTTCTTCAATAGCTGCACGAGTTGCATTAAGCGCATCTTCGATCCGTAGCTTTCTATTCTTTAACTCAGTTTCAGTAGGCGCACCAACTTTTATAACAGCCACTCCACCTGCGAGCTTTGCAATTCTTTCATTTAGTTTTTCTTGATCATATTCTGAGTCCGTTTCTTCAAGCTCTCTCTTGATTGAGGCAATACGGTTTGCCAACTCAATATTTTGATTTTCATTTGCAACTATGGTTGTACTTTCTTTAGTTATTGTCACTCGTCTTGCTTGACCTAAGTCAGAGATTTGGACCTTCTCTAGACTCATGGCTTTGTCTTCACTTATTAATGAACCGCCAGTTAGTACAGCAATATCTCCAAGAGCAGCTTTTCTTCTCTCTCCAAATGATGGAGCTCTGACTGCGGCAACTTGCAGCACTCCTCGATTTTTATTTACGACTAATGTTGCCAAAGCCTCACCCTCAACTTCTTCGGCAAGGATTATTAACGGGGTCCCATTTTTTTGAACAGTTTCTAGAACAGGAATTAAATCCGTAATTGATGAAATCTTTTTATCAGTTATGAGTATTAATGGATTTTCAAACTCACAAATTAATCTGTCTTCGTCTGTAACAAAATATGGGGAACTGTAACCTCTATCAAATGCCATTCCTTCAGTTATATCTAATTCAGTGGCAAGAGATTTGGATTCTTCAACTGTTATGACACCATCAAAACTTACTTTATCAATAGCATCTGCAATCATTGAGCCTATTTCTTCGTCTCCTCCAGCACTTACGGTCGCAACTTGTTTAATAGCATCGCCACTAACTGATTTACTTTTTTCCTTTAAGTCACAAACAATTTGAGAAACAGCCTTTTCCATTCCTCTTCTTAATTCTATTGGGCTTGCTCCTGCAGCAGTATTTCTAAGCCCTTCTTGGACCATAAACTGAGCTAGTACAGTTGCTGTAGTAGTACCATCTCCTGCCTTTTCCTTGGTTTTGGAAGCAACCTGTTCAATGAGCCTTGCTCCAATATTCTCAAACGGATCCTCTAAATCTATTTCCTTAGCGATGGTTACCCCATCATTAATAATGTCTGGGGCTCCAAATTTTTTTTCAATTACTACATTTCTTCCTTTTGGTCCAATTGTGACTTTTAAAGCATTAGCTAAATTGTTTACTCCTTTTTCGAGAGCTCCACGAGATTCGTCGGAAAAACTTAGTAGTTTGGCCATATTTGAGTTGAATTAAACTTAATCTCCCATAAGAAACACACATTCGGGGAGGCTAAATAAGTGGGGAAAGCCGAATTGTATTTGAGAAACTTTTCCCAATTTTTCAAGAAGGTAGTTAGTGTCAACTTATGAATGATCCAGGAGCATTATTTTTTATTCTTATGGCTGGATTGGCCGGGACTATGACGTTGATTTATTTCCCTTTGAGGATATTTCTTACAGCAACAGCAAGAAGCAGAAGATTAAAGTTATTGCAACGTATTCGGAGATTGAGAGATGAGCTTGGCCAACCTATTGAAAATTGAGAGTTTTTTAATACTTAGGTTACGAGGATTGGAACGTGAAATATAAAGAGACTGTTTTAATTACGTTTGTTTGAAGACATCTTTGATTGGAGTTTTTGGAATCAGCGCTATACAGAAAGAAGGGAGAATAATCTTCTTTTTTTCGAACAACGATCAATCTTCAATGGTTTCATTCGCTAGAGCAAGAACAAGATCATGGCTTTCGAAGCTATGGCCATTGACAGTTCAACCAGGCAACAATATTTCAGCTGATTCAGAAGAGTGCCAAAAGAGCATTGAGAATCAACTTGAACAAAACAGGTGTTTTTTAGAAGCCAGTAAGAATGGCGGAATGTGGTTTTCCTAGGGCTTTTTATTTACAACCAGAGTCACTTGTATCAAGAATTCACTCAATACTTTTAAGAACGATATCTCCAGTCTTAACTTATAAAAATTTCATTTTTATTCAGAAAAGGAAGAAACTTATTGAAAGCTGCGGGGAAAGATCCAGCTATTAGTGCAATAGTTCCAAGAACAACTGCAAAAATTGTCACATCTACTGAAAGGTCTTTCCAGTTGTATTTCATTATTCAAGTTTGTTTTGCTCAAGGTCATTAATGCTTTTTGAAGAGTGTCTTTCGAGTGCCCAGTCTCTAACTCATTACCATTCCTCCATCGACTTGAATTGTTTGTCCTGTGATGTAAGCAGCACTTGGATCAGCAGCTAAAAATTTTACAGCCCCTGCAATATCCTCTGGTTTTCCAAAACGCCCAAGTGGTATCGCAGAGAGGATCGCTTCACTATTCAAATCCTTAGTCATGTCTGTAGAAATAAAACCAGGTGCGACTGCATTTACAGTTATGCCTCTACTTGCAAATTCTTTTGCAGCACTTTGAGTGAAACCGACTACTCCAGCTTTGGCGGCTGAATAATTAGCTTGACCTGGGTTTCCCATTAATCCAACTACAGATGTAATGTTAATTATTCTTCCTCTCTTTTGTTTCAACATGTGCCTTGAAACAGCTCTTGTGCAATAAAAAACACCACTCAAATTAAGGTCTAATACTTTTTGCCAATCACTAGTCTTCATTCTCATTAGAAGAGCATCTTTCGTAATTCCTGCGTTATTAACCAAAATATCAATTTTCTTATTTTTGTCTAAAACTGTTTTTATTAATTCATTTACAGAATTTTCATTAGAAATATCCGCTTGAAGGGGATAAGCCCTTCCTCCAAAAGAATTAATCTCTGAAACTACTTTATTAGCACTTTCAAGGGATGACGAATAATTGACGATTACTTCTGCTCCTTCCTTTGCTAAAAATATTGCAATAGCCTTCCCAATCCCTCTACTTGCCCCTGTTATAAGAGCAGTTTGTCCTTCAAGCAGTTTTGAGAATGTCATAATCTTCTAATTTTGAATCGTAAGAATAGATCCTTTATTTAACTTACTATTGAGCTCCTTAATTTTTGAGACGACTTTAAGCTCAGATACTAAATTAGTTATTTCTACTGTTCGAATATATTGAATAAATAGATTCATTGAGAGGAATCAGTTGTGCATTTGTTAATTGCGGCTGCAGGGAGTGGGAGTCGAATGGGTGCTGATCGAAATAAACTTTTATTGAAGGTTGCAGGTAAGACTGTTCTAGAGTGGACCTTGAAAGCAGCTTTTGCCTCTCAAGCAATAAACTGGATTGGAATAGTTGGGCAACCTAAAGACAAAAGGTCAATATGTTCACTTCTTCATGATTCTGTGAAGTCAGTTGAATGGATAAATGGTGGATCAACAAGACAACAATCAGTACAGCTAGGCTTAAATGCCCTTCCTGATGACGCCAAGTTTGTGCTTATCCATGATGGAGCCCGGTGCTTAGTGAGATCATTAGTATTTGATGAGATTGCAAAGATTGTGTCTAATGGAAATGCTGTTATTGCCGCATCACAAGTTACGGACACTATAAAAATAGTTGATAATAATAATGAGATAATTGATAGTCCCCCGCGCTCGGTCCTTTGGTCTGCTCAAACACCTCAAGCTTTCCCAGTGGATAAACTAAAATTTGCACATCTTGAAGCAATCTCTAAAGGATGGGATGTTACCGATGATGCGTCTTTATTTGAGCGCCTGGGATTACCAGTAAAAATATATGACGCAGGGCCATCGAATATAAAAGTAACAACTCCTTTTGACTTGGTAATTGCTGAATCTTTATTGTCGGTTAAGAAAGAATAAGTCGACCTTTTTTGCTATCTAAAATAGCTTGGCTCCCAATTGGGAGTGATGCATTTCCATGGCAGTGACCTATTGGCAAATTTGAAATAATTGGGATTCGAAGATCTTTTGTTCGATCTTTTAAAATATCAATAAGCTCAAACGATTTAGTTTTATCGACGTCTTCGTCATTATCACAACTTGTAAAAGATCCAAAGCCTAGCCCTGATACTTGTTGAAGAATTCCTGCCAACCTCAAATGAGTTAACATCCTGTCAATTCTGTAGGGAGCTTCTCCAATATCTTCGATAATTAGTATTGACTCTTTAAAATTTGGTAGATGTTTAGTCCCAATTAAGTGAGTCATTACAGTAAGGTTCCCAACTATTAAATGTCCTTTTGAAATTCCTCCGCCCCATGGGTCTCCATGAATATCCGGTACGGAATTTCCAAATAAAATTGACTTAAGTCTGTCCTTACTCCACTCGGGTTCGTCTCCTAATGTTGTGATAAGTGGTCCATGAACCCCTCCAAGAAATCCACTCGCAAGCCTTGCAAGAAGAATGGAGGTTAAATCTGAAAATCCAATCATCCAACCTTCCTTCCATGGTTGTATTTTCTCTAATAATCTTGCTGATCCCCAACCACCTCTAGCAAAAGTTATGAGAGGAAAATAATTGCTTGGGTGTAGTTCGTTAAATCTGATTTCATCAGTACCTGCTAAATAGCCCCATGATCTATCTAATGAGTCGAAATCATTACATAACAAACCCCAATCCTGAATTACTTTAATGCCGGACTCAAGGTCTTTTTTGCTACTAATTGGTGAGCTTGCTGCAACTATATGGAAAAAATCACCTTTTTTTAGAGGTTTAGTCATGCAATGATTTTGCTTAAGATCATGCCAAGAAGTAAAAAACTACTAATTCTTACTTGATTACTGAAGTGTAAACCTGATGTGATAATCCCTTTTGCTCTTGAATGTAATAATAAAACTTCCCTTTGCATACCTATGGTTGATATCAACCAAAAAGGCCAAAAAAACCATCCTAAATTTGCTTTAGAGGCAGCAATGGCCAAGAAACAACAAGCCAAAAAGTAGCAAAAAGAAACTGTTTGAATTGAATTTCTACCAAGGCTGATAGCACTACTATTTATACCAATTTTTTTATCATCAATTTCATCTGCCATTGCATAAACAGTATCAAAGCCAAAAGTCCAAAATATTGTTGCAAGCCAGCAAAACAGCAATATCAATCCTCCTGATAGCGAGGATTGACTTGCTGCCCAGGGAATCAAAACTGAAAATCCCCAGCAAATGGCAAGAATAAGTTGAGGATATTTAAACCATCTTTTTGCTGATGGATACAAAAGAATAAAAGGTAGTGATAGTGCCGCGAGTTGAAGGCATAAATTTCTACTCTCAATAGGAATTAAAAGAACTATTGAAAAACTCAGAAATAGTAAAGAAATAAGTAGGACCCATGCAGTTTTAAGAGATACTTTGCCATTGGCTAAAGGCCTGTCTTTTGTTCTTTCCACTTCCCGGTCAAAGCGTAGGTCCCAAATATCATTAGCAATACATCCCACACCACTTACGAATAATCCACCAAAAACTATCAATCCTAAAATGAATGGGGATGGAGGCGCTGAAGGAGTTAACCATAGTGACCATCCAGCTGGAATTAGAAGTATCAGCCTTCCGCTAGGTTTATTCCACCTGAGAAGTTGAAACAAATATTTTATTTTTTTTTGTTTAAGAAAACTATTCACTTGAAATTGAATTTGACAAACATTTGTGGGGTCTTCTCAATACGGGGCTGAGGGTGTCAGAGTATTGAAATTGAACCTACGTATACATGTTAGGTGAATCAATCAATAATTCCTTTCAGGGAAAATCCATTGAATTTGATCTTGGAGAAAATCAAGATACAAAATCTTGTCGAGTAGCAACAATTGATATTGGTACCAATTCAACTCATTTGCTAATTGCAAAGCTCGAACCGAAATTAAATACGTTTAGTATTGAACTCGCAGAGAAATCAACAACTCGTTTAGGAGAAAGAGATCCTGATACTGGTGAACTTACACCGCTTGCAATGAATAGGGCTTTTTCAACATTAAAAAGATTTAAGGATTTATCTGAAAGTTATAAAGTTGAGAGTCTTATAATTGCGGCAACAAGTGCAGTAAGAGAGGCACCAAATGGAAGACTCTTTATATTGGAAATAAAAAATAAAATTGGCTTAGAAGTCGAATTGATAAGTGGAGCAGAAGAAGCAAGATTAATTTATTTAGGTGTACTTTCAGGTATGCAATTTGGAAATGATCCTCATCTTGTGCTTGATATTGGAGGAGGGTCGACGGAATTAATTCTTGCTGATAGTGCTGAGGCAAGAGCCTTAACAAGTACCAAAATTGGAGCAGTACGATTACAAAGGGAATTTATTAAAAAAGATCCAATATCTTCCCAGACCGAATTGTTTTTAAGATCATTTATTAGAGGTTCAATGGAGTCTGCAATTGACAAAGTATTGAAAAGGATTGAAGCAGGTGAAAAACCAGTTCTTGTTGCAACTAGTGGAACTGCTATGGCTATTGGTGCATTAATTTCTAATAATGAAAATCATATTCAATTAAAATTACAAGGATATAAAATTTCAAAAAAGAGTTTAGATCAGATTGTTAGTCAATTAATAAAAATGACACCTTCAGAAAGAGGTGAACTCTCTTCATTAAGTGAAAGAAGATCTGAGATTATTGTTCCAGGAGCCTTGATTTTGCAAACAATTATGAGTATGGTTAATGTTAAAGAGATTGTTTTAAGTGAAAGAGCTCTTCGTGAAGGATTAGTAGTTGATTGGATGTGTAGAAATAATTATTTGAAAGATCAGTTAAGCTTTCAGGGTTCAATAAGAGAGAGAACGGTTTTACATCAATCAAGACGATTTGGTGTTAATTCAAAAAGATCAAAAAGAGTGTCAGAATTTGCCCTTGCTTTTTATGATCAAACTAAAGGTATATTGCATCATGATAGTGGTGAAGGTAGAGATCTTTTGTGGGCAGCAGCGAACCTTCATGCATGTGGAAAGCATATTAATATAAGTGCATATCATAAGCATTCATGGTATTTAATTAGACATGGAGAACTCCTTGGCTACTCACATTCTGAGCATTTAATGGTAGCTGCAATAGCAAGGTATCATAGAAAAAGTCTTCCCAAAAAAAGACATGAGTCTTGGCACTTATTGATTGATGAAAATCAAAAAAACTTGGTAAGTGATATGTCTTTACTTCTTAGACTCTCTTGCGCTATGGATAGAAGACCCGAACCTTTGATATCCAAAATAGTTATTCAAGCAAATAGTAAAAATGTCGATATTGAATTAATTCCTAATGATTTAGGGCAAAATTTGGATCTTGAAAAATGGAGCTTAAATAAGGTTATTCTGTTAGTTAAGAAGATTAAAGATATTGATATAAATATTTTATAAGATTATATAGTTTTATGATTATCCAATAAAACTTTTTGGATTTTAATCGTTTTTAAGGAAGTACTTTCTTCCCCTTCAATATGATTTAGTACTATAAATGAAGTGATTAATCCTAATATTCCAGATAAAATTACTAGGCTAATCGGATTGAAATTCTTATGTATCTTAGTCGGTTCCTTCTTTATTAATTGAATGTGTTTAGGCTCATTCTTTTTCTTTTTATCAAGTTCTTCAATAATAAAGCTTGTGTCTAAGTTTAGTTTCTCGGCTATTCTCCTTACCATTGCTCGAATAAAAACCTTTTCAGGTAGTGAACTTTCGTCTCCCTTCTCAAGTGCAATTAATTGCTCTTTCCCTATCCTAAGTGATGAAGACAAGTCCTCGACTGAAAGGTTTCTGCCTTGCCTGGCTTCTCTAAGAAAATCACCAACTTTTTCTAATGAAGATTTATCATTTGCGACGTAAGAATTATCGCTTTTTTTGATTGCACTTAGTTCCAAGTAAAAACCTTTAAGATATTTATTTTATTCTAAGGGGGTTGTAAAGTGATCTATCTCTATAAGATCATTTATTACTTTATTTTGAGACCAAAGAAAATATTTTTTTGATTTCATTTTAACAAGGTCTAAATAAATGTGAATGACTTGGGTTGTAAAGCTTGGATCTATTATTTCCTATTTTTAATGTTGGACTAATTATATATAGTGTTGTTCTTGTTAATTTTTTTTCTTTAGAAGTTTGTGCCATCTCTTTCAGAGTTATAACTTTAATCCATTCATCTGGCCATGTGATTCTATGCGCAATAGCTACAGGAGTGTCTTCGGGATAATAATTTATAAGTATGGATTGAACTTCTTCTACATGTCTGGCACTTAGATACAGGCATAGTGAAGATTGTATAGACGCTAACCTGTGAAGGTTTTCTTCCTTTGGCTTTCCTGTTCTACCCTCAGCTCTACTAAGAATGATTGTTTGGGTTATATCTGGAATAGTTAGTTCGACCCCTAGTTTTGCAGCGGTTGCTTGATATGCGCTAACACCAGGAATTATTTCTACTTCAATCCCTTCGTCATTCAATTTGCATATTTGTTCGGAAATGGCTCCATATAAGCATGGATCACCATCATGAAGTCGGACAATTTTTTTACCTTCTTTATGTTTTTTAATCAAGATCAAAAGTATCTCTTCAAGTGTTAAGGAACTTGTTTTTATTTTTTCACAATTATCTTTAACAACATTTGCTATTTGTTGAGGTATTAAAGAGTCTGTCCAAACTAAGACTTCAGCTGTTTCTAGTCTTTGACGTGCTCTTATTGTCATTAAGTCTAAAGCCCCTGGCCCTGCTCCCACAATTGAAATAGGACTCATTGATTTCTCCAGTGACTTGAAGAAGGATCAGGAAGTGCTTTTTTAGATATGTAAATTCTCCACATTCCCAATAAACCACCAAACATGAGAAATAAGCTTATCAATTGAGCTATTCGAAGACCCCCTTCACAAAAAGGAGGAACTCCACCCAAGCAAAGAGGATCTATTCTTAAGCCTTCTATCCAAACTCTTCCCAAGCTGTAGCTTATTAAATAAATGCAACTTAAACTTCCTGAAGGGAGGCGAAGACCTTTTGTATTTGATCTCTTAAAAAGAATGATTAGTATTCCAAAAATAAAAATATTCCATATCGATTCATAAAGAAAGGTAGGGTGAAAAAAACTCTCTGCTGAGAAAATTTCTGGCCTAAATTTATAAGGTATAAATAATTTCCAAGGTAAGTTTGTTGGGATTCCAAAAGCTTCATTATTAAAGAAATTCCCCCATCTACCAATTGCTTGGCCTAATGCAACTGAAGGAACTAAAACATCAATAACATCCCAAAAAGATTGTTTACGCCATCGGCAAAAAAATATTACTGATAATGATCCCATTATTAGAGCACCATGAATGGCAATCCCTCCTCCCCAAATTTCGATTGCACTAGGAATTGGAATATTTAAGTTCAAAAAATTTATAGAACTCCAGAAATTTTTACCAGTATAATTTCTCCATTCAAATGCTACATAATAAACTCTGGCACCAATTACAGATGTCAGCACTAAAATAGGAAGTAAATCATTTATTAGACTTTTTTTTAACCCTTTTTTTTGAGCTAGTTCACCTGATAAATTGAGTCCTATTAAAACTGAAATAGCTATTAATAATCCATACCATCTTAATGAAAAAGGACCTAATTGAATTAAATCAGGCCCAGGAGATCTAAGGGCTATCAATATATTTCCCATTAATTAAATTAATTTATATTCCTTCAGCAGCTTGAACTTTTTCTACTTGTTTCTTTTTAAGAACTAGCATTATTTGTGATAAACCAACTCCAATAAAGAAGATTATTAGTCCAATAACTCTTGCCTTGCTCTGTAAGACTATTTCTTTATCAAGTTGACCAAATCCTCCAACATTTGGGTCTCCAGTTAACTTTGCACCTGACTCGATAGTGTCTCCTTCTTTTACTAATAAGGTAGTACCGGCAGGAATATTTTCAGCAAAAATTTCTCCTGCTTCATTATTTAAATTAATGATTTGTGATCCATCTTGGTTTGTTTCTATTGATGTTATTGTTCCAGAATTTGTTGCCGTAAACAAATTATTATTGCTCTTTTCACCAGTTGGGTAAACTTGACCTCTTCCTCTATTGCCTCCTACGTGAATTGAATACTTTCCAAAGTGAATATCTTTATCTTTAGTTGGATCAGGAGAGAGTACGGGGAAAACAATTTCTTTATTCTGATCACCAGGTAACGGACCTACTAAAATAATATTTTCTTGCTCTTCGCTGTACTGAGTGAAGTAAACACCTTGTGTCTCCTCTTTTATTTCATCAGTCCATCTTTCTTGAGGAGCAAGCTTAAATCCATCTGGAAGCATTACAACCGCTCCAACTTGGAGAGGAACTTTACTCCCATCAGCTCCTATTTCTTGTAGATCCTTTTTATAAGGTATTTCCACTACAGTTTTAAAAACACTATCAGCTGCAACTGCCTGAGGTACTTCAGCTCTTGTTGGCATACTTGCGACGTGGCAATTAGCACAAACAATTTTTCCAGTTGCTTCTCTGGGATTTTCGAATTTTTGTTGAGCCCAAAATGGGTATGCCCAACTTGGTTGAGGAACTAGAAATATTGAAAATCCAAGAACAACGGAACAAAGGAAAAGCTTTAATGAACGACTCATAATTTCTGTTTGGGTATAGAAGGTTTTTTTGTTCATTTATTAATCACCCCCACCAAGGATCCGTGCCAGTTCGGAAATCAGTTTCTGTCCACTGACTTACTAGAACTTGATCGTCTTCTACTGATACATGAGCAATTGCTAGAGATAAGGGAGCAGGACCTCGTACCACTTTCCCCGTTGAGTCGTATTGACTTCCATGACATGGACACATGTATTTATTAGCGCCGCTATTCCATGGAACTACACAACCAAGGTGAGTACAAATGGCATTAATTCCATAACTAGTGATTGCATCTTCTCCTTCAACTATTAGATAGGTAGGGTCCCCTTTAAGTCCTTGAACTAAACTTCTATCTCCAACTGGATGAGTAGATAGCCAGGCACTTGCCTTGACTGGATTGCCTAGCTCATCTTTAGCATTTGTTCCGCCACCACCGCCACCAGCCCTGTAAGGAGTGAAGTATTGAGCTACTGGATATAGTGCACCTAAAGCCACTCCTGTAACAGTGCCAAAGGTAAGCAAGTTCATAAACTGCCTTCTGCCCATTGAGGGCACATCTGCAGCATTCATTTGTGTCATTACAGATGTTCAGCTGAATTCTGATATTAGACCAGAATGGACACTTAAAGGTTATCAATCTCTGCCAAGACTGGCTTTTGACATGAGTTTACAATCAAATGACTTCTATCCTGGTAGTTTCTCTTCCTCAATCCCATTGCAAGTAGACGAAGTAGTGGAGTGCTTAAGAAGACGATGGGGTGTTACATATGATTTGAAATTGTTAGTTAAAAGAGACCGGATATATTTACAAATGATGTGGGGATTTCTAGAACAGCAATCTTTTCCTCTTAATGAGGAGGACTTTAGAGAAAATTTGAATCGAACTTTAGAAATAATTAATCGGGCAGGGCAATCGGACTTAGTAAGAAATTGGTTGAGAAATGTCCAGGCAAAGCCAAGGCTTGGTAGAGCAGTATCGTTATCTTTGCCTATTGATCAAAGGATGGACGAATTTGTTCTTTGAGATTTTCTGTTAAAGCCACTAACCCAACTCCAATAAAAAATAAAAAAGTTATTGATGTTGATAAAAGAAGCATTGTTATGGGATCAGTAGAAGGTGTTATTACTGCTCCTGCAATTGCGGAGGTTATTACTACTACTCTCCATGCTGATAGCATCTTCTTCCATGAAATAAGTTCAAAAAAACCTAGAATTAATTGAAGTACTGGTAATTGAAAAACTAAACCAGTAGAAAGCATAAGTAAAAGTACGAAATCTAAATATTTTTCTATTGACCAAAGTGGTTCAACTACATCAGCCCCGTAACTTATAAGAAAACCTAAGGCCGCAGGTATCAAAGCCTTCCATGCAAAGAAAATTCCTAAGAAAAATAAAATCGCTGAACCCGCAACTGATGGGGCGATTAAAAGCTTCTCTTTTTTAGTAAGACCTGGAAGTATGAACTTTAAAAATTGGTAAAGTATAAATGGTAGAGAAATAGTAAGCCCTCCATAACCTGCAACTTTAATTGAAGTAAATAAAAATTCACCAGGCGCTACTTGTAAAAATTGTATTTTTCCTGCTGGTATCTCCAATGCTTGGACAAGTTTCCTTACAAATAATAAGCAAAAACATGATGATAAAAGAATCGCAATAAGACTCTTTAGGACCCTTTGACGAAGCTCTTCTAAATGATCTATAAGAGGCATTTCAAGACCTTGAGATGCCTCGAGAGATTTAGTTTCCTCCTGAATCCTTATTGGAGGTGGAGCTTTAAAAATATTTTCTTTTTGATTTGAGCTAGTCAGTTTTAATTTAGTTTAATGAATACATTTTAGTAGAAACTAAGCTTGAAAGCAGATTTTATTTTGGTTGAGTTGTTTGGAGAGAATTTATCAAAATAAATTCTATTTTTTAAATCTATAAAATATTCGATTTGTTGTTTTAATTATTTTTTGTTGGATCAGGCAAAATAAAAGGAGGACAATCATTTAGGGAAGATTCTCCGTAATTTGCATACTCTTTATATCCACCCATTTTTCCGTTGGTTTTCATTAAAGCACTTGTAAATGCTAATAAAAGAAAGACAGTGGGAGCACCAATAATTAAAGCTGCTCCAAATAAATATCCAATTAAGAACTCAGGGAAACTGTGATTCCCGAGAAACTCATGAGTACCTAATAGAAAGTCAATCATTTTAATTTGGTCTAATGAAGCTGATAGTAAGACATTAAAGCTCATTTCTGGTGAAAATATTTCTCTGCTCTTTCAGCTTTTCCCCATAGAATCTTCCCTCCTTTATGGCGAACAGTTCCAGGCAAGGCTCCTGAGATTCTTTGCAGATTTTCAATGGGAACCATTATTATTGGTACTTTTTTGTTACCTCTTGCTCGGCTAAAGAAAGAGGCCAGATCGGCAGCTAATTGGATGTCTTTATCTTCATAAAGCCCATTTGATGATTTTAGGACTACATGACTTCCTGGGACCTCTTGTGCATGGAACCACAGGTCTCCTTTTTTTCCCTTTTTTAAACTTATTAATTCGTTTTGTTTGTGGTTGCCTCCAATCTGGATTTTTATTCCGTTGGGACTTTGGATCTCTTTGATATTTGACGCCTGCTGATTTTGTCTCTTGGGTTTAAATTTAGAATTTTTTTTCGAGATACAAATATACTCTTCTATCTCTTCTTTTAGTTCAATGATTTTATCTAATTTCTTCTGACTATCGTCATTCTGCTGGTATTTTAATGAATCAAGAAATAATTCACTGTTTTCAATATCTAATATCTTTTTTTTATGAAATTCGATTCTATTTAATATAGATTCTCGTGATCTTTTTTTTCTTTTAGCTTCTTTAAATAAATTTTGAGCCTCAATTATTTGTTTCTTTGTAGGATTCTGCAAAGTCAGAATTTTGTTGGCCTTGTTTTGCATGCTAATGTATTCAGAAATGTTTTGAATTAATATTTCTTGGGCTTCTAGTTTTCTTATCTCATCATTTTTTGAATTTTTTAGGTCTTGTTTTATTTTCTCTTTGACAGTATTTATTTTTCTTTCAAAAATCTTATTTGAATAGTAATAACCAAGGTATAGACTAATTTTCTCATGTTTTATTATTGAATTTTTTTTGCCCCATACAGTAAATTCTGTTGGGCCTGCTAAGTTGATATTGTAGTTACTTCTTTCAATATCTAATAGCCATTCTTTCCATCTATTGAACATGATTTCCCATATATTTGCTTCGATATTAGTTACTAATTTATTTGAAATATTAACTGCTTCGTTATAATCTTTACCTGCAATTTGTAATACAATAGATGGGCTTATGCCTTGATAAGTATCTTTAAGACTGTTTTTGAAAGTTTTGTGGATTAAGCATATATTATTTTTCCATGAATTAAATGATTCATTCAAATCTGGAACTAAGCCTTTAAGAGGTGGAGGGAAAGTATATGTATCGCCAGTCCCAATAGGTCTTAATCTGGATTGACTATTTTTTATTTGCTTAGCAAGAGTAATTACTTTGCCTTTGCTATTCAAAAGTAAAAAATTACTATGCCTTCCCATTAGCTCTATTACCAATTCTTTCTCAGCTTCTTTACCTGGCCTACTAGAAAATTTAAACTTTACTATTCTGTCAAAACCATTTTGTTTTATTTCTACTAAGGCTAAGTTGGCTAGTAAATGTTGAAGTTGTTTGGCTAACGTACTTTTATCACCAAACTTTTTTGGTGGGGGTATTTGTACGATTCTTGGTGATTCAGCCAGCCAACTGATTTCAAGCCATATTAGATCTTTTAAAGTCCTAAAGCCGAGTTGAACAGTAGTTGAATCAATTTGTTGTGCCTTCTCAAATCTGCTAGGAACTATTTCTTTAATAAGTTCAAATACAACCGCTTTAAGGGTTGTTATGTCCATTATTTGAATAGGAACTTTGTTCATTTATTATCCTTACAGATTCATCAAGAAAGCAATTAGCCTTTAGCAGGTAAATTTAACAGAATTACTTTATGTCATTTTTAGGAAATCTTACTGTTATTACTGGCCCAAGCGGTGTGGGGAAAGGAACAATTGTTAGGAAAATCCTTGATAAACATAGTGATGTATGGCTTTCTATCTCCGCTACCACAAGAAAACCAAGATCTGGAGAAATTGACGGAGAACATTATATGTTCATCGAAAAGAAAGAGTTTCAGGAAATTATCGATAGAGAAGGTTTCCTTGAATGGGCTTCTTTCTCAAGTAATTTTTATGGGACTCCTAAACAAATAGTTCAAGAAAAAATTGAAAAAGGTACTAATGTTCTTCTTGAAATTGAATTAGAGGGTGCTAGACAAATTAGAAAATCTTTTCCAGAAGCATTACAAATATTTCTAGCCCCACCGGATTTGTCTGAACTCGAAAAAAGAATTAGAGGAAGAGGAACTGAGTCTGAGGAATCTATTAGAGATAGATTAGAAATTGCAAGGAAAGAGCTTATGTCAAAAAAGGAGTTTGATGCTGTTGTTATTAATGAGGATATATGCAAAGCCTTTCAAGAGATTGAAAGCTTAATGGGATTAAAATTGACAAATTAATTTTTTTTAAAAAGACATTGGGTGGAAAAGCAAGTCCGGAACAAATCTATTGAACTCAACAATAATACTTGCTGTTATTGTGATCCAAATAGTCGCAACTACTGGAGCAGATCTAAACCATTTGGTGCGAAATAATTTAAACATGATTGAAAAAATTAATTTTTTAGAAGATGAAAAGAATGATTTATTTAGCCTCTAGGACCATTAAGAGATACATTATTGTCTTTTTCTCTTAGCTCTCCATTTTTACCCTCTCTATTTGCTTGAAGTGGCCAAGCTGCTCCTCTTTTTAAGCATTGCCATGCTAAGGAAGTATCAATGATAATTTCGAATTCAGCGGCATTCTTTTTGCCTCTAACAGCTCTCACATACTCTCTTCCAGACCAGCCAATAATTCCTGCAATATATATAAACATTACTCCAGGAATAAGTAAATCTCCTTCATGTCCTCTATTAATCCATGCTCCCCAAGGTTCAATAGGAGGGCCAATAATTAAATGAGGAAGTCCATCATCTCCACATAAGGCCTTGCTATATCTTTCAAATCTTTTTATGGCCTGTTCTGAAGAGGCAGTACTTGCCCTCTCTTGGAAGCGGGCATTCTCAGAGCAAGGCACTAGAGCAGAAGCGGTAAATTCTGTACTAGCTCTGTCAGCATTTAGTGCTGGACCAGGCCTGGCATTAGCTATTGGAGCAATTCCCAAGAAAAGGAATGCTGAAAGCAGAATTGATAAAAGACGACTCATGAGTTCTGTTTTCTTTCTGTTGCCCTGGTTTAATAGGATTTCAATATTAAACTTAGTTGATAACTAGCTAGAAATGTCAATAATTTTATCCCTCGAAACAAGTTGTGACGAGTCAGCAGCTGCCTTAGTTTCTGATGAAAAAGGAAAAATTGATTTATTAGCAAATGAAATAGCTTCACAAATTGATGAACATGCACGGTGGGGTGGGGTGGTTCCAGAAATTGCCTCGAGAAGACATTTGGAGAACCTTCCTTTTTTAATAGAAGAAGTTTTTGCTAAATCAAAGTTAAAAATTAATGATCTTGATGCTGTTGCCGCAACTGTTACTCCAGGATTATCAGGATCCCTTTTGGTGGGTTCAATCACTGCAAGAACTATTGCTAGCTTGTATCAAATTCCATTTTTTGGCATACATCATTTAGAGGGTCATCTTTCCTCGATCTATTTATCGAAAAATCACCCAAAACCTCCTTTTTTAGTTTTATTAGTGAGTGGAGGTCATACTGAATTAATAAAAGTAGATGAAGGGCATAATTATCAACGTCTTGGAAGAAGTCATGATGATGCTGCTGGTGAGGCTTTTGATAAGGTTGCAAGATTATTGGGGCTTTCGTATCCAGGTGGGCCAGCAATCCAGGAAATAGCGAAAAAAGGAGATCCAAATAGATTCCTTTTCCCAAAGGGAAGAGTCAAAAAACCTGGAGGTGGTTTTTATCAATATGACTTTTCATTTAGTGGCTTAAAAACATCTGTCTTTCGCCAGATAGAGAAACTTAGTTCAAAAAATAAAAACTTACCAATTGAAGATATTGCAGCAAGTTTCGAAAACGTTGTTGCAGAGGTTTTGGTTGAAAGAAGTCTTTTATGTGCTCAAGATCAAGGCCTGAATTCTCTTGTTTTGGTTGGAGGGGTTGCAGCTAATGAGAGATTAAGGAAAATGATGCTTGAAAAGGCTTCAAAGAATTCAGTAAAGATAGCTCTTGCTCCAATGGAATTTTGTACTGATAATGCGGCAATGATTGGAGCTGCAGCTTTGTTAAGATTATCTTCGTCCAGCAAATATAGTTCAATGGAATTAGGAGTTTCAGCTAGATGGCCACTAGAAAAAGCAGATTCACTGTACGATTTAAATCCTCCCTTTTAAACAATATTTTTAAACTTTTATTATGACCATAAAACAAGGGAATGAATCAAATACATCTACAAGGCCAGCAAGCTCAAGTGAACTTAATTCATGGAAAAGAGGATTCACTCCTCAAGCTGAGATTTGGAATGGCAGAATGGCTATTGTGGGTTTAATTGTTTTTTTGGCTATTATTTGTTTATCAAATATAATATTTTCTGGTTAGAAGTAATGATAGGTAATTAAAATAAATGAAGTATTACTATTTAGATTGTCTTTTTGTTTATTTAGCGTATGCGGTTCTTATCGATGGATCTTAAAAAGAGAGTTACTTAAAGGTGAAAAGACAATAGTTTTTATAGGATTGAATCCATCAGAAGCCAATTCTGTGAACAATGACAGAACTCTTATAAGAATAATTAACTTTTGCTCAAAATGGAACTATAAAATTATATATATAATCAATTTGTTTGGATTGATTTCAAAGTCCCCTCTTCAAATATTAAAAGCCTGTGATCCAGTAGGAGAATATAATGATTTAGTTACTTTTCAAGTATTAGAATTCTGGAGTAAAAATATTAATTGTCATTTATGGTTAGGTTGGGGTGATAAAGGAATTATAAATAAACGCGATATTAAAGTTCTTGAGAAAATCAAAGAATTTTCTAAGTTGAATATAAAAGAATATAATCCTTCAAA
Organism: Prochlorococcus sp. AG-402-P16; assembly: GCA_003216295.1. Lineage (GTDB taxonomy): Bacteria > Cyanobacteriota > Cyanobacteriia > PCC-6307 > Cyanobiaceae > Prochlorococcus_B. The sequence goes on along the minus strand of QCJB01000004.1, from coordinate 100,624 downwards.
ACGACTTTTTTGTTTAGGACTAAGCAAAAAAGGTAACCCTCGCCACCCCCTTTATATGCCTAATGAATCTTTCCTAAGACAATTTGAGCAATGATTTTTTTATTTTTAAAAGGCTTTTCAGTTATTTTATCAAAATGAAAAGGTTGCTATGATATATGAATATGTAGGTAAAATTAGCTTATTAATTTATTCATTTTCTTAGGCAGATTGGCTAAATACTCTTTTTTGTCTCAATTGCCAATTATTTATGACTCCTGAGCGGCTGGGTCTGCTCTGGGGCATCACGGTTTTTTCTGGTGCTGGAGCAAGAGTATTGTCAGTAATAACAGGACTTCCTGGTGTAGTTTTATTGTTGTTGTCTGGGTTGTTGATTGGAAGATCTGGGCTTGGCTTGGTAGAACCTTTAGATTTAGGAAAAGGTTTAGAGACAATTGTTGGCTTATTAGTAAGTTTGGTTTTGTTTGATGGCGGCCTAAATCTTAGATTTCCAGGAGGAACTATTAAATCAATAGTTCTCAGAATTTCTTCTATTAGGTTAATTATCTCACTTGCCGCTGGATGTTTTGCTGCTCATTGGTTTGCGGGGCTTGGATGGTCTGTAGCTGGTGTATATAGCGCAATTGTCCTTGCCACTGGTCCCACAGTTGTAACTCCACTGGTTCGCCAGATTCGTCTCTCATCACCATTGAGCGACGTACTTGAAGCAGAAGGTTTGATTCTTGAACCTATTGGAGCAGTCTTGGCACTTTTATTATTGGAGCTTGTTGTAGGAGATTTGCATGGTTGGAAAGAATTATTATTTGGTCTCCTCTCAAGACTTGGTGGTGGTGTCTTGATTGGCTCATTAGCAGGACTCTTGCTTTCAGAAGGGTTAAAGCGTTTAAGAACAGATCAATATATCGGTATAAGATTACAATTAACTCTTGGTGTGATTTTTTTACTTTATGGAGTATGCGAATGGTTACTCCCTGAATCAGGGTTGCCTGCATCTGTCGCAGCAGGATTTGTAGTAGGGCAAAGACCTTCTACCCAAGCTAATGAACTTGATAAATTAATTAGAGAATTAGCTCAATTAGCAATAACAATGCTTTTCCCATTACTTGCTGCAGATGTTTCATGGGGTGAATTAAGCCCTTTGGGATGGGGGGGGATTACTTGCGTACTTTTTCTAATGATAATAGTAAGACCTTTGGCCGTATCGATTGCTACTTATGGCTTACCACTGGACAATAAACAAAGATTGTTTCTTGGTTGGTTAGCTCCTCGTGGAATAGTAACAGCGGCAGTTGCTTCTTTATTCTCTATTAGACTGGAGCAAGCGGGAGTATTAGGTGCAGGAAAACTTCAGGGATTAGTTTTTTTAACAATTCTGATGACTGTAGGTATTCAAGGTTTAACTGCCCAACCGTTCGCGAAAGGTTTAGGTTTATTGGATGAGGACAATAATGATCTAAATAACTCTCCTGATACGACTTCTATCCTTACTGAATCTTGAGAGTAAAATCCAACTTTGAATTAAATCAGGACCACTAAGGGTCCCAAAAAGTGAAGCTCTTAAACTTTTCATAACTAAACCTTTTTTTACTTCGCAAGATTTTGTAGCTTGATTTATTAAACCAATAGCTTGATTTTCATTAAAGGTTGGAGCATTAATCTTCGTTAACTCTTCAAGAATGAATTTTAGAATTATTTTTGCCTCTTTCTTCTCTAATTGCTTTTTACCGTCTTCTTTTATGGATGGCTCTTCAAAGAAAGGTTTTGCTTGGTCAATTCCATCATTAATAAGAGTCATTGATGGACCAATTAGTGCTACTAGATGCTGTCCCCATTCTTGAGTTGGTAATTCCCATCCATTATTTTTAAATAAAGGCTCTAATCTATCTAATAAATTAATCGGTGACATCTCATGGATTACTTGAGAGTTGAGCCAGTTTAATTTGTCCCAATCAAATTTTGCTGAAGCTTTATTAACCTTTTCAAAACTAAATACTTTTGAAATTTCTGAAATTTTAAATCTTTCATTTACACCTTCAGGTACAGACCAGCCAAGAAGAGTCATATAATTTGCCATTGCTTCAGGGGTATACCCCATTTCCTTGAATTCAGAAATAGAGGTGACTCCATCTCTTTTTGAAAGTTTTTTACCTTCAGAATTAAGAATTAACGGTGTATGGGCAAAAATTGGAATATTTAAATTAAGAGCTTCGTATAAAAGAATTTGTTTTGCTGTGTTCGAAATATGATCCTCACCTCTGATTACATGAGTAATTTTCATTGTTGAGTCATCTGCCACTACTACTAAGTTGTACAAAGGATCTCCTATGGAATCTGCTGGTGCTCTTCTGGAAATGACCATATCACCTCCTAAATCTTTCCCTATCCAACTCATTTTTCCTCGTACTAAGTCATTCCATGAAATTAGTTTTTGATCGTTAATTATAAATCTAATAACAGGCTCTCTGCCTTGTTTAATGAATTCTAATTCTTGTTCAGGACTGAGATCTCTATGCCTATTGTCGTACCTTGGGGCTTCGCCGTTTCTCTTTTGTGTTTCTCTCATCTCATCCAGCTCAGGCTCAGTTGCATAACATCTATATGCTAGTTTTTTAGATAAAAGAGTTTTTATTATCTTTTTGTGTTCGTTTACTCTTTCACTTTGAATAACAGGTGATTCATCCCAATTAATTCCAAGCCAATTAAGCCCTTGATAAATATTTTTTATATATTTTTCTTGTGATCTTTCTATATCTGTATCTTCAATTCTTAATAGAAAGCTGCCTCCTTCTTTTTTTGCAAAAAGCCAGTTGAAAAGTGCAGTTCTAGCTGTTCCTAAATGAAGTGTTCCAGTTGGACTTGGCGCAAGTCTTACCCTAACTTTCAAAGCTCTTAATTTATTGAGATACGGGACCGACGGGATTCGAACCCGCAACTTCCGCCGTGACAGGGCGGTGCTCTAACCAGTTGAACTACGGTCCCAGTTTTAAACCTTGAAAAGGATTTGTCTTTTTTAGATCCTTTGAATAGGATCCAAAGAGTATCAACCTATGAATGCCTTATAGTCAACTAAAGATTAATTATGTTGACGGGAAAACTTTATTAAAGATTTTCCTTACAAGCTTATCTCCTAGGTAATAGAGACTTGCTCATAAAATAAAACAAAATAAGTTGAAGACTATTAAGGACGAAATCCTGCAGGCTCAATGAGCCTCACTTGATTCCCGCGAGCTGTGAATTCGCGGCCTTGGTCGCTTTGTACCACAACACGACCTCCAGATTTTACACGAATAACTCGCGCCCTGACCCAGCCTAATGCGGCTGACTCAAGAACTTTTACGACATCGCCAGGTTGAAGATCCAACTCCATTCTTTAAAAAAGTAACTGCAGAAAGGGTTTTCGAACGCGCCGTGGAGGACTTGAACCCCCGACATCAGGTTTTGGAGACCTGCGTTCTACCAACTGAACTAACGGCGCATTTTATATACCCTTTAGCCATTGATAAACAATGACTTTTGATTGAGGAGGCCGAAACCTCAGCGGTCGAAGCGCTGCTTAACGCGTGTGGCCTTGCCCACTCGCTCACGCAGATAGAAAAGCTTCGCTCTTCTTACTTTACCTCGGCGTTCTACCTTAATGGATGCAACTTGAGGACTGTGAACTAGAAAAACTCTTTCAACTCCAATTCCTTGAAAAATTCTACGTACAGTAATTGTCTGATTAATTCCTCCGTGCCGCTTTGCTATTACAACTCCTTCGTAAGGCTGAACCCTTTCTTTATTACCCTCACTTATTCGGACCCCAACACGAACAGTATCACCTACATAAAGTTCTGGAATTGTTTTCTTCAGTTGTGCTTCTTCAAAAGTTCTTATTAGCTCAGCAGGAGCGAGCTTTTTTGTAGAAATTTGTTTTCCTTTGGAAGTAGATTTGGATCCACTTCCTCCTCCCGACTCCTCTGGAGCCTTGGTTTCATTTTCAATATTCACCTCTTTGGATGAAATATCTTTCGAATCAACGGACATCCCGATTTTCAATTAATTGACCGAACGTATATTGTAACCGTTTGGTTCTCAAATTAAAAATTTTTTTTTTTTAGATCCTCATGGTTTTTGAAATCTAACAAAGTTTAAGAAAAATTATTCCTTTATTTAATTTTGGGAAAATTTTGAATGATAGAGGGTTCTCACTAATCAATTTTTAAAATCTTGCTCATTTTCAGGGGGTATTTATTAAATAAAAGAATTTCTTTGATAAATTCTTTACTTTTGAGTTGTTGTTTTCCTTAGTATAGGTTGGTTAAAAGAATGGCTTATTTGAGATTTCTACTTTTTTCTTAAACAATGAAACTTTTTTCTGATCTTCTGTCTTCAACAACATCAAAAAAAACAAGAAATAATGGACCGATTATTCAACAAAGGAGAGGAGTTGAAATTAAGTCTTCAAGAGAGATAGAAATTATGAGAAAATCTAGCAAAATAGTTGCAACTGTGCTCAGTGAAATCAGAGATTTAGTAAAGCCAGGGATGTCTACTTTGGATTTAGATGATTACGCAGAAAAAAGAATTAGAGAACATGGCGCAACTCCAAGCTTTAAAGGATATCATGGGTTTCCAGGAAGTATTTGTTCAAGTATTAATAATGAAGTTGTTCACGGGATTCCTAGTAATAAAAAAATTATTAACGATGGTGATTTGCTTAAGGTCGACACAGGTGCTTTCTTCAACGGATATCACGGAGATAGCTGCATTACCATTTGTGTAGGGAAAACTTCCGATGAAGCATACGAATTGAGTAGAGTTGCGAAAGAAGCTTTAATGCTAGGAATAAAACAAATTAGGCCAAAAAATAAACTTCTTGATATTGCTGGTGCTATTGAAGATCATGTGAAAGCTAATGGCTTTAGTGTTGTTGAAGATTACACAGGTCATGGAGTTGGAAGGAATCTTCATGAAGAACCATCTGTTTTTAATTTTAGAACTAATGATTTGCCTAATGTCATGCTTAGAGAAGGGATGACAATAGCAGTTGAACCTATTGTCAATCTTGGGTCGAAATACTGCAAAACACTTCGTGATGGATGGACAGTAATTACTAAAGATGGGAGTATTTCAGCTCAGTGGGAACATACTGTTCTGGTAACAAAAAATGGTTTTGAGATACTTACAGATAGAGAAGATTGATCATATTAAAAAAATTATGAATAAATTTTATTTACAAATCTTGAATAAATAATTCTAGTTAGTTCAGTTATTGGCATTAAGAAATAAGTCAAAGGATTAGGGCTGACAATGATTAAATAATTGTTCTTTTCTGCTTTTTTAACTATTTCCTTTGCTACAAAAATAGGTGACATTATGCCATGTGGGTTTAATTTTGATTTGAAAGGCCCAATGACTAGTTTTTTTATAATTAAAGAATTATCTTTGTCAATTAATGATTTGCTTTTTTTTAAACTAACTATTTCACCTATAAATCTTTTTGTCATCTCGTAGACGGGACTAAATGCTATTTGAATTTCAGCTTCTGAAGTGTTTACCCAAAGCTCTTTTTTATTAGATTTATTATTATTTTGCGTTAAATCTTCGAAAAGTTGAATTAACCTCCAATGACTAAGTGAATTTATTTCCACTGCTTTATTTATTTCATTAGAGTCAATAAGACCTTTAGGATTGAATCCATGATTGAGTATTAAAATATCAAAATCAGCAAGCTTGCTAGAAAGTTTTTCTTCTTCTCCACAAGACCATGAAATCCAATCATTTGATGTTGTCTCTTTAAGGTTAGGATTGTCTTTTTTTTTATGAGTTAGGCCGACTACTAAAGCGCCTTTGTTTTTGAGCTCCTCAATTAGAGATTGACCTAGGCTCCCTTTCGCTCCAGTTATGGCAATCTTTAAACCTTTAAATCTTGAGTTGTTTGGTAGGTCTTTTTTCATTTATCTGAACCCATTGTATTTCTTATGAAAAAAAGTAGGAACTCTTGGAGAATTTAATCTAAATAGAATTTAATACAGAATTGGTGTTGAGAACTTTTTCAAAAAGCCTAAACTTATAAAGTTATTAATTCGTCGCCAGGTCTTTAATTAATGAGCAAGACCTTTCTTATTGGATCGTGCGAACCATTTAGTGGTAAGTCAGCACTTGTTCTTGGTCTAGCCAGGAAATTAATTGCCTCAAATTTTTTGGTTAGATTTGGAAAACCATTAGCAACTAGTCTTGAATTGAATGTCTCTGATTTGGGAGACATTGAGGACATGATTGATGATGATGTCAGGTTCGTTGGAGAAACATTGAAATTATCGTTTGAAGATTTAATACCTTCAATTCAATATTTGGCTGCTTCTACTGCTGATAAGCGGATCAAAAACAACATTTTGGATGCTGGAGATAAATTTGATCAGTTGAAGTCTTCTCTCAATACTTCCAAGGATACAATCAACATTCTTGAAGCAGCTGGTAGTTTGCATGAGGGCCTTTTATATGGATTAAGCCTAAGTCAACTTGCGAAAGGTTTAAATGCAAAAGTTTTGCTTGCACATTTTTGGCAGGATAGTAGAAGTATTGAAGCTTTATTGGAGGCAAAAAATCAACTTGGCGAGCACTTGAGTGGTGTCGTTTTAAATGCTGTGAATCCAGATCAGATTAAGGATATTAAAGAAAATATTGTTCCATCTCTCAAGTCTCTAGGGATTGAGGTCTTTGGGGTGATGCCAAGGTCTCCACTACTTAGGAGTGTCACCGTAGAGGAGCTTGTAAGACGCTTGAATGCTCGAGTAGTTTGTTGCTCTGAAAGGCTTGAATTGATGGTAGAAACATTAAGTATTGGAGCAATGAGTGTTAATTCCGCAATGGAATTCTTTAGAAGAAGGCGCAATATGGCTGTTGTAACTGGTGCTGACCGAACAGATATCCAATTGGCTGCCCTAGAAGCTTCTACTCAATGTCTAATACTTACAGGTGCGGGTGAACCGCTGCCACAGTTAATTAATCGTTCAGAAGAATTAGAAGTTCCTTTGCTCAAAGTTGATAGAGACACTCTTTCTACTGTTGAGGTTATTGAGCAAGCATTTGGCCATGTTCGTCTTCACGAAACAGTAAAAGCTACGTATGCTTTCCGTTTAGTTCAAGAACATTGTGATCTTGACCGAATCTTTAAAACTTTAGGAATTTCTTCTTCAGTTCATGAATAGTGCTAACTTTAATTTATCTGAATTGGGATGTCCTTGAGTCGATCACTCGATCTTCCTGCATTGGGACGAGTTGACACTCTCGCTCAGGAACTGGCCTTATTGAAAAATGAGGGAAAAAGAAGGATTGCTTTTTTAGGAAGTAGGCACGTGCCTGTCGTTTCGATCCATATAGTCGAATTAATAGCAAGGTCTTTGGCTCAAGAGGGCCATTCGATAATTACTTCAGGATCTCAAGGCGTTAATGCTGCCGTAATTAGAGCAGTCCTAGATGTTAACCCTTCTCTCTTAACTGTTTTGTTGCCTCAGTCCCTTGATAGGCAAACTGCAGAGGTTAAGGATCTTCTTAGTAGCGTCTTGCATCTAATAGAGAAAGAAGACAATAATGATTTACCCTTGCCAATGGCAAGTAGTCTTTGTAATCAAGAAATTATTAACAGATGTGATCAATTGATTTGTTTTGCATTTCATGACAGTGAAACATTATTGAGTAGTTGTCATAGTGCTGAAGATATGGGAAAAGTTGTGAGCTTGATGTTTTTTGATTAATTTTTAATCAAAGATAATTATAAGTTTCTTTATATCTTTAAACTTACGAAATATCTCATAAGTATATTTCTAAGCAATTTGGCTTTTTATTCATAAGATGGTGTAAACAAATAGAAATTTCCATGCCCTCTTCTTATTCTTTTGATGTGGTTTCAGAGTTTGATCAGCAGGAATTAGTAAATGCTATAGATCAATTGAGGAGAGAAGTGGATCAAAGGTATGATCTGAAAGACTCAAAGACAAAAATAGATATTAAAGAAGATGAATTAGCTATTGTCTCTCTAAGTGATATGACAATCGAATCTGTAAAAGATATTTTATTACAGAAAGCCACTAAAAGAAATTTATCATTAAAGATATTTGATTTTCAAAAAATTGAAACTATAGGAGGAAATATGGTAATGCAAATTATTAAATTAAGAAAAGGATTATCTCAAGAAATCTCAAAGAAATTAAGCAAGTTAGTTCGAGACAATACTAAGAAATTAACTGTATCAATACAAGGAGATAGCTTGAGGATTACAGGTAAAAATAAAGATGATTTGCAATCTGCAATTAATTTAATTAAGAAGCAGGAAGATGATTTAGAAATAGCTCTACAATTTCAAAATTATAGATAGTAAATTAATAATTAAAAACTTTATTACTAAGATTTTTTGTTATGGACCAATTAATAGAAAGACTTTCAAAAAAAGCACTTGTTTTATCAGGACAGTCAAAAAAAGAATTAGAAAGAACATGTTGGATGATTGTTCATGAGCATAAGCATGGGGTGATGCCAACAGAATATGATATTAGGGAGATTGATGAAGAACTATATTTAGAGGTTTTAAAAACTGCTAGAAATATTGCTTAGGTAGGGAAGAGAGATGCTTATTATTTATTGAAAATGACAATTTGACGGGTTTAAAAATAAATTTAATATTTTATCTATCTAACAATTTTCGCAATACTTGCTAAATCAACATAAAATTATTTTTAGATAATCTTTTTTATGACAACTCCATTTCGTAATGTGACTCCGAATGGACCAGGTGGCACAACAACTCTTCTACTTGTCCTTTCATTTACCGGATTTTTACTTCTTACTCAAGCATTCTTTGTTGTTCCTGCTGGACAAGTTTCAGTTGTAACAACATTAGGGAAAGTCAGTGGTGGATCACGTAAACCTGGTTTGAATTTCAAAGTACCTTTTGTTCAAAATACTTACCCTTTTAATGTTCAAACTCAAGTTAGACCTGAAAAGTTTGATTCATTAACTAAAGATTTGCAAGTCATTTCTGCTACAGCGACTGTTAAATACGCTCTAAAGCCTAATGAGGCTGGAAGAGTCTTTAAAACTATCTCTTACAACGATAGAGAGATATACAACAGGATTATTCAACCATCATTGCTTAAAGCACTTAAGTCAGTTTTTTCAAAGTACGAGTTGGTAACAATAGCTAGCTCGTGGAGTGATATATCTGAGCTGGTTGAGCAAACAGTAGCTGATGAACTTAATAAGTTTGACTACGTTGACGTTCAATCACTTGATTTGACTGGATTGACTATCGCAGATGAATATCGAGCAGCTATCGAACAAAAACAGATTGCTGAGCAGCAATTATTGAGAGCTCAAACTGAAGTTAAAATTGCAGAGCAAGAAGCTCTTAGATACGACACACTAAATAAAAGTCTTGATGATCAAGTTCTTTTTAAGTTGTTTTTAGATAAATGGAATGGTGAGACGCAAGTTGTTCCTTCATTGCCAGGTAATAGTTCAGGAAATGTTCCTGTAATTGTTAGAGGAAAAAATTAATTAGTTTTAAAAATTGATTATAAAAAAATCCAATTTATTAATTTAAATTGGATTTTTTTATGAGATTTCAGAGAAACTTTCTTGAAAAGCTTTTATTGTCGAATTTATATCATCTTCAGAATGTGCAAGTGATGTAAAACCCGCCTCAAATGCACTCGGCGCTAGATAAACACCTTTTTGAAGCATAAGTCTATGTAATTTACTAAATCGATTTGTATCAGCAGATTTAGCTTCTTCAAAGTTTCTAACTGGTCCTTCACAGAGATAAAAACCAAACATTGCGCTAATGCTCTGACCATAAATGGCAATGTTTGATTCTTTAGCAGCTGCAATGACTCCATCGACAAGCTTTTTCGTAAGAGCTTCTAATTTTTCATAACTACCTTCTTGCTTAAGGAGTTCAAGAGTTTTAATGCCTGCTGTCATAGCAAGAGGATTACCGCTCAATGTACCTGCTTGATACATAGGACCAGAAGGCGAAACCATTGACATTATTTCTTTTCGACCGCCATATGCCCCTACTGGAAGTCCTCCACCAATTACCTTCCCCATAGTCGTTAAATCGGGAGTTACTCCAAAACGCTCTTGGGCTCCCCCATAGCTGATTCGAAAACCAGTCATGACTTCATCAAAAACTAAAAGGGCACCGTTCTCTTGGGTTAACTCTCTCAACCCCTCTAAGAATCCTGGTTCAGGTGTGATGAATCCTGCATTCCCAACCACAGGCTCAAGGATGACTCCAGAAATTGCATCTGGGTTTTCAGCAAAAAGCTCTTTTACAGCTTCAAGATCGTTATAGGGAGCAGTAAGGGTATTGGCGGTTGTGCTTCTTGGAACACCTGGTGAGTCTGGTAGACCAAGTGTTGCTACTCCTGAGCCTGCTTTCACTAAAAACATATCTGCATGCCCGTGATAGCAACCCTCGAACTTGATAACTTTATCTCTGCCAGTAAAGGCTCTCATTAAACGAAGAACAGCCATACAAGCTTCTGTGCCGCTATTAACAAAGCGAACCATTTCAACGCTTGGCACGGCATTTATGACCATTTCAGCAAGCTTGTTCTCGAGCACACAAGGTGCTCCGAAGCTCGTACCTTTTTCAAGTGTTTCTTGAAGAGCGGAAATGACCTCTGGGTGCGCATGACCACAAATCGCAGGTCCCCAGCTACCTACATAGTCGATGTATCTGTTCCCATCAACATCCCAAGCATAAGAACCCTTAACTCGATCAAAAACGATTGGATCCCCTTCAACAGATTTGAAAGCTCTTACAGGTGAACTAACTCCACCAGGCATTAAATTTTTGGCAGAGCCAAAAATTTCCTCAGATCTTTTTGTGTTCAACGCGTCTGTCACAGCACCTCAGCGAATGAGCTAATAAACACAGTCAGCCATAATGGCCTAAAAGTGACTGATTCGTCTAAATTTTTGAATCTGTTCAGCATCTGGTTATTTTTTTTTAATTTTTAATAGACCTATCTTGATAAATGACTTTTATCATAAAAACTAGTGGCAGATTGGCTTTTTTGGAGATGATGTCCCTTGAATTCAATGTTTTTTGGCTAATTGTAAATATTTGATTTGTTAATTCTGTGATGATTTGAAAATAGAAAAAAACCTAATTTTTTAAAAGAAAAATTCATTTTCAACATCTGATGGAGGCCAGCTAATGTCGACAACTACAGGCGCGTGATCACTGGGTTTCTCTCTAGATCTTGGCTCTTTGTCGATCCAACAACTTCTAGCACTACTAAGAATATCTTCTGTTAAGTAAATATGATCTATTCGCCAACCCTTGTCTCTTTCCCAGGCTGAATGGCGATAATCCCACCAAGACCAATTTTTATCACCTGCCTCAAAAATTCTAAAAACATCTTCTAACTCGTCTCCTAAAGCATCTTTGAGTAATTTTCTTTCTTTTGAAGAAGCCATAATTGATTCTTTATAATTACTTGGTGTATGTATATCTCTATCTTCAGGGGCAATATTAAAGTCTCCTAATAAACATATAGGTGCATGACTTGAATTGATTTTTCTTAGATATAATTGGAGACATTCTAGCCACTTCTTTTTGTAAATAAACTTATCTGAATTTATAGATGATCCATTTGGAACATAAACATTTATAATTCTAACGTCATTAATTTCAGCACTTATTATTCTTTTTTGCTCATTTAATATAGCTAAGTCTGTATAGTCCTTAATTACTTCATTGAAACCAATTTTGATATTATTAATTGGAAATCGACTTATTATTGCTACTCCATTGTAAGACTTTTGCCCAGAGATTGAAACCTCATATCCAAGATTTGAAAAAATTTCAATTGGAAAAAACTTATCTTCTGTTTTTGTCTCTTGTAAGCAAAGAATGTCAATCTTGTTAGTGACCAGCCATTCTTTGACATGATCTATTCTTGAACGAATAGAATTGACATTCCAGGTTGCAATAAGCAAGAGTTAAAATTTTATTGCTTACGTTATTATCATGTAAATTCAGACGAAAGTTTAGTTTTGAACCAAACTGCACTTTTTATTAATGGTCAATTGTTGTTGGCTTTCACTTTTTTAGCACCTATTTTAATTACGGAAGGGCAGCTTTCTTCTTCAAGAACAATAAGAATTGCAGAAGTAAAAAATTATTCAACTGATGAGAAAAGAGATATTTACAGTACTTTCGATACTGAAGATCAAATTGATCAGGGGTTACCAATAGATCCATTTGATTTAATGAACCGTCTTAAACAAGCAGGAGCAATGAATAATGCTACAACTCCATCAGATGCACTCGATGAAGCTCTAAATGCATTTGATCAGTCAGAGTATGAAAATTTCCCAAATGAATAAAATCACAATAGTATTTGTAGGATTTTGGTAAATTTAAGATTGGTCACTAAAGGCCTATTTATTTATAGATGCAGAACCATCCAATCCCCTCGGTCACTGATCCATTGCAATACCGGGCAATTGGATTAGTTAGGGCCATTTACAAGCCTCAAGATGATGACACTTTTACTCGTGGAGCTCTAATTGATTCTCAAGGTAATGAAATAGATTCAGTTGTTCTTGGGAGAGTCATAACATTGATTCGTAATCACGTTCCTCTAGAAAAACCTCACCTCTGGGTCGTATATCCAAGATGTAGGAACAATCAAAATCTTCATTTACAAATCACAGGTATTTGGGAACCAAGTACTTTGAACAAAGATCTTGTGGAAAGGGAGGGATTGAATGACGCTTCAAGTTTAAAGATTGATTCTGATGATTTATTGGAAGGTGATGATTATTTTTCAATAAGAGGAGAATTGATTTTTACTAAGCCAGAAGAAAAGGAGTTAGTTATAAAAATTCGTCAAAAGCCAAGAAATCAGCAGAAAAAAGCTTTACCATTCAAAGTAAATCTTAAAGGTGAAGTACCTATTAATTACTTAAAACATTTTATTAGTCTTGATGTTCGTCGTGTTGACTATCAACTTTTGGTTGAGGATTTTCAAATAATAGGCCCTCTTTACCAACAAGAAAAAAACAATAAAAGTAGAAAAATTTTAAAAAATAAAGATTAGTCTTATTAAAAAAAATATATCAATGTATTGTATCTATAAAACTGAATATATATTCACGCATAAATGAAATCTATTTTTATTGATTGTACTCTTGGAATATCTGGAGATATGCTCGCATCAGCATTCTTAGATTTAGGTGTTCCGCAATCTATTTTTTTTGATAATTTAGTAAGTTTAAATATCGAAAAAAATTATAATTTCAAATTCAATGTGGGAGATAGTGAAGGTATAAAAGGGATTGTATTTACAAAAACTGAAATTCAATTTAAGGAATTATCAAGAAGTCTTAATGATATAAAAAAATTATTACTCGATTCAAGCCTTAATGATTATGTCAAGAAAAAGTCTATTAGGGTTTTTGAAATTCTTGCAGAAGCAGAAGCAAATGTTCATGGAAATGAAATCTCAGATGTTCATTTTCATGAACTAGGTTCAATGGATTCAATACTTGACATTGTTAATGTTTGCTCCGCCATAGATTTTTTAAAGCCATACAATATTTATTTTTCAAATCCACCTTCCGGTAAAGGAATCGTATACACTTCACATGGCCCTCTACCGGTTCCAGTTCCTACAGTTCTAGAGATAGCTAGGCAAAAAAAAATCCCATTATCGGCTCTTGATGATAAATATTTTGGTGAAATAACAACTCCTACTGGTATCGCATTATTAGCAACTTTTATAGATAAGTTTGGTCAACCAGATAAAATAAATATTAAAAAGATTGGTATAGGATTAGGAAGTAAAAATATTTCCAGACCTAATTTCTTAAGAGTTCTTCTAATAGATGAAGATGATAATTATATAGAAAATAAAAAGCCTTCGTATGAAACGATAATTTCTCAGGAGGCTTGGATTGATGATTCCACCCCTGAAGATGTTGCGGTTTTAATCGAAAGATTAAGATCTGCAGGGGCTATTGATGTTATTTGTTATTCGGTCGATATGAAGAAAAATAGAAAAGGTATTTGTATACAAGCTATTGTATACCCCAAGCATAAAAATTTACTTAGGGAAGCTTGGTTTAACTATAGTACAACAATTGGAATAAGGGAAAATAAGATTAGCCGCTGGGTACTTCCAAGAAGAACTGTGAGTCATAAAACTAAATTTGGAACAGTAAATGTTAAACAAGTAATGAGACCAAATGATCAGATCTCAATAAAAATAGAACATAAAGACTTGACTGAAATAACTTTAAATACAGGAATTCCTATAGAAGAAATACGTCAGAAATTAATCGTAGAATTATCAGAATTTTATGAATTAGATGATTGGTCTTTTTGATACTTAGTTTAATATGATTAAAATTATAAGAAATAATTTTGTTTTTGGAATGGTCTCTAAAATCAACGTTAAACTTTTGATAACATTAGTTTGTTTTTCATTTCTTGGGAATTCAATATATGGAAATTTTGAGTCTTTATCTAATCAGACAATTACTACTGAAAAGATTTTATGGCTATTATGGGGAATCGTATTTAGTTTCTTGAGTATAATTATTAATGCTTATGCATGGAATCTTTTAATAAAAAATATTGGTTCTAATATTAAAAATTTGAATATAGTAAAACTATTTTTAGCTACAAATATATATAAATATTTGCCAGGAGGAATATGGCATTTTGTGTCTAGATATAATACCTTGCGATTAGAAATTTCAAATGAAAAATCAATTGAATCTATTTTATTAGAGCCAATTTTAATGCTAGTTGCAGGCTTTGTTTTTATACCTTTAAGAGGGTTTAATTTATCTATTTATATACTATGCTGGTCATCTACTTTAGTCCTTTTGCCAGCATTTAGACAATTTCTAATCAAAAAATTGAAGTCAATGAAGGCAACAGTTTTTAAGAGTAATGATAATATTAAAGGTGAAAATTTAAGACAAAATAAACAAGATCTTTCAATAAGGATGTTTTATCCATATAAGCCATTGTTTGTAGAGATTATATTTATTTTGTTCAGATTTATGGGCTTTTTATGTTGTATACATGCATTCTCTATTGGGTCATTAATTTCTAAAGGTGAATTAATATCCAGCTTTTCCTTGGCATGGATAATTGGCCTTATAGTTCCCGCCGCCCCAGGAGGTTTAGGTGTTTTTGAATCTGTGATTCTATTTAGTCTTGGCTCAAATTTGCCAGAGGCACCTCTTTTGGCTTCATTACTTTGCTATAGGATCGTTTCAACAGTTTCTGATATAGTGGCAGCTTTGATTTATCCAGTTAAAAAATTATTTAAAATTTAAATGTCTATTTTAGTTATTTCTGTTATTTAAGCTTGGTATAAGAGCTAAGGAGGCTATTAATCCCAGGCAAATTATTATCATTGAAGGTAAGATAGATTCTGCTACTCTTTCATCTCCTGCATATTGGAATATTCTTACTGAAAGCGTATCAAAATCAAATGGTCTTAATATAAAAGTTAGTGGTAATTCCTTTATTGTGTCAACAAAAACAAGAAGAATACCTACCAATATGGGCCCTTTGAGAAGTGGTAGATGTATTTTGAAAAGCACCTCTGACCAGTTCTTCCCAAGATTTATGGATGCATCATCTATATTTGGTGAAATCCTCTCAAAGCCTGCATCAAGGGCACCTTTTGAAACAGCTAAGAATCGAATGCAATAACCCCATATTAGTAAGCTTAATATGTTTATTTGCCAGATACTTCCTTTAAAGGAAAGAAGAGCAAGGGCTAAAACAGAACCGGGAATTGCATAGCCAATACTTGATAAGAAGGTAAATATATTAAGCCATTGATGATTATGCCATCTTTTGGAAATTGATAAAATTAATGATACAAATATCGTTATTAATGAAACAACTAAGGCCAAACTAAAGCTTCTAATAGTTAATCCAATTAAATCTGTATTGAAGCCTTGATTCATTTGATCAATATTTATTATTGCCCATGTAATTGGAATGCCTAATGTAAGCATCGGAGGAGTAAAAGTTATAACTTGAGCAAGGAATAGATTTATACCTTTTAATTCCCATTTTGGGGAATCACAACTACTTATTCCGTCAGTCCATCGTTTACTTCTTTCTCTTGATTTGCGTTCAATTGCAACTAATAGAAAAACTAAAATCAGAGCAAATAAGGCAAGAGCAATGGCACCTGAGGGCTCACCTTCCTCTACCCAATTCTCAAGTATTCCAGCCGAAATACTTGGAATATTTAAGAGTTGAACGGCACCTAACTCATTTATAATTTCCATAGCCATTAAAGCTAACCCAGCAGTAATTGAGGGAATTGCTATTGGCAGTGAGATTCTAAAAAAACTCTTCCAAGGACCTATTCCAAGAGTTCTGCAAGCTTCAATTTGCTTTCTACCTCCTTTCTCAAAACTTTCTGAACTTAGTAGAAATACATATGGGTAGGTTGTGAATGCCATTATTACTACACCCCACAACATACCTGTAATTCTGATGGAATTTATGCTACCAAGGTCAATGAATGTTGCTGCTAAAAGATACGCTGGAGTTGCGAAAGGAATTAGTTGGCAAACTCTAAGTATTTTTCTTCCTTTAAAATGACAATTGGCTAAAATCCAACCATTTGCTATCCCTAAAAATCCTCCTAACGTTAGAGAAAAAATCAATAGTAAAAGTGTTCCTTTTATTTCATCAAGATTGGTTTTCGTTAAATAAATAGAACCTTCTTGAATACCGTACAATCCTTCTTTTACGAGAGTGAATAATGGCCATAAAATAAAAAATGTTAATAGGATTACTAAGCACTTTAATATGTAGCGACTATTATTTAATCTCATTAGATTGCAGACGAATAAAATATTTTTTGCTTTTTTTAAGAAATTCAGATTGGATTTGAAGTTGTTCAATTTATTTTAAATTTGGTATTTTGTGATTATTTATCAATACATGCATTTAATTGAGTGAGTATTTTCTCTTTATCTAATTCTTTCCCAATAAAGACAAGTTGATTATTTCTTTCTTTTCCCCATTCACTATCTTCAATAGAAATTCTTTTACCAGCGAGGTGAAAAACATGTCTTCTTTCGCTTTCGCTGAACCAAAGGATACCCTTTGCTCTGAAAACATTACTTTTTAGTTGATTATCTAGAAAATACTGGAATTTTCTAAGAGAGAAAGGTTCTTCAGTTTGAAAAGAAATAGAAAGAAAATCTTCAATTTTATTATTTTCTTCTGAGTGAACATGTTCATGAGAGTGAGAGTGAGAGTGAGAGTGAGAGTGAGAGTGAGAGTGAGAGTGAGAGTGATCATGAACTGATCCTTTTTGATTTGTTAGATCAGTTTCGAATAGACCTACGCTTAATAATAGATTAAGAGGAATATTTCCTTTAATACTTTTTAAAATTCTCACATCATTTTTTATTTCTTTTAACTTGGTTATAGTCTTTTCTATATTTTTATTAGTTACTAAATCACATTTGTTCAGAAGTAAAATATCACTATAGATTACCTGGGATCTTCCTATTGAACTTTCTAAAGCAACATCATTAAAATTCTCAGCATCAATTAGAGTTATAATAGAGTCTAATCTTGTTTGATCTCTTAAATCACTTCCAAGTAATGTCATTGCGACTGGAAGAGGATCAGCTAATCCTGTAGTTTCAATAATAATGTAGTCTAACTTCTTGTTGACATTAATTAACTTTTCTATTGCTTCTACTAACTCACCATTTATAGAACAACAAATGCATCCATTACTTAGTTCTATCATTTCTTCTTCAGTCTTAATTATTAACTCATTATCGATTCCTATTTCACCAAATTCGTTAACCAATACAGCTGTCTTTATATCTTTCTGATTAGTAAGTATATGATTTAATAAAGTTGTTTTCCCTGAGCCTAAAAAACCTGATATAATAGTAATAGGAATATTAGTTTTGGAAGCTAAACTTTCTTTAGAATGAGATTCATTAGTATTCATTTTAATTGCAGTAAATAATAATAAACTAAGTATTGATTAATTTATCAATAGACTCAGCAAGGTTAATGTCATTATTAGTAATTCCACCTTTGTCATGAGTTGTTAAATTGATTTTAACTTTATTATAGGTATTCTGCCAATCTGGATGATGATCCATTTTTTCTGATAAAAGAGCGACCTTACTCATAAAGCCAAAAGCATCAATGAAATTATCAAATTTAAATTCTTTCTTTATCGTTTTATTTTCTATTATCCAAGAAGGGTTCTTTTCTATAAAAGAATCTAGTTGGTTTTGCTCTGTTAAAGAAACCATTTGTTTTAATATTAAATTTTAATTTTAATCAAAATCACCAATTGCGTGCAATTGTAATGACCTTGATTTATTTGAGACTCTATGTTCCCATATGTAGATGGCTTGCCATAAGCCTATTTCTAATTTACAATCCACAACACTAAAGCTTAAATTATTTGAAGTAAGCATTGTTCTTATATGGGCAGGCATATCGTCTAAGCCTTCTTCAGAATGAAGATATTCTATTTTTTTTCGACTTCTGTTAATTGGATAAACTCCCTCCTCTGGGACAATAGCTTTCATGTAAGCTGATAGATCTTTAAGAACATTAATATCCGCATTTTCATTTATAATTAAACTACAGCTTGTATGCTTTAGAAAAATAAGAAGTATTCCTTTTTTGAGCTTTTTATATTGGATCCAATGATTAATATCTTTTGTTATATCAGTAAAACCTTGTCCCTTCGTTTCGAAATCTAAAGTTGATAAAACCTGTTTCATTTTTAATAAACTGTCCAACCTTTCTAAATTAAATACTAACAGGTTTGTTCCTTTCTTATAAAGTAAAAGTATTTTGAATCTGATCTTATAAAAAAGAAATAACCTTTTTTTAATTAAATCATGAATAATTTAATTAACAACTTATAATTTGAATTATTTTAAATTGATCAAATACTGATCTCTTTTCATCAATTTGATATTAGGATTACACTAATATCAAATTGAATCCTTTGTCAAAGTCTGCTTGGCAGCTTTTGGGTGATTACCTAAAAGATACGCAGTTGTTGGGATCTATACAAAGCACTCTCTACTGGGATCAAAATACATCTATGCCCATTGCTGGTTCCACTTGGAGAGGAGAGCAATTAAGTTTTTTAGCTAAGCAACTTCATGCAAGACAAAGTTCTGAACAGTTCGAAATTTTAATAAAAGAAGCTAAATCTGAACTTCAAAATTTAAAAGAAAAAGACGACTTTAAATCACAACTCATAACAGATAGGTTTAGAAATATTGAGTTGCTTGAGCAAGATTTAAATAGACAGAAAAGTTTGGACCCTCAATTGGTTGTTGAGCTTGCAACAGCAAAGTCTGAAGGTTATATGTGTTGGCAGGAAGCTAGGAAAAATAATGATTTCAAAAGCTTTTCTCCAGCTCTTAAGAAATTAATTTCATTACGAACAGAACAATCCAATCAGCTCTGTGAAGAAAGAAGTTGTTGGGAGACACTTGCCCAGCCTTTTGAACCGAACTTAACGATTAATCGTGTAGGCGAACTATTTGAACCTTTAAAAAAAAGATTGCCAGAATTGATACAGAAGGCTAATACAATAACCAGCGAAAAGAGTAAAAAATGGGATTTATCAATTAGCGATCAAGAAAAACTCTGTCAAAGACTTTTAAAAGATTGGTCTAGGGATCCTTCTAATACAGCTATAGCTAAGTCCCCTCATCCATTCTCTATAACTTTGGGTCCAGATGATTATCGAATTACGACTCGAATAGTTAAAGGTCAGCCACTTTCTTGCTTATTAGCTACTGCCCATGAGTGGGGGCATTCTCTTTATGAACAAGGCTTGCCTTCTGAAAGTCACCAATGGTTTGCATGGCCGTTAGGTCAAGCAACCTCTATGGCTGTTCATGAGAGTCAATCTTTATTTTGGGAAAATAGAATTGCTAGGAGCCTTTCATTTGCAAAGTCTTTTTGGCATCATTTTGAGAATGCAGGTGCTCCAATTCACTCTGGAGAGGATTTATGGATCAATCTAAATCCATTTACTCCAGGATTGAATCGAGTAGAGGCTGATGAACTCAGTTATGGCTTTCACATAATGATTAGGACTGACTTGGAAATTGATCTTCTCGAGAGGGGGCTTTCTGTAGAAGATTTGCCTAATGAATGGAATAAAAGGTATTTGAACCTTCTAGGTGTTTCGCCAAAAAATGATACTGAAGGATGTTTGCAAGATGTGCACTGGAGTGAGGGGATGTTTGGTTATTTTCCTTCTTATTTGTTTGGTCATCTTATTAGCGCTCAGTTAACAAAAACTCTTGAAGAAGATATTGGAAAAATTGAAAATATTATTGAATCTAAGGAAATCAGTAAAATATTGGTTTGGCTTCGCAAAAATGTTCATCATTATGGGAGAAGTTTAGATTCCGAGGAACTCGTAAATAAGGTCTCAGGAGAAAAATTATCACCAACTTATTTTCTTGAATACTTAGATAATAAACTTGAAAAGCTTTCTACAATCTCTAATTAAAATAGACATATATTCCAAAAAATTAAGTAGAGCATCTCTTTTGTTGAAACTTTTCTAAATTATCTGCCACAACTCTATTTGCATTTACTGTGTTGATTTACCATGTAAGAACATAAAAAAATACCATGGCTAACCTTGACCAAGCACCAAGCAGAATAATGCCTAATCTGCTTCATATATTACCTGCGTTTGCCAATGAATCTGAACTTAGAGTCAACACAATCGTTGAGTTGAATTCAAATACTATAAATAAATACGAACTTATTACTGAAACAGGGCATCTAAAGCTTGATCGTGTCGGATATTCTTCTCTGGCATACCCTTTTGCTTATGGGTGTCTTCCACGTACATGGGATGAAGACGGCGACCCATTAGATATCGAAATTGTGAATGTTACAGAGCCTTTGGTTCCCGGTTCAATTGTTGAGGCAAGGATTATAGGAATAATGACTTTTGATGATGGAGGTGAAGTTGACGACAAAGTTATTGGCGTAATAGCCGATGACAAGAGGATGGATCACATACAAAGCTTTGAGCAATTAGGTAATCATTGGATTAATGAAACAACTTATTATTGGGAGCATTACAAGGATCTTAAAAAACCAGGAACTTGTACTGTAAATGGTTTCTTTGGTGTTGAAAAAGCAGTTCAGATTATTAAATCCTGTGAGGAGCGTTACTTATCTGAAATAGATCCTAATTTAATTAATTAAATTTTATGAGTGATTTAGGTCCTTGCTGACTTGAAAATCTCTTCTAATATTTCTCCTGCCCCACGGCCTTTTAATTCATTGGCTAAGTCTATTCCGATTCCCTCTGCAGAGCTTATCGATCCTTTTTTTACATCTCTAATTAATTTTTTACCATCTAAACTTGCGACCATTCCTTCAAGAATTAATTCATCGTTGTTAATTTCTGTTCTAACGCCTATGGGAACTTGACATCCTCCCTCAAGCTCCCTGAGGAAAGACCTTTCTGCTAAACATCTTTTAGATGTTGATTTGTGTTCAAGTGTTTTTAAAATATCTAGTACCTCTTGTTGACCACTTACACATTCAATACCAAGGGCTCCCTGTCCCACAGCATGGAGTGATATATCTGTTGGAATTAACTGATGTATTCGATTAGCAAAACCAAGTCTTTGCAATCCAGCAGCAGCCAAGATAAGACAGTCATATTCTCCTGAGTCAAGCTTTTCTAATCGTGTAATAACATTTCCTCTTACATCTTTGAAAACAAGATGTGGATAATGGTATCGCAATTGAGCAAGCCTTCTTAAGGAACTAGTCCCGACTACAGAACCTTCAGGCAGAGTCTCTAGTTTGTGAATTTGATTTTTCTCATTAACGACTAACGCGTCTGAAGGATCTTCCCTCTCTGTGATGCATCCAAGAATTAATCCATCTGGAAGATTAGTAGGTAAATCCTTGAGTGAATGTACTGCTATCTCTGCACGTCCAAGAAGCATTTGTGCTTCAAGTTCCTTAGTGAATAGACCTTTATCTCCTATTTTAGCCAAGGCCACATCTAATATTTTATCACCTTGTGTAGCCATTGCTTCGATAGTGATATCAATATTAGGATGGGCCTTTTGGAGTTCATCCCGTACCCAGTTCGTCTGAACCATGGCCAGCTGGCTTCGGCGAGAGGCGATGCGCAGTTGGTCTAGTGTCATTAGCAATTCTTTCTATTCCTTTACCTTAATCAGTCAACCTTACCAAATTTAAATTCTTGGAAATAATTTAATAAGGTTGATGCGAAATAAGCCAGAATTATTCGATTTTTAAATTTCTTCATTAAAAATATTGGAATTATTCAATTTAGTTTTATGTATTCCTTTAGTACTCCGTTTCTATTTGGATGGCGTAGTTTCCGAAGAGCTTTGGCTTCTATTTGCCTTATCCTCTCTCTAGTAACATCGAATATTTGCCCAATTTCTTCAAGTGTTTTCATCCTTCCATCATCTAAGCCATAACGAAGTCTAAGAACATCTCTCTCTCTAGGACTCAATGTTGCTAAAACACCTTCTAAATCTTCTCTTAATAGTGTTTTTGCAACATCTTGTTCAGGATTCTCTATATCAGCCTCAATAAAATCACCAAGTCTGGAGTCTTCCTCTTTACCGATAGGGGTTTCTAGTGAAATTGGGAGTTGAGCGCTTTTGGCAATAAATCTTAGTTTCTCTATTGTCATTTCCATGCTTTCGGCTATTTCTTCCTCTGTTGGCTTCCTTCCAAACTCTTGACTTAACACTTTTGTCGTTTTTTTAATTCGTGAGATTGTTTCGTACAAGTGAACAGGCAAACGAATTGTTCTACTTTGATCTGCAATTGCTCTAGTAATAGCTTGTCTAATCCACCATGTTGCGTAAGTTGAGAATTTATATCCTTTCTCATGGTCAAATTTTTCTGCTGCACGAATAAGCCCAAGACTTCCTTCTTGAATGAGATCTTGAAAAGATAAGCCTCTGTTCATATATTTTTTGGCAATGGAAACTACTAATCGCAAGTTAGACTGCACCATTTTTTCTTTTGCTCTTCTACCGAGCATTAATCTTCTTCTAAATCGAGTTAATGGCATTTCTGCAAGAGCAGCCCATTCTTTTGTAGATGGGAAATGCCCATTTTCACTCTCAAATTGCGCAGCTTCTTCCTCTAATTGCAGAAGATCGGCTATTTTTCTTGCTAATTCAATTTCTTCATCTGGTCTAAGTAATCTTATACGGCCAATTTCTTGGAGATAAACCCTAATAGAGTCTTCTGTATAAACGCCTTTTGGCCCGATCTTAATGCTTGCTAAAGCTTTAGCTGCTGCTTCTTGAGCACTGGATAACAAAGAGTCATTGTCTTCTATGTCAATCTCCGGTTCAGCAACTTTATTCGCTTCATCAAGTAATTTATCGGCCTCAAGATCTAAATCTATTTTTAGATCAGGTGGTGCTGATTGAGGGAGCGTTGTTGTTTTTTTAGTCACGTTTACTTTTGCGGCGGTTTTTTTGATTTTTTTAGAATTTCTTGCAGTTTCTTGATCCGTACTCTGGTTCTCAAACTTCTTCTTTGAATTGGAAGTAATTTTCTCGATTAGTTTGTGGTCTGTTGCAGAGCTCATGTCGTTACCCGAGAAAAAAATGGTAAGAATCTCCTAGAGGGAAATATTTCAGGAAAAACTATTTAAATTGTAAAATTACAACAAAAACACTTTAATTTGACAATGTCCAAAACCGTGATGAATTTTGCAAAAAATCACATGCTTTCAATGAGGACTTACGAAACTATTAAAGATGCTTTGTTGAAGAATAAAATCAATGTGTAAGCAAGGATGTCAGGGGATTTCTCAGACCGGCATGCATCAGAATAGGATTATTCCTATTAAAGGCAAAGCTTCTTGTCTTCCCTCTGGGTGGAACCTTGCAAGTTCCACAACAGCTTTATTGCTGTTAACAATCCAATGGTAAGAAAATTTTCTGAAGTCGGCAAGTATTAAGAATCAGATGAATTCCTTTGAATTTGATATTTGGCTATATGTAGGCAGAGAAGGGCGATGTTTTTCTTATCAAGATGGAAATAATTTGGAGATAGATTTGGGCGATATTGTGTCAGTGAGTCTGAAAGGAAGACTTATGCAGGGATTAGTCGTAAACAAAAGGAAGAGAAATAATCCTAATTCAACAGAAAAGATAAATAACTTTTCATTGAATAATATTGAGGCATTGGTTCAAAAGGCTGCAATCAAAAAAGAATGGAATGAGTGGATAGCCAATATTGCTTATGACTTGTATGTAAGTCATTTCCAAATGCTGAGGGCCGCTCTACCAGCAGGTTTGTTAGGTAAGTCGAAAGTCTCCAAAAGATCCAAAAAATCTTGGTGGGTAGAATTAACTAATACTAATTTTGAGGGAAAGATCAAGATCTCTAGAAGGCAAGTTGAATTAAAGGAAAAACTTCTTTTAAATGGAGGAGGTGAATGGCAAAAAGATTTGGAGGCGAATGGATTTTCTTCTGTATTAATCAAAAATTTTATTTCGACTGGTCATGGCAAAAGAGAACAACGACATTGTCTTAATGATCACTTTCATGTGAATAAGCTTATCCAAAGTGAAGTATTAAAAATTGAGGATCCTCAACGTCTAACATTAGAGCAAAAATTAGCTAAAGAAAAATATGAGTCTCTTAAGGATGGATCTGTACTTTTGTTATGGGGTGTTACTGGTTCTGGCAAGACGGAGGTATATCTACAAATTGCAGCTATTGAATTGTTGGCAAATAGGCATTGTCTGATACTTACACCCGAAATTGGATTGGTACCACAATTGGTTGATCGCTTCAGGAAGAGATTTGGATCGAATGTTTTTGAGTACCATAGTCATTGCTCAAATAAAGAGAAAATTCAAACATGGAAGAGATCATTAGATACTTCAACTCCTAGCATATTTATAGGGACTCGTTCAGCTGTTTTTCTACCATTATCAAATTTAGGATTGATAGTTTTAGATGAAGAACATGATGGTTCATATAAACAAGAGTCACCGATGCCTTGTTATCATGCTAGAGATTTAGCAATAGATAGAGCGAAAAAAATAGGAGCTAAAGTAATACTTGGAACTGCTACTCCATCATTAAATGTATGGAGAAAAATAGAGCCAAAAGGGGATATCGTTGTAGCAAAATTAAATCATCGAATTTTAAATCGTAAATTACCTAAAGTTAATGTCGTAGATATGCGAGAAGAATTAGCTATTGGAAATAGGAGTTTAATGAGTAGGTATTTGAAAAAAGAACTTCTAAATTTAAAAAAAAATAGAAACCAAGCAATTATTTTAGTTCCAAGACGTGGATATAGCAGCTTTCTAAGTTGTCGTAGTTGTGGTGAAGTTGTCCAATGTCCAAATTGTGACGTTGCCTTAACTGTGCATCATGGGAGGGAGGGAAATCAATGGTTACGTTGTCATTGGTGTGATTTCCGTTCTCAAATCCATAGTAAATGCAATGTATGTGGCTCAACTGCTTTTAAACCATTTGGAACTGGCACTCAGAGGGTTATGGATCATTTGTCAAGGGAGTTAGAGGGGGTAAGGCTATTAAGGTTTGATAAAGATACAACTAGAGGACGTGATGGACATAGATCTCTATTAGAAAAATTTGCTGCTGGTGAAGCAGATATTTTAGTCGGGACTCAGATGCTTTCTAAAGGGATGGATCTACCAAAAGTAACTCTTGCGGTAGTCCTCGCTGCAGATGGCTTATTATATCGACCTGATTTGATGGCTACTGAAGAAACTCTTCAACTTTTTATGCAATTAGCTGGTCGCGCGGGACGAGGTGATCAGCTTGGAAAGGTTGTTATGCAAACTTATTGTCCTGATCACCCAGTTATTCGACATTTTATTGATGGGAGATATGAAGAGTTTCTTAAAAAAGAAGAAAAAATTAGAAAAGAAACAGCGATGGTTCCATATAGTCGAGCTTGTATATTAAAGTTCTCAGGTGAATCTGCGGAACTGACAGCAAAGACTGCAGCAAAATTTTCTTCAAAAATTAAAAATGCTTGCATTCATCAAGGGTGGACATTGGTCGGACCAGCACCTTCATTAGTTGAAAGAGTTGCAGGCAAAAGTCGTTGGCAATTGCTTTTGTATGGTCCCGAGTCAAGTCAAATACCACTTGATTATGGGCCGGAATTGTGGAGTGAAATACCAAAGGGAATAAGTTTATCTATTGATCCAGACCCTCTACAACTTTGAGATATAAATATCTTTTTCTAGGGTGGTAATTCTGGGAACCCAAATCCCATGTTGAGACGATATGTTTGAAGGAAAATACTAATTAATGTTAGACAAATTATCACGACAACTCCTACTGAAATCATATTCCATTTCCAATAGGAAACTTCTAGTTGGTTGATCTGTCCAATTTGAAGAGGTAAAGATATTAAGTCATTTTCAATAACAGGTTTTAGAGGTATTGCCTTGACATTATTTTTATTGTGAAGGTCATCCAGAATGATATTTATTTTTAATCCAGGAATCTTGGGAAATCCTCTTAAGTCTAAATAAAATTTCAAATTTTGTCTTGTGCCTATTACCCAATTTTTATTATTGACAATTATTTTAGGATTATTAATATTAAAGCCACTTGATTTTGAAGCGGTTGTAGTTATTAGTTGAAGTAATTTATTTATTTCCTCAAAACGAATAGTTTCTGATTCAAAATGTTGCTTATTTTCTTTCTTTTGTATTTTTAAAAGACTATTTTTTTTAGGAAAATTATCTGCAAATTCTATCTGCCACGGTAATGTTTCTCCAGAAATACTATTTATATCAATTGAGATATTTAGTCGATCTGCACCAGTAACACTCAATTTTGTTGATATATCCACGCAACCACTCAAGAAAAAAGTAAC
Organism: Prochlorococcus sp. AG-402-P16; assembly: GCA_003216295.1. Taxonomy (GTDB): domain Bacteria; phylum Cyanobacteriota; class Cyanobacteriia; order PCC-6307; family Cyanobiaceae; genus Prochlorococcus_B. Next base: position 73,661 of record QCJB01000004.1, on the reverse strand, counting down.
TAGTATAAAGATCAAAAAGGTTATTATTGAAAAACCTAAATCTAGATTTTTAGTAGGCCCTGTTGGTGGGTAAGTAGGCGTTTTTTCTTTTTTCTTACTCTTCTTAAATGATGATTTTAGAGATGGTTCCATCTCTATTCTTGGGATTTCTACAGACCAGTTTGTTGGTCTAGGTAAAGAAGGTGCTTCAAGTATTGAGAGAAGTTGCTTCGCCTGTTGACGGATAGTTGCTTCTTTGTTATTTACCAATATTTTACAAATGTTTATTGCTTGTTGCTCATCCCCTTTACCCATGTGTGCAGTTACTTGAAGGAGCCGAAGTTGAGCCCCTATTTTGGTTTCTGCTGGAAAGGATAAAAGTAAAGGTTCAACTATTTTGATGCAAAAACTATAATCTCCTTTATCAAGGGCAGCTTCAGCAGCTTTGATAGCCGAAGCTGAATTTGTCATTTAACCTCTACTCATAACCATTGTTCCGATGCCAGCATCAGTGAAAACCTCAAGTAGAAGCGCGTGAGGAGTTCTTCCATCAATAATGTGAGCCGCATTGACTCCTTGGGCTAAGGAGCGAATACAGCATTCTACTTTTGGCCTCATCCCTCCTTTGACAACCCCTAGCTCTATTAGTTCTCTTGCCTCTGATAGGCGTATCTCGTCAATCAAAGAAGAAGGATCGTCTTCATGTCTCAGAATGCCTGGAGTATCTGTTAAAAGTATTAATTTTTCGGCTCCCAGTGCTGCTGCAAGCTCACCGGCAACAGTATCAGCATTAATGTTGTGTGATCTGCTATCAGGAGAATTGGCTACACTAGAGATTACAGGAACATAGCCTTTCTCTAGAAGAGGAATTAATAGTTTTGTATTTACTTTCGCAACTTCTCCCACAAGGCCGTGAGTCCCACCTCCTAATGTTCTCGCCTCAATCAATCCACCATCTATCCCACATAGCCCAACAGCCAAGCTCCCATGGGAATTAATTCCGCTTACGATTTGTTTGTTTACTCTGCCAACAAGGACCATCTCTACCACGTCCATTGTTTCTGTATCAGTAATCCTTAAACCATCAAGAAAAACTGGTTTAATTCCTAATTTCTCCAACCACTGGTTGATTTCGGGACCTCCACCATGAACGACTACTATTTGCACCCCCACACTTGATAAAAGTGCTAAGTCTCTTAGTACGGCACTCTGAAGACCTTTATCAGCCATGGCTGATCCACCATATTTGATTACGATTCTTTTATTTGCAAAACGTTGAATGTATGGCAGTGCTTCACTTAAGACAGATACTCTCATTGAGTCTTTGTCTGTAAAAGGCTTTTTGAAATTTTTTTTCAGGCTTTTTTGTTGATCTTTACTATTCATTTTCTTGTATGTTTTCTTCTTGTTTTTGCGGTAAAAGGGTTAAATCTATTTCACCAGGTGAGGGACAAAATAATTCAGCCTTTAAACCCTTAGCAAAAAATCTTCCTAGACGTTCTTTTTGAGCATTCCATCTTTCTAAGGGTACTCCAGCCATCTCAAATCTCATCCTTATTCCATAATCTCCATCTTTTAATAATTCCTCAATTTCTAGAAGTTGGGGAGGATTATCTATATCCCAAAGTTTTAATACTCTTAGAGATGATTCTAGTTGGCATGATTGACCATACCTCCATCGGGTTACATCTTTGACTAGTTTCTCAAGTTCTTTTGGTGCTTTATTCCTCTCTGAGGCGAATTTTGTCGTCGATACGACCCTTTTTGCAGGGGGGACTTCAGTGGTCTTAAGCGATATTCCAATTAAGAAAATAGGTACTCCATAAAAAAATGTTGGAACACTAAGGTTTGTTGCGTCGGTGAAATAAGCTGTTAAACCAATCAAAGAAAGGGATGCTCCTCCGATAGTGATGAGATTTCCCGGTGAAAGAAGTTTATTCATGATCTAATTTTGGCTAAAACTGGGGCAAGATGGGTTTTCAGGAGACAGTCTTATGGCCTTACAAAAAAAACAATCGACTGAATTGGTTGAACTTGTAGAAAAATTAAATAAGGACAGGTCTTGGATCCTTGAGCAATTAGATAGAGGCTGCTGGCCTGAATTTAGACCCGATCTGGCTGCATTGGAGAGAGAATTAGGACAACTTCTCACTAGGGCCTCTGAATATATTGAAGAAAATTCTTAATATTATTCAAAATGGAATGTCATCGGTTTCTGGTACTAATGGTGAACTATCCCATTGGACTCTTTCATTTTCTAATGATGTTGATGTATTTGTTTGAGTTTTAGCAGGAATTGATGAAACTGTTGAATTAGATGAAAATGGATGAATTCTAGAGAGGGTGAATTCAGCTCTTTTTTCCTTAGTGCCATCTTGACGAGGGACTGAATTCATTCTCAATCTACCTTCTATGACTAATTTAGAATTGACTTGAACGTTGCTTTGCAGTTCTTCTGCTAGTTTTCCCCAACCAACAACTTTAATTGTGCTTGGAGGGTCATCAGCACGGAGGCTATCAAATTCAACCTCTATTTCGGCTATGGGAGTTTGATTGTCTTGCGTAAAGCGAATTGTAGGAGCCTTTTTGACCAGAACCTCAAGCATGCAATGGTTCATTTTTTTCCCTTAAGTTATTGTGGCTTATCTTGATGGATATAAAGAAAAAATGCCAGTCACATCTTTGGTTGTTAACAGGAACAGGGGAAGGACATCTCTTTACTGAGTTTTTGATCAAAGAGGGTTGGCAAATAACTGTGAGTGTCGTTTCTCAGAGAGCCTCAATACCATATGAAAAATTTTCTTTAGAAAATATATTAATTGGTGCTTTAAGTAGTGAAGATGAAATTAGGAATATAATTTTAAATGCAAGAAATAATCACAATGGGTTTCATTGTGTTATTGACCTTACTCACCCATTCGCTGTAAAGATTACACCTTTACTTTCAAAAGTTTGCAAGGAACTAGATCAACCATTTATCAGATACGAAAGACCAGTTGATAACCCTTCAAATGCATTTTTAATTAAAAGTTATAGCGATTTGGCTAATTATGATTTAGTAAATAAATCTATTTTGCTCGCAATAGGCGTCAGAGAACTACAGGAAGCTATGACTGTAGTAAAAGACCTAGGGGCGAAAGCTTATACAAGAATTTTAGCTAACCCAGATAGCATAAAAAGGACTTTATGTTCATCCATACTGAATCAAGATTTTGCAGTTCTAAATCCCTCTCTTTCAAGTGAGGGGGAAATTGAAAAGGCACTTATAAGAAAGTGGTGCATTAATGGTGTTGTGTGTAGGCAATCAGGAGGGGTAACAGAAATTCTATGGAATCGCATTTGTTCAAGCATGGGACTTAATCTTTGGATGCTTGCGAGGCCTTCCTATCCTGGATTGACTGAATCAATAGATACTTATGAAAAAATAAATAAAAGATTGAAATCTATTAATATTAATTAAAAAATATCAAAAAGTTATGAGTTGTTCCGATTTTGTTGAAGGAATTTACTTGGTAATAACCACAGAGTCAAATCAAAAGAATGCGTATAAAATAGCAAATCTTTTATTAAAAGAAAAAATAATACCTTGTGTAACCTTTAAAGATATTGAGTCACATTTCTGGTGGGAAGGTAGAATTAACAAATCAAAAGAAGTACAATTGATTATGAAGTGCAAGGAGGATAATTTAAATAATGTTTGTGAAAAGATATCTGAGAATCATAGCTATGAAGTACCAGAGATAATTTATTTACCTGTTCATATAAATAAAGATTATCACAATTGGGTATATTCTTTCTGATTAATAAGATTCAGGTATTTATATGTTTATTGACCAAATTTAAAAGATCAATATTTGATCTAGAACCTAGTTGAGTAACAATGTGTCCTGCACAAATAGATCCAATTTTTGCAGACTTTATTGGGTTAAGACCACTTGAAATACCTTTTAAAAAACCACCAGCATATAAATCTCCTGCACCAGTAGTATCTATTGCTTCCCCAAAGACAAAAGGTTCTATATTTATTTCTTTGTTATTTGAAATTAAAATAGAACCATTTTTTCCTATTGTTACTACTGCAAGTTCACAATTTTTCTTCAACTCCTCAATTGCAATATTAAGAGTGGGAGCTTCGTACAAAGAGATTATTTCTTCTTCATTAGCAAAAAGTATATCTATATGATCTTTAACTAAATTTATAAAACTTTTTCGATGTCTACTTACACAAAATGAATCCGAAAGAGATAAAGCAACTTTTCTACCTGCTCTTTTGGAAATTTCTGCAGCCTTAATAAAGGCTTTTTTAGCAGCCGGGTTGTCCCAAAGATATCCTTCTAAATAAAGTATTTTGGCTTTTCTTACAAGCGATAGATTGAGGTCTTGAGGTTCAATAAGAACAGAAGCACCAAGGTAAGTGCACATAGTCCTCTGGGCATCTGGAGTAACAAAAATTAGACATCGAGCAGTTGATGGACCATCTGATGAGGCAGGGGTTTCGAAGATGGTGCCACTCTTTCTAATCTCTTCAGTAAAAATTTCCCCGAGATGATCATTTCTGACTCTCCCGATGAATCCTGCGTTACCTCCTAGTTGAGAAATACAGGCCAATGAATTAGCAACAGAACCTCCTGATTTTTGTATGCTATTTGAGGCGATTTTGTAAAGTTCTTCTGCTTTGTCTTCGTTAATCAAGGTCATAGATCCTTTGTTGAAGAGTAGTTTTTTAAAAATAGACTCATCAACTTTAGTTACTACGTCAACAATCGCATTCCCAATGCCTACTACGTCAAATGAAGACCCGATCGTTTTTTCTGTTTTGTCTATCATCAATCTAAGTTTTTCAAGGATAAAGCTTTTTGGTTAGCCTTTTATGAATTAAGGAGAGCCCTTTTTGGTCCGTGAATTGGGTCCTCAATAACAATTGTTTGATCTCTATTTGCTCCTAGGGAAACTATTGCAATTGGAACCTCCATAAGTTCAGCAAGGAATCTTAAATAACTCATGGCAGCAGAAGGGAGATCTTCTAAACGGCGACAACTTTCCGTAGAGCACTTCCAGCCAGGCAGTCTTTTGAAAATAGGATGACATTTTTCAAAATCTTCAACACTACTTGGAAAATAATCAATTCTTTTACCTTCTAATTCATAAGCTACACAGATTTGAATTTCATCTAGTTCATCTAAAACGTCAAGTTTAGTGATAGCAAGACAATCCAATCCATTAACTTCAACTGCATATTTTCCAATTACCCCATCAAACCAACCACATCTCCGTCTTCTTCCTGTAGTGGTTCCGAATTCCCCTCCTCTATCGCAAAGTTGATCATTAATCTTCCCTTGCAATTCGGTGGGGAAAGGTCCTTCTCCTACTCTTGTTGTATATGCCTTGGCTACTCCAATTACTCTGTCAATAAGTGTAGGGCCAACGCCTGCTCCAATACAAGCACCTCCTGAAACAGGATTTGAGGAAGTGACATAAGGATAGGTTCCATGATCAAGGTCTAAAAGAGTACCTTGCGCCCCTTCAAATAAAATATTTTTTTTTCTTCTAGCTGCTTGATGAATAGTTCTATTGCAGTCAACAATATGTTTTTTTAACTGTGCTCCATAGTCAAGATATTCTTCAATTATTTCATCAATAACTAATGGCTCTATTCCGTAAATTTTTTGTAGCAAGCCATTTTTCTCTGCCAAAGGAACTTTTAATCTTTCCTGAAGCTTTTCTCTACTGAGAAGGTCAATAATTCTGATTCCATTCCTTTGTGATTTATCAGCATAGGTTGGTCCAATTCCTCTGCCAGTAGTACCGATCTTATGCAGACCTCTTTTTTGCTCCATCGCCATGTCTAGGAGCCTGTGGTAAGGCATCGTGACATGAGCTGTTGAAGCTAGTTTCAGTCCTGAAATATCAATATCATTATCTTCAAGCATTTTTATTTCTTTAATCATTACTTTTGGATCTACTACTGTTCCTGATCCAATAAGACAAATAGTTTCTGGGTACAAAATCCCAGATGGGATCAGGTGCAATTTGAGAACTTTGTCTTCTACAACAATTGTATGACCAGCGTTTACACCACCCTGATAGCGAACAACAACATCAGCGGAGCGACTCAGCAAATCAGTGATTTTGCCTTTACCTTCATCACCCCACTGTGCGCCTATGACTACAACATTTGCCAAGGAAGAAAATCCGGCTCGAAACCGTCAAACTTTAGAAGAAACAAGATTTGCAGATAGCCCTACCCTGAGTCAAAGAAATGAATTAAAGATTATCTTTAATTATCTCTAACAACAAGTTTTTCTGCTTTTGAGAGCTCCTTGTTTAGTCTATCCTTTAGATTCTCGGGAACAGGCCTGTTCGCAAAGGTTTTGTAATGACCAGATAAAGCATTTAAGGCGGTTTGCATTGTTGTAAATGTCGTAGAGGTGTTGACCTGAGAACGATTTCTATATCTTGATATGTAATCACTTATGAGAAAAACAGCTTCTTTTTCTGCTTCTGACAACCCTTTGTCTTCTTTGGGCAATGTGATGGTCTCTTTTAATGTTGATGAGACTGAGATAGTGTCTTTTTCAAAATCTCCTGTCATAAAGGTTTTGGCCGCATTCACTTCAGAAGTGAATTGAAAGAATATGAGGCAGAAGCCAAGGCAAATTGCCAAAGCTGCCCTCACCATCCTATGGGAGAGGAGATGAAAGGCAGAAATCATTTTTTTTATGCAGTTATTCGAGACTCTAGAGTCCTTTGGGGCCAGTTTATGTTTTTTCGGTATTAAGTTCTTCAGAAATTTTTCTCAAAACCGAGGTTTCGTCTAATGTCTCAGTGACTTTTGTTTTTCTGTCGTGCCATTCGAAGAACCCAGAATCTGATTCTCTCCCAGCAACTATCCTAAACGGGATGCCAATTAAATCTGAATCTTTGAATTTCAATCCAGCCCTTTCATCTCTATCGTCTAATAGAACATCAATTCCATTTTTTAGTAACTTTTTGTAGAGTTCCTCAGCTAAATTTCTTTGTATAGAATTTTTTATATTAGCAATAATAATAATCACTTCAAAGGGAGCAATTGTTATTGGCCAGATAATACCTGAGTCGTCATGATTTTGTTCTACTGCTGCTTGCGCTAATCTAGAAATTCCAATTCCATAGCATCCCATCCAAAATGGATCTTCCTTTCCTTTCTCATTGGTAAAGGTTGCACATAATGAACTAGAATACTTTGTCCCTAATTGAAAAATATGCCCTATTTCAATTCCTCTACATTCTTGTAAACTTTGTTTTTCATTATTAATACATTTGTCTCCAGCTTTGGCTTTTCTTATATCACAGAATGTTTGTCTAGTATTAATTAAATCCCAGTTAATTAATAATCTATGCTTATTAATTTCATTGCTTCCGCATACGAAACTATGAAGTGTTTTTACCGATATGTCTGTGTATCTGATAAATTTATTTTCCCATGTTTTTGCGTTTGAGAGTAAATTGTCGCTTAGATCTGGACCTATAAAACCAATTGGAATATTTGAGATATCCTGGCTTTTTAGATCTTCATTGTTAACAGGCCTTATTTCCAGTATATTCTTTTTTAATTGATGAGATAGTTCATTTGATAATTTTATTTGATTTACTTCCTGATCACCTCTAATACTTATAAGTAATGGATATTTTATATTATCATCAGAGGTGGCAATATATATTAAAACCTTTACAATTTGACTAGGATAAAAATTATTTTTTTCACAAAGGTCTTCGATAGTTCTTTGATTAGGGGTTTCAATTATAGATGATTTATTAACATCTAATAGTTTCCCCTTGTCTATAATTGAAACTGCTTTTTCCTGATTTGCAGCATATTTTCCATCAGAACTTATTAGAATAAGATCCTCTCCAGAATCAGCTGTAACCATGAATTCTTGAGACGCAGCTCCACCAATTGCTCCACTATCAGCATCAACAGCAACAAAATCTAATCCACATTTTTTAAAGATATTTTCATAGGCATTTTTCATATCCAAGTAGGTTGATTTAAGATCGTTTTCATTAGCATGAAATGAGTAAGCATCCTTCATGATAAATTCTCTGCTTCTCATTAATCCAAATCTGGGTCTTATTTCATCTCTAAACTTTGTTTGTATTTGAAATATATTTATTGGTAATTGTTTATAGGAATGAATTGTTTCAGAAATTATTTGTGTAATAACTTCCTCATGTGTCGGCCCAAGTCCAAGTTCTTTGCCTTGCCTATCTTTAAGGCTAAACATAATTCCTTCTCCTTCGGTATAAGATTTCCACCTTCCACTTCTCTCCCAAATATCTGATGGCTGTAGTTGAGGAAGAAGTGCTTGGAGACAACCCTTTGATTCCAATTCTTCTTCAACAATTAAGTTTATTTTTTTTAAAACTTTCCATAACAATGGCATGTACGCATAAATACCCCCAGTGACTCTTCTAATGAACCCCCCTCTGATTAGCAATTGATGGGAAATAATATCGGCTTCCGCAGGTGCGTCTCTGAGTGTGATCAGCATTAGGCGGGAGACACGCATAAGCCTAAAAAGTAAATACTATGACATTAGTCCTTTGAGTTGTTGTCCTACAAGATCTACATTGATTGTGCGGGAATCATGTTGTTTTTATAAAGTGTTCAAATGTACGTGGTGATAATTTGATTGATCTGCTAACTTCTCTCTGATATTTATATAGACTTTTGTTTCGCAATGTTTAACAGCTCTGCAAACACTGGAATTAATGGAAGAACTGAGGAAGCTGTCAACAACGCATTAAATGCAGTTGCTGACTCAAGTCATGCGCTGTTAACAATAGACGAAGTTCAAAAAACCTTAAATAGATCTAGAGCTTCTGTATATAGATATACCAATACTGATCAAAGAAATCTCAATCCACCTTTTAATCCAAGAAAACTAAACACTGAATTTAGAAGTGATCAAAAAGATCAATTGCTTTTTCATCCCAATGAAGTAGCTAGATTTGCAAAAGATATTTTAAGAATAAAAGAAGTAACAGTAGAAATATTTAATTCTCCGTCGTCAGAAACTCAGAATACTCTTATTGCAATTCTTGAAGAGTTGAAAATTATTAGAACACATATACTAAAACAATCCGAATTGAATAATGATATTTCTAATCATTTGAAAGACTCAAAGAGAAATGCTGCTTAGTTATTGTTTAATATGGGATAATATTTATATTATTTCTGATTAAACTTAATCATTTTATCGTTTTACATGTATTCAACTAACGGTTTATTTATTTCAAATATTGTATGGATTTAGAACCTTCTTTAATTGAAAAGCAACCCTCTGAGTTTGATTCAGCCTTATCCAGTACTGATAGTGACAAACTACCTACTGATGATGAAGATCCTTACAGTTTTAGTAGTACATCAACTTCTTTAATTGGTTTACTAATAGTATTTGTGATGTTAGGTATACCGTTGTTAGCAGTTATAAATGAAAGGTCAACAGTAAAAAAAAGTCTCATACCTACTTCATTAGATCAACATGGACCTAAGTCATCTTCCACCATCACCATCTCCCGGTTTGGTAAATTTAGTAGTTGAGATCCCAGCTGGAAGTAGAAATAAATACGAATATTTTAGTTCTGCAGGAATTATGGCTCTTGATAGAGTTTTACATTCCTCAGTGAGATATCCATTTGATTATGGATTTATTCCAAACACCTTGGCAGAGGATGGTGCACCCCTCGATGCAATGGTGGTGATGGAAGAGCCGACTTTTGCTGGCTGTTTGATAAAGGCAAGGCCCATAGGAGTTCTTGATATGCATGATTTAGGAGCTTATGATGGAAAACTTTTGTGCGTCCCTACTGCTGATCCAAGGCAAAAAGAAATTACTACCATCAAGCAAATAGCTCAAAATCAATTGGAGGATGTTGCGGAATTCTTCAGGACTTACAAAAGCTTGGAGGGTAGGGTGATTGTTATTGATGGATGGAGAGACTTTGATGCGGTTGATGGTTTATTAACAAGTTGTATTGAGGCACATCAGTCTGAATCTGGAGCGAATTAATTATTTAGGTTCAGTTTTTAGATAAACTTATAATTATCAGCTTTAAGAACCTTTTGAAATTATTTAGTTATTCTTCATGCTCAACTTGTCGTAAAGCGATTAATTGGCTTAAAAGTAATGATATTGATTTTGAACTGATGGATATTTTAAAAAATCCACCTTCTAAAGAAATGTTTGTCTCAGCTAAAGAGGTGTATGGTGATAGAAAATTTCTGTTAAATACAACTGGAGCAATATATCGATCAATTGGCGCAGAAGCGGTAAAAAAAATGAGTAATAATGAATTTTTTGAAAACCTTCACAATGAACCAAGGTTAATTAAGAGACCTTTTTTATATAAGGATACCAATTGCCTTCTAGTTGGATTTAAAGTGGATAAATGGGTTGAAAAGCTACTTTGAATTTGTATGACAACTGACATTTTTATAAAATAATTTATCTTTTCAAATAAAATAAGCTCAACAATAGAAAAATAGTGCATCAAAAACATTCTGACTCAAATAGGGAAAGTGAAAATTGTTGGTGGGACTCTTTTTTTGATACTTGGGGACCTATTTCGCTTACTATATTTTTGTATGTCGGTATTCGACATTTTGTAGCAGAAGCTAGATATATTCCTTCAGGTTCAATGCTACCTGGCTTGCAAATAAATGATCGCCTTATTGTTGAAAAACTATCATTAAAAAAACGATCTCCTTTGCATGGGGAAATTGTTGTTTTTAATTCACCCTACTCCTTTGATGAAAAATTAATAGCTAATAGACAAGGTAAAACTCCGTCTAAACTTAAATGTTCTTTTATAACTTTTCCATTGATTGCATGGCTGCCTTTTTTTTCGGACCGTGCTTGCGACGCTTATATCAAACGTGTTGTAGCAGTTGGAGGTGATCGTCTAGTGATTAATGCTCGCGGATCAATTGTTTTAAATGGCAAATCAATCGATGAACCATATGTTAAATACTTCTGTCCTAGACGATCAGAGCTAAATGTTTGTCGTCTCGTTAATACAACTATTCCAAAAGGATATGTCTTCGTTTTGGGTGATAATCGATCTAATAGCTGGGACAGCCGTTTTTGGCCTGGAGGAGGGTTTTTGCCTGAAAAGGAAATAATTGGCAAGGCAACTTGGCGTTTTTGGCCAATTAATCGATTGGGGAATCCTGAGTAATAAGTCCACAATCAATCACTTTCCCACATATTGTTTGATCCCTGAATGGTTGATTAGTTGGAGTTGAAAAATGATCTTCATTATTTGTTTGAATCCATTTTTTTTCAGGGTCAAATAATAACCATCGGTTGCTACCTAGGCTTAATTTCTCTTCAGTTTGATTAAGTACTTGAGATGGACCGAAACTGATCTTCTCCCATAAGCTTTCTATCTCCCATCCTGATTTTTTAATTAGTTGATCCCAAAGAAGAGGGAGCACTAAGTTATGACCACAAATTCCTTTTTTTCTTTCGGTTACAGGCAGCTTATTTTCTGAATCATCTAGAGCAGTAGAATGAACAGATATTGCGGTTAATACATTATCCTCCAAGCCTTTTATAAGTGATGCTCTATCCTTAGGGGAACCGATTGAGGGCGTTACGCTCCAACCAATATCATGAGGAGAAAGCTTTGAGTTGTCATTTACTAAATGCCACCATTGAACAGTTGTCATTGGCTTAGAGGGCATATTCTTTAGTATTGATACACTTTCAGAAGTGGATATATTCATTAATCTGAGCGCAATTTTTGGGTATTGCTTATGAAGCTCAAGTATTTGGATTAGAGGTAGGGTTTCACTTTCTACCGGATCTAGGACCCAACCAGCTCTAAGAGTGTCAACACTTTGTCTAGATATACCTCCTCCTTGTAGATCTTTATTTCTTGGTGCTAGTAATACTGGTGAGTTCTTCATCTCTCCAAGTGTAAAACCTTGCCTAATAAGTTCTATTGAAGGAATAAAATCGTCATCAGCGAGACCAATAGCTCCATTTTGTAGTAGTTCAGTATGTCTTGAAAGAGAGAGGCCTTTTCCTCCTAAGCTAAAACCTCCCCATAGGTGTAAAAGTACATCGCTTTTGAAAGACTTTAAAGAAATGATAGATTCAATTTGGTCTCTCCACAGGTTGCTTCTGGGCAGAATCCCTAATTGCCCATATCCAGCTAATGTGGCTTTTTTAATAAGTGTATAAATATTTTCTTCTTTTCCGTTAAAGGGTGACTCAAGAAATGAATGAGGGTCTACAAGGCAAGGCGCTAAGAGTTTGTTTTGAGCTTTTTGAGGCTCGATGCCTAGAAGATTTCCTTTATGAAAAGCCTGTTTGCCAAATGCTTTGATTACGCCATTTTCAATTAAAACAGTTTCCTCTCTAATACTTGATCCTGGCCCATCTAAGATTTGAATATTTTCAAAAAGATAATTGCTAGTCATTAAATCAAAGCGCCCCAGCTGCTGTTGAGTCGATAATTCCACCTAAATGAGAAGTGATGTTTAGGCAAGTAATTACATCTGGTTGATTTTCGTTCTCTGAAAGATCGATAACTGTAATCCCTCCATTACCTTGTTTGATCATCCAAATCTCAGATGGGGCTAATCCCAACAGATGACAAAGAATGGTTTTGTTTACTGCGTCATGAGCTACAACTAATGCAGTTTCACTATTTTTAAGATCTTTGCAAATTTCTGTCCAACCAGTGATTGATCTTATTGAAACTTCTTGTATATTCTCTCCCTCAGGCATTTGAACTTTCTCAGGGAATCTCTTCCATGTTTCAAGAAGATCTGGCCAGTCAGACTTGATTTCAGACTCAAGCTTTCCTTCCCATTTTCCATGACCAATTTCTATAAGTTTTTCTTTAAGAGAAATTTTGATACCTTGATGTTCCTTGAGGATTATCTGTGCTGTTTCTTTTGGTCTAGAGAGAGAACTACTAAAAGCTTTATCAATGACAACATCTTTCAAAAATTTACTTGCAGCTTTCGCTTGGACATGCCCATTTTTATTTAAGGGGATGTCAATTTGTCCTTGGAATCTACCTTGCTGATTCCAATCTGTTTCACCATGCCTGACTAAGATTATCCTTTTATTATTACCTTTCTCGGGAAGCCTAGGTTTTAAATGAGCAGTATTATTAAGACATTGAATTTGAACTTGTCTATCTTCCCATTTATTAAAATCAATATTTAAAATTGAGATTGAGGTATTGTCTAACTTTATTCTTCTGAAACCTTTTGATGGCTCATTAATTAATTTGAGTATCAAGCATCTAAGAATTGCATTATGCGCAACTATTAAAATAGTTTTATTAGAATCAGTATGAGCTTCAAATAGGAATTTTAAAAAATTTTCTGCTTGAGTAAAAAGTTCTTTAATTGGTTGAAAGCTAGAACCGTCCTCTCTTCTTATTGACAGTTCTCTAGGTTCTTTTTCCCAAATAGAAATTTTTTCTGGGTAAAGTTTTTTTAGTTCAGTTTTTGTTAATCCACTCCAGGGGCCCAGATCAACTTCTAAAAGATCGTTGGTATAAATTACTTCAACTTTGTTCTTAAGTTGTTTATTAATGATTTCTGTGGTTGTTGAAGCTCGCTTTAAAGGAGAACTATAAATAGCATCTATTGGAATAGTGCAGATTGTCTTTCCAGCGGCCTCTGCTTGTAGCTGACCTTCTTCTGTCAAAGTTGAGAGATCGTTTCTTCCTTGAATACGACCCTCCTTATTAAAGCTACTCAATCCATGACGGATGAAGATTAGACGTAATGTCATTAAATAAAGGGTCTTCTAGACAATTATGGTATTAGCTATAGGGCAATCTAATCTTCTTTAGTAAAGATAGAAGTCTTTCTCCGTGTCAGTTTTAACAAGTTGATTTTTATGAGACAAGCCAACACTGGTTGGAAATGGGCTGTTGCTCTATTTTCCTTGCTGTTAACTGTTCTGATTTGGCAAAAAGGTTTGCAAGAAAGCTTTGAACGACCTTCGGTCGCACCAAAGATTTCATTAATCCAATCTGAGATGTCAGTATCGGCCTCTTCTTCTTCGATACCTGAAACAATAAAAGGTGTGTTTTTAGGCCCTGAGCCTAAACAAAGACTTTATGAAGATTTGAAAAATATTCCATTTGAACAAATTGATGATAGACAGAGGCTTTTACTAGGAGTTCTTGAAGAATCTAAAAATGAGAAAAGAATAATTTTGAATAAGGATTTTAAAGATGCAAACTTTGAATTAGTTAAAAAATATATTTTAGATGTAAGTAATGGGAAAGAATTGGGAAAATTTACTGATTTTAATGAAATAGAATTAGATCCATTTCTTTCTCAAATTACTTGCTCTAGCTTGGGATTTTCTGAGGCTAAGTGCATTAACAAAAAGTATAATTCTATAACTACAATTAGACTTTTAAGTAGTCAGCTTTTGCCAGTACTTGCCTCTTTTTTAGGGAGTATATTATTGATTAGACAAGTATTTAACTTCGTAAGGAAAAAAAATAATCCATGGCCACAAGTAATTGCCCCACCTTTGGAAATTATTGATATGGTTCTGTTAATAGCTGGAGGCTTTGTTGTTATTGGTGAAGTTCTGTTTCCTGCTATTTTAATACCTTTAATTGATTTATTGTTCAATAGTATATCTTCTCCTTTGAAAGAGTCGGTAAGAGTTTTAATCGGTTATTGTTCAATGACTGTAGGACCTTTAATTATTATTCGTTATCAATTGATGGACCTAAATCCTTCAAAGATTGAGGGAGGATGGTTGCAATGGAAAATCAAGCCATTTGGAGAAGGGATTTTGAAAGCTGTTCAAGGATGGTTAATGATTATGCCTATAGTCTTGCTTGTTGGGTGGCTAATGAATGAAATCATTGGTGACCAAGGTGGAAGCAATCCTTTATTGGATCTTGTTTTAAGTAGCAATGATCTAATACCTCTTTTACTCCTTTTAATCACAACGGTTGTTTTGGCCCCAGTTTTTGAGGAAATGGTTTTTAGAGGCATTCTTCTACCTGTGTTGGTCTCTAAAACCGGGAAAATTAGTGGAGTTTTATTAAGTGCTTTGATTTTTGCTTTAGCTCACTTAAGTGTAGGAGAACTACCTCCATTATTTGCTTTAGGTATTGGTCTTGGCTTGATGAGATTAAGTTCGGGAAGGTTGTTCCCTTGCGCTCTTATGCATTCTCTTTGGAATGGAGTGACTTTCGCTAGTTTGCTATTGGTCGCTTGATATTAAATAAACAAAATTTCAGCTTTTTGAGCTCTTGCAGTTACTTAATCAAGGTGCTTGACTTGACTTACTTATATGTTTTGAATTGTTTGCTCATAAGCCTTATAAAAATAATTTAGGGCAATTTCAAAAAAAGAAATTGCCAATTGGTTTTTCTAATAGTTTTTTTTCCTCCAAGCAATTAAAAAGAAAATTCCCAGTTCAAGCTGCTCTTCATACAATCCTTGACGGTGCTTTGATAGGAGTGCTTTTAACAGTGGCAGTAATGTCCTCAGTAGCTCTACATACTCAATATTTATGGTCAGAGGCTTTCACTAAGCTTGAAAAAACTAGGGACTTGAATCGAAGGATGTTGGAATCAACTTCAATTCTTGAAAGCTATTTATTAAAAAATCAAAAAATGTCTAGAACTTTAGTTCCTACTAAAGCAAAAGATTTGGTATATGTAGACGAACCAATTCAACAAAATACTAAATTTTTACTCAAGGAGAGATTTAAAAAAAGATTCTTAGAAAAAATCTCATCTTCACCCGCTAGGTTTGGCTACTAATACTTCAATGAGGAATATTAATTCGAGAAATAAAAATAAGGCTTTTAGAGTAAAAGCTCTTTCACCTCTTTCTAATTATCGGTTTAAAGTCGTTTTTTTTATCTTATGCCTTGGACTTGGAGGGCTTTTTTTAAGGGTAGGTTGGCTTCAAGTATTTCAAGCTGATCAGTTAAAAGCTAAAGCACGCGAAGTTCAAACAGAAAGAAAAAATCCTCTTGGAAAACGTCGATCAATTTTAGATAGAAATGGAAAGCTTATAGCTATTGATGAAAAACGTTTTAAGCTTTGGGCTCATCCAAGATATTTTAATTTTCCAGGTGATTCATATGAGAGAATTCGTAAGCCAGAAGAGGTAGCAAAACTTCTTTCTTCTCCATTATCTGAAACTGTTGATGACATTTTAAAGAAATTAGGAAATTATTCTTCGGGCGTAAAGCTTGCAGAGGGGTTAACTCAAGAAAAGGCTAATGAGATTAAGAAACTTAGAATTAGTGGGATTGATCTGGAAGCCTATCCTCAAAGACTTTATCCTCATGGATCTCTTTTCGCAAATGTAGTTGGTTTTTTAGATCTTGATAGACGGCCTCAGGCTGGTCTGGAATTAAGCCTAGATAGCAAGCTCAAACGTCTAGAAAAAACAAGTTTACTCAGAAAAGGGGCTGATGGAACACCTTTGCCTATTGGTGTTCAAAGAGGTGTATTTGATGAAGATCAATTAAATCTACACTTAACTTTAGATGTAAGACTCCAAGAAGTAGCTGTTAGTGAAATAACTAATCAAGTCAAGAAGTGGAATGCAAAAAAAGGTGTCGTAATAGTTATGAATATAGAGACCGGAGAACTTTTAGCTTTGGCTTCGACTCCAAGTTATGATCCTAATAAATATTGGGAATATTCTCCAGCTCTTTTTAAAGAGTGGTCAGTACAAGAATTATTTGAACCTGGTTCAACCTTTAAGCCAATTAATTTAGCATTGGCACTTGAGGAGGGAGTTATCGGTCCCGATGGGAAGATTAATGACGATGGCCTTGTTACAGTTGGAGGATGGCCTCTCTCGAATTGGGACCGTAATCCAAATGGGATGTTGAATTATGCGGAAGTATTACAAGTCTCAAGTAATGTAGGTATGGTCAAGATTATGAGAAAACTAAATCCAACTAGTTATTGGCAATGGTTAAAACAACTAGGTTTAGATGAAATGCCAGAGACTGATTTGCCTGGTGCAGTCGCTGGCCATATTAAATCAAAGCAGACATTTATCAATCAACCTATTGAGCCTGCAGTTGCTTCTTTTGGACAAGGCTTTTCTATCACCCCTTTGAAACTTGCTCAATTACATGCATTGATCGCAAATGGAGGAAAGCTTGTTAAACCTCACATAACAAAAGGATTGAAAGGAGATTATCAATCCTTTTTAAGCCCTATTGCTGAATCGAAGCAGGTATTAACTCCTGAAGTTACTCAAACAGTTCTGGGATGGATGGAAACAGTTGTTGAGAAGGGAAGCGGTATTGATGCAACTATTCCAGGCTACAGAATAGGAGGAAAAACAGGGACGGCTCAAAAATCGCAAGATGGCAAAAGTTATGATTCAAAAATTTGCAGTTTTGTTGCAAGCCTTCCTATTGATGATCCTCGTTTTGTTGTTTTAGTGGTTGTAGATGAGCCCAAAAAACCATTCGCTTTTGGTTCTACTGTGGCAGTGCCAGTAGCAAAAAAAATTATTGAGACTTTGCTTGTAATTGAACAAATCCCTCCAAGTGTTGAGATGGAAGAACATTTTGCAATCAAAAGCTAAGAGATGGCTAAGGTTTGCCTGAAAGTACTCATAAGAGGGTGAAATCTATAAAAAATGTAGCTAGTCTGTTAATCATGAAAGACGTATTCAATTATGGAATCCCTTCTTAAGCAATTATCTTCAATGACTGTTGTTGTAGCTGATACTGGAGATCTTGAAGCTATTAAGAAATTTCACCCGAGAGATGCTACAACAAATCCTTCTCTAATTTTAGCGGCAGCACAAATACCTGCTTATCAAAATTTGATTGATAAAGCACTTACAACCTCTCGGCAAATGCTAGGTCCCAAGGCCTCTGGTACTGATGTGGTTAAAGAAGCTTTAGATGAGTTATGCGTTGTCTTTGGTAAAGAGATTTTGAAATTAATACCTGGTCGTGTTTCAACTGAAGTTGATGCGAGGCTAAGTTTTGATACTGAGGCAACTATTGCAAAAGCCAGAAAGATCATTGCTAAATATAATCAAGCTGGTATTTCTAACGATCGCGTTTTAATTAAAATAGCTTCAACTTGGGAGGGTATAAAAGCGGCTGAGGTATTAGAAAAAGAAAATATTCATTGCAACCTAACTTTATTGTTTAATTTTTATCAAGCTGTTGCATGCGCTGATGCTGGTGTAACTCTCATATCGCCATTTGTTGGTCGGATTCTCGACTGGTATAAATCGGCTACAGGAAGAGATTATTATCCAGGGATTGAAGACCCAGGTGTGGTTTCTGTCACGAAAATATTCAATTACTTTAAGTCAAATGGTTATCAAACAGAGGTTATGGGTGCAAGTTTCAGGAATATAGAGGAAATAACTGAGCTTGCAGGATGTGATCTATTGACTATTTCACCTAAGTTGCTGCAGCAACTTAATGAAACTTATTTGGACTTGCCAATTAAACTAAATGCACAAAAGCCTTTAGTTATTGATGAAACGATTCATTTAGACCAGACATCTTTTGAACTAATGATGGCCGGTGACAAAATGGCTACTGAAAAACTTAATGAAGGGATTAACGGTTTCAGCCAAGCTATTGACAAATTAGAAAATCAATTAAATGAAAGAATAGAATTAATTGAAGGAGGTGTTGCTTTGACTTTATGAGTTTTAATTTTGAAAGAGTAGTCTATTAATTACTCTTTTTGCGATATCTTCATAACTCATATTTCCTGAAAGAATTTGTGCAATCCTCTCTGGTGCAGTAGGTCTTTTTATACCTAATTTATATCCAACTTTTGGAAAACGATAAAAAACTTGTGAGATTCTTTTACCCCAAGCCATTGAATTCCCCCACTTAATTCTCATTGTTTTCGAATAACCATCTAAATTATTTATGCTTCCTTCTAACCAATAATTAAGGCTTTTTGCTGCCTCATATCCGCTCATTAAGGCTGGCCTTATCCCTTCTGCCAAAAAAGGATCGCATAGGGATGCAGCATCTCCAACCAAAAGAATTGCTTCTCCATTTAACTTGCTGTGACCATTCCATACTCTTAATTTTGCTTCTTGGCCAATCACTTCGGAAGGGTCAAAACCTAAGTCAGGAAGAAATGATTTAAGTATTTTAGCGACAGGCATTGAATTTTTATTTTCAAGAAAAGTTCCCATTCCTATGCTGACTTCATCGTTTAATGGAAATGCCCAAGCAAAACCATTATTGACCAAGCCAAATTCGAATCTTGCTGTTTTATTTTTTAAATTTCCTTTTCTATTAATTCTTCCTGAGAATGTAGATGCATAATTTTGTTTCTTTGGACCTAAGTTAAATTTCTTTGCCCATGGTGATTGAGATCCGTCAGCAATAACAATTGCCTTTGCTTCTATTTGTCTTCCATCAAGAGAAGTTACTTGCCATATATTATTAGTACTCCTTTCTATTTTAATTACATTAAATGTGGTTAGTAAATCACAGCCATAACTTAGTGCTTGATCTAATAAAAATGAATCGAGAATTTCTCTTTTAACTATCCAGAAAGGAGAAGAGCCTGAAAGCTCAGCAATTACTTTATCGCTGAGACGCCAACTAAATTCTACATTTGTTATAACTTCATTTACTATTGGCTTAAGACTGAAAGGAAACCAATCTTGAACTGCAGCGGACATACCCCCACCGCAGATTCTTGTAGGAAAAGACCGATTCTTTTCAAGAATACATATTTTTTTACCTTTGTTTGCCAGATGAAATGCAGTGGTGGTTCCTGATGCTCCACCTCCAACGATGGCAACATCTACAAGCGTCACACTTTTAAGATTTCAGCTTCTTTTTCAGAAAGCTTCTTTTCTATATCGTTAATAAAATGATCAGTCTCTTTCTGAATAGTTTCCTGCTGATCTCTGCTTTGGTCTTCGGAAAGCTCACCATCTTTTTCTGATTTTTTGACCTTTTCAATTGCATCTCGTCGTATGTTTCTCAAAGCTACCTTGCCTTCTTCTGCATATTTTGATGCAAGTTTGCAAAATTCTTTTCTACGCTCCTCAGTTAATGGTGGAACATTTATACGAATTATTTTTCCATCATTATTTGGTGTAAAACCTATATCACTTGTTGCAATTGCTTTCTCGATAGCAGCTAGTGACCCCATGTCAAAGGGCTGAATTGCAATTGTCTGAGAGTCAGGAGTTGAGATTGTCGCTACGGACTTAAGTGGAGTTTCTGCGCCATAATATTCGACCGAAACTCTGTCTAGAAGGGATGTATTAGCCCTTCCTGTTCTGATAGTATTGAAATTTCTTTGAGCTGCTTCTACTGATTTGCTCATAGTGATTTTTAGCTCTTGATTTGACATTTTATGTAAAGTTATGGCGATAATGATAATTAAATAGATTCAAAATTTTAATTTCAACTTGAATTAGATATTCTTGAACCAATTGGCTCTCCAGAAATAGCCTTTGCAATGTTTCCAGGTTGAAAAATATTAAAAACTACTATGGGTATTTTATTGTCTTTGCAAAGAGCAATCGCAGTGCTATCCATTACTCCAATTTCATTTGCTAATACTTGCTGAAATGTGAGATTGTCGTATTTGACTGCATCAGGATATTTTTTTGGATCACGATCGTAAACGCCATCAACTTTTGTTGCTTTGAAAACGACTTCCGCGTTTATTTCAGCAGCTCTAAGGGCAGAAGTAGTATCGGTAGTAAAAAAAGGATTGCCGCATCCCCCTCCAAAAACAACTACTCTACCTTTCTCAAGATGTCTGATAGCTCTCCTCCTAATATATGGTTCTGCAATTTGTTGCATATCAATAGCTGATTGAACTCT
The DNA here is from genome assembly GCA_003216295.1 of Prochlorococcus sp. AG-402-P16. Taxonomy (GTDB): domain Bacteria; phylum Cyanobacteriota; class Cyanobacteriia; order PCC-6307; family Cyanobiaceae; genus Prochlorococcus_B. The sequence goes on along the minus strand of QCJB01000004.1, from coordinate 52,821 downwards.
CGTAGGCACACCTGCTCTCTCTAATCCGTCTTGGAGTGTAATTGCATTCATTACTGTGGCTAACATCCCTACATAGTCAGCGGTGGCTCTATCCATTCCCGCAGCCGATCCTTTTAATCCCCTAAAGATATTTCCACCGCCTACAACAATTGCAATTTGTGTGCCAGTCTCAACTACCTTGGACACATCCTTTGCAATAGATTGAACAATCTCAGGGTCAATACCATAAGGTTTCTCTCCCATTAGTGCTTCGCCACTGAGTTTTATAAGTGCTCTAGAGTATGCCATTGAAAATTAATATCAAATTGACAGTAGCAAGTCCTGAGAGAACGTCTTTATATCTGTATTGGATCCCTTGCGATGGAAATAATTTTAAGTTATACATTAATATTCAATCCCTGCCTGCGCCTTTATTCCTTGCTCTTTAAAAGGGTGACGAATTAAGTTCATTTCAGTTACAAGATCAGCTGAATTGATTAATTTTTTTGATGCACCTCTTCCGCTTAAGACTACATGGGTAAGCTCTGGCCTTAAAGTTGTGCCTTTTATAACTTCATCCTCATCAATATATCCAAGTTTTATTGCAACAATAATCTCATCAAGGATTACAAGTTTGTATTTTGGATCTTTAAGAAAATTAAGTGCTTTAGTCCAACTTAATCTAATTAAATTTATGTCCTTATCTCTATCTTGAGTCTCCCATGTAAAGCCTTCACCACATGCCTGAAAAATCAATTGGTCACCAAAGACTTTTAGTGCCAATGCTTCTCCTGGTTGCCATCCTCCTTTGATAAATTGAATTATTGCAACTTTGTGGTTATGACCAAGAGTTCTAAGAGCCATCCCTAGCGCTGCAGTTGTTTTCCCTTTACCTTGTCCAGTCGTAATAATTATAAGACCTTTTTCTTTATCTCTTTCTTTTAACCTCTGGGTTTGTACTTCCTTTCTCTGTGCCATCCTTTTTTTATATTTCTCTTCACTAGTTTCTGGTATTAAATTACCTCCAATTCCTATTTCCTCTGCTTTCTTGTCAAGGTTATCAAGTCGTAAATTTTCTTTAGTATCTTTCTGGTTCATTTTATTAGATCAAAAGAAATTAAATTAACAAAAAGAATAATTATTCTTTATAAGATTATTGCAAATATTAATTATTCTTTTTTAGAGTGCTAGCTTTTGAGAGTGCACTATCTACGGCGTGTTGTTGATCTCTTCTTGTTATCCAATGATGATAGGTTTTCGTGTGTATAGATACTGAGTGCCCCATCATTTTTGCCGCAACTGTATTCGGTAGGCCTATTAAAATTGTTCTAACAGCCCAGGCATGTCTTAAGTCATATGGAGTAAAAGATATTTTATACCTTCGGAATTGTTCAGAAACCCTTCTACCTATATGTTGAAGCGTAGTATGTTTTAAATCAGTTTTTATATTAGGAAGTAAATTTGACGTGTCAGTTAGATTATCCAATTCGAATAATCTAACCCATTCGGGATGGAAAGGCCAGACTTGATGTTCGCCAGTTTTTGTTTTAGGGGAAATCCTTAAAATTTTGTCTCCACCTTTTTTTAAGCAAGATAAATCACTAAAAAAAACCTCATGATTCCTAAGTCCATAAGTTGCCATTAATCCAAAAACAAATCTCCATTTTGGATTAGGTATTGATTTAAAGTTTTTAATAATTTCTTCATCACTAGGCAATTCTCTAAAATTTGATTCGTGTATTCCATAACCATTTTGAAGCTGTTTCCATTTTTCTGGAAGTTCTAATTCAAGATGTCTTGCTAATGCACATAAAGTAACGCCACATTGTTGTCTGCTACGAGAGTTTTCTTTGTAGCTTAAAAGTATTTTAAGCAGAAGCTCTGCGCTAATTTCAATGTCGCTTTTATTCCTAATTTTAATTAACTTATTGATATAGGGTTTGTAAGCAGATTGCCAAGTGCTTTTCATGCTTGCATTTGATTTGCTTTTTGAGGTGTCTGCAAAGAATTTTTGTTTAAAACTCTCTATTTCATTGCCTGCATTAAGTTTGTTTTTTTTAGTTAATGAGGTGGATTGTTTTTCAGTCCAATGAGACCAACAAAATTGATTTTTTTTGAGTTGAAACACAATTAAATCTAGAGCTTTTTTTGCTTCTTGAAGACCATTTAAGTCTGCTGCTATTTTTAGGCTTATTCTTTGAACTTTCGAAACTTGGGGTGATTTTTTATCTGGTAATGGACCACGAATATTTAAATTGTTGCCTCTTTTTTCGATTCTTAGCTTTATTCCTTTTGATGCAAGGTCTCTATTGATATCTTGTAGTGATTGATTCTCGTCCATCATCCTGTAAATTTAGCTAGCTTTACTTTGATAAAGGTTTCTATAACCTTTTATAAGGAGTTCTATCTAAAATGGCTCGGGTTGGTGTCCTCTTATTAAATCTCGGAGGTCCTGAGAGGATTAAGGACGTTGGACCATTTTTATATAATTTATTCTCTGATCCTGAGATAATCCGTTTACCAGTTAGGGCTTTTCAGAAACCTTTAGCTTGGCTTATAAGCATATTACGAAGTGGCAAGTCACAGGAGGCATATAGATCAATTGGGGGTGGATCCCCGTTACGTCGTATTACTGAACAACAGGCTAGAGAGCTTCAAAGTCATCTTAGGAATCAAGGAATAGATGCAACAACATATGTTGCGATGAGGTATTGGCATCCGTTCACAGAGTCTGCTGTTGCGGATATTAAGGCTGATGGAGTTAGTGAGGTTGTCGTTTTGCCACTTTATCCACATTTTTCTATAAGTACAAGTGGATCAAGTTTTAGGGAATTAAAGAGGTTGAGAGATGGTGATACTGAATTTAAAAAACTATCAATACGCTGTATTCGCAGCTGGTTTGATCACCCAGCCTATGTGACGTCTATGGCTGAATTGATAAAGAATCAAATATTGGCTTGTGACTTGCCTGAAAAAGCTCATGTTTTTTTTACTGCGCATGGTGTTCCTAAAAGTTATGTAGAAGAAGCGGGGGACCCATATCAAGATCAGATACAAAATTGCTCTCTTCTGATTATTGATCAACTTGAAAATTCCTTGGGATTTAGCAATCCATTTTCTCTTGCTTACCAAAGCAGAGTAGGTCCTGAAGAATGGCTAAAACCTTATACAGAAGATATTTTGGGAAAACTTGGAAAATCAGGAGTAAAGGAGCTTGTTGTTGTTCCAATTAGTTTTGTGAGTGAGCATATTGAGACACTTCAAGAGATTGATATTGAGTACAAAGAAATTGCTAAAAAAAATGGAATTATCAATTTTAAAAGAGTTCCTGCGCTGGATACTTATCCATTATTCATCGAAGGACTTGCTGATCTTGTTTCGTGCTGTTTAAAAGGTAAGGGGATAAGCTTGGAGGAAGCTTCAAGGCTTCCAGACAGAGTAAAACTTTATCCTCAAGAGAAATGGCAGTGGGGGTGGAACAACAGTTCTGAAGTTTGGAATGGAAGAGTCGCGATGATAGTTTTTCTTGGTTTCTTAATGGAATTAATAATTGGTGGAGGACCTTTGCATCAAATAGGATTGTTGTAAATAATGCAAATATTTATAATCTTCAATTTAATTGCTAAATTTTTAATTAAAAAGCTGAACGAATTTAATTAAATCTTTGCTTAATTTAGATTAATTGAAAATAAGTATACTAGGATTTATTGTTAACTTAGATATTTTCTTGCCGTGACCCTGACATCTGCACCTAATGATATTGGTGATTCAGGAACACAAACTCAATATGAGATCTCAGGGGCTGATGCTCTAATGGATGCTCTTCGTAGGCATGGAGTAGATACTATTTTTGGTTATCCAGGTGGTGCAATCCTTCCAATTTATGATGCCGTTTTTAAAGCAGAGAAAGAGGGTTGGTTAAGGCATATTCTTGTTCGACATGAGCAAGGAGGAACTCATGCTGCTGATGGCTTCGCAAGAGCAACGGGAAGAGTTGGTGTCTGTTTTGGCACCTCAGGTCCAGGAGCTACAAATTTAGTCACTGGGATTGCTACAGCACAAATGGATTCAGTTCCTCTTGTTGTTATTACAGGCCAAGTCCCAAGACCTGCTATTGGAACTGATGCTTTTCAGGAAACAGATATATTTGGTATCACACTTCCAATAGTTAAGCATTCCTGGGTTGTTAGGGATCCAGCTGAAATTGCAAAAGTGGTAGCACAAGCTTTTCTTATAGCTTCATCTGGTAGACCAGGACCAGTATTAATTGATATTCCAAAGGATGTTGGCCAAGAGCTATTTGAATATCATCCAATTGAGCCTGGCTCCATAAAGCCAGCGGGCTTTGAACTTCCTTTCGCGCCAGATCATAAAACTATTGGTGAAGCCTTAGACTTAATTGAAAACTCTAAGCAACCCTTACTTTATGTGGGTGGAGGGGTCATTTCCTCTGGAGCGCATGAGACTCTTGCCGCTATCGCTAATAGATATCAAATCCCTGTAACAACAACTTTGATGGGAAAGGGTGCATTTGATGAACGAGATCCTTTGTCAGTAGGCATGCTTGGCATGCATGGAACAGCTTATGCAAACTTTGCCGTAACGGAGTGTGATTTGTTAATTGCAATTGGGGCGAGGTTTGATGACAGAGTGACTGGTAAATTGGATACTTTTGCACCTAACGCAAAAGTAATTCATTTTGAAATTGATCCAGCGGAAATAAATAAAAATAGAATAGTTGAGGTTTCTGTATTGGGTGATGTTGGTATTAGCCTTGTTAAATTATTAGATCTAAGTAATCAAAGAAAAGCTAATCCAAAGACTTCAAGTTGGCTCACAAAAATACAAAATTGGAAAAATAATTTTCCTTTGATTACCCCTCTAAAAGAAGGAGAAATATATCCACAGGAAGTCTTAATTGCATTAAGAGATTTGGCTAAAGATGCATATTTTACAACTGATGTTGGACAACATCAAATGTGGGCAGCTCAGTATCTATTGAATGGACCAAGGCAATGGATTAGCAGTGCTGGACTTGGAACGATGGGTTTTGGTATGCCTGCTGCAATGGGCGTCAAAGTTGCTTTGCCAAATGAGCAAGTTATATGTGTCGCAGGAGATGCAAGCATACTTATGAATATCCAAGAACTGGGAACTATCGCACAATATAAGTTGAATTTAAAAGTAATTATTATTAATAATCACTGGCAGGGTATGGTTAGGCAATGGCAAGAAAGTTTTTATGATGAAAGATATTCTGCCTCTAATATGTCTATTGGAGAGCCTGATTTTATTTCATTGTCCCGTGCTTTTGGAATTGATGGAGTCGTTATTTCTGATAGAGATGATTTAATCCCTCAACTACAGCAAGCTTTGGCTAGTGATGGACCAGTTATTGTTAACGTAAATGTAAGAAAAGGTGAAAATTGTTATCCAATGGTGCCTCCCGGGAAAAGCAATGCTCAAATGGTAGGGATATCTCCTTTAAGAAAATAAAAAATAGATTTAAAAATATATAATGAATAAGCTTTATGTAAAATTCCTAATATTAATTATAGCTTTTTTTTGTTATTGTTTTCCAATTTTGGCCGCCGAAGTTTTACAAGTAAGTAGCTCTTCTATTCTCTTGATTGGAGACCATAATCGTACCTATACTGTTAAAATAGCATGTATGGAAATAAGTTCTGATTCTGAAGAAAGATCTATTGATTGGCTGAAAAAAAAATTACCTAGGCATACAAAAGTGAATTTAAGACCTCAGGGATCAATTGATGGTGTTTTAGTGGCTAGAGTTATCCCAATAAATAGTAATATGGATATAGCTGAGAAATATATAGAAGAGGGCTTAGCGAAGAAGACTTGCTGAAAAAATTACATTCTATTTATAACAATAAATTGCAAGATTTGGAAATATAAAGTTATGAATAAATACAGCACGATTGTCTTAATAAAGTATAATTTCTTCTCCAAGAATTAAATAATTTTGGATTTGAAATGCTAAATATTTTGTAAGTTATTAAGTTCATCTTTATCTTTTGTATGCTTATCTGATTAAGCTTTATTGGATAAGCAAATTAATTATACTTCTCCAATATCTCTTAGCATCCAAAAACCATCTAATGAATTTTGTTTTAAACTTTTTTGAACTGAGATGAATTGAAGACCATCTGCGTTTTGTTGTGTATTTAAAAAACAATGTTCAATTGCATTTCTTGCTTCATTTTTCACATCGGTAACTAACCATCTATCAGCTTGTCCGGCTTCTAAAATTATTTGAGTTCCTTCAATGACAAGTTTTGCTGGCTCTAATCCACCCAACCAAGCAGCTAATGCCAAAGATCTTTTTGAGCTGAAGAGTCTGATGCCAGGAATAGGCAAATTCTCGTCAAGAGCTTCGTTTATGGGAATTAAGTTAGAAAATTCAATATCCCATTCGTCCGCCTCTCTTAGTGTATTAAGAGATAGGGAAGCAAAGTTCCAAGACTCTCCCCTCATTTCTTCTGGCAAAGGGATGGCTTGGCTGGTGATTGGGTTTGATGGAGGAGAAAGGTTAACTCCTGTATATCCTTTTTGATGAGGGTAATAATTCCTTTCTCTTTCCCTAATCCACTGAAGTAAAGAATATGTCCTTCTGCTAGAAACAAGTTCAATACCAATTTGATCTGCTGCTCGTTTTATCATTGTCTTCATTGAGGCTCGCCAACATCGGATAACTGAAGGGCGTTCCCATCCTTGAGAGTTTGCTTCGTTAATAGCTTCTTCTAAAGCCTCTTTTAACCAAATAGAATTAACATTGGAGGCAGGACATATCTTTTCCCATTGAAATATTTTTTTCTCTTTGAAACTTTTCGTGTTTGTAATTAATAATTCCCATCTTTTTTTTCCATTCTTATCGATAATAGGCCGGGAATAAAAATCAATTTCCCAATCTGCTTTTGTTAAATTAGATTTTTTCTCAACACTTATTATCATTTTTTTATAAATTTATGTGGATAAGTTTTTATTTTGCGGATCCTTTTGAGGATCAATTTTTTCTTTGTTTAGACTATTTCGAGCTTTAATTGCTCTTTCTTCAGCTTCTTTCATTACTTTCTCTTTATCAGTAATTAGTTCTCCTGGAGGTCCTTCTAACAGAGCAGTGTTTAGCCCTATTCGACCTCTTGAAGGATCTAGATCTGTAATTAAAGCTTTAATAAACTCACCTGGCTGGAAAACTTCTCTAAGGCTTCTCATGCTCCCATTAGTGACCATTGAATGATGTAATAATCCACTGACGCCTTTTAAATCAACAAAAAAACCATAGGGTTTGATAGTTAAGATTTCTCCTTCAATTAATTGACCAATTTCCAACTCAGAAAATCTTGAAACAATTGCAGCTTTTTTTTCTGAAAGAACAAGTTTTCTCCTATCTGGATTAACTTCTAAAAAAGCGGTATTGATTGTTTTTGAAACAAGAGTTTCATGATTCTCTCCATCCTCAAGTTGAGACCTAGGGATAAACCCTCTCAGGCCTTCGCAGTCGCAGGTAACTCCCCCACGATTAAATCCATTAATCTTTACTCGAATAATTTTGCCTTCTTTTGAAAGATTTCGAACTTTATCCCAGCTTTTTCTCAATTCTAATTCCCTACAGCTAATTGTTACCATCCCATCTGCATTTTGTTCTCTAGTAACGAGAACTTCTACTTCTAACCCTTTTGGGAAGCGCTCTTTTAAATTTGTAATAACACCAAGGCCACATTCATTCTTAGGCATGAATCCAGGGGCTTTTCCACCTATGTCTACATAAATACCATCACTTTCAACAGCAATAACGGAACCTTTAGCAGTTTCACCAGTAGAGCCGATTGGTTGATTCTCTTCTAAGGCGGCTAAAAATTCATCTTCATCAAAATCAAATTCATCAACTTTCCTACTTTTTTGATTATCAAAAGATTCAAGATTTTTTTGATCAGTATTAACTTCAGATTTTAGTAAATCCTCCATAGTTTCAGCTGGAAAACTATCTTTATCACTTTGTTGATTTTTTTCTTTTTGCTCTGGAGCTTTACATAACCCAGAAATGTTTTTTTGGGCTAGTACTTCCTCTTCAAATCTTTTATCTTTAGATTGGTTAGAGAAGTTTTTTTTAGATGATTTTTCATTATTGATTTCTTCTTCACTCTTTCGACTGATGTGCATAACCTGCAATGGCTTGCGCGATGCATTTGCTGCCGGTCTTGGAGGAGTCGCTTTTTTAGGCTGAGGATCTGACCCGGCCATAATTTACCTGGGTAATAAGTGAAACATTCTTACAGCCAAGGGTAAGTTGTTTTTCAATTAATAGGAGATTCCTATCATTTTTCAAATTCGTCGATTTGAGCATTTAACCTGGCCTGAAGCCTCGAAAGCCGCTTCAGAGAAAGGTTCTACACTGGTTTGGCCTTTTGGTGCGTGTGAACAACATGGGCCACATTTACCTTTGATTACTGATACTTTTTTTGCAGAGAAGATTTTAAATAAGACACTTGATAGGTTGCCAAAAGAAATGCCGATATGGATGCTCCCTTCTCAATCAATTGGTTTCTCCCCTGAGCATCAAGCTTTTCCAGGAACTTTGTCTTTATCAGCGAATGTTTTACTTTCTTTGGTTAGTGATGTTGGCAAGCAAATAGCTTCTATGGGCTTCAAAAGATTAATTTTTTTTAATGCTCATGGAGGTCAAATAGGTCTTTTACAAGCGGTTTCCAGGCAATTGAGAATAGAATGTCCCTCCTTAGCAGTACTTCCTTGTTTTCTCTGGAGTGGAGTTCCTGGCTTGGATGAGCTTTTGCCTGAAAAAGAAGTCGAGGAAGGACTGCATGCAGCATTGGCAGAGACAAGTCTTATGTTGCATATGGCAGGAGATTTGGTCCGTAATGATTCTTATTTAGATAAAAGAATTTTTAATGAACAGAAAGCTTCCACACCTAAAGGATGGAGCCTTGAGGGGGCTTCACCATGTGCATGGCTCACAGAAGACTTGAGTTCTTCTGGGGTGATTGGAGATGCAAGCGCGTCAAACGCCAAATTGGGTGCCGCTTTAGAAAATGCACTAGTAAATCATTGGAAGTCTTTATTTACAAGCCTTTTGGAGAGTGATTGGCCACCAGTTATGTCAGAAAAACCTGTTTCTAGCAGTTAAGATGTGGAAACTGAACTACCAATTTGTATTTAATTCTGTAAGATCACTCAGATTGATAAATTTCTAATAGATCTATGCAAGCTCTTGCATCCAACAATTTAGCTGTAGAAAAAGAAGAGTTTAGTTCTGACTCTCTTCCAGATTTCACCTCAGACTCTTATAAAGATGCTTACAGCCGAATTAATGCTGTTGTTATTGAAGGAGAGCAAGAAGCTTATTCCAATTTTCTTGATCTTGCTAAGTTAATTCCTGAGCATTCTGAAGAGCTTATAAGGCTTGGCAAGATGGAAAAAAAGCATATGAATGGTTTTTGTGCTTGTGGGAGAAATCTCGCAGTTAAGCCAGATATGCCCTTTGCAAAAACATTTTTTTCAAAACTACACAATAATTTTATCGAGGCTTTCAAAGCTGGAGATACAACTACTTGTTTATTAATTCAATGCATTCTCATTGAATCCTTTGCAATATCTGCTTATCACGTATACATACGTGTTGCTGATCCTTTTGCTAAGAGGATTACAGAAGGAGTTGTTCAAGATGAATATTTGCACTTGAATTATGGCCAGGAGTGGTTAAAGGCCAATCTAGGCACGGTTAAGAAAGATCTTATGAAGGCTAATAAGGAAAATTTACCTTTAATAAAATCTATGCTTGATGAAGTTTCAAATGATGCAGAAGTTCTTCACATGGACAAGGAAGAATTAATGGAAGAATTTATGATTGCTTATCAAGATTCGCTTCTTGAAATTGGTCTTGATAATAGGGAAATTGCCAGAATGGCTTTGGCTGCAGTGATTTAAGGAGTTTTAATTTTACGTTTTTCAACCTTTTTCAATTCCTCAGGAGCTTAAAGTTCTTGAGGAATTCTTAATTTTGTGACCTTGGTGGTCTAACCTTCCTTCTTGGATAAATATTTAGTTCCAATTTTGATCTTGCTTGGTGCCAAATGTTTGGGCTAATTGGACATTCGACGAGTTTTGAAGATGCCAAGCGCAAGGCATTGGGCTTGGGCTATGACCATATTGCCGAAGGAGACTTGGATGTATGGTGTACGGCCCCTCCTCAGTTGGTGGAGCATGTCAAGGTTGTAAGTGCAATTGGGAAGACAATAGAGGGTGCCTATATTGACTCTTGCTTCGTTCCTGAGATGCTTAGCCGTTTTAAAACTGCAAGAAGAAAAGTTTTAAATGCAATGGAGCTAGCGCAAAAAAAAGGTATTAGTATTACTGCTCTTGGCGGATTTACATCAATAATTTTTGAGAATTTCAATTTACTTCAAAATCAACAAGTTAGAAATACAACTCTTGATTGGCAGAGGTTTACTACAGGTAATACTCACACTGCTTGGGTTATTTGTAGGCAGTTAGAGCAAAATGCCCCTCGAATTGGAATTGATTTGAAAAAAGCCAAAGTCGCAGTGGTTGGCGCTACTGGAGACATAGGTAGTGCGGTTTGCAGATGGCTTACTAACCGAACTGGTGTTTCAGAATTATTATTAGTAGCTAGACAGCAAAAACCTTTAGTTGAACTTCAATCCCAATTGGGAGGGGGGAGAATCCTTGGGCTTGATGAGGCTTTGCCAGAAGCAGATATTGTTATCTGGGTTGCGAGTATGCCTAAAACTTTAGAAATTGATCAATCCATTATTAAGCGACCTTGCTTGATGATTGATGGTGGATATCCAAAGAATTTAGGTGAGAAGTTTTCAGGCTCTGGTATACATGTTTTAAAAGGAGGGATAGTTCAATTTTTTAAAGATATTGGTTGGAATATGATGGCATTGGCCGAGATGGAAAATCCTAAGAGAGAAATGTTTGCTTGTTTCGCTGAGGCAATGCTTCTTGAGTTTGAAAGTTGTCATACGAATTTCAGTTGGGGGAGGAATAACATTACATTGGAAAAAATGGATTTCATTGGAGAAGCCTCTGTTAAGCATGGATTCTCGGCTGTTGGTTTGAAAACAAATATTCAGACATTAACCGTCTGATTATTTGATTACTATTTTTTATGGCTAGACGTTTTCTCCTCGAATTTGAAAAACCTCTTGTTGAATTAGAGAATCAGATTGATCAAATTAGAGAATTAGCAAGAGACTCAGAGGTTGATGTAAGTCAACAACTCCTTCAGCTAGAGACATTAGCCGCGAGAAGACGTGAAGAAATATTCAATGCGCTTACACCAGCTCAAAAAATCCAAGTTGCAAGGCATCCACAAAGGCCTAGCACACTAGATTATATTCAAATGTTTTGCGATGATTGGGTTGAGCTACATGGAGATAGGAACGGAACTGATGATCAGGCACTAGTAGGAGGCTTAGCTCGTATTGGGAAACGTTCGGTTCTTCTCATTGGTCAACAAAAAGGTAGAGATACAAAAGAAAATGTTGCACGTAACTTTGGAATGGCTAAGCCGGGAGGGTATAGAAAGGCACTGAGATTAATGGATCATGCCGATCGCTTTGGTCTGCCGATCATATCTTTTATTGATACTCCTGGCGCTTATGCAGGACTTTTGGCTGAAGAACAAGGTCAGGGTGAGGCTATTGCAGTGAATTTGCGTGAAATGTTTAGATTGAAGGTCCCAATAATTGCAACTGTAATTGGAGAGGGTGGCTCTGGAGGTGCTTTGGGTATTGGAGTGGCAGATAGATTGCTAATGTTTGAGCACAGTGTTTACACAGTTGCCAGCCCTGAAGCTTGTGCTTCTATTTTATGGAGGGATGCTGGAAAGGCTCCTGAGGCTGCATCATCATTAAAAATTACAGGTCCTGATCTATTGAAGTTAGGGATTGTTGATGAGGTTTTAAAAGAGCCTTCTGGAGGAAATAATTGGGCTCCTCTTCAGGCTGGAGACACCTTGAAAAATGCTTTAGAGAGGCATTTAACAGAATTATTGGCCTTATCAAAAGAAGAATTGAGAGATAATAGATATACTAAATTTAGAAATATGGGAAAATTTTTGGAATACCAATCCCTCGAAAGTGAAGTTTCAGTATAAAGTTTTTATGTTTGCTATTAATTTTCTTGCCAACCGTATTAATCACAGGTGCCTCTAGGGGGATAGGTAGAGCCACCGCTAAAGCTTTTGCTAATGCAGGATGGAATTTACTGCTTATATCTAGGAATGAAGAAGACCTAAAAAGTCTTATTAATGAGATTGAGATAAAAACAATAAAGGTCTTCTATAAACCTATTGATTTGAATGATTCTCAAAATATTTCTAAGGGGTTAAATGAATTGATGAGCCATGGCTTGGTTCCTTCAGTTTTAATTAATAATGCTGGAGTCGCCTGGACTGGTGAGCTTCTATCCATGCCTCTTGAGAAATGGGAATGGATCATGCAATTAAATATCACTAGTATTTTTCAGATTTGTGCTGTAGTCGTTCCTTTAATGAGAAAAAAAGGAGGACTTGTTATCAATGTTAGTAGCCATGCAGCAAGAAATGCATTCCCACAATGGGGAGCCTATTGCGTTTCTAAAGCTGCCATAGCAAGTTTTACTAAATGCTTGGCAGAAGAAGAAAGAATGAATGCTATTCGTGCATGTACACTAACTCTCGGTTCAGTAAATTCATCTCTTTGGGATACTGACACCGTTGGGATGCAATTTGATAGAAATTCCATGCTTTCAATTGATCAAGTTGCGTATGAACTATTACATCTGGCTAATCAACCAATTAATCAAACTATTGAGGATTTAACTCTAATGCCTTCTTCAGGCGCTTTCTAGTTGAAAAAATGATTTTATTTACTAATGTTCTCGTATTGCACGAACAAGGGATTTAACTTTCTCAAGATCTTTAATCCCTGGTGACTTCTCTAGATGACTTGAAGCATCAATTCCATCTGGTTTAATTTTAGAAAAAATTTCAGGAATTATCTCTGCTGATATCCCACCGGCTAATATCCAGGGTTTCTTAAAAGTTTTATTTACTAGGAGTTCTATAGGTATTCTATTACCTGTTCCTCCAAGAGATTTCTCATCCCATGCATCTAAAAGGAAAGCATCGACATTTTTTTCATATTGACTTATTTTTTTTAGATCATTAATCGATTTAAGTCTAAATGCTTTCCATAACTTGATTTCTGGAAAAATGTTCTTTATTTCAATGCAAAAATCAATTGATTCTTCTCCATGCAGTTGAACGACAGATGGCGGTGTTGAAAAGTTTTTTAAATTTCTAATTTTATCTATTTTTTCATTTGCTATCACAAGTACTTTCTCAATTTTTGAGGAGATTTTTTCAACTTCTTGAAAAATTTCCATACGTTTTTCTTCAGGAACAAAGCGAGGTGAACTTTTAACAGCGATAACCCCGATGGCATTTATTTCCAATTTTGCGATTTCTTTTGCCTGTGAAGTATTGGTTATTCCGCAAATTTTTATTGCGGTTGATTTTTTAGAAGTTGATTTACTTTTCATTACTAGAACTTTTATTAGGATTGATTAAAGATAAATTTTTATAGATAGCTTGGAGGCCTTGGTTTGGCTAGCTGGGAAGTTATGAAGATTCGAGGCATTCCCCTTAGGGTTCATCCAAGTTGGTTTTTGGTTTTCATATATTTTACTTTGTCGGCTAGAGAGCAGCTCGAGACACTTTTGAATGGTCAAGCCTCTTATTGGAATGGCTGGGTAATAGGTCTTTTTACGTCATGTCTATTATTTATATCTGTTTTATTGCATGAATTAGCTCATTCTTTAGTGGCAATTAATGAGGGGGTAAAAGTTCGAAATATTACACTATTTTTTCTTGGAGGAATGGCAAATCTTGAAAAGGAATGTGGCACTTCAAAAGGAAGCTTAAAAATTGCAATTTCCGGACCTATTGTTAGCCTATCTTTAGCATTTTTATTGACTTTATTGAGTAAAAATTTATCTGCATCAAGTGTAATTTTTTCTAATTTATTAAGTCAGGTAGGTAGTTTAAATCTTTTGATAGGAGTATTTAACTTGCTTCCTATTATTCCTCTAGATGGTGGGGTGATATTAAAATCTATCATTTGGTATTTTACTGGAAGTAAAAGAGCTGGAGTAAAAGGAGCTATTGCTACTGCAAAAATTATTTCTTACTTTTCAATTTTCATTGGTTGTTTAATGTTAATTAAGGGTAGTTTTTATGTTGCTTTTTGCTCTTTGATTATTGGCTTATTTATATTTTCTTCATCAAAATCTCAGAGTCAAATTGTTCTCATAGAAAAGATATTATTTGAGCTAAATGTTGATCAAATTTTTAGTCGCTTATATAGGGTTTTAGAAGATGGTTTACCTGTGAAGACTTTGTCTAAATATAATTCATTTAATAAAGAAAATTATTCATATAATGAATGGATACTTTTGTGTAGAGAGGGAAGGTGGGTAGGCTATGTTACTGAAGATGTATTGAATAATATTCCTGTTCAAAATTGGGAGAAGATGTTTCTTTATGATTTTTCTTCTCCAATAGATGAATTGCCATCAATATCAGAGAGAGAATCTTTATGGAAGGCAATAAAACAAATTGAAAGAACAAAAGAGGCAAGACTCCTTGTGATTTCAGTTGCAGGTCTACCAATTGGAACTTTAGATAGAGTAGATATAGGTAAGGCAGTACTAAAGAAACTTGGATTAAATCTTCCAGATCAATTAATTAGATTAGCTAGAAAAGAGAATATTTATCCTTTAGGTTTGAATCTTCCTAGTATAGCAGAATCTATTACATTAAATGATTTTGAAGATAATCAAGAATAATTAAATTCATTAAAGTTATCTCTAACTAATAGTTTTATTCTTTCTTTATCTTCTTTAGTTAATATATAATTAGAAAACTTTAAATTAGGCCATAATTTTATTAATGATTCTTTTAAGTAAGTTATGATTTTATCTTTTTCTTTTAGCTCAATTTTAATCTTTGGTGGATCAGTATTGAAAACTTTTTTCCATAATTGATTTGATGGTTCCATTAATATTTCACCATGTTGAAGCAAATGCCCTTTTTTCCAGAACTGAGCACTACCTATATGCTTATTTCTATCATTGTCGACCAAGTCCGCTAAGGTTGACGTTGAGAAGCAGTTACAAGTTGATAAATCTATAGCTTGAGTTCCAAAAGATAAATCCAATCCAACTTTTTTGAAACCATTTTTTAGCCATTTAGTGTTTTTGATATATGATTCTTTTTTATTTCTTGGTGGATTTTTCCAAATAATTGCATAAGTCAGTCCTGAACTATGAAGAACTGCTTTGCCTCCGCTAGGTCTTCTTACAAGGTTTAATTTTTTATTTTTTGAAAGTTGCATCCATTCTTTTGAAATTTCTTTTTGATTTTTCCCAATTGATAGCCAGTCCCCATTCCATGTATAGAAACGAAATGCTATTTGAAAATTTTTTTCGGTAAAAGACTTTTCTAATAGTAAAAGGTCAATGGCCATTTGTTCTGGACCATTTAATTCAAGTGGTTTTAGATAAAGGATTTGTTCTAAATCTTTCATTTGCTTGATTTGATTTCAAGTGATAAATATTCTTTAAAATTAAGTTTAAAATAAATAAACTTTTAACCTAATAATAGTTAAATCTATTTAATTTAACTTCAAATAAAAAAAATATCAAATGATGTATCTAATCTTTTAAGAAAATAGATTTTATTTTTATTTGATTATCAGATTATCAGATTATCAGATTATCAGATTATCAGATTATCAGATTATCAGATTATCGGTTACTAGATAAGTAAAAAAATTGATTACTTTATTAATTAAGTTAGGATGAAAATAAGTGGATCGTTTTCTTTTAATTTTGGGACAATCTCAACGAATTGAAGAGCCATTAAGAAGGAAGCGTTCAAGAAAAATTTTTACGAACCAAACTTCTTCAAATAAAAAAATAGATGCGTTTACTCAAGTTTCTGAATTTCAAAAATATGAGATTAGGCGTGAGCTTTTCTACAGTTATGGAGCAATAATTTTCAAGCTTGGATTGTTAGTTGTTTTTGCATCTAGTCTTGTGAATTTAGGGCTTGCATCTCATCAACGGGTAAATAGAAATCTGGAGTTATCCTATTTATTGGAAAAAGAATCAAGAAAACTTTATCGGTCAAGACTACGTTTTGACGAGATGTTTACTAATGGTGGAGAGCGCAGTTTCCTTAAGGAACAAGATCAGTGGATTGCACCAAATAGTGTCAGAGTTATCTGGAGATGATCAAGTTGTCTCTCCTAGGTTTAGATTTGTATTTCATATTTGATTAAAAATAGTTTTATTTTAAAAAGATGGCTCTAGTACAAGCTGCACCCGGTACTGTATTAATTACTGGAACTACATCAGGTGTAGGATTATATGCAACAAAGTCTTTAGTCCAAAGAGGATGGAGAGTTATTACTGCTAATAGGTCCTCTTTGAGGGCTGAAACTGCAGCTTCAGCAATTGGATTACCAATTAATAGGCCAAGACAATTGCAACATATCCAAATTGATCTTGGGGACTTGGATAGCGTACGTAATGGAGTGCAGAATCTGCTCGAAGAGTTGGATGAACCTTTAGATGCTTTGGTTTGTAATGCGGCAGTTTATCTTCCTCGATTAAAAAAACCTTTGAGATCTCCACAGGGATATGAGATTTCAATGGCAACAAATCATTTTGGACATTTTTTATTGATTCAAATGCTTTTGGAAAATCTCAGTAAGTCTTCGAGACCAGTCTGGAAGGGAAGATCATGGGGGGTTGAATCATCGAGGGTAGTTATTCTTGGAACAGTAACTGCGAATAATAAAGAACTTGGAGGAAAAATCCCTATTCCAGCTCCAGCTGATCTAGGAGATCTTTCTGGTTTTGAAGAGGGGTTTTGTGACCCTATTTCAATGGCTAGTGGTAAACGTTTTAAACCAGGAAAAGCCTATAAGGACAGTAAATTATGCAATATGATAACAACTCAAGAATTACATAGGCGTTTTAACTCTTCCCCAATTCTTTTTAGCTCTCTATATCCTGGATGTGTTGCTAATACAAGACTTTTTAGAAATACACCAAAACTTTTTCAGTGGTTGTTCCCATGGTTTCAAAAATTAATTACTGGAGGTTTTGTTAGTGAACCATTAGCTGGTGATAGAGTCGCGCAAGTAGTTGCTGATCCACAATTTGCTATTTCTGGTGTTCATTGGAGTTGGGGAAATAGACAAAGAAAGGATAGACAACAATTCTCACAGGAACTGTCCGATCGAGTTACTGATCCAGTAACTTCTAGAAAAGTTTGGGAGTTGTCTATGAAATTAGTTGGTCTGAAATAATCCTTGATCAGGGAGTTTAGTCAAAACCCAAAAGATCAAATATTTCTCGATCTTTTAAAGGCTCTGCCTCTAATGGTTCAACGTTATCTATCATTTTTTGGGCTAAAGAAAGATATTCATTTTGTACTTCCAATACGCCTTCTTCCTCTGAGTCCATTTCGAAAATTGTGCATTTTTTAAGTCTTGATCTGCGGATTGCGTCTACATTACGAAAATGAGCCATGGTCTTAAGACCAGTTCTCTGATTGAATTTTTCTATCTGATCTAATTCAGCAGAGCGGTTAGCTATTACCCCTCCTAGACGAACTTTATAATTTTTTGCTTTAGCATTTATTGCTGCGACGATGCGATTCATTGCAAAAATAGAATCAAAATCATTAGCAGTAACTATTAGGCAATAATTTGCGTGCTGCAATGGAGCAGCAAATCCCCCGCATACAACGTCACCAAGAACATCAAATATAACTACATCTGTATCTTCAAGAAGATGATGTTCTTTTAAAAGTTTTACTGTTTGACCTGTTACATAACCACCACATCCTGTTCCGGCAGGAGGGCCACCACTTTCTACACACATCACCCCATTGAAACCTTTAAACATAAAGTCTTCAGGTCTGAGCTCCTCACTATGAAAATCTACTTCTTCAAGAATATCTATGACGGTAGGAACCATTTTATGAGTAAGGGTGAAAGTGCTGTCATGCTTTGGATCGCAACCAATTTGAAGAACTTTCTTTCCAAGCTTTGAAAACGCAGCTGACAAATTTGAAGAAGTAGTTGATTTACCAATACCTCCCTTACCATAAACAGCAATAACAAGAGCTCCTTCTTGGATTTGAGCTTTTGGATCTTGCTTTACCTGAACGCTACCTTCACCATCTTCCTTACGAGTTAAAGTCGAAGTCATTAATTTTTTCTTTCGAAAGACCTTATTTATATTCTTGCAGGCAAATATCTCTTTAGGAAATGTTTAGAGAATTCGACACATTTTGCGTTAAAAATATATCCCCAAAAGGAAACATTGTTGTAGTTACTCTTTATTTATGCGCATTTTTACTCATGCCTTAAGCTCTTGTTGCTAGTAATGAATGCAGCCTTAAATGGATTGAGCGTACTGAGTGTTAATTATTCGTTAGAAGTTAAAGTCATCGTAACCAGACATAAAAGTAACTAAAAAGTAACTAAATCCCAAAGAGATTAAGTGTTTGTTGACGGTTTACCCTTTTTGGATGCAACTTGAATATATATATGTATTGAATTTCCATGAGCGGTGCAACGCTCCTTAAAGAATCTGGGCCAAGAGAGGTTTTTTGTGGGCTGACTTCAATTGTTTGGCTTCACAGGAGAATGCCTGATGCTTTTTTTCTGGTTGTCGGTTCTAGAACCTGTGCACATTTGATTCAAAGTGCTGCTGGCGTGATGATTTTTGCTGAGCCGAGATTTGGCACAGCAATTTTGGAAGAAAGAGATTTGGCTGGATTAGCTGATGCTCATGACGAGTTGAATAGAGTAGTTAAAAACCTTTTAGCAAGACGTCCGGAAATTAAAACGCTTTTTTTAGTTGGTTCTTGCCCTAGTGAAGTTATAAAAATAGATCTTTCACGTGTTGCGGAAAACCTGAATATTGAACTTAAAGGTCAAGTAACAGTTTTGAATTATTCAGGAAGTGGAATTGAAACAACTTTCACTCAAGGTGAGGATGGAGCTTTAAAGGCATTGATTCCATTAATGCCCAAGAGCGATCAAAAAAAATTACTTTTAGTGGGGACTCTTGCAAATGCTGTTGAAGATCGGCTTATAAGCATTTTTAATCGACTTGGAATAGATATTGTAGAAAGTTTTCCACCCAGGCAGTCAACGGAACTACCTTCAATTGGTCCAGAGACTAAAGTTCTTCTTACCCAGCCATACTTAACTGATACGGCTAGAGAGTTAAAAAATCAAGGTGCTGAAATAATTGAAGCACCCTTCCCGTTAGGTGTTATGGGGAGTACATTGTGGATTCAGGCGGCAGCCAATTCATTTGGTATACAGAAGTCTTTAGTTGATTCAATATTAAATCCACTAATATCTAGGGCAAAACAAGCTTTAATTCCTCATGTTGAGGAACTTTCTGGTAAAAAATTATTTCTTTTGCCCGAATCTCAATTAGAAATACCTCTCGCCAGGTTTTTAAGTAATGAGTGTGGAATGGAGATTGTTGAAATAGGAACGCCTTACTTGAATAGAGATTTAATGAAAGCAGAAATAGATTTACTACCTCCTGATTGTCGTATTGTCGAAGGCCAGCATGTAGAGAAACAGTTAGACAGAGTAAGAGATAGTTCGCCAGATCTTGTCGTTTGTGGAATGGGACTTGCTAATCCACTTGAAGCAGAGGGGATATCAACCAAATGGTCAATTGAAATGGTATTTAGCCCAATTCACGGAATTGATCAGGCTTCAGATCTGGCAGAATTATTTTCAAGGCCACTTCGTAGGCATGACATTTTAAATCCTAAAACTCTTACATCAAATTAATTTCATGGAATTAACTCTCTGGACATATGAAGGACCTCCTCATATTGGTGCAATGAGGATTGCTACGTCGATGAAAAAATTACATTATGTTTTACATGCTCCTCAAGGTGATACCTACGCTGACCTTCTTTTCACGATGATTGAACGTCGTGGTAGCAGACCTCCTGTAACTTATACAACTTTTCAAGCTAGAGATTTAGGAGGCGATACAGCTGAACTTGTAAAAGGACATATAAAAGAAGCTGTTGACAGGTTTAATCCAGAGGCTCTTTTGGTTGGAGAAAGTTGTACGGCCGAATTAATTCAAGATCAGCCTGGTTCACTTGCAAAAGGCATGGGGTTTGATATCCCAATTGTCAGCCTGGAGTTACCCGCTTATAGCAAAAAGGAAAACTGGGGTGGCTCTGAGACTTTTTATCAAATAGTAAGGAATCTACTGAAAGACTACTCTGAAGAATCAAAACAAACTTGGCAGGAAGAAAAAAGAAGACCTAGAGTAAATCTTCTTGGCCCAACTTTGCTTGGCTTTCGATGTCGTGATGATATTTTGGAAATACAAAAACTACTTGGTCAGCACGGGATAGACGTCAATGTTGTGGCCCCTTTGGGAGCGTCGCCTGCAGACATAATGCGATTGCCAGATGCAGATGTGAATGTTTGCCTTTATCCAGAGATAGCGGAATCAACTTGTACTTGGCTTGAAAGAAATTTAAATATTCCCTTTACTACAACAGTTCCTCTTGGCGTTGGGGCTACTCAGGATTTTCTTAGGGAATTACACGAAGTTTTAGGGATGGAAATCCCGCAATCAGTAAACGAATCTAATAATTCGAAATTAACTTGGTATTCGAATTCAGTAGATTCGAATTATTTAACTGGGAAAAGAGTCTTTATTTTTGGAGACGGAACACACGCTCTTGCTGCAGCAAGAATTGCTAATGAGGAGCTTGGCTTTAATGTTGTTGGTCTAGGTACTTATAGCCGTGAAATGGCTAGAAAAGTTCGTCCAGCTGCTAAGGCACTAGGCTTAGAGGCATTGATAACTAATGACTACTTAGAAGTAGAAGAAGCGATAAAGGAAACGTCTCCAGAATTAGTTCTTGGTACACAAATGGAGCGACATAGCGCAAAAAGACTTGGAATACCATGTGCAGTAATTAGCACACCAATGCATGTTCAGGATGTCCCTGCCCGATATAGTCCTCAAATGGGATGGGAGGGAGCAAATGTCATTTTTGACGACTGGGTACATCCTTTAATGATGGGACTTGAGGAACATTTAATTGGAATGTTTAAGCATGACTTTGAATTTGTTGATGGTCATCAAAGTCATTTAGGCCATTTAGGAGGAAAAGGAAACCAAAATGTAAATCAAGAAGTTAAAACAACAATTTCAAGTAATTCAACAACTTCAAATGCGGATCCTATATGGACACATGAAGGAGAAAGAGAGCTTTCGAAAATCCCATTTTTCGTTAGAGGTAAAGTAAGAAGAAATACAGAGAATTATGCTCGCCAAGCTGGCTGTAGAGAAATTAACGAAGAGACACTTTATGACGCTAAGGCTCATTATAAAGCCTAAATCGAGTCCATCTAATTACGCCAGTGAGAATTGTCTTGGCTTGATTTGATTAATCTCCAAACATTTCTTGAAATCTTTTTCGCAATGAGACCACCTCTCTCAACTTTTGAGGAGCCTGGCTTAACGCCTAAAAGTTTTGATACTTCTGTAGTGCTTAATGGTGCTCCTGTTTCTATAGCGAGAGAAGTTAGTTCAAGTCTTTGACGCAGCTCGTATGTATCACATTTTTCGTCTTCTTTTAACCAATTCAAGTCGGCAATACCTTTATCAGACAATTTTTGCATTAGACCTAATGAGACTAAACCAAGCGCTTGCTCAGGATTGATTTCAGCATTTGAGTTATTGTTTTTGGGATGCTTTGGCTGAGGTAAAGACATTCTTTAAACAAATCAATATATATTGAATTTATCGGCTTAAATTCAGCATGCAAGTCTAAATTGCTGGCTAAAAAGACAATCTTTGAGGTAGTATCCCGCCCATGACACGATTCGCCACATTTGAGAATAATGAAAGGCGACTAGGTGGTAGCCAGAGAGTTACTGGTGTAGAAGTAAATGAATATCTTGCTGACGATCCAAAACGAGTCATAACAACTGACTCGGAAAAATCGTTAGTTGCGCGTCAAGCAAGCCATGTAAAACAAATTGAATTAAGAACATATGTATTTTTAGATTCTTTGCAACCTCAACTTGCGGCTTATATGGGAACTGCAAGTTCAGGATTTTTGCCAATACCTGGTGATGCTTGTCTTTGGATGGAGGTTTCCCCAGGAATGGCTGTGCACAGAGTTACAGACATAGCATTAAAAGCCAGTAATGTTCGATTGGGTCAAATGATCGTTGAAAGAGCATTTGGATCACTTGCCCTTTATCATCGAGATCAAAGCACAGTTTTACATTCAGGCGATGTAGTTTTAGATGCCATAGGAAGCACGATTGATAGGAGAACTAATCCTCAAGTTACTTGGACTGAAGTTATTCGCTCTATCACTCCGGACCATGCTGTTTTGATTAATCGCCAAAATAGACGTGGTTCAATGATTCAATCTGGCATGAGTATGTTCATTCTTGAGACTGAACCAGCTGGATATGTTTTGATGGCTGCTAACGAGGCGGAGAAAGCATCAAATATCACAATTGTAGATGTGAAAGGAGTTGGTGCTTTTGGAAGACTGACTTTGGCAGGTAAAGAGGGTGACGTTGAGGAGGCTGCCGCGGCTGCAATGAGATCTATTGATCAAATAAATAGAACTTAATTGTTTCTAATTCCTATAGCTTTCAAAAGGTAAGGAGCTAATTCTCTAGCGGCTTTACCTCTGCTCCCATGTTTTGATAATTGTGCATTATTTAATTCTCCATAAG
Organism: Prochlorococcus sp. AG-402-P16; assembly: GCA_003216295.1. Lineage (GTDB taxonomy): Bacteria > Cyanobacteriota > Cyanobacteriia > PCC-6307 > Cyanobiaceae > Prochlorococcus_B. Next base: position 29,956 of record QCJB01000004.1, on the reverse strand, counting down.
TGCAATTAGTTTCACGAACCCAAAATAATGATTCAAATTCCCCATCTGGATAAGCAGGCTTTTTTAAAATTTCACCCCAACAAATTCCTATCGTATTTTTAATGATCTCACCTCGGTTAGAGCAGAGCACCATTACACTACAGACCTTTGCACTTCTATAAGGACTGTCACCAAGAGCAGTAAGAATTTTTTCTATCTTTTTTTCATTATTTTCAGCAAGTCGCGCAGAAAATATACCTGGAGCATTTCCAAGAGAGTCAATTTCAAGTCCTGAATCATCAGCAATTGTCCAAGTATTAGTTAATTCTGCTGCTGCTTTTGCTTTTAGAATTGCGTTGTCAAGATACGTTTTTCCTGTTTCTTCAACATCTAGAGAACTAGGTTGTCTTTTTACTTCAATGGGCAGAGGCCCAAGCATTGCCTCGATTTCAGCAACCTTTTTAGGATTACCACTAGCAATAGTTATGAGTGGTTTGTTCAAATCTAAAAATAAGGATTATTTATATAGTCTTACAGCTAAAAGACTGAATTTGGTTAATCAGATTTTTTTATAAATTTGAGACAGATTTTGGCGAACATTCCAACCCTGACATAGCCAGGAAGACTGTCTCTGGGTAAAAATAACTACATAGCCTTGTTTACGCAATGCAATATGAGTATGTCCTGACCATCCATCGAACAGTGTTACTCAACTGTCGTAGCAAGGGTGATAAGCTCAGCTTATGTAAAGGCCTAGGAACTGTAATAAGCGCTTTTAGGAAATCCCCTTGACTAATTGCTGTTTGACGAGCCATTGTCCCTCCTGAACATTCCATCCCTTTACAGAAATAGGACATGGCTAGCGAAACAATGGGTATTGCTCTCGGCATGATCGAGACACGCGGATTAGTACCAGCTATTGAAGCTGCTGACGCAATGACCAAAGCAGCAGAAGTGCGCTTGATAGGTCGTGAATTTGTTGGTGGTGGTTACGTAACCGTTTTGGTTCGTGGAGAAACTGGTGCTGTAAACGCAGCAGTTCGTGCAGGCGCAGACGCTTGTGAGCGTGTAGGTGACGGCCTTGTTGCAGCTCACATCATTGCTCGTCCTCATCGTGAAGTTGAGCCAGCTTTGGGTAACGGTAACTTCTTAGGTCAGAAGGACTGATTGTTTGACTAAGTCCTAAGAGGAGAGGGCTTCTCAAACTTTCAAACCTTCTAACTGAATTAACAGGAGCTATCAATGGCTAAAAAGTATGATGCTGGAGTTAAGGAGTATAGAGATACTTACTTCACTCCTGACTACGTCCCCCTAGATACTGATCTACTTGCATGTTTTAAATGCACAGGTCAGGAAGGTGTACCGAAGGAAGAGGTTGCAGCCGCTGTTGCAGCTGAATCATCTACAGGTACATGGTCAACAGTTTGGTCCGAATTATTAGTAGATCTAGAATTCTACAAAGGACGCTGTTACCGCATTGAAGATGTTCCTGGAGACAAGGATGCCTTCTATGCATTTATTGCTTATCCATTAGATCTTTTTGAAGAAGGATCTATAACTAACGTTTTGACATCACTTGTTGGAAACGTATTTGGTTTTAAAGCCCTGCGACATCTTCGACTTGAAGATATTCGCTTCCCAATGGCATTTATCAAGACCTGTGGCGGACCACCTAGTGGAATCGTGGTAGAACGTGATCGTCTTAATAAATACGGTCGTCCTCTACTTGGTTGTACTATTAAGCCAAAACTTGGTCTCTCAGGTAAAAACTACGGTCGTGTTGTTTACGAATGCCTTCGAGGCGGCCTTGATCTAACGAAAGATGATGAGAATATCAATTCTCAGCCATTCCAGCGTTGGAGAGAGCGTTTTGAATTTGTTGCTGAAGCTGTAAAGCTAGCTCAACAGGAAACTGGTGAAGTTAAAGGTCACTACCTGAATTGTACGGCGACTACTCCTGAAGAGATGTATAAGCGTGCTGAGTTCGCTAAAGAACTTGACATGCCAATCATCATGCATGACTACATAACTGGTGGTTTTACTGCTAATACAGGTCTTGCTAATTGGTGCCGTGAAAATGGCATGCTTCTTCATATTCACCGTGCTATGCATGCGGTTATCGACCGTCATCCTCAGCATGGTATCCACTTCAGAGTTCTTGCTAAGTGTTTGCGTCTATCTGGCGGAGATCAACTTCATACCGGAACAGTTGTTGGAAAACTAGAAGGAGATCGTCAAACAACTCTTGGTTATATCGATAACCTACGTGAATCCTTTGTTCCTGAAGACCGTACTCGCGGTAACTTCTTTGATCAAGATTGGGGTTCTATGCCTGGTGTATTTGCTGTGGCATCTGGTGGTATTCATGTTTGGCATATGCCAGCATTGCTTGCAATCTTTGGAGATGATTCATGTCTCCAATTTGGAGGTGGTACCCATGGACACCCTTGGGGATCAGCTGCTGGTGCAGCCGCTAACCGAGTAGCTCTAGAAGCATGTGTGAAAGCGCGTAATGCAGGCAGAGAAATCGAAAAAGAAAGTCGCGATATCCTTCTAGAAGCCGCAAAGCATAGCCCTGAGTTGGCAATTGCTCTTGAGACATGGAAGGAGATTAAGTTCGAATTCGATACAGTCGATAAACTCGACGTTCAGTAGAAAAGATATAGAGGTGACATTATAAGTTGCCTCTAACTTTCTTAAATTCACTAGTCGATAACTAAATCGACTTTCACTCATTCACTAACTTAAGTTCACCATGCCTTTCCAGAGCACAGTAGGTGACTATCAAACAGTCGCCACCCTGGAAACATTCGGCTTCTTACCGCCGATGACCCAGGACGAAATCTACGATCAAATCGCTTATATCATTGCTCAGGGTTGGAGCCCAGTTATTGAGCATGTTCAGCCAAGTGGTTCAATGCAGACTTATTGGTCTTATTGGAAGTTACCTTTCTTTGGCGAGAAAGATTTAAATTTGGTTGTTAGCGAGTTAGAAGCTTGCCATAGAGCATATCCTGACCATCACGTTCGTATCGTTGGATATGACGCGTATACACAAAGTCAAGGCACTTGCTTTGTAGTTTTCCAAGGCCGCTAGATTAGTAGTCTTTTATTAATTAGCCCCGAAACATCTTTGGGGCTAATAATTCTTTAAGAGAATTAAAAATTATTTTTTGTAACCTCTCCATTGGGTTGATATGGCAAAACAAACAAGTCGACAATTAGTTCTTGAACGCCGCCAGGCTCTTAGTCAAGGAGGCAAAAATGCATCTATTAAAGGCGGCTCTACAGCTAATAGAGTCCGTTCTTCTGCTGATGCAAGAGCAACTAGGACAAACTCTGGTTTTGTGAAACCCAATAAATCTATGGCTAGTGCAAATAATTCTTCCTCTCAATCAAGTACTAGTAGTTTTCAATTAAGTACCTCTGGGAGCGCAAGTAGTTCAAGATCATATAGAAGTTCCGTAGCGCAACCAAGTCGTCAGCTTGTTATTGCAAGAAGAGAAGCATTGTCACGTAGAGGTAAATCTGCAGATAATACTAAAGATATAACTCGTGTTGAGCTTGAAAGGAAAAAGGTTCAGAGTGCTCCTTCTTATGACGCAAAAAATGCCGAACATTGTTGTCCAGAATGTGAGCAAAAAGCTTTAGAAGAGACTAGTAATACAACCCAAAAACCAGAGATCAGTTTGAAATTGAATAAGAGAACTACTGATCACCGTTCAACTGTAAAAAGAAAAGCAATTACGAATTCAAGTAGAGCTTTTGTTTTGGCTCGTAGAGAAGCCTTGTCAAAACATGGTAAGTCTGCAGGGAAACAACCAACTACAGCTGCATCAGTTGCTCGACAAGGTAATCCAGATTTAACGACTAAGGAAATAGCTCAACGAGTAAGAGAACTTAAAAGTAAAACAGGTGCCACTGGATCAAAACGCACATCAGTAACTCGTCCATGTGGTCCAAATAAGAATGGAGCGAAGCAAAATGCTAGTGTCCCTGATGCTCATTGGAAAGTTGGTATAAGTGAGACGTCTACTGGACAAATTGTTACCGGTACTCAGGCGAATAGATCTTTGAAAACTACTGGTAATGAGGCAAGTACATGCCGTTCAATAACTGGTACTCAGTATTTAGGTTCAGAAGTTATTGATTCTTTCTGTAATGGATCAAATACCCAGATAAGTCAGCCTGCAAAAGTTGCAGTTACAAGTACTAGTCATGGAAATCTTGTAACTGGTAACGAGGTTGGTAGATCAGAGAAGGTTACGGGTGACGAACCAGGAACTTGTAAAAACCTTACTGGGACTGAATATATTTCTGCGAATCAATCTAATAATTATTGCGGAGGCGTTAACCCTTCACCCTCAAAAATTGGCTATAGCCAGACTATTGATGGTCAAAAAGTCAGTGGAACAATGACAGGAAGGTCCGCTTTAGTTACTGGAAATGAAGCCGGATCAAATAAAGGTTTAACTGGCGATCAGTATTTAGGTTCTGATCCACTACCTTCTGGTAGACCAGCAGAAAAGGTTGGCTCACTAACCACAATTCGCGGGAACGGAGTAACTGGTACCGATGTCTCTAGAAGAGAGAACGTTACAGGTAATGAGGCTGGCAGTTGTAAGAACGTGACTGGAGATGAGTATGTGGGTGCTGGGCAATTTGATTCTTTTTGTGGAAGCAAGCCTGCTCCTGATCCAGCAAAAGTTGGTCTAAGTATTACCAATAAAACTCAATCAGTTAGTGGAACTATGACAGGTAGATCGCATCTCGTAACAGGAGATGAACCTGGTACTTGTAAAGCAGTAACAGGTACTCCCTATGCAGGATTAGATCAGGCAAATCAATGGTGTGACAATTCTGCATCATCTGAGGTAGAGGCTAGAACTCCTAGGAAAACTGGTACTCCTGGAGCAAGATTGACTGGTCAGCAGCCAGGTATAGGCGGAAAAATGACAGGTGCTCATAAAGGCGCTTGTGAGCCTTTAACTGGAACTCCTTATGTAGGAGGCGATCAACTAGCAGACAATTGTGGTATTTCAACTTCTCCCGAAGGTTATGCTCATCAGGAAACTACTGAAAAAGCAGCTGCATGGACAAGTTTCAGTGTGAAATCTCCTGCAAGGCAAGCACACATTCAAAATGAAATTAATGCAGGTGTCACCGGTACGAGTTACGAAGATAGTTCAAGAATTACTGGTCCATTCGACATGGCTGCAAACAAAGTGACAGGTACTGAACAATTTCGCTTTGACAGAAAACCATCAAACTCTACAAATAATAAAGTTGATCAAATAGTTAATGAAGAATCTAAGCAACGCCCAACCTCACAAATAACAGGAGAAGGACAATCCGCAGGATTGAATATAACTGGTGATGATTGGGCTAGAGGAGAGCATGTCACTGGAACAGAAGGGGCATCTGCTAAGCGTAGAAATCCTTCTCGTCCAGGACCAATGAGTGCAATGAACGCAGCTGAATTAAAAAGAAACCAAGAGGTTCCCCAACCAGACTTCCTGATCACTGGTTCTAGTGGCAATACAAGGGATGGCCAATTGGTTACTTTCTCTGGTGGAGCAAGAGGTTAAATAGTCAATGGCCTATCGTAATTTGGCCAAGAAATCTCGTCGTGGGCCTACAGCTCCTATGAAGAGGTTTGTCGACCTAGAGACAAAGAATTTGAATTCTGAAGTTATTAAAACTACTAATTCTTTCTCCGATGAAATAAAAACTATTAGCTCTTTTTCTACTGATCATCCATTAACTAATTCTCAAGAGAATCAGAAGTTAAATCAATACGAAAATAAGGTTAAAGGTCGATTTGACAATATTGTTCCTCTTTTAAAAAGAGTATCTAGTCTTCAAAATGATTTGAATTTTGTAGAAAGAGCTCAAAATTTATGTCGATCAGAATTAGGTTATGAGTTGCCACTGCATATACTTGAAAAGGCATGGGTTGGAAGTGTAGACATAAGTGCCTTGTTTGCATGGTGTGTTTTTCAGTCACACCAATTAACGAGTAATGAATTTTTTAATTCAGATCCAATAGAGGGATCTGAAAATAGTCAATATGCTAAATCTTTTCAGTCATTTCTCTATCAATGTGGGTTTCATCTTTTAGATATAACTCCTTGTGCAGATGGTCGATTAGCTCATGCTATTTCTTATGCATTACGTATACCTTTTAGCTCTGTTAGGAGGCGTTCTCATGCAGGTGCACTATTTGATATTGAAAAAACAGTTAATCGTTGGATTAAAACCGAACATAGTAGATATAGAGAGTCAACTCCGAATTCTGCAACTGAGCCAACAAGATATTTAAAATCAGTAATCTATCATTTTAGTTCTGTTGATCCTACACACCAAGGATGTGCTGCTCATGGTAGTAATGATGAATTAGCAGCATCAGAAGGCCTACAGCGATTATTAGATTTTAGGGAAGCAGTCGAAAATAGTTTTTGTTGTGGTGCCTCTGTTGATTTGCTTTTAATTGGTATTGATACGGATACAGATGCAATAAGAGTTCATACACCTTCGAAAACTAATGAAGTTGATTTGAAATCATGGCTTTGTGCAAATGAAATATACAAAGAGACTCAATTTCTAAAAGCTGAAGAGGCTCTTCAAAAAATTCAAGAAAACATCAAAAGGGTTTGCCCTGGAGAAACAGATCCAAATATGGTTATGTTTATTACCAGACTCATTTCAAATAATATTTCTCAAATTGATTATGTTAAGAATTTTCATTCAGGAAGCTACCAAGATGCAGGTCATGCTGAGAGGTTTATTGGTGTAGGTATTGGTTTTAAAGAAGTTCACTTAAGGAATCTTACTTATTTTGCTCATTTGGAGACTGTTGAACAAGGAGCTCCTGATCTAGATGTCGGAGTGAAAATTTTTACAGGTCTTAATATCTCTAGGAGTTTACCAATCCCTATTGTTATTCGCTTTGATTATTCAGGTAGTGTCCCTCATGCAAGGAATAGAGCATTATCTGATTGTCATAGAATTAATGAGGCTATTAAGTCTCGTTATCGAGATTTAATAGATAATGGTTCACTTCACACATTTCTTACTATTCGAGATCGAGATAAAAAGGCTCCTGCAGAAGTTGTAGGCTCTTCCCTCGATCCAGTCACTCAGGAGGCTCACTAAATGCTCATTTGTAAAGTTCTCAAACCACTTGTCTCAACCAATCGTATTCCAGGCTTTGAACACAAGCATTTACAGGTTGTATTGGACGGTAGCTCAAAAAAAGTGGCTGTTGATGCTGTCGGATGTAAACCAGATGATTGGGTCATATGTGTAGGAAGTTCTGCCGCTCGCGAAGCTGCCGGTAGCAAATCTTATCCAAGTGATTTAACAATTGTTGGGATTATTGATCATTGGGATCCAGAAACACAACAACAGATTTCAGGAGGAGCTAAATAATGGAAATCATGCAAGTTATGGGACGTTTGGTTTGTTCACAGAGAGTAGAAGGCTTAGGACATATGCATTTAAGAATATTGTGCAATAACAAAGGTAAAAGGCTTGTGGCTGTTGATCCCGTCGGCGCTCGCGAAGGGAATTGGGTTTTCACTGCTACAGGAACCGCCGCTAGGTGGGGATGCCCTGATCCAAATATTCAAACTGATTTGACTATTGGAGGGATTATTGATAATTGGTTGCCTGATGAATAGTTGACAAACAATTCACTAAAACTAATACTATAAAAACATAAATCTATGGCTTCCTCTTCAAATCGTCAACAAAAAAGTAGTAATAACAGTTTTCAACCACAAGATCAAGTAGTTGATGTTACTCCTTTGGATTCAGGAAGTAAGCCAACAACTTCTTCTTCAACTAAAATCTCTTCAAGTAATAAAAGCACTTCTGCTCCTAAAAAATTATCTAATAGCTCGGGGGGCGGTGGATCCTCAAAAAACTCAATAGGAACTAATAAAGCTTCTGCAAGTAATTCAAACTCTGGTATTGCTTTAGGAATGATTGAAACTCGTGGTTTAGTACCAGCAATAGAAGCGGCCGATGCAATGACAAAAGCTGCTGAAGTTAATTTAATCGCAAAGGAACTTGTTGGTGGTGGATATGTAACTGTAATGGTACGAGGTGAAACTGGTGCGGTTAATGCCTCAGTTAGGGCAGGAGCGGATGCTTGTGAGCGTGTAGGGGATGGACTGGTTGCCGCGCATATCATTGCGCGTCCCCATGTTGAAGTAGAGCCAGCCTTAAAAGGAAGCGGTGCGAAAAGAAGAAGCTAAATAATTTTAGATTTATAAATTATTTTTCAAGCAATTCATAATGTAGTAGCTTTTAGTAAAAGATAAATTTCTTATGGAAGGATGGAGGCAAAAAAATAGACCTGAGTGTCTTGAAAAAAGGTTCGAATTTGAATCTTATGAAAAAACCAGAGATTTTCTTGATGTTTTAGGTGCTTTTTGTGAGAGGGTAAATCGTTTTCCAGATATTAGTTTCGGAAAGACTTACGCAAATATTACAATTAGGCCTTCAGACGATAATGAAAAAGAGGAAATTTCAAAAGTTGATCATGAGTTCGCAACACAATTAGATTCTTTGATCCAGTGAAAAAAATTAATCTTCTTCTTTAGGTTGTTCTAGATCTCTTTTAATTAGTGCCATTAGATAAGAAGGGGTTTTATATCTTCCAGGAAGGCAGCGATTAAGAGTCTCTAAGTGGCTCCAGCAAACTGTTCTTTGAATTTGATCTGCGCTACGTCCTTGTTGCAGTAATCTCCTCAGAGCTTTGCAGTAAAGAGGGTAACCAGCCTCAAGTTCGCCAATAGTCAACTTGGCAGTGGCCATTGTTTATCGCGAATCAACTATCAATTTAGACAATAATGGGGCCAATTAGCAAAGTGGCAAGCTTAAATTTAGTCACAATAAAGTTTTTGCTGGCTAATTTCCTAACCAAGCAATGCAGTCAATCTCAATTTTTCCTCCCTTAGGCAGATTAGATACTTCTACACAAGCTCTTGCTGGACTGACAATATCGCCAAATATTTCTGCGTAAATTTCATTCACTTTCGCGAAATCATTCAAATCGGTTAAATAAATTGTTGTACGGATTACATTTGAAGCTTCTCCACCTGAGGCGCCTATCACCGCCAAAAGATTTTTTAAAACTTGCCTGGTTTCCTTTTCTATATTTCCGTTCCCAACCATTTCTCCAGTTGCTGGATCTAAAGCAATTTGACCCGAGCAATACAACCAATTTTCTACTAAAAGAGCTTGATTATATGGACCTACCGGTTCAGGGGCTGATTTTGTCTCAATTGCTACAAATGCTGAACTTTTCATAAATAACTAGGTCTGTTTGAAAACACAAAGATAATTAGAATTTAACATTTCCAATTATCTTTGTGTTTTCGTAGCCTTGAGAGCTCCTCGACATTTTTGGCCCTTAAAAATAAATTTGTTTTTCTTTCTTCTAATATTGTTGTTGGAAGACTTGGTATTCCATTCTGACGCTTATTCTGAACAATTTTTAATCTTTGGGTGATAGAAAGATCATTTGATATTAAAGACAGTGCCCATTTTAAATTGTTTTCGGTATATTCATGAGCAGGATAAATTTTAGTATCTTCCGGAAGGGCATTAAGTTTACATAAACTTTCAAACATTTGTTTTGCTGTACCTTCTAATAAACGGCCACAACCTCCTCCAAATATAGTATCTCCAGGGAATAATATATTACATTTTGAATTTTCTTTTGAAATATAAAAAGCTAGATGATTGTTTGTATGACCATGCACTTCAATCACACTAATCTTGCTATCCATTAAATGAAAAACATCATTATTGTTAACAGAAAATGTTTGAAAGGGAATTCTTTTAAGCTCTTTTTTTGATGCAATTACCTTTGCTTTTGGCCATTTTTTAATTAATCCTTTTGTCCCTCCAATATGGTCATCGTGGTGGTGTGTTTGAAGAATTGCTTTTAATGACAAGTTTTTTTCTAGTAACCATTTCTTTACAGGGCTAGATATGGAGGGGTCAACTACAACTGCATTGCAATTGTGAACCCATACCCATACGATATTGTCTTGTAAGACAGTAATTGGGTGAATAGTGAATTCGGATTTTTTCTCGGACATTGTTTATTCAGTGACTGGAATAGGTAAAGTCAACTGCAATAGGACTTGACATGCTTACTGTTGCTTTAGCAAAAGGAGCCTTATTAAAGGAATCAGTCTCAATGTTTTCTAACGTTGGACTTGATTTCTCTGCTGTTTTAGAAGATAGCAATCGGCAATTGATGGTCCCGTCAATTTGTGGACGTGCTAAAGCCCTTTTGGTTCGAAACAGCGATGTTCCTGTATATGTTTCATATGGACAGGCTCAATTAGGAATAGTTGGATTTGATGTGTTACAAGAGCAGAAATTGCAAGTAGCAAATTTAGTAGATCTTGGATTTGGATCATGCCATATGTCAGTTGCCGTTAAATCTAGTAGTGGATATTTAAGTTCTTCTGATTTACCTCCAAATTGCAGGGTGGCAAGTAAGTTTACTAACTGCGCAAAGAAGTTTTTTGAACAAATAGATTTACCAGTACAACTAGTTCATTTGAGTGGATCTGTTGAGTTGGGACCTATCACTGGAATGGCTGAAGCAATTGTCGATTTAGTCGCAACCGGACGGACTCTTAGAGATAATGGTCTAGTAGAAATTGAGGAATTATTTAAATCATCAGCTCGACTGGTTGGTAATCCACTCTCTCTAAGACTAGATCAAGGAAACCTTCAAGAAATTATAGATTCAATTCAAACCCAAACTTTGACAAAAACAAATTACTAATGGCAAAAAATGATTTTCGAAGAGTCAAGAAACTTGGGAGGTATTTAAAAAAAGAGAAAAGACGTTTAATCCTTATAGTTTTGATATTAATTCCAGTAGCTTTGGCAGGCGCAATTCAACCTCTTTTAGTAGGGCAAGCTATTTCTGTATTAAGAGGAGAAAATACAATATCTTTTGTTGATAATTTTTCTAAAGAAACTTCAATAAGGTCAATAGTTGGAATACTTTTCATAACAGTAATCCTTAGACTTGGATTACAAGGTTTCCAGTCATACAATATTCAAGCTGTTGGACAAAGGCTGACTGCGCGAATAAGGAATGATTTGTTTTCTCATTCTATGTCCTTGTCATTACGTTTTCATGACAAAATACCTGTGGGTAAATTGTTGACAAGATTAACTAGCGATGTTGATGCTTTATCAGAGGTTTTTGGCAGTGGTGCTGTAGGAGTTTTGGCTGATTTCGTAAGTCTAATAGTTATCTCGATAACAATGATTTTAATTGAGTGGAGATTAGGTTTACTGCTATTGATTACTCAAATTCCTGTTACTTATTTTATTTTGTGGTTACAAAAACGTTATCGAAAACAAAATTATAAAGTTAGAGAAGAATTATCTCAATTAAATGCAAATTTTCAAGAAAATCTCCAAGGGTTAGAAGTTGTCCAAATGTTTAGAAGGCAAAGCTTGAATGGTAAAAATTTTTTTAAAACAGGAACTAATTACAAGAATGCTGTAAATGGGACTATTTTTTATGACAGCAGTATATCTGCTTTTATTGAATGGGTTTCATTAGCTGCAGTCGCTTTAGTTATTTCCTTGGGCGGTTATATGGTTACGGCAGGATCTATGGGCTTAGGAACTCTTACTACATTTATCTTGTATTCTCAAAGACTATTTGAACCATTAAGGCAGTTGGCAGAAAGATTTACACAAATACAGGGAGGGTTGACAGCAGTAGAAAGAATAAGCGAACTACTGGAAAAGAAAATAGAGATCTATGATCAAATCTCTCCGTTATTTGAAAATAAAAAAAATATTAGTTCAACTAATAATACTTTTGGCGAAGTTATATTTGAAAATGTTAGTTTTTTTTATAGAGATGATGAACAAATAATAAATGATTTGAGTTTTAAAATCAAACCAGGAGAACATATTGCATTGGTAGGACCAACTGGTTCAGGTAAAACAACATTGATAAGATTATTATGCAGACTTTATGAACCGCAAAAGGGAAATATATATATTGATGGTCAAAATATTAAAAATATTCCAATTGATTCTTTGCGTAGACAACTAGGAGTAGTTCTTCAGGATACTTTCTTGTTTAGTGGAAATGTTGCAGATAATCTCCGTTTGGATTCTTCAGTTGATAGTCAAAGATTAAAGGAAATTTGTAGTGAGTTAGGATTAAATAATTTATTAAGAAAACTACCAAATGGATTAGATACTTATATTAGAGAAAGAGGAGGAAATCTTTCCTCAGGAGAAAGACAGCTTTTATCTATAGCGAGAGTTGCAATAAGAGATCCAAAAGTATTAATCATGGATGAAGCTACTGCCTTTATGGACCCATCCACTGAAGCAACTTTGCAAAGAGATCTTGATAGATTACTTGAAAGAAGAACAGCTCTTGTTATTGCTCATAGACTAGCAACAATAGAATCTTCCGATCGCATAATGGTCATGAAAAAAGGAAGATTAATAGAGCAGGGTACTCATAAAGAATTGAGGTCTTTAGGCGGTCTTTATTCTCAACTTGCCGATTTGCAAGAAAAAGGCCTTACAACAATTTAATTTTTTATGATCAATATCGGCAAAAAAAAAATAGGCGGACCTGGGTGGAGAAATCAAAATAGAATTTCAGATGAACTCTTAAAGAATTTGTATGGTCAGCAAGCCTCCCAATATTTCAACCAAGGTGATCCCAATCCTTTTGTTTTTAGCGACTCAAGATCTTTTGATTTGATTGAACTTGAACAATTATTGCAAGCAGTGGGTTGGGGAAGAAGGCCTCTTAGGAGGGTAAAAAGAGCTCTTGATAATAGCTTGCTCAAGGTTGGTTTATGGAAGCATGATAAAAGTTTCCCGAGGCTAATTGGTTTTGCTAGGTGTACTGGGGATGGATTTATTGACGCGACAATATGGGATGTAGCTATTAATCCTGTTTATCAAGGTTCTGGATTAGGTAAGCAACTTATGTCTTATTTAATGCGGAGTTTAAAAAGAGAAGGAATTAAGAGAGTAACATTATTTGCAGATGCAGATGTGATTATTTTTTATAAAAGACAAGGTTGGGTTCTAGAACCAAAAGGGAATAAATGTGCTTTTTGGTATTCAAATTAATTAATTTATTATAATAATTTAATTTTATTGTGAATAGTATTCATTTGATAATCTTTCAATGTCATAGCCTTGTGTCCATTTATAGCGTAATATTGCATTTTTAATTGCGCGCTCAAGAATATTTGAATTAGCCCATTTTTTGCTATCAGTATAAATATTTGCCCCAATACTTTTTACTTTATTTGTTTTAGTAATCCTTATCATTAGATCAAGATCTTCCATGATATTTAATGAGGAGAATCCTCCCGATAAGTTATAAAGACTCTTATGTATTAATAGACCTTGATCTCCGTAAGGTCTATTAAATAAATAACTTCTAAGCGCAACAGCTATTTCTAATATTCTAAATTGAAGGTTAGCATTTTCGATTTTAAAGTCAAAGTACCATGCGAAATCTTTTGATGATATTTTTCTTGTTATGGCAATTAATTTCTTTATCCATATTTTATCTAATCTGCTATCAGCATGAAGAAATAAAAGCCAATCTCCTTTAGCATGAGAAGCTCCAATATTAAGTTGATAACCTCTGTTTTTTTGTAGACTTTCTATAACCAGGATGTCATGTATTTTTGCTATCGAAACAGTAGAATCTTTACTCCCTCCGTCTACAACAATTAGTTCTAGGTTGTCATTCCAGGTATTTAAATCTGCTAAAAGAAGCGGCAGCTTATTTGCTTCATTTAAAGTTGGAATGATGATACTGAGACTTGGAATTTCTTGTAATCTAGCCATGGCGATAAATCAATAAGACTATCGAGGTCGTTTTTCTTTTGAAGTAATTGATAATCAACTTGATTTAAGGATGCTAATTCAATGGTCTTAGAAAAAACCTGATCTGTCCCCCATCTTATGCCTGAAAATGGCCAGAGACATAAAGGGTTTAATAGTTTCTTTGATAATCCGATAAGCCAATATCCTCCATCTGTTGAAGGTCCAAGAACCATTTCTTTATGGTGAAGTATTTCTATGGCTTGGGTTAAGTCAAGATGTGATATGGAGGGTAAATCTGTCCCTATAATTATTATTGAATTAGAAAACTTGCAAGAAGTGTACTTTTCTGCATGGGTTTTTAAGAATTGTTTTTTCATTTTGGTGCCTAGATTCCCAGCTCCTTGAGTCACAATTCTTTCGATTCCGTTTACGCTCGCCCATCTTCTTGCGGCTGTAAGTCCAATTCCATCGATGGCAATCTTTACTTCTGCTAAATTTTCTTTTTGAACTCGTTTTGCCACCTCAATAGTATGGAGAGTTAGCTGTTCTTGTATTTTTGCTGCTTTAATTACCCCAAGATCTTTTGACAGACGACTTTTACATCGATTTATACCATGCCATCTTGTCATTAATACGATTGTGGCCTTCTTGTCTTTCAGTGAATTTAAAATCTTTTTTTCTTTGTTGGTTACCAGTTCCATTTTTATTTCATTTCATCGTTTTCATAGGAGTTTAAGTTACTCTTCATTTCATCAAATTAATTTTTGTGCTGTAAAAAATAAAGTTACGTTTTTTTATTATCTGAGAAATCCCCTGCAATGGTTGCTTTCTTTGTTTTAATGAATCAAATTTTAGAATTGGATTCCCAAATTTAATAATGACCAATTTGAGTTTTTTGCCTAGATTCATAATCCATTAGGTAATGCCGGTGCCAACTCGTGATGAGCTATGGACGAAGGTTCAGCAATTACTTCAAAAGAATTTAAGTAAACCTTCATATGAAACATGGATACGACCTGCTGAATTAGTTGACTTCAAAGATGGTTGTTTGACTTTGGTGGCTCCAAATAGCTTTTCAAGTGATTGGTTAAGAAAAAACTATTCTCAGACAATTGAAGAGGTCGCAACGCAAATATATGGAGATCCAGTGAAGGTTAATATCAAAGTCAAGGAGGATTTTCGAGCAAACAAAAGTAATAAGAGAAAAACTTTTTCGAACTTAGATCAAACTAATTCGACTGTTGGTAGGGATAGTAATAGTGATAAATCTATGAAAGCACCAGTAAAAAAATTCTTACCAGGTCTTAATCTAAGATATGTTTTTAATAGATTCGTTGTAGGCCCAAACAGTCGAATGGCCCATGCGGCAGCTATGGCTGTGGCTGAATCTCCGGGCAGAGAGTTTAACCCATTATTTATTTGCGGGGGAGTTGGCTTAGGTAAGACTCATCTTATGCAATCTATTGGCCATTACAGGTTAGAGATTGATCCTGAAGCAAAGGTCGCATATGTCTCTACGGAGACTTTTACCAATGATTTAATAGTTGCTATTAGAAAAGATGGAATGCAAGCTTTTAGAAATAGGTACAGGGAGGCTGATTTGATATTGGTCGATGATATTCAATTTATTGAGGGAAAAGAATATACACAAGAGGAGTTTTTTCATACTTTTAATGCTTTGCATGAGGCTGGAAGGCAAATAGTTTTGACGAGTGATAGACCTCCAAGTCAAATACCTCGTTTGCAAGAGCGATTAATCTCAAGATTTTCAATGGGTTTGATCGCAGATATACAAGCGCCTGATTTAGAGACGAGAATGGCAATTTTACAAAAAAAAGCTGAGCATGAAAGAATGCGTTTGCCAAGAGATTTAATTCAATTTATTGCAGGTAGATTTACCTCTAATATTAGAGAATTAGAAGGTGCATTTACTCGAGCTGTCGCATTCGCATCCATAACCGGATTGCCTATGACAGTTGAGTCTGTTGCTCCTATGCTTGACCCAACAGGACAAGGCGTTGAAGTTAAACCTAAGCAAGTAATGGAGAAAGTCGCTGAGGTTTTTGGTGTTACAGAAGAGGAAATGAGAAGTCCTAGTAGACGTAGACCTGTAAGCCAGGCAAGACAAGTAGGAATGTATCTAATGCGTCATGGTACAGATTTAAGTCTTCCTAGGATTGGAGAGTCATTTGGTGGTAAAGATCACACAACAGTGATGTATGCCATTGAACAAGTAGAAAAAAAACTTTCTAGTGAGCCGCAATTGGCAAGTCAAGTTCAAAAGGTCAAGGATCTTCTTCAGATTGATTCACGAAAACGCCGGTGAAAAGTAGGTTTACTTTCAGGATAGAAAAAATATGCTTTTATTTTTATTTAAATTGTATTGGATTTTGATCTAGCCTATTTGTAATAGGTATTTTAGTACCTAATTCTATACCATCTAAACTAGCTGTACGTTCAAGAGCTTGTCTAAACAATCGAGCAGATAGTAAAGGCATATCTCTAGGTACTGAGATTCTATCTCGAAGGTATCTTATGCCAGAGGCACTCATCTTCTCAGGGGTACAACTTTGATTCGAAACCATAGTAGTCAAAGCAGCTCTTAGTGATTGGTCAAATAATTTATTTGGTATAGGGTTCACTTCAATTATTTTTTCTTTATGCTTGATAACCCTTTCTAATACAATCGCTTTAAATTTTTGTTCGCTGTTTTCATCTGCTTGTAAATTTGCCAATTCTAAATTTCCTAACCCGATGCCAGTATCAATTTTTTCTGCAAAATTTTGTTGACGTATATTTTGATTAGTGTAGCAACCTCCCATTTGTGGAGGTAAATCATGGACATGAGTGTGAAAATCTCCTTGAGTTCCTCTGTATTCATTAAGTCGTTCTAGGTTCGTGAGCCATATATCTATGAAAGGGTGCTCTTCTCTTAATGAATACCCTTTGTAATAAGCCAATGAGGCATTCATTCTTTCTATATATGGAATAAAAATAACATCTGCTGATCCAGGTCTATCGCCACTTGTTGTTGAGATTGGGGTTAGCCATCCTGACGTGTTTTTTTGTAGTTCCTTCTCTAATCTCTGGGCAACTTTTTTAAAGTTCTCTTTCTTTACTTCTTCTTGCATTGTTAGAAAAGAGTTACTACATAACCAGTTGCACCATGAAGAGAATAATTCTCTTTCAAGTCTTCTATAATTTAAAACTTTATGTTCATTTAGTGATTGCCCTAAGGGACCATAAATTTCTTCTAATACAAATAGAATTTCATCGCTTTCTGTGATCACATGATTTTGAAATTGTATGGCAGGGAGCATTCCTGAGGGTACTTTCTTCAAATACCATCTTTCTTTTTGCCCATAGCAACGCATAGTAACTTTTTTTATTTGATAAGGAATTTTTTTTAGCTCTAACCAAAGCCAAACCTTTTGACAGTATGGACACCATGCGTGATTATCTCTGTAAAGAGTGACAACTGCGTCAGTGTTATTTTTATTAAATAATCGGAGAGAGGAATATGGATTGGTTGGACCATTCACTCGATCTATCGGATCGGCTGAAAGTATTTCTAATTCTTCCCAACTCATTGCATTTCTGGCTGGATCCATTTATTTCATCAAGAATAAGAGAATAATACTAGGTAACAAAATTGAAAAGATCTTTTGATTTAATTGTCCTTGGCGCAGGTTCGGGGGGGTTGGCTGCCGCTAAAAGAGCAGCTAGCTATGGAGCTTCTGTAGCAATTGTAGAGGGTGATCTTGTTGGAGGAACATGTGTGATCAGAGGTTGTGTACCCAAAAAGTTATTGGTTTGTGGATCTTCATTAGTCGAAAATATTTCATATGCATCTTCCTATGGATTGGATTTCGAGAATTTTAAGATTAATTCAGAGATTTTGTTATCGAATTTAAGGAGTGAAGTTCAAAGACTGAATAAACTGCATGAAGAATTTTTGTTGAAAGCTAATGTTGAGCTTGTGAAAGGCTGGGGTGAATTTAAAAATTCAAATTGTATTGTTGTTAAAAATAGAAAAAATGGAGAGATTTTAGATGAATTGTATGGTGAAAAAATTCTTATAGCTGTAGGTAGTAGACCAAAAATACCCAGTATTGAAGGATCGTATCTTGGTTGGACAAGTGATGATATGTTCCTGTTGGAAAATCTCCCAGCTAAAATTACTATCGTTGGAGCAGGTTACATTGCTTGTGAATTTGCATGCATTTTGCAAGGGCTAGGTGTTGAAGTTACTCAATTGGTGAGAGGTGAGAGCCTATTAAGAGGTTTTGATTTAGAACTTTCTTCGGCATTATTGGAGGCGATGAAAAATAAAGGAATTAAATTGAAATTTGGTGAGAGTATTTCCTCAATAAAAGGGAAATCAGGTTCGTTAGTCATTAGAACAACTTCTGATCAAGAGCTTGATTCAAATGGTGTACTTTTTGCTACTGGTAGAGAACCATTTTTGGAGGGATTGCATCTAGAAGAATCAGGAGTAGAAATTAAGAATAATAAAATTAAAGTTGATAACGAAAATAAAACTAATGTTACTAATATTTTTGCTATTGGAGATGTTACTAATAGGATTAATTTGACACCTGTTGCAATAGATGAAGGCCGAAGCTTCGCTGATAGAATTTATGGAGAAAGTAACCGAACTGTAAATTATAACTTAGTCCCCCATGCTGTATTTAGTCAGCCTGAAATAGCTTCTGTAGGATTGACTGAAGAAGAGGCTAATCAATCTATAGGAAAAGATAATGTTGAAGTATATAGATCAAAATTTAGACCATTATCAAAATCTATTCCTAAGAAAGGAGCAAAATGTATTTTAAAGTTAATAGTTGATAAAAATAATAATAAAATAGTAGGTTGTCATATGCTTGGCGATAATGCATCTGAGATTATTCAAATGGCTTCTATCCCTCTTTTGCTGGGAGCTAAAAAAACTGATTTTGATAATACCATGGCATTACACCCTACAATAGCTGAGGAATTTGTGACCATGAGGTAATCTATTGAGCATATTAGTTATTGGGATTATTTTTTAATATAAACCAATAACTGATTGTTTTATATATGATTATAATTGAAGTAAATATTATAGCAAAAATAACAAGCTGGTTGTATGCTGAATGTAAAGAAGGGAAGGTTAAGGGGATTAATTTATCTGCAATATATAGTAAATATAATCCAAGTAAAACACCACCTTCGCCTCTACTGATTTTTCCTTTTGTCCAGAAAATTGGCATACAAGCAAGTGTAGTAATAACCATTATTGGGATATCTTTTGTTATTAGTAAATTCTCAACAACTAAACCATTTCCTCCTGACAAGAGAGAACAACCACCTAATACTAGTAATTGATTTAACAAACAACTTCCAATTACATTCCCTATCGCTAAATCAGTTTGACCGCGGATAGCGGCAATTAATGAGGTGATTAATTCTGGTAGTGAGGTGCCAAGTGAAACTATTGTTAATCCAATGATTGCCTCACTTACTCCAAGTAATGACGCAATTGAGGATGCTCCTTGTACTAATAGTTTTGAACCAAATGTGAGTAAAAAAATACCCGCCAATAGTTTCAATGCTGCATGAATGAAATTAGTAGAATCTCTTTCCATGTTGATTGTAGGCTCTGCTTCTTGTGTCTTTTGAGGTTCTTCTCTCGCAGTTCGAATTTCCCAAGTGGTATTAATTATCAGCGCTATTAATAAAGCTATTCCAAACTGCCAAGTTATCAATCCTGAAGATGCCATCCCCCAAACGGCAGCTGATACTCCTAAGAGAAGGGGTATATCTCGTCTTACAAGACGACTCTCAACTTTTAAAGGTCTCAACAAGGCGCTACAACCAAGAACGAC
This sequence comes from Prochlorococcus sp. AG-402-P16, assembly GCA_003216295.1. Taxonomy (GTDB): domain Bacteria; phylum Cyanobacteriota; class Cyanobacteriia; order PCC-6307; family Cyanobiaceae; genus Prochlorococcus_B. Next base: position 10,238 of record QCJB01000004.1, on the reverse strand, counting down.
CATTACATTGAAAATATTGCTACCGACTATGTTGCTTAATGCAAGACTATCTGATCCTGTAAGAGAGGAATGGGCACTAACAAATAGTTCAGGTGCACTTGTTCCAAGAGAAACTATTGTTAAACCAATAACTAGTTGAGGAATGCCGAAAATCAAAGCCAGAGCAACTGACCCTTGTATAAAGAACTCGCCACCACTAAAAAGTAAAACTATTCCAGTAATAAATTCTATAATCGACACTAATGATGAAGACATAATTTAAATTTATTGAGAAGCTAATACACTGAATGAATTTATAATATTTCAATTTGGTATTATCAGAATATCTTAGTCCTTGGATTGATACTTGAAGACTTATGAATCAAGGTTGCTTAAGATATTCATCGAAAAGACTTTAACTCTGTGATTAACTCTTTTAATGAAATTTCAATATTAAAGCCTGATGATTGGCATTTGCATTTGAGAGATGGAAAGATTTTAAAAGGTGTTGTGAGTTATACAGCCAATGTCTTTAGTCGTGCAATTATAATGCCCAATCTTGATCCTCCAATAACAACCTTAAATAGTGCTAAAGAGTATAAAAAAAGAATTATCCAGGCAATTCCAAAAGGTGCTTCTTTTACTCCCCTGATGACTGCATATCTTACGGATGATATGTCTCCAGAGGTTTTAGAGAGAGGATTCAAAGAAGGTATTTTCTATGGGGCAAAACTTTATCCTGTTAATGTGACTACTAATTCTTCATATGGCGTAACTGATCTAAATAAGATTGACAACTTATTCGAGACGATGGAAAGGATTGGGATGCCACTATTGATTCATGGAGAAGTAAGTGATTTAGATGTTGATGTTTTTGATAGAGAAGCTGTTTTTATAGAACGTCACCTAGAACCATTATTGCGACGATTTTCATCTCTTAGAGTTGTTTTAGAGCACATCACGACAATCGATGCAATTGATTTTGTGGAGAATAGTAAGTCTAATATTGCAGCTACAATCACACCGCATCATTTGCATATCAATCGGAATGCAATGTTCTTGGGTGGTTTGCGAAGTGACTTCTATTGCTTGCCAACAGCGAAGCGAGAAATACATAGAATAGCTCTAAGGAAAGCAGCTACAAGCGGTAAGGCATGTTTTTTTCTTGGTACTGATTCAGCCCCACATACCCGCAAATTTAAAGAAAGCTCATGTGGCTGTGCAGGGATTTTTAATGCTCCTTTTGCTTTAGAAAGTTATTTAAAAGTCTTTGAAGAAGAGAATGCTTTAAGTAGATTTGAAGCTTTTGCTAGTATTAATGGTGCAAATTTTTATGGATTACCTCTGAACATAGAGAAGATATCTCTAGTGAAAAAAGATATTTTTGTGCCTAAATCTATTAATGTTGGCCTAGAGGGTGATCCTAATGATTCTGTAAAACCATTTCATTCAGGTGAAATTCTTGGCTGGTCAATAGCGGCTAATTAGTGAGAAAAAAGAAGATGATAAATTTAAGTTTAATTAATTTGTAAATAAATTATGTAGGAGAATATTTTTAATGCATTTTAATGACAATAAAAAATCAATCCATTAATTCTAGCGGGTACTGATTTAAGGACATACATTTACGCTACTATATAAATGATCTATAATTAAATTTGTCTGATCAGCGAGATCGCTTGCTATCAAAAGGGAGTGTGGCGGAATTGGTAGACGCACCAGACTTAAAATCTGTTGGCCGCTTTTTGGCCGTGGGGGTTCAAGTCCCCCCACTCCCATGATGTTTTCCTTTCCGAATGTGTGTTTTCTTACCCTGGGGATTACAACTTCTGTAACTCCTTTTATTACATTATCGGTTTTTGTTGTATTGGGAATTATTTATTTGTTGATTGTTCCTTTATTCCTTTTTTATTGGATGAATAATAGATGGAATGTTATGAGTAAGTTTGAGAGGTTGTTTGTTTATGGACTAGTATTTTTGTTTTTTCCCGGTTTGGTTTTGTTTGCACCTTTTCTTAATTTAAGAATGAATGGACAAAAGGAGGTTTGAATTTTGACAAGGTCACAGGTCTTTTTGGTTGGTTTAATAGTTTTTGCTTTAGGAGGTTTGGGATTTGAGGCGTTTCAATTAATTGGGTTTGAATCAGTATCAGCGGGTATCGCGGCCCAGTCAATCCTAATCTTAATAGTTTTTGCATGGACAGTATCCTATCTTTTTAGGGTATTCACGGGAAATATGACTTTTATGGAGCAGAGAAAACGTTATAGAAAGGCTTATGAAAAATTGACTGATGAAAAAATTTTGGCACGGTTTGAGTCTTTGACAGAGGAAGAAAAAATTGAATTAATTAAAACGGTTGAGAAAGAGAGAGGTCAATAAATTAAGGTTTTAAGTTACTAAATCTCATTGATTTTTTACTTTGTGGGATATAAAAATGATAAAAAAGATAGATACCGAGGCCTTAGAACTTTGAAAAGCAGCAATATAAGCAGATCTTTCTCACAAATTAAAAAAGATAATAGAATTGCCCTAATGCCTTTCCTTATGGCAGGTGACCCTGACTTGGAAACAACAGCAAGGCTTTTATTACAATTACAACATTGTGGGGCCGACATGATTGAGCTTGGTATCCCATATAGTGATCCGTTAGCAGATGGACCTATTATTCAGTTAGCAGCTTCTAGGGCACTTTCCTCAGGGACATCTCCAGATAAAGTTTTTAAGATGTTATCGGAACTTAAAAATGACCTATCTATACCAATTATTTTATTTACTTATAGTAATCCATTGATCAATAGAGGGTTAGAGGAGTTTTGTTTAGAGGCTTCTCAAGCCGGCGTCTCGGGACTTGTCGTGCCTGATCTTCCTTTAGAAGAAGCAGATAAACTTTCTCAAATTGCAAAGGCTAAAGAAATTGATTTAGTGTTGTTAGTCGCCCCCACAACTCCCAATAATCGAATGAAAAAAATTGCAAATACTTCAATGGGATTTACTTATCTTGTAAGTGTTACTGGAGTAACTGGTGAGAGATCATCAGTATCAGAAAATGTTGAAAGTCTTGTTACACAGCTCAAGAAATCTTCGTCAAGCCCTATTGCAGTGGGTTTTGGTATATCTGATGCCAAACATATTCAACAGGTAAGGAAATGGGGTGCAGATGGCGCAATTGTTGGTAGTGCTTTAGTTAAGAGAATAGCTAATGCATCAAGGGGAATGGAAGTTGAAGAAGCCTGCTCTTTTTGTAGAGAACTACGTATCGCCACTGAGTAATTTTCTTTTCAATTAAATCTTATATAACTAAGAGGAATACATTCCATAGTTAGTCAGAGAATGTTTTTTTATATGTTTACGGGATTCTTTTTTAATACGAAATATTTATTAAATTGTTTTTTTATGTTCTTAACTACTAGCTATCGGTAATAGTTTTATTTTCTTACGCCCAAGCTTTATTTCGAATTCAGCGCCTTCTTTTAAATCTAGAAGAGCTGTATAAGCTTTACCCACTAAAATGTTTCCGTTTCCTTGAACAGTTGCTATGTAACTTAATTTTCTTCCACCTTTACCAATTCCTGCTTTGCCTGACTCTCCTAAGCTCAAACCTTTCGCCTCTAAAAGTGCTTCATAAAAAGCTGTGAAATTAAGACGATTACTGCCATTTTTTTTTGAAGATACATATCCACAAGCCTTAACAAGATCTGATTTACTTACATCACCAAGTTCTTTTACTTTTGCAAGTAATTTCTTACCGGTTAGCATAATTGTTAATGATGAATCTACCTAACTAATATAGCAATTAGTAATGTAATTAGACTAGTGTTTGATTTGTAATTTAATCAGAAAGATTATGGATCAATTTATCCTTTGGGGCTGTTACTGTGATGATGCCTTGGCGAAGAGAACACCTTTTCGAGAAGAGCATCTTAGTAGACTTTCTTCCCTTAAAAAGCTAGGAATATTAATAACTTTAGGGCCAACTAAATGTAATAAATATGTTTTTGGAATATTTAAAGCCGATGAGAAGGAGTCTATTATTAACCTTATAAAAGAAGATATTTATTGGAAAGAAGGGATTTGGACTGAATTCGAAGTCTACTCTTGGACCCAAGCTTTTTGAGCTTGTTCCAATATCCAATTAGCTAAAATTAGATCATCATTATCAAATAGTAGATCTTCATATCCATCCATAATCCCTATACCTTCTCTTGCGATTTTTGCTATTGCTTCTGGATCGTCAATACCATTGCGCTTTAAAGAGGAAATTTTTAGGTTTTTGGACCTTCGAATTATATTGCTCCCGTTGATATGGCATCCAGCACAGTTTTTTTTAAATAAACTTTCTCCTGAGCTTGTATCCAAGGCAATTAGCTTTTTAGGCGCGCTGATCAAAGAAAAGATGCAAAGCAGAGCTATAAGAAAACATTTGGGCTTAGATATTGAACAATTAAATTTAAATGTTTTAAACATATAGATTTTATTTTTTGAAATTAATTTTAGAAAGGTCTTCGCAAATTTCATCAAGAAGATCAAGTTGTCCAGAAGTATCTAATTTAGTCTGCTTATTTAAGTTTGAGACTTTATTTTTTGCCCAATAACTTTCTATTTCACAAAGACGATTAGCAATTTGAGGTATTCCACCGGAAATAAAATCTTTTCTTAAAAAGTCAATCAAAGTAGGCATTCTCGCAGAGGGGAGATCGAGACTTTGGCAGAGTTCAGATTGTGTTTTACCTATTTGTTTTAACCAATCTTTGATGAGCAGGATTAGCTCTTTTTCTATTTCTTTTGTCCAGTCTTTTCTATTCATACTGGGAACCAATTGTCTAGCTTACGCATAGCTCTGAATTTGATCTCTGGAGTTAAATGGTGTTGCCAAAGGCTTATTACTGCAGTTAAGGCAACTAGATCATCGCTAAAACCAGTCGCTGGAATAAAGTCAGGAATTAAATCAATAGGAACAATTAAATATGTAAGAGCTCCTATTATTGATAATCTAACTTGAGGTGGTGTTGAATCATCCATAATAAGTTCAAACCCTTCAAGAGCGGGTTTTGCAATTGCTCTGCCTGCTGATAAAAGTACTTTTTTAAGAAGTCCCTCATCTATAACAGAACTTTCTAGTACTTCTGCTTCAAATACTTCTTTATTGGAATTACTTGAACTATTCATTATTAAATGCTTGTTTCTAAAAGACCACTCTGTATACCTGTTTTTCTAAGTTTTCTTAATGCCCTTTGAACAACTTGTCTGCAATATTCTCTGCTGCAATTCATTTGTCTTGCTACCTCAGCTAAAGTTCTCCATTCATTCGTTCCATCTAGTCCAAATCGAAGACTTAGAATAGTTCTCTCTTTGGGTGTGAGATTTGATTTATCTAGTAGGGACCATGCCGATGCACTTCTCTCAGCTAATTCAGCAAGTTCCATAGGCGGCACCTCCTCACTTGGAAGGATGTCAACAAGTTCAGAAGGATCTGATTTTGATTTAACTACACCTTGCAAACTAACTGTGATACTTCTTAGCTCACATGAAAGTAACTCTTCTACTTCCTCTAAAGGAATTTTCATTTGGATAGCTATTTGATTCGTGGAAGGATGTACTCCAAGATCTTGCATAAGGCGAGACTTGGCTGCTCGGAGTTTTGTTAGTTTTTCATTTATGTTTACAGGTATTCTTATAGTTCTACTCTGAGTTGAAAGGGCCCTATTTAAGCCTTGTCTAATCCACCAGTAAGCATAAGTTGAGAATCTATGCCCTCTTGTTGGATCGTATTTTTCCACGGCCCTTGTGAGACCTAAAGTTCCTTCTTGAATTAGATCAAGCAATTCAAGCCCTTTCCCTTGGTATCGTTTAGCTAAATTTACAACTAGCCTTAAGTTAGCTGTAATCATTTGATTTTTAGCGCGTTCTCCAGCTTTAAGAGCTTTCTTTTCTAAGTCTGTATACTCACATTCTGGCCCTTTCCCTCCTGCTTGGTGGCATCTTTGATTTAGTTCAACCATTGCTTGCACTTTTCTACCCATAGTTAGTTCTTGCTCGGGCGTGAGCAATTCATGTCTTCCTATCTCTCCAAGAAAGTCGCTTAAAGAACTCACGATTTCTTCCTCTTTGTTATTAATAACCTAGAGAAAAAATGTTTACTTTCAATAGGCGTAATAAAGTGTTCGGAATTTATTATTTATATTGTGTTTGTTCTTCATGTCATTTTCGGGGCAATTGGTAACCAAAAAGTTTCGTACTTTTACTCCTATATTTTTAAAATGAGATGATATTAATTATTTTTTATTTACTCAAATTTCAAGAATCATTGCTATTAAAGGCATTGTAAGGATTTCATATGCCCTGGAAAACCTTTGGGGTTTTTAAAAAGTCTCTATTAATTATTCCCAAAAAGTTTTTCCTACTCAAGCAAATTGATAAAGGATCAAATATTAAAGAAAATCGAATTATTTTCTTTTCCTTTCTTTCATGACTTTTTTGATCCTGTAATTTCTTTTTAACTGTGCTGTGATTTAGTGAATTTTCAAAAAATTCATGAAATATTTAAAAAATAAACTTAAAAAAGTATCTAAATAATTTTATAAAAAGGATTTATGTCTTGATTAATTTGCTAAGAATTTCTTCTTGGTGCTCCTTTCCTTTGAACTAAAACTTTCAGTACTTCTCTCCATGAAACATTTTGATGTGCTAGAGCAACCTGTAAATGGAAGATAAGATCTGCAGCTTCATTGGCAACCAAATTCGAATCTTTATCTTTACAAGCCATAATGAATTCTGCACTTTCTTCTCCAATCTTTTTTAGAATTTTATTATCCCCATCATTAAGAAGGCTATTTGTATAGCTTCCTTCTTCAGGATTACTTTTACGATTTACTATGACATTGAATAATTCACTACAAGCATCAGATGGAGGGTAAAGACAATCTTCGTTGGTTTCTAAATCTTTAAAGAAACAGCTTCTTTTCCCTGTATGACATGAGATTGAACCGACTTGATCAATTGATAAAAGTAATACATCTGAATCGCAATCAGCTCTAATTCCTTTTAGTTTCTGAAAGTGACCGCTTGTTTTTCCTTTGTGCCAAAGTTCCTCCCTTGAGCGACTCCAATAATGAACCTCACCTGATTCTAATGTTTTAAGAATGGATTCTTTATTCATCCATGCCATCATTAGCATTGAGCCATCAACCCAATCCTGAGCAATGGCAGGAATTAACCCATTTTTATCAAAATGTAGATTATCGATAAAAAACATTTTCAATTAGGCCAATTTGGCTTTGATAACATTAATTACTTAAATTTACTCATCTATTGGTTTTTTAATTCATCCTTTTATGACGATTAAAGATATTCCATTTCATTGCTCAAAGCATTTTAGAGATTATCCATGTTCGCATAGACAATGGAAACATAAAGGACATTGTCGATATGTTCATGGATATAGTCGAAGCTTTACTTTTTGGTTCGCTTCAAATGAACTTGATGAAAATGGCTTTGTTGTGGACTTTTCAAGCTTGAAACCTTTGGATGAAAAGCTAAGAAATCATTTTGATCATACTTTCCTAGTTAATTTTGATGATCCTTTTCTTGAAACATGGAAAAGGCTTCACTCCGAAGAAGTATTGGATCTTAGGATTATGAAAAATGTTGGTATGGAATCCACTGCGGAAATGGTTTGGGGATGGGCTAATGATTTATTATTTTCAAGAGATAACGGTAGATCTTGTTGCTGGAAAGCAATCGCTCATGAAAATGATAATAATTCCGCTAGTTATAGTTCATGGCCCGAATGGTTTAAGATTTTCTAGAAGAAAAGACTTGTTATTGATATTCTTGGCTTTAAAACAATTTATATTTTTTAGCTGAAGATTAGTTTTGATTCTTTATTCTCTATTTTTATAGTGCTTCCTTCTTTGTACTTGCCTTTAAGAATATATTTTGCAATCTCACTCTCTAATTCTTTTTGGATGACTCTTTTTAAGGGCCTGGCGCCATAACTTGGATTATATCCAAGCTCAGTAATTAATGAAAGGACATTGTTATTTATTTCAAGTTCAATTCCTTTTGCTTCCAATCTTTCTCTTAATCTATTTACTTGTAAATCAACTACTTTAAGTAGAGTTTCTTTTTGAAGTGGTTCGAAATTGATTATTTCATCAAGTCTATTGAGAAACTCAGGTCTGAAATGTTCTTTTAACTCCCTATTGATAAGTTCATCCATGTTTGTCGAAAGATTATTGTTTAGTTGTCTATTAGTGATTAATTGGCTTCCTAAATTACTAGTGAGAATAATAATAGTATTTTTGAAGTTTGTTGTTCTCCCTTGTCCGTCTGTTAAGTGCCCCTCGTCAAGTATCTGAAGTAATACATTGAAAACATCTTTATGTGCTTTTTCGATCTCATCGAAGAGTAAAACACAATAGGGTTTTCTTCTGATTGATTCTGTTAATTGTCCACCTGCTTCAAACCCAATGTAGCCAGGAGGAGCTCCAATTAAACGGCTGATTGAGTGTTTTTCCATATACTCAGACATGTCTATTCTAATGAGGGCATTTGCACTATCAAAAAGTTGAGAGGCCAATGCTTTAGAGAGTTCTGTTTTTCCTACACCTGTTGGACCTAGAAATAAGAAACTTGCTATTGGCCTGCTTGGATCACTAAGTCCAGTCCTTGATCTCTGAATTGCAGAAGAGATTGATCTAACAGCTTTGTTTTGACCAATAACTTTTTTATTAAGCTCAGATTCAAGATTAAGTAATTTTTCAATTTCAGTTTGAGCAAGCTTTTTAACTGGAATAGAAGTCCATTTTGCAATAATTTCAGCCACATCGTCTGCTACAACTTCTTCTCTTAAAAGTGCTTTTTCCGAATTTTGAGAAGAATTTTTTAAATTAATTTCTTTGGATTTTAAATCTTCCTGAAAATTAGCAAGGGTGCCGTATTCAAGTTCTGCTGCTTTATTAAGGTCATAATTTCTTTTTGCTTTTTCTATTTCAAGTTGTATTTTTTCAATTTCTTCTTTAATTGTTGAAATTTCTTCGATTGACTCTTTTTCTTCTTTCCATTTCTTATTTACTTCAATTTGACTTTTAGTTAATGAAGAGAGTTCTCGAGTAATTAATTCAAGTCTCTCTTGACTCGAATCATCTGATTCGCCCTCCAAAGATAATTTTTCCATTTCTAGTTGGATTATTTTTCTATCAATCTCATCGATCTCTTCAGGTTTTGATGTTATCTCCATCTTTAAGCGAGAGGCTGATTCATCGATTAGATCAATGGCTTTATCTGGTAAAAATCTGTCTGAGATATACCTGTCACTCAATACGGCTGCAGCTATGAGAGCGTTATCTGAAATGCGAACACCATGATGCACTTCATATCGTTCTTTAAGTCCACGTAAGATCGAAATTGTATCTTGGACCGAGGGTTGTTTTACAAGTATTTGCTGAAACCTTCTTTCTAATGCAGGGTCTTTTTCAAAATTTTCTCTATGTTCGTTTATGGTCGTTGCTCCAATACATCTTAATTCGCCTCTTGCAAGCATTGGTTTTAAGAGATTACTAGCGTCCATTGCGCCTCCACTTGCTCCTGCACCAACAACTGTATGAATCTCATCGATAAATAAAATTATTTTCCCTTCGGAATCAGTGACATTTTTGAGAACAGACTTCAGTCTTTCTTCAAATTCACCTCGGAATTTTGCACCTGCGATTAGTGCTCCCATATCTAAGGAAATTAGTTGACGGTTCTCAAGTGCTGTTGGCACATCTCCGTTAATTATCCGTTGGGCTAAACCTTCAATAATTGCTGTTTTACCTACGCCAGCTTCACCAATTAAAACTGGGTTGTTTTTCGTTCTTCGGCTCAGTATTTGAATGGTCCTTCGTATTTCCTCATCTCTTCCAATTACAGGATCTAATTTTCCATCTCTAGCTGAAGCAGTTAGATCTTGGCCGTATTTCTGTAGTGCCTCATAGTTATTTTCAGCATTTTTTTCGGTCACTTTTTTGTTACCCCTAATAGCATTTATAGCCTCAAGAAGACTATCTTTGCTGATTTGATTTTGTACAAATAATCTATGACAAACTCTCTCGTCATCAAATAGGGAAATCACTAAATGTTCACTTGCAATGAAAGTATCTTCAAAAGTTTTTTTTATATTATTTGCTCTTGAAATTGATAAAGATATACTTTTCCCAAAGAAAATTGATTCTTGGGACTTTTTCATTTTTGGTTGGGTTTTAATAAATTCTTTTGTATT
>QCJB01000003.1 GCA_003216295.1 Prochlorococcus sp. AG-402-P16 | reverse complement strand
TCAACTTTGTTAAAGCTTTTAAATTTTTTATACCATTGATAAGATTTAAGTTTCTTTGTATTCCCGTTGATTATATCCGTTGGGAATACTTGTTTTTCAATTAATGCATTTAATAAGCTTGATTTCCCAACTCCTACGCGGCCATAGACTGATACCTGTAGTTCTTTTTTGTCTAACTTTTTTATTTGAAAATCAAGTTGATTTAAAATGTCTTCAAATTTTGTTTTCTCATAATTAGTAAGATCTAAATTTGCTTTCCATTGACTAAGCAAAGACTTGCATTGTGTGTGGATATTTTTCTTGTTAATCATTTATTGGTTTTCCTCCACCAACCAGCTAACACCGCTAAGACAGCTTCTGCTCCTATTAATCCAACAAATCCTCCAAATTCATCTACCACAACTCTAACTCCGTTTTTGTCGTCATTAAAACCAAGGAGAAGTCTATCTACTCGAATCATTTCAGGTACAAATTCTACATTCTCGCTTAGGTCGTAAGGAGTTAAATGAGAGTCTCCTTGAAGCAAAGAGGTTAAAAGCTTTTCACGATTTGCAACACCAACAACCTTATCTACTTCCTCCCCTAATATTACCCACCATGTGGAATTATTCTCTAATAAGTTTGACTTGACAGATTTTATGGAAACTCTTCCTGGGAGTGTTGGGGCGGCAACCCTTGGAGTCATTAGATCTTTAGCCGTAAGATCATTTAATTGAAAAACTTTGGATATCATTGCAGCTTCATCTGCTTCTATTTGCCCTATTTGAGAACCAAGTTTAGCCATTTGCCTGATTTCTTCTTCGTCAGTTGTCAGCTCGCTCTTGGCAGTAATGACTGGCAGTAGACGTTCTAGAAATATTAGCAATGGTCGCATTATTATGCTTAACAAATCAAGGATAGGAGCGCTAGTTAAACTGATTTGCAATGCAAGCCTTGTCCCCAGAGCTTTGGGTACAATCTCTCCAAGAAGTAAAACAAGAATGGTTAGGCCAATTGAAAATATTGGCATTAAATATCCAATTTTATTTTGAAATATGAAACTTGCGTAGCTACCAACCATCAAACTACCAAAAATATTGAAACTGTTATTAGCAATTGTTACTACAGTTAAAGTCCTTCCAAGTCTGTGACGTAATTTTTCTAATCTTCTGGCTCCTAGTACTTTTGGACTTCTTCTAGCGAGTTCATGAACGCGTAATGGGTTGACAGCTAACAATGCTGCTTCAATCCCCGAGCACATTGCAGAACCTATTAAAACAACTGCAACAAGAGCAGTTAAGAGCAGAATGTCTTGGCTCATCCCCTAGAGATTTTTTAAAGAGTAAGGATCTTTTGCTTATATTTTTCCACTAAGTTAGTTCTCTTGCCATCCTAAATAGTAAATAGGAGTATTTTTGTGGCTGATTCACTCATTTTTCGTCGGCGTAGAGACATATTTTTGTCAAATTTAAGTTCTTTTGCCGCTATAATTCCTGCTGCAGAATTAGTCACTCATCATGCTGACTGCGAGTACCCATTTAGGCAAAATAGCGACTTTTGGTACTTAACCGGTTTTGATGAGCCAAATGCAGTTGCTTTGTTTTTGCCTCATAAACCCAAGGGAGAACAATATGTTCTATTCGTCTTACCTAAAGAGTCTGCTGCAGAAGTTTGGACAGGTTTTAGATGGGGAACTAAAGGAGTCTTAGATAATTTTGATGTTGATATATCTCATCCTCTGAGTGAGTTTCCAACTCTTTTAGCTCATTATTTGGAGGGAGCTGAAGGAATCGCTTTTCGAGTTGGGAACCATCCAAAATTGGAACCTTTAGTTTTAAAAGTTTGGTCGGAACATCTACAAAAACTTCCAAGAAGTGGTTTTGCTCCATTCTCAATGATTGCTCCTTGCCCAATCCTTCATGATATGAGACTTCGAAAAGATGATTTTGAAATACAAAGGATGCGTATTGCCTCAAAAATTTCAGCAGAGGCACATGAATTTGTTAGAGATTTTGCACGTCCAGGTATGAATGAAAGAGATTTACAAGCTCAAATAGAAAAATATTTTCTTGAGAAAGGGACGAGAGGACCTGCTTATGGCTCAATAGTTGCTTCAGGGGATAATGCATGTGTTCTTCATTACACGGCAAATAATTCACAAATAAAAAATGGAGACCTTGTTTTGATAGATGCAGGTTGCTCTTTGAATGATTATTACAATGGTGATATAACAAGAACCTTTCCAGTTAATGGAAGATTTTCTGGAGAACAAAAAGATCTATATGAAATTATTCTTAGAGCACAAAAAGCCGCAATAGAATGTGTTCGCCCTGGGGATAACGCTGAGAATGTACATATGACTGCTTTGAAACACCTGGTTGAGGGTTTAGTTGATATTGGCTTGCTTGTAGGCGAAGTGGATTCAATTATTGAACAACAAGCTTATTCTCACTTGTACATGCATAGAACAGGACATTGGCTGGGCCTTGATGTTCATGATGTAGGAGCATATAGGTTAGGTGATTATCCCTTAAATCTTGAACCTGGAATGGTTTTAACGGTTGAACCTGGTATTTATATTAGTGATAGGTTGGCAGTACCTAAGGGACAGCCTGAGATAGAAGCCAGATGGAAGGGGATTGGAATTCGGATTGAGGATGATGTTCTAGTAACAAAAGATTCTGTAGAGGTACTTAGTAGTAATGCAGCTAAGAATTTGATTGATTTGGAGAATTAATAGAATTTATTGCATTGAGTTTTTTGAAAGGTTGATGAGTTTTATCAGTTAAAATTATTAAATAGTAGAAAAGCTATTGGATTCTAACTTTAGTAATTCAAATAGGTCCTGATTCCTGTTAAGTTAGGTTTTTGTTAGCTAGTTGAAAGCTTAGAAATGATGGTTTCTGAAGAGACTGGTACTGTTCAAGAAGATTTAACAAGTACTGAAGCAAGAACACAATCTGAAAATCAAGGCAAAATAGATTCCGACGAAACAAAGTCAGGCCGGCCTAGTGCATTGGGAGGTGCAGCAGCACTCGCTACTGCAACAATTGATGCAGATGGAGTACCTTCTGGGCATACCCCTAAAGCAGATGAGGGGAGATTCTTGCTGAAAATTCTTTGGCTGCCAGATAATGTCGCCTTGGCAGTTGATCAAATTGTTGGAGGAGGACCTAGCCCACTTACAGCTTATTTCTTTTGGCCCAGGGAAGATGCATGGGAAACATTAAAGTCTCAATTAGAAGAAAAAAGTTGGATAACTGATAATGAAAGAGTTGAAGTATTAAACAAAGCGACAGAGGTTATAAATTATTGGCAGGAAGAAGGTAAAGGAAAAACTTTAGAGCAAGCTAAAGTTAAATTTCCTGATGTAACCTTCTGCGGCACAGCATAAAGTTCACTGAGCAAGAATATTTGCTCAAGGAAAAAAGAAATATTTTATAATATTTTAATTTCCCTTTGAAGCTTGAAACCAAGCTTTGGCTTTATTGAAAGTTTCTTGAGCTTTGATTTGTTCAGGAGGATTTTTTTTATCTTCAGCTTGGACTAGTTGATTTTTAGCTTGCTCTAATTCAGCCTCTGCTTGAACAGAATCAATATTTTTACCCATTTCAGCTTTGTTAACTAAAACTGTAACTTCATTAGATTCAACCTCTGCAAACCCTCCCGTTAGGGCAATTGAGTCCCAATTGCCATTTTTAAAAACTCTTAATACACCAAAATCAATAGCAGTAACCATTGAAATGTGACCAGGTAAAACTCCCAATAGCCCTGTAGTGCTAGGAAGTATTATTTCATCAGCAGTGTCGTCAAATACGCTCTGATCTGGAGCAAGCACTCGAAGGGTTAAAGACATTTCTTAAGGATTTAGAAAAAGTTTGAGTGAACGTAAATAAAAAAACAAAAATATTTAAGCTTTGGCTTCAGATTCTATTTTCTCAGCTTTAGCTTTTACTTCATCAATACTTCCAACAAGATAGAAAGCTTGTTCAGGAAGATGGTCTAACTCCCCAGCGAGGATCATATTAAAACCTTTGATTGTATCTTCTAATTTCACATATTTACCTGACATACCAGTAAATATTTCTGCAACGAAAAAAGGCTGAGATAAGAATTTCTCAATTTTGCGGGCACGATCAACTGTCTTTCTGTCTTCTTCTGAGAGCTCGTCTAATCCCAAAATAGCAATGATATCTTGCAATTCTTTATACCTCTGAAGTGTTGATTGAACAGCTCTTGCTGTTCGGTAATGCTCGTCACCCACAACAGATGGCTGCAACATTGTGCTTGTTGAGTCAAGTGGATCGACAGCAGGATAAATTCCTTTAGCGGCAAGAGCTCTCGCTAGAACTGTAGTAGCATCTAAATGAGCAAAAGTAGTAGCAGGTGCAGGGTCTGTTAAGTCGTCAGCAGGTACATAAACGGCTTGAATTGAGGTAATTGATCCTTCAAGGGTTGAGGTGATTCTTTCTTGAAGCTCTCCAACGTCCGTTCCCAATGTTGGCTGATATCCAACCGCTGATGGCATACGTCCCAGCAATGCAGATACTTCTGATCCAGCCTGAACAAATCGGAAAATATTGTCAATGAACAAAAGAACATCTTGTTTATTTGCATCGCGAAAATGCTCAGCCATGGTCAATGCTGATAGGCCAACTCTCATTCTTGCTCCAGGAGGTTCATTCATTTGACCAAAGCACAACGCTACTTTTGACTTGGTTAAATCTTCTGAATTAATAACACCAGATTCTTTAAACTCTTCATATAAATCGTTACCTTCTCTAGTTCTTTCCCCAACCCCACCAAATACTGATACACCTCCATGCTCTTTAGCGATATTGTTAATGAGCTCTTGAATCAGAACTGTTTTCCCTACTCCTGCTCCCCCAAATAATCCAACTTTGCCACCTTGACGATATGGAGCAAGTAAATCAATAACTTTAATACCAGTCTCAAATACTTTTGGTTTGGTTTCCAAGTCAGTAAGGCTTGGAGCTGAACGGTGAATTGGTGAGGTGGTTACGTTCTTAAGATCACCCTGCTCATCGACAGGTTCTCCAAGAACGTTAAATATTCTCCCAAGTGTTGCTTCTCCCACTGGAACAGAAATCGGAGCTCCTGTGTCTACAGCATCCATTCCTCTAACTAATCCATCAGTTCCACTCATAGCAACGGCTCTAACACGATGGTCCCCCAACAATTGTTGGACTTCAGCTGTCAGTGCAATATCTTGACCTGCAGGGTTCTTTCCCTCAATTCTTAATGCATTGAGAATTTTTGGGAGTTTCCCCGCAGGGAATTCAACATCTAAAACAGGACCAATTACTTGGCGAACAATACCCTTAGTTCCAACAGTAGCGGTAGCAGAAGCGGCCATAAGATCACTAGAAACTTTGTGAGCATGCTCTGATGCGCATACCCTTATCAGCGGCTAAGACTACCACTCCACAGGCATTTTTTTTAAGTGTTCGGTCAACCGCACAGAATAAATGTGGTCGTGAGCGTACTTAGATGCATAAATTAATATCGTTGGTAATGAGTAATACTCTTTATCGAGCGGCGCTAAGCGCTTTTTGTTTTTCTGCTACTGCACTTAATTTATGGCAGCTGTATCCCTCAGCGTCTCCACCGTTAAGCCTCTTGGAGATCGTGTATTTGTAAAAGTTTCTGAATCAGAAGAAAAGACTGCAGGAGGCATACTGCTTCCTGACACAGCAAAAGAGAAACCTCAAGTTGGTGAAGTTGCTCAGGTTGGTCCTGGTAAACGTAACGAGGATGGTTCTCGTCAATCTCCTGAAGTAAGTGTTGGAGACAAGGTTCTCTACAGTAAGTACGCAGGAACTGATATCAAACTTGGCAGTGATGAATACGTTCTCTTGTCTGAGAAAGATATTCTGGCTGTCGTCAATTAAAACTCAGCTTTATAGCTGCAGTCCAAACCAAAAAAACTTTTCGAAATTAAAGGAATTCGCCACTTATGGCTAAGCGCATCATTTACAACGAGCAAGCCCGCCGTGCACTCGAGCGAGGTATTGACATTTTGGCTGAATCAGTCGCAGTAACTTTAGGACCGAAGGGTCGTAATGTTGTTCTTGAGAAAAAATTTGGTGCACCTCAAATAATTAATGATGGTGTAACAATCGCTAAGGAGATAGAGCTTGAGGATCACATTGAAAACACGGGAGTTGCTCTAATTCGTCAGGCTGCTTCAAAAACAAATGATGCGGCAGGAGACGGAACAACAACTGCAACGGTCCTCGCTCATGCAATGGTTAAGGCTGGCTTGAGAAATGTTGCAGCAGGTGCAAATGCAATTACTTTGAAAAAAGGAATTGACAAAGCAACTGAGTTTTTAGTCGACAAAATAAAAGATCATTCGAAGCCAATTAGTGATAGTAATGCAATAGCTCAATGTGGAACTATTGCTGCTGGCAATGATGAAGAAGTTGGCAAAATGATTGCTAATGCAATGGATAAGGTTGGTAAAGAAGGTGTAATTTCATTAGAAGAAGGTAAGTCAATGACCACAGAATTGGAGGTCACTGAGGGGATGCGTTTTGATAAGGGATACATTTCCCCTTACTTCGCTACTGATACTGAGAGAATGGAGGCTGTTTTGGATGAGCCTTACATATTGTTAACAGACAAGAAGATTGGTCTAGTTCAAGATCTTGTTCCAGTTCTTGAGCAAGTTGCCAAGACTGGCAAGCCACTTTTGATCATCGCTGAGGACATTGAAAAAGAAGCTTTAGCTACTTTGGTCGTTAACAGGCTAAGAGGGGTTTTAAACGTTGCAGCGGTTAAAGCTCCAGGTTTTGGCGATCGTAGAAAGGCAATGCTTGAAGATATGGCTGTTTTAACTAATGGTCAGCTTATAACTGAGGATGCAGGATTAAAGCTTGAAAATGCAACTCTTGATATGCTTGGTACTTCAAGGAGAGTTACAATAAATAAGGACACATCAACAATTGTTGCTGAGGGAAATGAAGTAGCAGTAAATGCTCGTTGCGAGCAGATTAAGAAACAAATGGATGAGACTGATTCAACATATGATAAAGAAAAGCTTCAAGAAAGATTAGCTAAACTTGCTGGTGGAGTTGCAGTAGTAAAGGTTGGAGCAGCAACTGAAACAGAGATGAAAGACAAAAAACTTCGTCTTGAAGATGCAATTAATGCTACTAAAGCTGCAGTTGAAGAAGGAATTGTTCCTGGTGGAGGAACTACTCTTGCTCATTTAGCTCCAGCATTAAGTGAGTGGTCTTCAGCAAATCTTTCAGGTGAAGAGCTAATAGGAGCTAATATTGTTGAGGCTGCTCTTACTTCTCCACTAATGCGCATAGCTGAGAATGCAGGTGCAAATGGAGCTGTTGTCGCTGAGAATGTTAAATCCAAGCCAGTAAATGATGGTTACAACGCAGCTACTGGTGAATACGTTGATATGCTTTCTGCGGGTATTGTTGATCCGGCCAAAGTAACTCGCTCTGGTTTGCAAAATGCAGCTTCAATAGCTGGTATGGTCCTTACTACAGAATGCATCGTTGCAGATTTGCCTGAGAAGAAAGATGCAGCTTCAGCAGGCGCATCAGGTGGAATGGGTGGTGATTTTGATTACTAAAAATTATTAATTAAATAATTTTTAATCAAAAAAAACGAAGGGATTAGCTTTTAGCTAACTCTTCGTTTTTTTGTAATTTTAGAGTTTAAAATCAAAATTTTATTAACAATTTATAGCCTTCAATTTTTTTACTTTAGCCAACCTGCACTGAGTATCACTGCAAGAGATAGAAAGATGATAAGACATGTCCAAGTAGCTTTATTCAAAGTAGATTCAGCGCTACTAGCACTTGTGAACATTGAGCTTCCACTTGCTGCTAGACCTCCCATTCCATCGCCTTTGGGGCTATGAAGTAGAACAAGTAAAATAAGAAAAATGCCAGAGGCTACCCATGCCCAAGATAAAATTGAAATGATCATTTTGTTTTATTGGGTTATGCAGGTTGAGGAACGCGAGTTGATTTTTGAGCTAAGTTAATTGGCTCAATAAGAGTAGACCCGGTCATTGCTTGTGGTTTTGGTAAATTTAATAAATGTAAAAGAGTAGGAGCTAAATCAGACAATCCACCTCCATGTTCTCTGAGTTTTATGGAATTGCCATATCCTGTTAATTTCCGTTTTTCACCTTCTATCAGGATCACTGGAACAGGGTTTGTTGTATGAGCGGTCCAAGGTTGACCATCTGGACCAATCATCATTTCAGAGTTTCCATGATCAGCGGTTATGAGGAGAGATCCACCCAATTTCCCTATTGCATTGAGCAATTTACCAACGCATAGATCAACTTTCTCATTGGCTTTTATTGCCGCTTGCATGATCCCAGAATGTCCAACCATATCAGGATTGGCAAAGTTAATCACAACCAAAGAGTAAATACCACTATCAATTGCTTTGATACAACTTTCAGTTAGCTCATCAGCTGACATCTCTGGTTTTAAATCATAAGTTGCGACTCTTGGAGAAGGAACAAGGTGCCTGACTTCTCCTTTTAATGGTTTTTCGATACCACCATTTAAAAAATATGTTACATGTGGATATTTCTCAGTTTCTGCAGTCCGATATTGATTTAACCCGTGATCGGCAACTACTTGACCAAGTAAATCATTTAGTGGTTCTGGAGGAAAAGCAACTGAAACTGGGAGACCTGATTCATATTGCGTGAAGGTTAGTACATCAATATCAACTGTATTTCTTCTCTCGAAACCATCAAAATCTTTTAATTTAATTGCCTTTACTAATTGACGAGCTCTATCAGGGCGGAAATTAAAAACTACTAGTCCATCTCCATCTTTTAGGAAAGAAGGGGAAAGCCTAATGGGCTCAATAAATTCATCTGTTATGCCTTCTTCATAGCTTTTTTTGATATTTTCTTCTGCTGAAAGCTCGCTTATTTCTAAGTTAGGCTTAGTAAGCAATTCATAAGCTTTTTGAGTTCTTTCCCATCGATTATCTCTATCCATAGCCCAATATCTTCCACAAATAGAAGAAATTTCTCCTACTCCAATTGATTGGATTGCGGCTTCTATTGTTTTTATATAATTTGAAGCGCTCTTCGCTGAAGTATCTCTCCCATCAGTAAATAAGTGTAATGATACTTTTTTTATTCCTTTTTTTTCGGCCCATTGAATTAATCCGCACAAATGATTGATATGGCTGTGAACTCCTCCATCAGAACACAGTCCCATTATATGAAGAGTTCCACCATTGCTTTTTAAAGTGTTTGAAAATTCATTTAGCTGAGGATTTTTAATTAATTTATTTTCTTTAACAGTATTAGATATTCGAACCAATTCTTGTTGAATTATCCTTCCAGCACCAATAGTCAAATGTCCAACTTCAGAATTTCCCATTTGATCATCTGGTAGCCCAACATCTGCACCGCTAGCCTCAATAAGAGTATGTGGATAAGCATTCCATAAGGCATCAATTATTGGAGTAGATGCTTGTTTTACAGCATTATGCTCAGTTTCTTCTCTATAGCCCCATCCATCAAGTATTGCCAGAACCACTGGCGCAACTTTCCCTTTGCTCGTTGAAACAGCTGTTTTACTGCTTGACATTCAAAGAATTTGAGTAATGTTGATAGGTTTCTTTCGTATTAAATTACTTCCTAATAGGTAAACAGGCTATTACTTTGATGTTTGGTTAGCTTTTCCTATTAGATTAAAAAGGTATTTCAGGTGTTCCTAGAAAAATAAAATTTTTAGGAATTTAAAATATGTCTGATCAAAACATACCAAAAGAGATAGAAATTCTTTCAAAGAAAGCGCTGTACAGAACTATTAAAAGATTAGCTTCTCAAGTTTTGGAAAAAGTTCCAAATACAAGTTCACTATTGCTTGTTGGTATCCCAACTAGAGGAGTGTATTTGTCTAAATTGCTAGCGATTTATTTAGAGGAATTGTCTGGTCAACCAGTTGAACATGGTTGTTTAGACCCTACTTTTCACAGAGATGATCTTTCTAGAGTTGGCACTCGAATAGCTCAAGTGACTGAATTGCCATCGACTGTTGATGATAGAGAGGTCGTTTTAATTGATGACGTGATATTCACTGGTAGAACTATAAAAGCAGCCCTAGAGGCTCTTCAAGGGTGGGGCAGGGCAAAAAGAGTAATGCTTGTTGCGATGATAGATAGAGGTCATCGAGAAGTTCCAATACAGCCAGATTTTTGTGGACGTTTGGTCCCTACTAGCAAAGATGAGACTATTGATCTCAGATTGCGAGAAGTAGATGGAGAGGAAGGTGTATTTTTATGTAAAAACTTGGAAGAATGAATCTTGAAATAAGTTTTCTATCGAATTAAGCCTAGATTTTTGACGGTTATTTCGTTGTTATTTCTTAGATCAATCCCTTCTATTTTTAGTTGGCACTTGTCATTAATGTTGAAATTTAATTTAATACAATCATGACCAAGCTCTCCGGGGGGATCAAGAGGAATAGAGATAATCTGATTGTTTAATTTCTTTATTCTCTCCTTAGATTCGATTTCCTCAATAGTGGGTAAACCATTAATATAAATTACCTCATGAGATCCTATTTCTTCTGGCTCTCCAATTATTAAATCTATGCATAATTGATTATCAATACTTGCAGCTAAAATTATTTCTAAAGGTTTACTTGTTGGCCAAGGTTGACCAGCTAGAAAAAGAGGATGCCATATATGCTTTTGATTTTTTTTATTCCAACATTTTAAACTCACTCCTTTATTTAAAACATCTTTCACCTGGACTCCAGGCGTGAGCTTCAATGCTCCTAATGCAATAGCCTCTATGGGCGGAGGGGTTATAAAAGGTACAGAATTAGAAAGATCACTTAAAAAGTTTTTAATCAAAGGTATTTGCGATCCACCTCCAACTAAAACAACATTATCAAGGTCTTCTAATTGAAAGGAATTACGCTTTGCCGAATTAACAGTTTGAGTAAAAAGTATTTCAATACTTTTTAATAGACCTTTATTTAATAAAATTTCTTCAAGACTTTTTTTTGATAACTTTAAAATTTTTTCCTCGTCTTGATTATTTTTAATCTTTTTTGAAATAACCATAGTTTCCTTTATATCTACTTTGCTTAATTCACATTTAAGTTCCTCTGCCGCTCTCAAAATTAGATTTGTTGGAGTTTCATTTGGGAATAAATGATTGGCTATCCATCTATCAATGTCTTTCCCACCTATTCGAAGTCCAGCCTTCCCTAAAACTTTTGCAGTGCGAAGAACTTGTGAGCTTTTTCCTTCTAGATTATTGCCATCAAATCTTACAAGTTGAGCAATAGGGGAAGCTTTGCCTTCCCCTCCTTCCAAAGCAACAATTGACATATCAATTGTACTCCCTCCAAAATCTAAAACTAGTAATTTTACTCCTGGAGCCAACCCAGCACCCATAGCAGCAGCTGTGGGTTCATCAACAAGTGCAATTTCTTTTACTTCAAGTGAGTTACACACATTAACTAGCCAGTTTCTATATTCTCGATAAGTATCCACTGGAGCTGTTAAAACAAGTCTTTTTATCTTTACTTTTGCTGAGATTCTTTCCCAAATATTGTGAATTAAGAGTTCCCCTGCTTTTTTGGGTGGGATTGAGGAATTATAAACAGAATCAATTTTAGGAGAACCTATCCATCTCTTAAAATCTTCACTCAAAC
Organism: Prochlorococcus sp. AG-402-P16; assembly: GCA_003216295.1. Lineage (GTDB taxonomy): Bacteria > Cyanobacteriota > Cyanobacteriia > PCC-6307 > Cyanobiaceae > Prochlorococcus_B. Next base: position 128,147 of record QCJB01000003.1, on the reverse strand, counting down.
TATTTTGGTTGCTTTCATTAATTAGATTTAATTCAATGATTTGCTGACCTATTAGATATGTTTCCTTTTTATTTGATGATTCCCAAATTAGGCTTGGGATTTGACCTGGAGATCTACTAATAGGTGGCAGATCGAGAGGTTCTGGAACTTGGCTATTCTCTTTTTGAAATACAACTACAGTTGTTGTGCTGCCCAAATCAATTGCAAGAGTTCCACTATCTTTAATGTTGATTTCAGTTCCCAACTTTTGTTCCAGTTGATCTGTTTTATTGTTTTCCATCTCTTAGTTAGTAACTCATTTGAATGAGGCTTTCTCTATTTATTAAATATCAGGATAGTTTAGAAAAGCTAACAGCACTGTTATTATTTTATTAATTCGATTGAATTGCACTATTTTCACCTAGTATGTTTTTACAATTTCTTTTTCTAGTGTGATCAAGTCTGGTTCGGATGTTCATTCCAAGGATTTAGCAAAAAGAGGTGAAAGTCTTATCAGGCAATCCACAAATCGCTACCTCACTACGGTTCGGATTGCATTTAGAGCGAAGCAAAGAAGATTTGATGATTTTGATGGGCTTTTAGAGGAGTCAACAGTTAAACCAGTACAACGAGCCATAATCGAACTAAGCGATGAGCAGGATCAACCTGATTTGTTGCCTGGTTAGGTGATTAAAAAAGAGGGGTTAGGATGGAGAATAATAATAGATTCATCGAGAAATAAATTTCCTATCCTTATTGGGGGAGATTCCTGGGCAATTGAATTAACTAATTCAGAGTGGAAATCCCTCATAGAGGTCGTTAATGATTTGTTTAATCAATATTTAGAGATCAAACAACAATTAATGGGTGATGAGGATATAACCCTTGAATTAGCACGTGATACTTGGTTTGCAATTTTAAAGGGCGATCAATATGGATGGGGCCTGAAATTGATCTTGAATGCATCAGGATCTTTTAATAGAGGGGCAGAGGTTTCGTGGCCAAGAACTGTTACTGAATCTGTAGTTAATGCAATGAGAATAATGTGGGATTCATGCTATTTGTGAAAGAACTTAATTAAAAGTTTTTCAATTTTTCCCCAAAAATAATTTGAGTTAACTCACAACTTTTCCACAGGATAGATTCAATTAACGTATCTTTTGCTAGCAATTGTGGAAAAGCGTCAAACATTACCTTTGTTGTGTTGAATGATAATTAACTCTTATACAAGAATTAAGTAAATTTTATGTTTATCTCTAGAAGCCAGTTAAGCACTTAATCTGATCATGAGACTGCTCGAGAAAGTGATTTTGCATTTTTGATATTGAGAGTATTTTGCAGAGAAATAAATCTCTAAGAATTTTTAAATGCAAAATTGTGAATTGACTCAAGAGAACAGCTTGGCTCAAAGTAAAAGTGATTTGAACTCTGAGGATATTATTAGTTTCCAAACTGACATACCTAAACCTATTCAAAAAGCAATGAAGGTTTTTATTGATGAACATCCTAATTGGGATCAATATAGGCTCTTGCAAGCTGCATTAGCAGGCTTCTTGGTGCAAAATGGTATTAGTTCTAGATTAATAACACGAATTTATATCGGAAATATGTTTGGATCTCACTCTTTCTGAATTATTTTTTAATCAACTTTGAGAGAAGTTCAATAGCAATATTTTTTTGAATTGGCATGATTGAAAGCCTATTCCCTTTTCTCACCAAAGTAAGTTCTTCAGATGTGTAAGTTTCAGATAGCTCTTTTAATGAAATCATATTTTTAAATTCACATACGAATTTAGTCTTCACGCAATCCCAACGTGGATTGTTTATATCTGATTTTTTGTCAAAGTATTTTGAACTCTCATCAAATTGATATGGATCAATTATATTTTTCTCTATAATTTCCATAAGACCAACTATACCTGGGATCTTGGTATTGGAATGATAAAAAAAAGCATGATCACCAATATTCATTGATCGCATAAAGTTTCTTGCTTGATAGTTTCGAATCCCATCCCAGAGAGTTTCTACTTCACTCTTTAAATCTTTAATACTGTAGGCATCTGGTTCGCTTTTCATTAGCCAGTAGTTGATCTCTTTTGATGCCATGGGATCTCAGCGATATAGCAATGTGTGGATGGTGCGAGGATGGCTTAACATTCACACCCCTATTTCTTTATTCTATTTCAATCAGGTTTCTATTACTAATAACTAACAGATCGCAACTGAAAGGAAATCTCAAAATCAAAGCATCGAGGAAAAAATGATCTTCCACATATTCTTTAGAAAAAGCTCGCTGAGCTTGAGTAATGAAACAACGAACTCAAAGTTGGAATGGAGTTGGAATGCAATTATCCGATCCCTTTAGGACCCAGTCCTTGACTTATCTTACGTACTTCATTAACCAGTATCAATGTCCTTTATTGCCATGGGATATCAGCGAAAATGCAAGGTTTGAATAAGGTTTGAATAACTCTTGATCTTTTGGATTATCTCTAAACATTATCCCTATGGGGAGATTATGTTCTAATCCTATTTGCAATTCGACTTCAAAGAATTCTGTCGAAAATGAAGAAGCAAATATGACTGCTTTCATGATCAGCTATAAATAAGTCTTTATAACTACTTTTCTGTGTCGATATTAGTTACTTCCCCTTGTCCTTCAAAGCCCTATAGCCTTATGATTACTCACTAGCAAGAAGATAGATATGAGAATAAATTATCGCTATTGGTTCCCTCTTTATCCAGATGATAATCAGCCGATAGGAGGAGTTAAGCAAATTCATCGTCTTGCAGAGTTATTTAATAAGTTAAATCGAGAAGCAACCATTATTCAGAATGATTCTTCGTTTCATCCTTATTGGTTCAAAAGTAATGTTAAAACTATTTCTCTAAAAGCTTTTAAAGCTCGTCAAGATATGAGTCCAAACAGAGACATAATTGTATTGCCAGAAACTTGGATTCAATGTATTCCTACTTATGCCCTAGGTTTTCGTAAGATAATTTTTAATCAAAATGCTACTTATACTTTAGGAGGGATTCATCCAGAAGATAATATGCCAAGTCCCAAAGAAATAATTGATTTATATCACCACAAAGACCTTTCTCATGTTCTATGTGTTTCTGAGTATGATGAAGAATTTTTATTAAATGGAATGAGATTGGGTTCACAAAAAATAAGCAGATTAGTTAATGGCATAGAGGTGAATATTTTTAAATATATTGAAAAAAAAGAACTAAGTATTGCATTTATGACTCGTAAAAACCAACACCATGCAGAAATAGTTTCTCAATTACTTATCCAACAATCTTGGTTTAAAGATGAAGGATGGAATCTTAGCCCAATAAATAACAGACCCTTAGATGAAGTTGCAAAGATAATGCAAAGAAGTTCAATTTTTCTTTCCTTTGGCCATCCTGAGGGCTTTGGACTGCCATTGGCTGAAGCTGCCTCGTGTGGCTGTTATTTAATTGGCTATTCTGGACTTGGTGGGAAAGAAATTATGAACTTAGCGAGTCAATGTGGTTCGGCAGAAGAAATTGAATTCCAAAATTATCTCAGATTCGTACAAGCTTGTACAAAAGCGAGTCAAGCTTTGAAGAATGATCCACAATCATTTTTCAAATCAGTATCTCAAGCTTCAGAAGAAATTCAAAGTAGATATTCGATTAATGCAATGGAATCTTCTCTTAAACGTTCAATGACTAAGTGGGAAAAAAGTTTTGCTGACTAAATGAGTATTTACAGATAAGTCATTTGCTTTGGAGTCTTGTGCTAAAAGTTAATTAATGAGTTATGGGGTTCATTGGTTAATGGCTAATTCTTTTATACCAGGGGGGTCGTAGAGATAAAGCAAGGTGTCAAAGGAGTGTGAAGAAACTACCCTACAATTCTTCTTATTGAAATGTTTTTCCAAAGGATGAAGTATTTATAAAGAGAATATCTTGTGGCTCAATTTTCCTATTGTATAAGCATTGAATCCATTCTCTGTATTCTTGACCTATTGCGATCTTGTCTTCAACATTGACCAAATCAGTTCTTTTTAGGAAATGACATATAACTTCTGACATTGTCTCCTCAATTGAATCTTCATAGAACGCCATGGCTTAGAAGCATCTAATTCAAACTAACTTCTAATAATAATGTGTAAATAGGTTTATGTTTTTGGACTCTTGTAAATTTCTTTTTGAGTAGGAATTATTTTTCAAGGTGTTTGTACTAATGATCAGAATATTATTGATAATCTTACAGATCCAAAGTCAAGAAAAGATGCTGAAAATAGAAAAATCTACTCACTAATATCGTTATCATTCCTTTTATTTATACTATATGGCTACTTTAGGATGTGGTTGAGAAAAAAGAATTAGACGAGTTGTGATCATGACTTGGTTCCTTCAGCATTTTTAGTTCCTAGCTTGCTTCTACTGGAAAGTCTCTATACCCACCTGAAAAACGCTTTCGACTTGTCCAGTAGAACTCAACCAATTCCCTTGTAGAACTTGTTACCAAGACGTCTCCCGCCAAGCCTAGATCGTCTGAAGCCTTTTGGCTTGCTCCTGAGTCCCAGCTTGAAGTGCTTGAAGATTTCATTTGTTACGCTTCCTATTTTATCAGAGAAATATTTGAAGAATCCTTTGTTTCTACTCGCTAAATCATTAATCATGCTATGTGCATTGAATGATTTAGCAGCTTTCGGAAGGCACTCAACCAGGATTCTACGATTGAGGTTGAGGATACCGATATAGTACGCATGTATTACAGAAAAGTCAACCTCAATGATTTTTAGCGTTTTTATTCTCTTTGCTATCGAAAAATTAGTCTTTCAAAAGTAAAAGTTCATGTTTACCGACATGTCTAGAAAACAGGCTTTATCCTGCCAGTTTATGTCATCTAAAAAGTGGCAGGTATTTCTCTTGCTTAAGAATTCATTGACGTCAATATTTCTAGGAATACCTGGAAAATATGTCTTCTTTTTGTTGTTTATTTTGAAATAATTTATTTATATTTACTTTGATAATAGTTATTTAGTCTTGTCCAGAGCCAATGCCCACCCAAATTGCTGAGGCCTTAGTTGATTATTCTGCTAGAGCTTATTAGGCCGCTTGATCTTCGCTCCGACCATACCTAAATCTCATCATGTCTATTACTTGATCCTTAGTCTTCCAAGTTTTAATTCGATCCTTGATTGAAAGAAGTTGTGATTCCGTCAATTCAAGACGTGCTTGTTCAAGTTTTGTCATGCAGTTTGGAAGCTTGTGGCGTTGATGATTAGGATCTGTATGCAGATCAGGCAGCAAAGGATAACCATTAAAGTCCCCACACAAAAAAGGTTATAGGTTGATTTTCACATGTCATATATGCTTGTCAATAATCTATTCTTCTTTGATTTTTCTTGCTTGGCTATATCAACTAAGGATAATGATGGTCAATTCTTGATCAAAGTCTATGCAGCTCTTTTTCCTTTTTTATTGTCCACTGTATTGCTTGAATATTTAGTATTGACTTGTTTTTGATAAAATAAATTTAATTGTTTTCCACTAGGTCTAAGCTCCCTTTCAAAATGTGCAACAGGCTTTGTCGCTTGTGACCATATGAAAGCCATGATAAGCCCAAAGAATAACAGGGGTAGAATAGCTTTAATGATAGCCACAACTACTAAAACCGTTATGAGACAAAGAGAAAAGACGGTCCATCTAGGGATACTGCTATTTACTTTGTTCTTTGTTGATTTAGAAGAAGGGATGACAGGAAGATCAATAGTCATTCGTTATTGAGTCGTAGTTGTATCTCTTGGCAGGAAGAAGTATCCGTCTCACCTTTTGTTGAAATTAGACTTTCTTGTAACTAGTTGTATTCTTTAATTCTTCTGTCATGCAATCTCCTCATGTCAACATCCTCGAACCAAGGGTATTGAAGAAATAAAGCTTTTACGAATGACACAGAAATCATATATTTACTAAGTAGTTTTTAACAAATACAATTAAACTTGTAAATGTTTCTAGATGAATAGTTAAAAAAACTGTAGTTGAGTTGTGCTAATGCTGATACTTTTGAGCTGTATCAATCAGTCATTAGGCATTAGCTATTTCTTTGATTTCTTTGAATTGAATATTGGCAATCTTCATAACCTTCGTGACTGTCGTGTTTATTATAATAAATCATACTTTGAATCTTCTTTAATATCATTCCAAAGGTCTCTTAGAGATTGATGAAAACCATTTGATCTTAGGAATTTCCTGCATTGATCAACTCTCTCTTGAATAAGTTGATCTTGAGGTGTCAATTCTCCAGATGAATCTTTCATTTTTTTTTAATGCATATGTCTAATCATGAAATTTTCTGAATAGTTTGAGAAGTGACAGTTACTACAATATAAGTATTTTTTATGTCTATCTTTATTTGTTCTTTTTAGATTTATAAAAAATATTGAGTCCAATCAAGTCCTAATTTAAATTAGGACTTTTATTTTGTGACCACTTTTTTCTCATAACGCGCATAATCAAAAAATACTGAAAAATCTTTGAAATTAACTAAAATTATTTTTCTAAACAAAGGCTTATTGGATCAATTCTGATGTAAAAACAAATTGATCTTCATATCTCGTCTGGAAGAAATTATCTATTGTATTTGACTAATAATTCAGACCATTCAAATCAGATACTCCCAGGATGATCTCGTTATATAGGTTGCTTATTTATTTTTACTATACTCATTCTATATCGTATAGTTTTATTTTGTAAGATTTTTATTTATATGAGCTTTGGTGACTTTTTTGCAATGCTTTTGAGTGATAAGAAAAAATAGTTAGTCTTATCTACTTTTGAAATTTAATTCTAAATATTGTCTATGAAAGTGTATTTAAATATACTTATTTACTTAAATTCTTTCTTATGAAATCTTTTTTGTATGTTTAGCTACCTTCAAAAAACTCTTCGTCATTCATATTTCTATTAAATCATGAATTGGAGGTTGATATGTTTACAGATTATCAACCTAAAAAAGGTTATGATGAATATTTTTCTTCTAATAATTTTTCACTGAGAATGACCCTAAAGCCGCTCCTTTCTTCTTTAGGAGAGATGGGCTTAGAGCAATTAAATGTTAGTCATGGGATCGCTAGGAAACTTCTTTTACGACATGGGGCAACTTTTCGTTTGAATGATTCTGGTAATCAAGGTGCTGAGAGGATTCTTCCCTTTGATCCATTGCCACGAGTAATTAGTTCTTCTGAGTGGACTGATTTAGAGAAAGGACTCATACAAAGACTCGAAGCAATAGATTTATTTTTAGCTGATATTTATGGAAGACAGCAAATAATTATAGATGGAATTATTTCTAGGGAGCTTATTGAAAGTTCAGATGGTTGGCGACCGCAAATGAAAGGGTTTGTTCTGCCATTAGGGAAGTGGTGTCATGTGTCTGGCTTAGATCTTATTAGAGATGGAAAAGGTAATTGGTATGTATTGGAAGATAATCTTCGTTGTCCTTCAGGGGTCGCTTATTTTTTAGAAAATAGGTTGGTTATGAAAAGAATATTTCCGAGCCTCTTTAATGGAAGAATTGTCAGACCTATTGATGATTACCCTTCATATCTATTGAAATCTCTTCAAGAGTTAGCGATTTGGACAGATAGTCCAAAAGTAGTCCTTTTGACTCCTGGAGTATTTAATAGTGCATATTTTGAGCATAGTTATCTTGCTCAACAAATGGGAATTCATTTGGTTGAGGGAAATGATTTAGTCTGTCAGGATAATAATGTTTATCTAAAAACAACTTCTGGTATTCAGAAAGTAGATGTTATTTATCGTCGAATCGATGATGATTATCTAGATCCTAAATCTTTCCGTAAAGATTCAATGTTAGGGGTACCTGGACTTTTAGATGTTCTGAGTAAAGGTAAGGTTGCTATTGCTAATGCACCTGGAACCGGTTTGGCGGATGACAAGTTAATTTATGCTTATGTTCCAGATATGATTAGGTATTATCTAAAAGAAGAACCGCTAATTAATAATGTTAAAACATATATATGCGCTAAAGAAGATGATCTTAATTTTGTACTTGATAACCTAAAGGACTTGGTTGTTAAAAGTGTATCTGAAGCAGGGGGATATGGAATGCTGATTGGTCCTCATTCATCACAATTGGATATAGAGAAATTTTCGGCAAAAATAAAAGCAAATCCAAGAAATTATATCGCTCAACCAACATTGGAATTGTCAACTGTTCCGTCGCTGAGTGATGGAGAAGTTTATCCTTGCCATGTTGACCTTAGACCTTATATTCTCAGAGGTAAGGATACTTGGGTAAGCCCAGGTGGGCTTACACGAGTAGCCCTCAAGAGAGACTCTTTAATTGTCAATTCATCTCAAGGTGGAGGTTGTAAGGATACCTGGGTGGTTAGTTAATAAGATAAATGTTACTTAGTAGAGTCGCTGAATCTCTTTATTGGATCAATAGATATTTAGAGCGTGCAGAAAATATCTCTAGATTCGTTGAGGTAAGTGAATCTATGGCTCTTGATTGTCCTCCAGGAAGTGCAGAGCCATGGCTACCTTTGATTGATGTGACTGGCGATAGGAATGAATTTGATAGGTTATATAAAAATAAATATTCAGGTGATGTAATTAGTTTTCTTATTAAAGATCGAGAAAATCCAAACAGTATAATAAGTTGTATTTGTATGGCGCGGGAGAATGCTCGTCAAATTAGAGACGTTATTACTTCTGAGATGTGGGAACAAATAAATAGTTTGTATTGGAGCATACAAGAAGGAGAAGTTTTATGGCATCAACCATCACAGGAGCAATTATTTGAGATAAGAAGAGGCTGTCAATTATTTTATGGTGTTACCGATGCTACTTTTAGCCATGATATTGCATGGCACTTCTGTAAGCTAGGACGTTTGATTGAGAGAGCGGATAAAACTTCTCGAATCTTAGATGTGAAATACTTCTTGCTCTTACCAAATATAAATGAGATTGGAGGAGCCCTGGATGAACTTCAATGGATTTCTTTATTACGTTCTGCAGGTGCTTATCAAATGTTTCGAAAAGCAGCACAAGAATCTATAACTCCTAATGCAATAGCTAGTTTTCTTTTATTGGATCCTATTTTCCCTCGATCAGTAAGATTTTGTCTTGAAGGTGTGAAACAGTCCTTAGAAAACATCAAAGACTCCTCTATCTCAGTGAAGCCTAATGATCTTGAATGTTTAATAGGTTTATTGCTTGCAAAATGGAGTTTCGTAAGAATCGATCACTTAGTTAAGGATGGTTTACATGAGGCTATTGATTCTTTACAAATAGATTTAAATAGACTTCACGATCTTATTTATAGTTTTTATTTTATAAATAAGACCAGCTTGGAATTGGACTCTTTAAAAGAATGAGAAAGAAAATATCTCATAAATTAACTTATACATATAAAGAAAAAGTTTCGTTAAAGAAGCATATAATATGTCTAAAACCAAGATCTAATAGTTTTCAGAAACTACATAATTTTGAACTTCAAATTTCTCCTTCTTCTAATTCAATTTTCCCTTTGATATCTGAAAATGGTGATGATATTTTTCACGTTGACTTTAAAGAATCTACGAATTTTTTGATAATTAAGGCCATAAGTGATATAGAAACAAAGAACCATCCCGATTTATATAATGTAAAAAATAATTCTGATTTAACTATCCCTTTTAATTTGAAATGTACAAATAGTTCATTGAAAGGTTTCGTTGAAGGCTGGTCCCCTGATGACAAGCATGATCCTGCTGCAATACAAATTGCTCAAGAGGCTTTAGTAGGCATTGACAATAATGTATTAGATTTCCTATACCAATTAATTGAATTAATCAAAGAAAGAGTTAAATATACTCCAAGACATCTTGGCCCAGCATGGACTTCAGGAAGAACGCTTAGTGAGAGAGTCGGATCTTGTCGGGATTTGGCAATATTATTAATGGAGGCTTGTCGATGTGTTGGGATACCAAGTCGATTTGTTAGTGGTTATCAATTGCTGGACGAACCTCCATCTAAGTATGAACTTCATGCGTGGACAGAGCTTTTTATACCAGGCTTTGGATGGAGAGGGTTTGACCCAAGTGGATGTGGACTTATTAATGAAAAATATATTACTTTAGCTTCCTCTTCTAACTCTGAATCTGTAGCACCGGTTAGAGGAAGCTTTATTGGCCCTTTAGCTTTAAAAAGTGAATTAGATTGGGATATAGTAATTAGTTAAATGATCTTATGCCGTGAAAATTATGACAAGAAAATATAGCTTTTCAATATGATTACTCGAGTAACTTGTCTGATAAATCACTGACTTTAGTGGCTTTGCTAATGATACTTTGAAGATCCTCTCTTATAGGAGAAATATTTTTTCTTGAAATCTCTAACTCTAAGCTCTCTTTGTTCAACTTAATATAATAATTGCATTTTTCATTATTATTTAGTTTTGGAAAATCACTTCTTTGATGCGAGCCTCTACTCTCTTGCCTATTTAATGCTGAAAGTATTGTTGCTTCTGCAGATATGACTGATGATTCTAGATCGAATACTTGAACAAGATCATCACAGCTATGGTAGTCAATTCTCACATCAACATCTTTGATCATATCTTTGATTTCTTTAACCTTTGTCAGACCTGAGGCTAATAATTCTTTGTTTTTCATTACACCACAATGCTCCCACATCAAAATACTTAGTTGATTTTGTAAGGAATTTGCTAATTCTGTTCCATTGCCTAAAAATTTATTTATGTTGTTGTGAGCATTTTTTATAGATTTGTCTGATCTTATTTGTGCCTTTAATTTCATTGAATAATGAACACTAGCCATACCAGCTTTTTTCCCAAAAATTAAAATTTCTGCGAGAGAATTTCCTCCCAGACGATTTGCTCCATGTAGTCCACCCACTACTTCTCCAGCGGCATATAAGCCTTGTATTGACGTGGAATGATCCTCGGCATTTACGTCAATGCCACCCATTGAATAGTGCGCAGTTGGGGCTACTTCCATGGGTTCTTTTGAAATATCAAGCATTTGAGCCTCTAAAAATTGCCTATAAATACTTGGAATCTTCTGCATTATGAATTCCTTACTTTTATGAGTTATATCTAAGTAGACGCCTCCATTAGGTGTCCCTCTGCCTTCAGCAATTTCTGTATAATTTGCTACGGCAACTCTATCTCTGGTGGAAAGCTCCATTCGCTCGCTATCATAATGAATCATAAATCTTTCTCCTTTATTATTTATAAGCTTGCCTCCTTCTCCTCGAACAGCCTCTGTGACTAATGTCCCTGCAACCTCCTCTGGGAAAAGCATGCCTGAGGGGTGAAATTGCACCATTTCCATATCTCTTAATTTGGAACCTGCTTTAAGACTTAAGTAAAAGCCATCTCCCGTATTTTCTCTTTTTCTGGAAGAACTTTTTTTCCATATTTTTGTATGCCCCCCTGTACAAAGAATAACTGCATCAGCTAAATGAATTGTTCTTTCAGCAGTGTTCTTATTGAACGACATTGCCCCAAAGCAAATATTGTCTCTTACAAGTAGCTCAGTAACATATTGGTTATCGTGGATTGGAATTTTTAATGACTCTGCCTTTTTAATAAGTGTTTTTAAAATTGCCAAACCAGTCATGTCACCCGAATAACAAGTCCTTCTATATGAATGTGCTCCAAAAAATCTTTGATCAAGGTGTCCATTTTTTAGTTTTGCAAAATTTGCTCCCCATAAATCTATTTCTCTAACAAGCGAAGGAGATTCTTTGGCTAACATTTCAATTTGAGATGAGTCTCCAAGCCCATACCCTTCTATATAAGTATCTGCAAAATGATGTTTCCAAGAGTCCTCCGGGTCGACATTCCCGAAGGCTGCGTTAATACCTCCCGCAGCTAAGACAGTATGTGAATCTGTCTTGGCTCGTTTCCCGAGAACTGATACTTGCAGTCCAGCTAGTTTGATTTCTATGGCGGCTCTTAGTCCAGCACCTCCGCATCCAATTACTAGTACATTTGAAATTTGAGTTGTATGATTGGTATTTATCATTGAATTGGCTGGCAGATTAAAAGTTGGGATACAAAATACTGAGGATTAATCTTTGCTTTCTATTTATAAATGTTTATTGATATCTCATTTATGGTGTCGTATATGGAGTAATCAATTTAGAAAGTATATTCTCGAGAAAACTCATTCTGATTCCAATTAGTGTCAATACTTATGTAATATCTTAGCTGAAATGTTTTATATGGAATTTTACCCTAATAAAAAATAATAATGAATCCCATTTTTCTTTTTGTGCTATCTTTTCTTTTTATGACTCCAACGTCAGTTAGTGGGGATGAACGAATTTATGAAACGAAAAATATTTGTGGGCGTTATTTTGCTGCCGAAATCAATGGCGGTGAGGCGGCGAGATTATTAGATTTGAAAGGGACTAGTAGAATGGGTTCAAGAGTTGAGCAATACTGTAATTTTTTTCGCTAAATATTTTGATACATGTTTTGATTTTTAGTCATTTTTTGCGTTGTTGGTGCAAATTTAGAAATTCATTATTAGTTATTTACCTATAAATAGTATTTATTTAAAAGTTTCTGGATATTTCTAGGCTTTTATTCCTTTAAGCAAATAAACCTGATTATAAATTTAATGAAGTAAAGAATTTTTCTTGATCTGAGGTCAGTAAACATTCAGATCAATTTGATTAAGACACATTTTATTGTATACGATTACTTGTGATGCCCTGAAATAGCCTTGACCAATTAATTAAAGGTTATTATTTGTTAGATAGCTTTATTTATGGATGTGAGGGTGTGATCAGTGTTGATTAGTCTAATTAATGCTTCCACTGACTTTGGGATAAAAAATCTTTTTAAAAATCTAGACCTGCATATAAATAAAAAAGAGAGACTTGGTTTGATTGGGCCAAATGGATCTGGCAAGTCAACACTTTTGAGGGTTCTTGCAGGAGTTGAGCCTTTGATGGAAGGAGAAAGAAGGTGTTTGTCTTCTTTGCGGATATCTTTAGTTGGCCAAGAAACCAATTTCGATGGAGAAAAAAATATTTTGGAAGAAGTTCTTGAAGGGTGTGGAGAAAAAAGGAAATTATTACTTAATTTCAGCAAGCTAAGCAGACAAATAGCTCAAAACCCTGATGATGAAAATCTTCTGAAAAAGCTTGGTGAAGCTAGTGAACTTATGGATGCTGCTGGGGCATGGAATTTAGAGCAGCAGTGTCAAGATGTCCTAAGAAGACTTGGAATCAGTGATTTAGATAAGCAAGTAAAAAATCTTTCTGGTGGTTATCGCAAAAGAGTGGGACTTGCTGCGGCGCTTGTCTCTCAACCAGATGTCTTACTTCTTGATGAACCTACTAATCACTTGGATGCTTCTGCTGTGGAATGGTTGCAAAATTGGTTAGACCATTACGAAGGTGCACTTGTATTGATTACACATGATAGGTATGTTCTTGATCGAATTACTACTCGGATGGTTGAAATCAATAATGGAGAAGCTCGCAAATATTCAGGAAATTATCGTGAATTTCTTCAACAGAAACTTGATCAAGAGCAATCAGAGGAATCGACTAAGAAAAAATTTCAAGGTGTTTTAAGGAAGGAATTAGCTTGGTTAAGACAAGGACCTAAAGCAAGAAGTACGAAACAAAAAGCACGTATTCAAAGGATTGCTGAAATGCAAGCGAAACCAAAAAAACAAGTCAAATCTAAATTAGTAATGGATTCATTGAGTAGAAGAATTGGAAAAATAGCAATAGAAGCTGAAGGTGTAGGACTCTCAATAACTGATGAAGAGAAAAGTTTCGACCTTGTATATGATTTCACTTATAGCTTTAGCCCAGAAGATCGAGTAGGAATTATTGGTCCAAATGGAAGTGGTAAATCGACTCTTTTAGATCTAATTGCCGGTAAAAGGTTACCAACTAATGGGGAGATAAAACTTGGAGAAACAGTTCATATTGGTTATCTAGATCAACATACAAATGATTTAAATCAAGGTTGTGGCCTCAATCGCAAAGTCATAGAATTTGTTGAGGAGGCCGCATTCAGGGTTGATCATGGAGGAAAACAAATTACGGCATCTCAGCTTTTAGAAAAATTTCTATTTCCGCCAAGTCAGCAACATAGTTCTCTTTCTATGCTTTCAGGAGGTGAGAAAAGAAGACTTGCCCTCTGTAAAATGCTTATACAAGCACCCAATGTGTTGTTGCTTGATGAACCTACGAATGATTTAGATATACAAACACTAAGTGTGCTTGAAGATTTTCTTGAAGATTTTAAAGGTTGTGTCGTAGTCGTATCACATGATCGATATTTTCTTGATCGAACGATTGATCGAATTTTTAATTTTGAAAATGGTAAGTTGAGAAGATATGAAGGGAATTACTCTAGATTCCTGGAGCAAAAAATATTAGAGGAGAGAGATAATGAAAAAAACAAACGAGATAAATTTGTTAATGATTCAAAAACTAAAAATGAATCAAAAATAAAATTAAAGCCAAAAAATAAGTCGAATCGACTAAGTTTCAGGGAAGTGAGTGAACTCAAAGAAATAGATCTTCAGCTACCTTTATTAGAGGAGCAGAAAAGATATTTAGAAAAAAAGATAACTGAGAGAGATTTGGATATTACTCAAATTAGTCATCAATTAGCGGAACTGATTGAATCTATTCAAGAGTATGAGGATAGATGGATTGAACTAAGTGATTTGTCTGATTCAGACACATAACAATGTAAGTCTCCTCTTGGTTCGGACATATAGAAAGACTCCTAATCATCACCATTGCATCGTTGAGTATAAATACTATAGAAAGATTGTGGTATTCACCACCTAATCGTCCGATCTGCTTAAGCAGGCCGTAGTACGACTCAAGCCACAGGACGGGGACTTGAGCACTTTTAAGGAGACTGCATCATTGTCAATATGTATTTCAATGGAAGATCATTCGTATATTGTCATTCTGTCTGTAATTCGCAAATAAAGCTCACTTATAGGGGATTGAATTATTTAAGATAAATCGTTCCTTTCGCAATAAGCCTATCTTTTTCAATCAGTTGATAGTTTTGTATGCTTTTTAGAAAAGAATGCTTTTTGATTTTTCTTGCTTAAGTATGATCTATGAATTTATTTGCAATATTTATTGCTGTCATTGCGATGTGATTTTTATTGACTACCTTTTGTAGTAATTGATTGTCATAGGTTTAAGAAGCTAAAAAAGATATCTTCAGATGTTGATCTAGTGACTTTTCAAAACCCTTAGAATTCTCAACAAACATTACTCGGTTTATAAAAAAAATAAAATCTTATACTTTTAACTATAATAACTTTAGGTATTTAGAATAATTGTGAAGTTAATCCAATGGCATAAATCATTCGTTGAACGTGCTCAAAAAGAAATGGGGATATCTAACTATGCCTTATATTGGTTTGGATTCCTTGAGGGTGCTTTGGTTATTTGGATAATTATGAAAATTGTTTCTGCATTGAGTATGAAATCGGATTTTCCTTTTTAATAAAGTTGTTTTAAATGGGAATTTTGGAGTTTATAAATAAAATCCCCCCTGCTGTGTGTTTGATTTTCTCTTTAATACTTATAACAACTGGTATTGTGATTCTTTTTTTAGGGAACTTTGTTTTTGCAATTTTAGCTTTAATAATGGGGATTATTGCACTTGTAACATGGACATTCTTGTGATTATCTGAATAGACATAAAACCACTAGTTGTCTGGTGATGTTCGCCAAAGGATGTATTTACTATCACATTTCGATACTTTCAATATATACTTTCTGCTTGTTTTCCTTTTAAGTAGATTTACTATTTTTATATATCTTTGGATTAAAAGTGATTATTGACCCTGAAGTCATTTCATCTTCTAGTAAAAAAGGCAGTAAAGCAGGTAGATATTTTCTAAAATGAGCACTTTACAGCGCGGGTGGAGTTGGCGTGCTGTCTTTCGTTGGTTTAGGTAAAGCCCTTCTCCCTGAAATTGGAATGGCTTTTTCTATTGGCTTTTATTTGGTCGGAATCAATAACGAATTTAGGATACTGAGAAATTTGGTTTCCAAGATCCATCTTATGTTGAAGGACCTTTTGACTTCTCACCTACCGATAATGAAATGGTGAACAGAGGGCACTGTTCTATAAAGAATGTAAATAATAAGGACTAATAAATTTCCGCCTACAACGGCTGCTCCTGCTGCGAAATTTCCCTCTTTAGTGGTGTAATCCCACTTTGGTTCGTTCTCTGTCATGGTTGAATTATTAATGACCTTATTATTGCCATTTATTCAAAGTGATCAACAAATATAACTAATAAAAGAATAAAGAAACTCCTAATTTTTTCTAAATTCAATACCCAATCCTTTTATGACTCAACAGAAAAGAGATTGATAGTAATGGATTGAAAGTTTTTGCTCATTCAAATCATTTTCTATGACTGGTTTGTTAAGTTTGAAATTTATGTTTCTTCTTTGGAAATTACTTCGGCATCAACAATATTTTGCGAATCCACAAATTCGTTTCGTTTCCTGTCAATCCAACTGTTTATTCCAAACACCAGAGGCTTTGACCCTCTATATATAATAAAAGCGGTGGGGAGAACGCTGACGATTCCAACTGCTGGGTTTTTAAATATCAGTCGCCCTGCTTTTATATTAAAAAGAATAATTAATAGGGATGGAATGATAACACTCACAATCGTCTTGAGAGCTTCAGTCCATCCGACACGATATAACCACCAAATTGATGCTATTACAGCAATATATAGAACAACAAATGTCATGAAATATTACCCAATCTTTTAGTTGAATGCTTGGGGATCAATTATTTTAGGAACTTGTTTTACGCTTCGAGTTACTCGTCTGAAGAAGATAAATACTAAAGGCAATAAATAAAGTTATCAAAAGTGATGCCGCCAACCAACTTAATTGAAGAGAAGTCATGCCCAGGTAAGGACCATCAATAGGTTGTTCGGACCATGTGCCTGGCAAGTGCCAAACTTGTGGATTTGATAGGAAAACCATGTAATAGCCTTTAATAGCTTTATTTACAAAGCTTATATTTAAAATGCTTAGATATTCGGAATAATTACTTATCTTTACTTGTTATACGCAAAGATTAATTATTTATTTGGTTTTAATGAATTAATGCATTCTCATTTAATCCTTTAAAAATAATAATTACTCATGGCAAAGCTTTGAAACATTAGTCATCTTTAAGTTGAATTCATTTCGAGGACACAATGTCTAGAGCTATGAACTGGGTTTTACTCCAATTGGCCATGAGTTATTACGGAGACTCATTGAAAGAGTTTCAAGTTGAAAGTGATTAGATGTTTTTTGTTTTGTCTATATTTTTTAAATCTTTAACTCTTCATGAAATTACTCACTCAATTTAGTATCCCTAAGCCAATCATGGCTGATATCGTTAGAGCTAATAGGAATTATAAAAAAGTTAAGAAAGCGCAAAACTAATAAACTTCACTAGTTTCAAAAGTAGATAATGTTTATCTTTCAGTCCGTTTTGGTTAATCTCTATTTATTTGTTGTGGCAAATACTTTTTAGAATTAAAAAAAATGCCTAATCAACTCATATTGATTGTTCTAAGCTTGAACCAAGACTTTTTAATTCTGAAAAGGAAAACGTTTGTTTGTTTAAAATAGTCCCTTCTAAGGATTCTTGATGTATGGATCTAGAGGCTAAAACCCAAGGTCCTCCTTTGAACAAAAGTATGAAATCATCTTTATAAAAACTTTTTCCTTTTACATCTTGTTTAGAAGTCGGGTCAAGATATTGGCTGGAATAACTCTTACTTAAGTAGCCATTGCCAGTATGTGTTACATCCTTCGTAAGGATAACTATGAGATTTCCATGGATATGCCTATGAACCATAGTCACCACGTTATTTTTGACTCTATATTTATCACCTTCATTTTTTCCTCCAACTATTATTTCTGAGCCAATTTCATTTGTATCTCCAAAAGTAAAGGTGTTTTTTCCATGAGTTTGTTCAAATGATCTTCTAACTCGATGAATAGCAACTTCCCAAAGTTGCGAAGAAATTGCTTTTTTTATTTGTTCATCATCTATGTTATTAACGGTGGCTTTTAAATCTTTTCCTAAAGAAAAGGTTCCTTTGATTTCTTTGTTACCATCTGTCCATGAACAGCGGCCTTCATAACCTGAAAAATCAGATTCCCATGTATAGCGATTTTCATACGCAGCCTTAAACAGTTGTGTGCAGTTAGTTTCTTTAACTTTGTTGGATAACATAAATTTCCTTTTTTTGATATTTTAGTCAATTAAAGATATTAATTAACTAATTACTAAAATATTTATTCAAACCTATTTTTTAAAATTGTCTATGGCAATAGTTGGAAATAATACACATAGATAAATTATTTTTCAAGAAGGGTTATTTAGTTGCTTTTTTTCAGGGTCAATAGTTGAGATAGCCAATTCAATGCAGGAAAGGCTATGGCGCAAAAGTATCCCATGAGTCAAAAAAGCTCTATCTTTATAGATCTAATACTGTTATCAAAAATTGTCAGAATATTTGATACACATCAAAGCAAATGATTTGACATTACTAAGGTTTAAAAGATTATTTATTATTATTTATAGATAAAGATTTTTTTTCTTATGAACTTTGTGATTCATCTTGGTGATCTTCTTTTTCATCCCACCCCCAACTTCTTTTGATGTCTTTTAATGATCTACCACTATCTTTTTGTTGAGCACTTAAAGGTATCCAACTCCAATCAATTAAAAGTGTAGCGGCAACTCCAAAAAGAATATGCCCAAAAAGTACGCCAATTACATCAATGGTTGTAAGTGATGTTTGTCCAATCGAGGGATCGTACAAATTCTGTTTAACTATAATTTGTATATTATAGGAATTTTTGAGGAGCTAATAGTCTTTACAGTCTAATTTAGTTTTACACATAGATTTTTTAATCTGCTTGATCATTTTTACTAATTATGTTCGGTTGCCCACCATCAACCGGATCCAAGGTCCTGTTACATTACTTTACATAAATTATTTAATTCTAAATGACTCCTGAAGCAGAAAAGTTTAACGGTTGGGCAGCAATGCTTGGCTTCGTTGCAGCCTTTGGTGCGTACGCAACAACTGGCCAAATTATTCCTGGAATTTTCTAAAAATTAATTATGCAACCATCTAACAAAACAATTCTAGAAAGAAGCATCGGCAGACCAGCAATGATGGCTTTCGTTCTTTTAACAGGTATTTACCTAACAACTGGCCAACTAATTCCTGGAGTGGTTTAATGGCTAATCAAAACAATAGTACAAGAACTATTGACCCTGAAAAAGTAACTGCAGAAAGGCTCAACGGCTATGCAGCTCTATTTGGATGTATTGCTCTGGTTGGAGCATATGTCACAACAGGTCAGATCATTCCAGGATTTGTTTAATGGAAAAACCATTGGAAAAATGCTGAACAAATGACTTTTCGTTTGGCGACGGTGGTTTCATTTTCAGTAGTTATTAACTACATATTTACTTGTTAATATTCCTAGAATTATATAAATAAAATAACTAATTAAAGCTCTCGTTTTTAGAGAGCTTTTAATTGCTCTAATCAAAATATCTTAAATAGAATCAAGGTATTAGAGGAAGATTCCATTTGATTGCACTATGGCATGAAAAGCTGGATTGTGAAGATATTCAATATACAAAGCGATCAATAATGCACCACTTAAGCAGCTGCTTGCAATTAATGCTCCAAAGAAAAAAACTTGTTTTTTGCTAACTTTGGGATTTGTATCTACAAATACAAATCTCTTTAATCTTGAGACTGTCATGTGAGCTTTTCATCTACTTAATACCTAGCCATACCAAGTGGTGATGATTTACTACTTAAGATTTTCTTTAAGAAGCCCTTTCTTCAGTGGAGATAGATTTACAAGAAAATTCTTGAACTTTTCCATTAGGTAAAAGTTGAGCAAACCTGGGATTATCCATCCTTAGTCCACTTTTTTCATCTTGATAACTCCATAACCACTTCTTGTCCGTGAAAGTGATGTTTCCTATTTTAAAAGATACTGGGAGCATGAGGCTGATATCTCGCCAATTAAGAACTATAAATGCTCCTTTATCGATATTCTCAAGATCATTAGTTAACGCGAAATCACCATTTAAGTTATTTCTTATTACGGCGGTTAATCTATCTCCTTCGCAATTGAAATTTTGGGAGGGGGTTAAAGTAATAATTAGACTAAGAAAAAATGAAATAAAAGTCATTTACTTTGAGTATAATAAAAATTAATACGATTAACAGTAATTAGACGATTATTTTTATCATAGATAGAATAATACCTTATGAAAAGATTTTTTTTTAAGGGGGAATGCATATATTCGGTAAAATAAAAAAATTATAGGATCTTCAAATTAAATACTTGAAAAATATTTATTTAAATTCAACAAAAATCCACTGTAAGTATCTTGGAAACTTGCACGCTGAAGCGAAGCATTCTCCATCAGGAAGTGTTATTTATACTGATGCGCCTAAAGATCATGATGGGAATGGAAAAGATTTCGCTCCAACTGACTTATTAGCCTCAGCTTTAGGAACTTGTGTCATAACGATTATGGGTATTGAGGCAAAACGTAGAGGTTGGGAACTTGGTGAGATTAAGATAGATGTTTATAAATTAATGACAACAGAGGGGCCTAGAAAAATTAAATCTCTTTGTTTAGATATTTTTATGCCATCCGCTATAGATTCAAATAAAATTAAAGTACTTAAAAGTATTGCTGAAGAATGCCCTGTGAAGCTGAATCTTGAAAAGTCTGTTGATATTGAATTAGCTTGGCATCAAAATAAAATTTAAAAATCTAAATTTCTTTTAGCTTTAATAACTATTTTATTCATTGATTGTTAAAACGATCTTTAAGAGAGTAGGACTTTGCCTTGCTTAGGCCAAGGATTAATCCCCCAATTAATCCAGTATTCATTAAGACAGATCTTATTTGAAAAGGGAAAAAATGAAGAATAAATGTGATTGGGATTATAAATAAAAGTAGAAGAAATATAACTAATCTTTGCTTGAAGCATGAGAAAAAAAGTAATGAGCTAAATAATATAGAAAAAGAGAGCAGAAAGTAATAAGAACTGAGATATTTAATGATGATATATTTTTTATAGTAATAAGATCAATATTTCTTTCGAAATTTATTATTTTACCTGGATTTATATGGATAAATATTGCTGAAATAAAAATTATTCAAATTAGATTTTTCTTTTATTCAAAATAAATTTTTTGAATAAATATAAAACTTAGTTTCCTTTTGTAATTAATGGAGTGTAAAGATAATTTACTTTATTATTATGTAAAATATATTTTATTTTTGTGGATATATTTTGATTTTTTGGAAAAAATGGTTTTAATTATATTGCATTTGATTTAGAAAATAAACATAATTAAATATTTTTCTATGTTATTGTATATGTTTATTCATGTTGGAGAATGACTAGACATTGGGACTCGGGTCCATCTTTTTATAAAAAAGGTTCTTTCCATAATAAATTAGGGATGATATCACTATGGATCTTTATATTCTTGGCTTCAATTCAAATTGTGATAATGGCTTTTAAAGTTATATTTACATAATTCTTTAATATTATTAAATTCTGGAATATATAATATTTAATTATAACTAGACTAAAATTGCTTTTACTTTAATTGCATTTAGATTTTATTATGATTCTTCTCAAGATTACAAATGCCTCAGATGTAGTTGCCTCTAAAGCAGGTAAATTATTTGAGAAAATGACACCAGAAATGATTGATCAGAAATTAGTAGAGAGTCAGATTATTCAGCAGATGATTGATCAACTTCAATTGGAAGGGCTTAAAGGACAGATTTCGAGTGTTAAAGGTTTAGATATTAATGAAGATACTTTAATAACTAAAAGTAGTTTTAAGGTTAGGTTTGCTAAGACTTTTTAAGCTGGAAAATATCAAATGCTTTTACTTAATTTCCTTTTATTAGGCAGTTTTATATTACCCTAGACTAGCTTTGATAGCTTTTCTAGTATCTAAAATAGGCTTTCTCTGGCTCATTGATTTACGCTATTGATATTTTTCTTATAAGAACTTAATTATTTATTATTGAGAAGAGATTGGTTTTTATTTACTTGCATTACCTATTCTTAGTCATATAAAAAAAGGCTTTAATTTGGGTTTTGGTGCTCCTAAAATAAGTAATGAAGAAGAGCGTTTAAGAGCTCTTGCTGAATATAGGATTTTGGGTACTCAGCCTGAGCAATGTTATGACGACATAACGAAAATTGCTTCGCTGACCTGTGATACTCCCATATCTTTAATGAGTTTGGTTGATACTGACAAGCAATGGTTTAAATCAATGTGTGGGTTTGAAACTAAAGAAACTTCAAGGGATGTTTCTTTTTGTGCTCATGCAATTGCGAGTCCAGAACCCTTGATTGTTGAGGATGCTCTATTAGATGAGCGATTTAAATCAAATCCTTTGGTCGTTGAGGAACCAAAAATTCGTTTATATGCTGGCTTTCCTTTGCAAACTCCAAATGATCAACGAATTGGCACTCTTTGCGTTATTGATAGAAAGCCAGGACATTTATCAGATAAACAGAATCAAGTTATGAAGGCTTTATCTAGACAAGTCGTAACCTTGTTGGAACTTCGCAAAAGATCTATTCGTCTTCTTGATGCTCTTACTCATATGCATAATATGGAAGGTATTTTAACAACATGTTCTTATTGCAAAGAGGTAAGAGATACAGAAGGTGAATGGCAACATCTAGAAAAATATCTATCTAAAATTACAGATATTCGTTTTAGTCATGGGATTTGCGATACATGTATGGAGAAGCACTTTCCTGATGTGTTAGAAGTTTGGTCAGATGACAAACTTAATTTAAATAATAAAAAAAATAGGCCTGAATGTAATAAAAGCAATAAATAGTTTTCTAGAATTAGAAATTAATTTTACGAATAATCATCTCCAAAGTTCTTTGAAAAGTTTCTAAATACTTTCCTAAATTAATGTATCAAATTTAATGCAATATGATTGGTTTTTTTGCGGCAATTTCAGCAGTATTGTTTTGGACCTTTTCATGTTCTATTTGGCGTAAAGAATCTGAAAACTTATTACCTAGACAAATCAACATTTACAAAAATGTTCTCGCCTCAATCATTTTTTTACCAGTGGTGTTATCAATTGATTGGTTTTCTAATATAAGTTCAATAGTTGTTTTAATGATTAGTGGAATAGTTGGCATTGCTATAGGGGATACGTTATATATAAATTCATTAAAGATAATAGGAACTAGAAAAACTCTTTCGTTTGAAGCCTTAACACCAATAATTGCAACTATTGTGGAAACTATAAGTATAAATGAGGTTTATCCTCAAAAAGTTTGGATCGGATCTTTCATCGTCTCTTTTTCTTTGTTTATGATTGTACGTCAAAATACATATAAAAAAGATCACTCTAGGGAAATAAAGACCATTGGAATTCTCTGTGCAATTGGATCTGTCCTTTGTGCCGTTTTTGCTGCTTTAATGTCAAGAATAATTCTAATTAGCTCTGAATTAAATCCTTTACAAACAACTGAAATAAGGCTTTTATCAGCATCTATCTTTTTATTTTTATTTTTTAAAAAAGATTTTTTTTATCTATTTTATAATAGATCATTAACTAAAAATAGTCATTCTAATTTAGTGATATCGACCTTGCTTGGCACTAATTTAGGAATCTTATTTCAACAGATAGTCTTTAAATTCTTACCTATTGGAATCGGTTGGACTTTATTAAGTCTTTCTCCTGTATGTGCACTTTTGATGTCTAGGAGAGAGGGAGACAATATAAATAAATTAACAATTACTTATTCTTTTTTATCTTTTATTGGTGTTGGTATTACTTTAATTTAAACTTCAAAATAATCATTCTCTTTCCAATATTCGTCTGGATCATCTTCAACGTCTGGAGGGTCCTCCAGTTCTCCAGGTTGCTCTCCAAGAAGTATTAGTAATCCTTCTAAATACCTCATCTCTGAGGGATTGTCTGATTTATTCAGGCGATCTTTAACATTTTTTGCGGCCTCAGGATCACCTTCCTCAACTGCTTTAGTTAATAAATAAAGAGGATCATTTTTTGGATCTATTCCTTTCATTTTAATTAGAAACTTTTTAGTGTAGAGAGATTCAACTGTTATTTTTAAGACAGATTTCTATCAGTTGTACCTGGATAGAAAAGAGTATTCTGCTCAATATTAATTTCTGAAAACTTAATGGGTTCCCAGAATAAATCTCTTGTAATTAAAAATCGAATATCTTTGTCTTTTAAAAACTTCTCATTTACAAGTCCTTGGAGAGTTTTGATCGGAATTTCTCCCCATTCGCTTGAATTACTTAGCCAATTATCCATTTCCCAAACTGGTTCGGAATTTATTATTTGAAACCCAAATGCCATTTCTCTATTTTCTGATATCTCGGAAAGGTACCAATCCCCTACAACACCATATAGGTGACAAAAAATTAAATCATCATTAGATCCATTACTCGCTCCTGACAACGGTTTCATTATTTTTGCTGTTGACTCTGGTACGAGAACAAGTGGGTTTAGGTTTTTTTCGGTCAAAATAAGATTGATTGAATAACCCTTAGAAGAGGGTTTAGTATTTAATTATATTTTCAAAAAACTACGTTTAGTTATTTTAATTTCTTATGTAATAAATGTACTAATTTTTGAATTTCATTGATCAGATTCTGTTGCTTTAATTGCTTGTAAAGCCATATTAATATGTGCTCCCATAGCCCCATACGCCATTAGAGAATTTGGATTATTATTTTTAGTTATAGGTTTCTGTTTGTTATTTAACATTAGTAAGATTTTCTGACTTGTATCTACCCAATTTGTTATTAAAGCATTAAATTCTTGATTTTGATTGATTTCAAAATTTTCAGAAGTATCGATAGATGGTGTTTCTTTTTTTGCTTTGTTCAAAAGGGCATTTAACTCCTTGTGGCTTATTGCATTTGGAGAAGACTGATTGTTATTCAAATTAACTTTTCGAATTTAAATCTAAATTATCATGAGTTACTTCAAACTCAAGGGTGGATCTCCGACCAAGTTTAATTGTTTGTGAGATTTGAAAATTATTTGATAATTCCATACTTTTGAACTAGCTTTTTGAAGTGATCTCCTCTTTCCTCATAGTTTTGATATTGATCAAAACTTGCACATGCTGGAGATAATAGTATGCTTATTGACTTTGTTTTTCTAGCAATTTCAATAGAGACTTCAATAGCACCTTCTAGGCTTTTCTTTACAATTAGTTCTCCTTCATATGAAGATCTTATTATGGCCTCCTTTAGGTCTTTTGCACTTTCTCCAAATAAAATTACCCCATTGGTGGATTTCTTAATTTGTTCTATCCAAGAATGGTAATCTCCTTTTTTTTGCTTTCCACCAGCAAGTAAAATTATCGGTGTCGGCACAGCTTTTAAACCAATAATTGAAGAGTCAAAGTTAGTAGCCTTGCTGTCATTGTAAAAATTTAATTTTTCTATCCTCCCCAAATACTCTAATCGATGCGGTATTGCTTTGAATGTATTAATAGATTTAGCTATTGATAAATGATCAACACCTATTTCTCTGGCTGCCGCTATGACTAGGAGTAGATTTTGTAAGTTATGTTTGCCAGGAATCTTAAGGATTGATCTATGAAAAAGCTTCGTTTTATCTTCAAAAATATAACCTTTCTGATCAATCCAGAATTTTGGATGGTGAGAATATGAGGATTGTTGATTTGTTCCTACCCATATCCCTTCAGGTAATTCTTTTCTTTTATCTGATAAAAATTGATCATCAGAGTTATAAATACGAATTGATGATTTCTCTAATAAACTTCGTTTGATTTTGAAATAAGTTTCTATATCATGATGTCTTTCTAAGTGATCAGGGGTAAATGTAGTCCATATACCTATAGTTGGGCTTAATCTAGGAGATCCTTCGATTTGATAGCTACTTAATTCTAATACTAGCCAGTCTAATTTTTGGTCATTTTTATACTTTATTTCTAAGGCTATTTTAGATAATGCTTTCCCAATATTTCCTCCCATATCAGTATTTAAATTATTTAATTTGAGAACATGGTTAAGCATATTTGTTACAGTCGTTTTCCCATTAGTTCCAGTAATGCCAATAGATGGAATATGATTTAACCTTTCCCAAGCTAATTCAACTTCCCCTTTTATATCGATATTTAAATTTCTTAATTCTTGTAGAGCTTTATGCCCCCAATCTATTCCTGGACTTACAATTATTGAAGCAATTTTGTCTTTCCAATCTATAAAGTTCTTAATATCAAGTGGTTCGTCTAGCAAAATCGTATTAATTCCTTCTGATTTAAGTTTCTGAGATATATCTATAAGTTTTTTATTTGAATTATTTTCTAATACTAAAACCTCCTTACCCTCTGATTTAAGAAGTTTGGATGCATTTATTCCTGAGTTGCCTAGTCCAAGTACAATATATAATTGGGTTGGAATTTTTTGTTTTGTCAATTTGATTTAGATTTGAATGTAAATCACTTTTAATTAAATGATTAGGTTGTAAATGCTATGAAATCAAGTTGAAAGGATTAGATTTAACTAGTCTGTAATATAGAATATTTTTATATTAGTATTGTTTTGATTTTTAAACAAAGATATTTTATCTATTAGCTCTTTGGATTTTTATTGCTGATTAAATGATAAGAAATTAATTAGGCAATTTTGTAATTTAACTTAATTAGATTAAAAAAAGATTAATACTTCTGGCTTTCTATTTTGTTAGTTGTTTTGATATATAGGTATTTGCTTCTGTTTAATGCCTGCAGACATAGAAGGTAGAGAAATCTTAAAACAAAAAGACATTCAGGATTCAACAAATGGTGATTGCTCTTTTATTGGCTTAGGAGATCAGAGCGAGAGTGAAATTAAATGGGTTAAACTTCATCAAATGTTTGATAGGTAAATACTTAAAAAAAAACTTTCTTTACATTAGTTAAGTAACTAAGCGGTTCTTTATTTAAGGAATGGGCGATACTGGAATCGAACCAGTGACTCCTACCGTGTCAAGGTAGTGCTCTACCTCTGAGCTAATCGCCCTCAGTATTCAATTTAGAAGATTAGTGTGAGGTGACTAAACGAAGCTAGCAGGCAATAGGACCGAATAATCATTGCCTTAGTAATTTAATTCTCCAACGCTCCTTTTTTGTCTTATCAATATTTAAAATTTTAAGGGAACCTTTTTTTTCTAAATGAATAAGGTCTCCAATATTTACCCATTTGCTGGGCTGTTCATTTGGCTCCCAGTTAAGCCGTAAACATCCTTGCTTGATTTGAGTCGTTATTTTTGATCTTGATAAACCAAAACCTGCAGATGCTATTGCGTCAATCCTGGCAGATGCCTCAACGGTATTAATTATTTTTTCTGGTCTTTTAAATGGTATTTCTAACTTGCTAATTGATAGTGCCTCTATTGCTATTTCAACTTCTCTTAATCTCACAATTTTTTTATGCATTAAAATTGCGCATTCTTTAGAGCAAATTGCTTGAGCTCCTCTATCTCTAATTAACCAAACATCTCCAATTTCATCTCTTTCCGCGTCAAGTTCATGAAGGATATTTCTAAAATCATTTTGTTGTGCTCTATCAAAAAGAAAATTTCCTTTGAGATAAATACCTTGCATAGGAATATCTGAATAGGAAAGGTTTATTTTCTCTTCAGATCTTTCGAAGCAGATTCTTTTTCGCTCGGCGCTAGGGAACCCTCCCTCAAAACTACAAGTTATATCATTTAAATTATTAAATTTATTTTTAACCTCCTCTATTAGTTGTGGTGAAACAAAAGGTGTCCATATTGGTTCCCGATTACTTATTGCCTTTTCTGCATAGTCAAGCAAAATTTCTAATTCTTTTCTAAAAGGACTATTAAAAAGAATCTTTTCTTTTGGAAGATGCATTAAATGAGACTGAAGTTTTTTTTAAGATTTTAATAGTCTAAACCTTTTTTATATTCACTTTATTTGAGTAATAAACTATTCAATATAGTATTAATTATTATATTCAATTTCTCGCTATGAATTTTTATTTAAATTAACATCATTCCTTCCTTAAGGTTATGATCTCTAAGTTATTTGTTTCTCTTAGAATTACCCAAGGTGGTTCTATTTCTATTGGTAGCTCAAGAATAAGCAGCCAAAAACCTCCCTCGCTTTTTTTTCGAAGAGCTCTTAAATCATCATCAGTTTCTTGGTTAATTCCACCAGCTGAAAAAAGACTTCCTAGCAATCCTGAAACCATTCCGACCAGGCCACCTAAAAGTTTTTCTAATTGATTCGGAAACCCCATATCTGCAAATGTTTTCAGATCAGTCATTTGTGAAAAGCTTAAGCCTGCAATAAAACCAAATGGTATTAACCATGTAGCTAAAGTTTTTTGTCGATCCTTTAGAGCAAGACTTGGATTCAGGAGTTTGAAATTATCAAAATTGACTTCGTTAATAAAAACTTCCTCAGATGTCTCTATTTTTAAGCCCTCAAATTCCTTTTTGTTATCCAATGGTTTTATCAGATCGCAATTCAGGATAGGTGTTTGAGCTTTTTTTAATTGGAGCAATAACTCCTTTGCAGCTAGCTTTTCCTTGAAGACGATTACGCATGTTGACACGAATTAACTCCTTGAAATGTTTGGATTTTCAATCCTGCTCAACATAAATCTGGTCAGCGGCGAATAGATCACTAAAGTTCAGGACGGCACGTTATTCGCCCTTAATGACGAAAGTTCTTGTTTCTGATCCCATTGATCAAGCAGGCATAGATATTCTTACTCAGGTTGCACAGGTTGACCAAAAAGTTGGCCTTTCAGTTGATGACTTAAAGAATATTATTGGTGAGTATGACGGATTGATGATCCGTTCTGGTACACAGGTTACATCTGATGTGATTTGTGAAGCAAAAAAATTAAGAATCATTGGTAGAGCTGGAGTTGGAGTTGATAATGTTGATGTCCCATCTGCCACCAAGAAGGGTGTATTAGTTGTTAATTCACCAGGTGGTAATACTATCGCTGCCGCTGAGCATGCTCTGGCAATGATTCTTGCTTTGTCTAGAAATATTCCTCAAGCACATTCAAGCATGTTCTCTGGAGGATGGGATCGCAAGAAATATGTTGGAAATGAGCTGTTCAAGAAAACTTTAGGGGTAGTTGGTCTTGGAAAGATTGGATCTCATGTCGCAAAGGTTGCCAATGCGATGGGCATGAATGTTATTGGATTCGATCCATTTGTCTCTATTGAACGAGCTCAGCAAATGCAGGTCCGATTAAGTGAGATTGATGAGTTGTTTAAAGAATCCGATTATGTAACTCTTCATCTTCCAAGGACTGCAGAAACCGAGAATTTAGTAAATATGAAATTGCTTAGAAAGATGAAAGCAACGGCAAGGTTGGTTAATTGTGCAAGAGGAGGAATTATTAATGAAAATGATTTGGCTCAAGCATTGGAAGAAAATGTAATATCAGGGGCAGCAATAGATGTTTATGCTAAAGAACCTTTGAGTGAAAATTCACCACTAAGATCTGTTAAAAAAGGTTTAGTCCTTACACCTCATTTAGGCGCTTCAACTGTTGAGGCTCAACAAAATGTAGCCATAGATGTTGCAGAGCAAATTAGAGATGTTCTATTAGGTTTGCCTGCAAGAAGTGCAGTCAATATTCCAGGTTTAAGTGCAGAAATAATGGATAGTCTGAAACCACATTTAAAGCTTGCAGAGACATTAGGATTATTAGTTAGTCAGATATCAGGCGGACAGATTCAAAAATTAGAAGTGCGCTTACAAGGAGAATTTGCTCAACATCCATCTCAGCCTTTGGTTATTGCCACATTGAAAGGCTTACTTACTAATGCTTTGGGCGACAAAATTAACTATGTAAACGCCTCCTTGGAGGCAAAAGGTCGAGGTATCGAAGTTGTTGAGATCAAGGATGAACTTAGTCCAGAGTTTTCTCGAGGCTCATTGCAATTGGATAGTTTTAGCGATAAGGGTGGACATAGTGTTTCTGGTACTGTTTTTGGTGATGGAGATTTAGGTATCACAACTATTGATGAGTATCCAATAAATTTTGTCCCAAGCAGACATATGCTTTTTACTAGGCATAGAGATATGCCTGGAATTATTGGTCAAATAGGATCATTACTTGGAAAACATAATGTGAATATTGCCTCTATGCAGGTTGGGAGGAGAATCGTTAGAGGAGAAGCAGTTATGGTTTTAAGTATTGACGACCCTATTCCCTCAGAATTATTGGGGTCCATTCTCTCAATGCAAGGTATAAACGAAGCTCATTCAGTAACTTTATAGAATACTAGTTAAAAAAATTGAAAAATCCTCATTCTTATTGGTTACGATTTGAGCAGGAAATTCCATTTGAGTTAGAGGATTCTTTCTACTGGTGCTTGAGTAATTTAGAAATTACTAGATTTTCCTTTGAGAATAATCCTGAAAATAGTTCCACTAAAACTCTATATATTTGGCTTCCTGAGGTTGAATGGTCAGATTGTCATAAAGAAAACTTAGTCAAATCATTATCATTGTTGGCAAATCCTTTTGATTTAATTTTGCCACCTTGCAAATGGATTCAAGTTAAGGATGAAGATTGGAGTTCAATCTGGAAAAAGAACTGGAAACCTGATCCCATTGGCAAATCAATTTTAATTTTGCCGGCATGGTTGGAATTACCTGAAAAATTCTCAGGTAGGAAAATTATTCGTTTAGATCCTGGAAGTGCTTTTGGTACTGGTAGTCATCCCTCGACTCGTTTATGTGTAGAGGCTTTGGATGATGATCCCCCAATAGGTAAAAAAGTTGCTGATTTAGGATGTGGTAGTGGAATATTGTCCATATCTGCTTTGAGCCTAGGGGCTAAATGTACTGTTTCTGTTGATACGGATTCTTTAGCAATATCTGCTACGAAGAATAATTTCTCTTTGAATGATTTTTCTGAAAGGCTTTTCAGTGTTTATCATGGCTCTATTGAGATGCTTGAAGCGAACATAACTGATGAACAATTTGATTTGATGCTCTGCAATATTCTTGCACCTGTCATAAAATTATTAGGTCCAAGTTTTGACAAGATTATTGGACCAAAAGGTAAAGTGATTTTGTCTGGCTTATTAATTGATCAAGCAAAAGAGCTTGAAGATTTTTTCACGCCATTTGGTTGGAAAGTTCTTGATATTAAGACAAAGGATCAATGGGCTTTGATTGTCCTAACTCACAACTCGTTTAATTAAATAGACTTTAAATTTTCAAAAGAAAGATTTATGGCATCTTTTAAGATCACTTTTATTAATGAGTTAAGTGGTTTAAAAGAAATTGTTGAAATTCCAGATGATAAATATATTCTTGACTCGGCATGTGAACAAAATATTGAACTCCCTTTCTCTTGCCGCTCTGGGGCTTGCTCAACTTGTGTCGCTAAATTAGAAAAAGGTAATGTTGATCAACAAGATCAAAGCTTTTTAGATGAAGATCAAATTCAACAAGGATATATTTTGATTTGCGTCGCATATCCGACTTCTGATTGCATTATCAGAACCCATGCTGAGGATGAAATATATTGATATTAATTTTTTATCCAGATTTTAACTATTTTGCTTGCAAAAGATCTTATTGTTCGCCACCCTTTTATTTATGCGCTCATGGGCGCATAAAAAATTGTTTAGGGATTAATTGATTTCAGAAGTTTTTTCAACCGAGGAAGTTCAATGTCTTATGGATCACGGTACGGTTCATTCAAGCATTGGTGGACAGTACAGCTTTCGAGTGATAGGACCATGTTGCCGTCTTTATGACCGTGAAGAGTTGCCTTGGCCTTGTTGCAGGCTTTCATGGCGAAGTAAAGAGCCTAGTTGGAGAAGAATTGGAAAAAGATTGGTTGCTGATATCGCTGCACAAAAATGTCCATCTTATTCTGTTGAGATTATTCAACCAGGTGTAAAACCAACTAAGACAATTCTGACTCTATTTTCTCTTCGTCTAGATTCTAATTTGCAGGAATGGTGGTATAGCAAGCATCCTCGTTCGAGAGAGAGTTCAAATGTCTTTCCTCAATTGGCATTAATCAAGGAAACTTAATTTTTTTTTTTTTGATTTTGATCCGTTAAAAATTTCTTCTGGATTTAAAGTGATGAAGATATGAAGCATTTCGACCATAATTTCATTACATTTTTAAGTTTTCGAAGGATAATTATAAGTAAATAAATTTCAACACTGGGATGAACTTCGACTATCACGCTGTTGCTTCCGCTGCTACGGCTGCAATTCCTCTAGCTGCTGGAGCTGCTGGAGTTGGCTATTTTATATTGCGCCAAAAAGGCTTTGGCTTTGGCACCTCACATTTGCTAGTTGGGCTGCCAATGTTTGCTGTTGGAGGGGCTGCAGCAGCTTTCTTTCTTATCACCAAGTGATAACGAGTAGAATTTATTAACCAATAAAAAAAGGGCTATAAGCCCTTTTTTTATTGGTTAATAAATTTTAGATAAATTTATGTACCTGGGTTGAAACCCTGACCTTTTGTTGCAGGAACATATCCAGCAGCTGTAGTGCTACAACCAAGACTATCGGCTGTGTTGCCAGTAGCTACTTTGCATAGATTTTTTTGTTGACTTCTATCTAATACAGCATCAGTAAAGTCAGCACCATCGATGGTTACACCATCAAAAACACTCTTTAGTAACTCTGCACCAGTAAGTTTTACGTTTGTGAGGTTTGCATTATCAAACCTTGTTGCATAGGCAATAACATTGGTCATGTTTGCGCCTGTTAAATCAGAGCCCTTCAAGCTTGAGACACTGAAATAAGCCCCAGTGAAATTCGCCCCACCAAGATCTTTTCCTGATAAGTCGTATTTTACATACTCTGTATTTTGTAAGTCCTGACCAGCCAAGCTTGTATCTAAGGTCTCCACTGAAGAAGGGTCGCTGGGATACAAGGCACTTACAGAAAGAGGACTAATACTGAGACTTACAAGCACAGGTATCAAAACAAATAGTCTTGTAAGGGACCGTTTAAGAGAAGAAATAAGAGAGTCCATTAATAACGCCAGCGATTGACGGAAGCACCAAACCCGACCATTGTTTCATGTAGTGGCATTTCATAGGCCAAGGGATCAAGAACTGTTGCAGCGTTTTTTTAGGTCAATTTGCAAGAAGTCTTTTGCCAACTGGGTATTTGGAAAAATTGCTTTTGCTTCATTAAGCAAATCATTAGGACATGTTTCATTCCCAGGGGTATATCTCGGACTGAAATGAGTCAAAATTAATTGATTTACGTTTGCTTTTGAAGCAATTTGAGCCGCCATTGTGGCAGTTGAGTGACCACGTTGATAAGCCATTTCAGTTTCCTTGTAAGCATATGTAGATTCATGGATCAAAAGGTCGGCATTTTTCGAAATCTCAATAGCTGATTCTGTGTATACAGTATCTGTGCAGTAAACTATGCTTAATCCTGGTCGAGAAGGACCACAGAAATCTTTTCCTGAAAAAATACGACCATCATCAAGCTGAACATTTTCTCCCCTTTGCAAAGAAGCGTAGATAGGGCCAGGAGGAATTTTTAATGACTTTGCTTTATCTATATTGAACCTGCCTACTCTAGGCTTTTCATTAACTCTATATGCAAAGGAGGGTATTCTGTGCTTTAAGGGAGCAGTCTTGACTTCGAAATTTGAATCTTCGAATAAAAGTTCTTTTTCTATTGCAGCATTTTCAATCTGGTGAAATTTTAGAGAATAAGCCAATCTGCTCGAACTGCTGTATAGACAAGCATCAATAAAATTTTTAAGAGGTGCTGGACCATATAGCTCAATCCCAGAACTGCTTCCAGCCAAACCAATACTTGCCAGTAGTCCTGGTAGACCATAAATGTGATCTCCATGCATGTGTGTTATGAATATTTTTTTTATTTGAGATAATTTAAGATTGCTTTTATTGAATTGATGCTGAGTGCCTTCGCCACAATCAAATAACCACAATTCTGATCTTTGTGGAGGTTTTAGTACCATTGCTGATACGTTTCTAGTCAGAGTTGGAACCCCTGAGCTTGTTCCTAGAAAAGTGACTTGCAAGTTTTTTCCTCTTTGTAAGACATGGTGCCATTCATACCTTTGACCACTGGTGGATCTCTCTTCTTATAGGCAGAATTAGTTCCTAAATTCAATTTTTATTGTGAGCACATCACCTAGAGGAAATGCGGGATGGGCCATAATCTTTGTAGCAACTTTCTTTATCTCTCCATTAAAGGTAAAAGCTGCCAAAGAGCCAGTAATGCGGGTATTAATAGGGAATGAATATAAAGCTAATTTCAGAGCGGATGGCAATAAATCTATTTTTGTTAAGGGGATATCCCCACAGAAAAAAAGTATTAAATCTTTAAAATTAATCTACACTAACGGCTATCTTAAATATTCAATTAATAATAGAAATAATGAATGGACTGAATTGCCTAAAGACTTTAATTTAATTATCAAAAATAATCATAAAAGAGGAATTTGGTTTGAGAATCGTAGATACGCAGGAGAACTTAGAGTTTCATTGAATAATAATAAAATACAAACAATAAATTATATAAAATTGGAGAAATATTTAAAAAGCGTTGTTGGTAGTGAAATGCCTAAAGAATTCCCTCTTGCAGCTCTTCAGGCACAGGCCATTGCCGCAAGAACTTATGCTTTAAAACTTTTGGGAAATAATAAATCCTTTGATGTTCAATCAACAGAAGCCAGTCAAGTTTATTTGGGACTTGAGGCTGAAACGCCAAAAATAAATAGGGCAGTTAGAAGTACAAATTTACTTGCTTTGTTTTATGATAATAAGCTTATAAATGCAGTATTTCATAGCAGTTCTGGAGGGAAGACTGAAGATAGTGGGAAAGTTTGGAAGTACCAATTACCGTACTTGAAAAGTGTTGTTGATTATGATCAAAATAGTACTAAATATAGATGGTCTGCTGAATTTAATTCTGAAGAGTTAGTAGAAACTTTCCCTGATTTGGGAGGAGTAACTAGCATCCAAGTAACAAAAAGGAGTAATAGTAATAGAGTCTTAAAAATTTTAGTTTATGGACCTCATGGAAGAAAAACTTTCTCTGGTAAAGAGTTAAGAAAAAAATTTAAATTGCTTAGTACAAAATTCGAACCTGATTTGAAATTTTATGAATTTCAAAAAGAAAATAATTTTTCTGAGATTAATAATTCACAAAATAGATTTAACTTGGATTTTGATAATAGAATGGATAATGATTTCTCTTCTAGACCTCTTCCTGAAATTCCAAAAGACTATTTTTTATTTTTACAAGGTTCTGGCGCTGGGCATGGAGTAGGCATGAGCCAATGGGGGGCTAGAGAAATGGCTGAAAGAGGATCAAGTTTTCAAAAAATACTAAAACATTACTATAGTGGGGTACAAATAAAAAAGTATTAGAAAAATTTTATTGGGATTAAGAAAACTATTTAGCTGTGAAGCTTTTAATATTTATCCAATTGCATTAAATACAACCTTTGGTTTAAGTATTAATGAATCATATATCTCTGCAACCCCTGCAATTTCATTGTTTTGATCAAATACTAATATATTTATTTTATAAGGTTTATTATCATTAGGTTTATCTTCTGGAAATGATAAATATTGAAAACAATCTTCAATATTTATCATTCTTCCTGATCTCCAACTGAGCATTTCTTGTTGAGAACTTAATTTGTAAGAATAAAGGTGTTTAAAAAAGTTTTTTGGATTAAGAATTTTAGGTTTATTGCTTTCTGGATAAGATTCTGCTTTTTCAGGAAGTAATACTGAATGATTTTCAGTGAAACTATAAGCTTTAGTTCGGTGTAATTTTTTTAAATAAGCACCACATCCTATTTTGTCTCCAATATCTCTAGCTAAGGATCTAACGTACGTTCCTGATGAGCAATCTATATAAACTTCTAGTTCACCTTTCTTTTGATTCCAACTGATTAAATTTAATTTATTTATAGTAATTTTTTTTAAACTTAATTCAAACTTCTCTCCTCTTCTTGCTTTTTTATATGCTCTTTCTCCATTTAAATGAACGCTTGAAAATATTGGAGGTTTCTGTAATATTTCACCTCTAAAATCACCTAATAGATTATTCAAATTGCCTTTATCAATTAATGGCCAACTTTGAGATTGAATGACTTCCCCTTGCATATCATCTGTGTTGGTTGATGTACCTAATTGAATTATTCCTTTATAAGCTTTAGAGCCTTGTAAATATGAGATTAATCTCGTGGCATTTCCAATTGCTATGGGAAGGACACCTGTGACTGATGGGTCAAGAGTTCCTCCATGGCCGACTTTTTTTAAACCGTATACTTTTCTAAGTCTATTGACACAATCATGAGAGGTAAGCCCAGCGGGCTTATCAATAACAACAAATCCAAAAGGCTTTTTCAAAATTTATTTTGTTGGTTGAATTACACAAAAAAAGATTGTTCAAGTACCCCTGAACCTATAAAGTTATAACTCAGTGTGTTCGCTGAGCAAATTATATGAACAGATTAGATCTTAGTATTTCTAGCTTTCTTAAAGATGGTTTTAATTTGAAAAATCATCTTATTAATTTTCTTCAAATTAATAATGATCAATTAAATCAAAGATTACTTAAAGGGGTTGATGATCTGGCATCACTGCATCCTGGTGCATTTACTAAAAATAATGTTGTCGACTTTTACGAAGAACAAGTAGGTGATGCTCATTTAATCGATCTAGCATCGTGGCATTTAAATAGCTCAAGTTACATAGCAGACACTCTTCGCTTACAACAAAAATTTGCTTTTGGAAAAGTTTTGGATTTTGGAGGGGGGATAGGTACTCATGCCTTGGCAGCATCAGTTTTGTCAAATGTTGAACATGTATGGTTTGTAGATCTTAACCCTCAAAATAGAAGTTTTGTAGAGCAAAGAGCTAAGGAATTAGCCCTCGAAGATAAGATTTCAGTTCATAGAGACTTAGCGAGCTTATCTAATGTGGAATTTAATTCTGTTATTTGCCTTGACGTGCTTGAGCATCTTCCAGATCCGTCAAGTCAACTTGAGATATTTTTAGAAAAACTATCACCAGATGGCATAGCTCTTATGAATTGGTATTTTTATAAAGGTAAAAATAGAGAATATCCTTTTCATTTTGATGACCCATGTATGATTGAAAAATTCTTTTTAACGTTGCAGACTAACTTTTTAGAAGTTTTTCACCCATTTTTAATTACTACTAGAGCTTATAAGCCATTAAATCAAAGAAGTTAAATTAAACAGTTGTTGCAGAAGAAATATTAATTCTTTTTCTGTTTCGCAATCCTCTACGGATACTTTCAAAGTGAACTGAACCATCTGTGAGAGCAAAAAGAGTATCGTCTTTACCTCTCCCAACATTAATTCCAGGCAAGATAGATGTCCCTCTCTGACGTATCAGTATAGATCCGGCTGTTACTTTCTCACCACCATAAGCTTTAACACCAAGTCTTTTGGAGTTTGAATCTCTTCCATTTCTTGTTGATCCAGTACCTTTCTTATGAGCCATGGTTTATAAGTTTTTAAAAATTAATTACTTTGATTCTACTTTACTGCCAGTAGTAATGGTCTCTTTTGATTCTTTTGTTTTTTTACCTTTTGTTCCAACAGATATTGATTGAACTAAAACCCTTGTAAGTTCCTGACGATGACCATTTTTTCTTCTTGTTTTTTTCTTTGGTCTCATCTTATATACGATTATTTTTGGCCCTCTTCGATGTTCTAAGACCTTGACCTCAA
This sequence comes from Prochlorococcus sp. AG-402-P16, assembly GCA_003216295.1. GTDB lineage: Bacteria > Cyanobacteriota > Cyanobacteriia > PCC-6307 > Cyanobiaceae > Prochlorococcus_B. Next base: position 90,281 of record QCJB01000003.1, on the reverse strand, counting down.
CTTTGGCATCTTTTACATAAGGTTTACCAAGTTTTAGATCTTTACCATCATTGATTAAAAGAACTTTTTCAATTGTTAAAACCTCATCAACTGCAGCATTACATCGATCTAAATCATAGTAGCGGTTAGGTTGAAGCCAAAATTGTTTTCCAGAGGCCTCAACTATTGCATAAGTATCTGACTTTTGACTTTCCTTTTTAGGAGTTGATTTTTTTTCGGACATAGTATTTGTGACACGCTAAGGCTCGAAATTTAATTAATCAAGAGATTGAACTCGTGTTGTCAATTAAAATCGATTAGGCCTTAATCGTAATCGAAAAACAAACTAACATCTTCACCTTTTGTAGGTTATTTAGTCAAGATTTAATAAGGGCACATTTTCTTTAGTTTTCGGAGGTTTCAAATGAGTGTGAGGAAAACATATATTCTCAAGCTTTATGTCGCTGGGAATACTCCCAATTCAATGAGGGCATTGAAAACTTTGAGAGAAATATTAGAAAGTGAATTCAAAGGTGTTTATGCCCTCAAAGTTATTGATGTTTTAAAGAGCCCTCAATTAGCAGAGGAAGACAAAATATTAGCAACTCCAACATTAGCCAAGATTTTACCTCCACCTGTTCGAAGAATAATTGGTGATCTATCTGATAGGGAAAAAGTTTTGATCGGCTTGGACCTTTTATATGATGAATTATCTGAAAAGGATATGTTTTATTCTTCAAATTAATAGTGGGAGTATGGAAACAAGAAGAAAATGAATTCTTAAGTCCAACCAATATCTCAGGTGGTCTAGATGATTATTGATTATGTTTGATATATAAGAGCTATAAGCGTTCTTTACTAAAAAAGATTCGAGCAAAAATGCAGGTTCAAAAACTCCCCACTGGCATTGAGGGTTTTGATGATATTTGTCATGGAGGTTTGCCCAATGCTCGAAGTACACTCGTCAGCGGGACATCCGGGACGGGTAAAACAGTATTTTCTCTTCAATATCTCCATCATGGAATATGTAATTTTGATGAACCGGGAGTCTTTGTCACTTTTGAAGAATCTCCCTTAGATATCATTCGAAATGCTGCAAGCTTTGGTTGGAATTTGCAAGAATTAATCGACCAAAATAAACTTTTTATTTTAGATGCATCTCCAGACCCTGATGGACAAGATGTTGCTGGAAGTTTTGATTTATCAGGATTAATCGAGAGGATTAGTTATGCGATTAGAAAATTCAAAGCAAAGAGAGTTGCTATAGATTCCATGACTGCAGTTTTTCAACAATATGATGCTATTTACGTTGTTAGAAGGGAGATCTTTCGGCTAATAGCAAGGCTTAAAGAAATAGGAGTTACTACTGTTATGACAACTGAAAGAATAGAGGAATATGGACCAATCGCTAGATATGGAGTTGAAGAATTTGTTTCGGATAATGTTGTCATCTTGAGAAATGTATTAGAGGCTGAAAAAAGAAGAAGAACAGTAGAAATTTTAAAATTAAGAGGAACTACACATATGAAAGGTGAATTTCCATTTACAATGGGTGCCCATGGAATCATCGCTTTCCCCTTGGGGGCAATGAGGTTAACTCAGAGATCGTCAAATATTCGTATAAGTTCTGGGGTCCCTGATTTGGATGAAATGTGCGGAGGTGGATATTTCCAAGATTCAATAATCCTTGCTACTGGTGCTACTGGAACTGGAAAAACAATGTTAGTTTCTAAATTTATAGAAGATGCTTACCTGCATAAAGAACGAGCAATATTATTTGCTTATGAAGAATCAAGAGCACAATTACTGCGAAATGCAACCAGTTGGGGAATTGATTTTGAAAAAATGGAAGCAGAGGGATTGTTAAAGATTATTTGTGCTTACCCAGAATCAACTGGTTTGGAAGATCACTTGCAAATTATCAAATCAGAGATTGGGGAATATAAACCTTCGAGAATGGCAATCGATTCTTTATCGGCTTTGGCTAGAGGTGTAAGCTTGAATGCATTTAGGCAGTTTGTTATTGGAGTAACTGGTTATGCAAAACAAGAAGAAATTGCAGGATTCTTTACTAATACAGCAGAAGAATTTATGGGAAGTCACTCAATTACTGACTCTCATATATCAACAATAACTGATACTATTTTGCTTTTGCAGTATGTCGAAATCAGAGGGGAGATGGCAAGAGCAATCAATGTTTTTAAGATGCGTGGATCATGGCATGACAAGAGGATAAGAGAATATATCATTACTAATGAAGGTCCTCAAATTAAAGATTCATTTTCTAACTTTGAACAAATATTTAGCGGTGCTCCTCATCGTATTAATCCAGAAGAACAAATTCCTGGAGTTTTTAAAACTATTCAGACAAATGATTAGAGATTTTATTAAGTTCAAGCTTGGTTATTTTCAATTTCCCAATTTTTTCTAGCAGATTTTAATAATAATTCATCAGCATCTGAGTCTTCAAGGGGAAGATCAAACCAGAAGGTAGTACCTGTATGTGGTTCACTAGCCATCCTTATTTCACTTCCATGTTTATCAACAATTCCTTTGACTATTGAAAGGCCTAGTCCAGTTCCTGCTTCAGTATGCACAGAATCTTCAACTCTGTAAAAACGTTCAAATATTCTTTGTTGATCTATGTCAGATATACCGCATCCTGTATCAGAAACTTCTAATCGTAATTTAGGCATTGGGGACAATATTTCACAATGAGGAGCTTTATTATCAATCTCTGAAGGGGAAGCAACGCATATGTCTGGCCATGTATAAGCGTTTATATTAATAATGCCTCCTTTTTGACTAAATTTAAGAGCATTGCCTACTAGATTATCTAAAACTTGAAGTATCATATCCCAATTACCTAAGACAAATGGAAGGTTATTTTCTGCACTCAATTTTAACTTAACGTTTTTATCTTCAGCATTAAGTTTGTAATTTCTAAGTGTTTGCTCAATAGCTTCTTTTATACTTATTGCTTCTAATTGTATAGTTCTTCCAGACTCAATTTTAGATAGATCAAGTACATCATTAACTAATCTAGTAAGTCTATCTGTCTCTGAATTTGCTACTCCTAGAAATTCTTTTTGCTCGTCTTTTGAAAGTTGATCACCTAAGTCATACAATGTTTCAACATAGCTTTTTATATTAAATAAAGGTGTCCTTAATTCATGTGATACGTTGCTAATAAAACGTTTTTGTGCGGCATTTAATTGCACTTCTCTAGTTAGATCCTGAACTGTGACAGCAATACCTTTGATGGTTTCTCCAGTTGTATCTCTTACTGATTTTAAAACTATTCGAAGTGTTCTGGGTGGTTCTTCCAAATTGCAACGTAAGTCATCACTATCTCCGAAATTATTTAAAAGGGAAGTTATTGGTGTATCTAATTCTTTTGCAAGTAAATCTGGTAGTTGATTTAGTAGCTTTTGTCCTTCAAGATTTCTACCTTCCCAGCGAAAAAGTCTTCGAGCAGTAGGATTTACCAAGACGATACTCCCTTGCTCGTCAAGTAGAAGAGCTCCATCTGCCATGGTTGCTATAAGAGATTGTTGCTTTACTTGAGCAGCCTTTAGTTCTTCAATATTTGCAGCATCATAATCTTCTAATTTAGATGCCATTGCATTAAATCCATTTAATAGCTCTCCAAGCTCCCCACTCATTGGTAGATCTACTCTTGACTTGAAATTGCCTTTGGCAATTTCTCTGACTCCATTAACTAACTCTCGTATTGGTCTCGTAATTGTTAGAGCATTAAATACGGCACCAATTATTACTAGAACCCAAATAGAAATAAAAACAGCAACTGTTATCTCTCTGGTTAAAGCAGCTGTAGCAAGGGCTTTTTTGTTGGGAGTTACACCAAGCGCTAGTGTACCGAGGTATTCTCCTTTCCAAAGCATTGGAACGAATACATCAGTTACTTGACCCTGTGGAGTTAAATGTTGTCGAACAAGTGGAAATTGGGGTTGTTTTTTTAATTCAACAGGGAGTTGAAGTTTGCGTGTGAGCTGTAAGGCTCCTTCATCCTCAGGATCTGAAGCTGTTGCGCTTACAGGAATACCAAGTTTTACAAAACCATCTGGATCTGTAAAGAAAATGTATCTTAAATTCCTGCTTGAACGCCAAAATTTTTCAGAAACATTAAAAAGTTCTCTTGTTTGATTGTTGGCTACTAATTCAGTAACATTCCCAGATAGTAAAAGGCCTAAATCTCTTGCATATCTTGTGTCATTCATTCCAGCATCTTTCTGAATACTACTTAATGCAAAGAAAGTAATAAGTGTCATTATAAAGCTTACAACAAGTGTTCCAATAGCTAGTAACTTTGATCTTAGATTGAACCTTGACCACCATAAGATAATCTTTTCCATGATATTTAATTTTTCTAATACTTTGGTTTCATTTTTTAATGAAATATTTTTAGTAGAATTATTCATTGATTAGTAATTAACCAGAATAATTATTTCTTACCTGGTATCCAACATCTTTTCTATAGTGCATCCCTTTGAAATTGATTTTATTCAAGCTTTTATATGCTAATTGAAAAGCTTCATTAAAGTTTTGACCTTGTGTTACTACAGAAAGAACTCTTCCCCCTGAAGTTATTAAATTGTCATTTTGATTGATTTTGGTGCCTGAGTGAAAGATTTGAAGAGAGGGATTAGGTTCAATTTGGATATCTATTATGTCGCCTTTTTTAGGATTTTCAGGATACCCTTGAGATGCAGCTATCACACATGCGCTGCAAGTATTCTTAAACGAGAGCTTTGGAGACTTTTCTAGCTCTCCTAGTGCACATGAAAAAAGTACTGCGGCCAATTCCTCTCCCATTAAAGGCATTAAAGCTTGACATTCTGGGTCGCCAAACCGGCAATTGAATTCAATTACTTTGGGTCCAGAAGAAGTGAGCATTAATCCCGCGTAGATAACCCCGATGTATTTTATTCCCTTATTTTGCAGACCTTTTAAAGTTGGTTTGAGAATTTGTTCTTCTATTTCTATAAGATCATCTTGATTAACTAAGGTTGCAGGTGCGTAGGCACCCATCCCTCCAGTGTTTGGACCTTTGTCTCCATCAAGCAATCTTTTGTGGTCTTGTGCAGGTGGAAGCACAATCAATTTTTCTCCGTCTGTTAAAGCAAAAATAGAAACTTCTGGACCTTCAATTTTTTCTTCAAGTATTATTTTCTTACCTGCGGATCCAAACTTTCCTGAGAAAACTTCTTCTATGGCATTTTTGCTTTCTTGAATGGTTTTGCAAACAGTTACTCCTTTACCTGCGGCAAGACCATCTGCTTTGATGACAAGCGGTCCTCCGTAACTTTCAAGAATGCGAAGCGCTTCTTCTTCTGATTCTGTGGTCCAATAATTAGCTGTAGGAATATTGTTATCAATCATCAGAGTCTTTGCCCAATCTTTGCTTGCTTCTAATTTTGCACCTTCTTTACAAGGGCCAAAAACGATTAAGCCCGACTTACGAAGTTTATCTGCTAATCCTGCTGCTAATGGATCTTCAGGTCCAATAATTACTAAATCAATTTTAAGTCTTTGGCAGTCTTTAATGATTGATGCTTCGCTTTCAGATTTAGACTTTAGACATACACATTTTTTATAGCTACTGGTTCCGCCGTTCCCAGGACAAACATATATTTGTTGGATATTTTTGTTTTGGGCAAGAGCCCAAGCTATTGAGTTTTCCCTGCCACCACTGCCAACTATGAGTATTTTCTTAAGTTCGCTTAGCCTTTCATGGTCTTGAGTTCTTGTCATTGTTGTTTGTTCTTGATTGAAAAAATGTTTTGGAGGTCTTTTGTCTTTATTTTGTTATTAACGAATTATCTTTAGAAAAAATAGTTGGGTAATTAAGATTTTCTTCTTAAAAGAAAGTTGTTTTGATTGAGTTGATTGTTTTTAGCATTGTTTATTTATAGTATTTTGATAAAAGAGGCATTAATGAATTATAGACAAAGAGAGCTTATTTACGAAGGTAAGGCAAAAAGAGTTTTTGCCTGTGAAATTCCTGATAGGGTTTTAATTGAGTTCAAAAATGATGCTACAGCTTTTAATGCACAAAAGCGCTCAGAGATAGATGGAAAAGGACGTTTGAATTGCAAAATTTCTGCGGCTCTTTTTGAATTGCTTGAATTGAAAGGAATTCCTACGCACTTCTTAGAACTTCATTCAGAAACATTCATGATCGCTGAGAAAATAAAAGTAATACCTCTAGAAGTAGTAATTCGAAATATAGCCACGGGGTCATTATGTAAAGAAACACCAATTAGTCAAGGAACATTATTAACCCCCCCATTGCTTGATTTATATTATAAAGATGATGAATTGGGAGATCCTATACTTACAGAAGAAAGGTTGAAGCTACTTGATCTGGTAAGTGTTTTTGAGATTGAGGAGATACGGAAAATCACCAGAAGTGTAAATAATATTTTAAAAGAATATTTTGACTCGCTCGATCTTTTATTGGTTGACTTTAAATTAGAATTTGGAACTAACCCTTCGGGAAAACTTGTTGTCGCTGACGAAATTAGTCCAGATAATTGTAGGTTTTGGGATAAGAAAAATTCCGACCCAAAGGAACGTATCCTTGACAAAGATCGCTTTCGGCAAGATCTTGGAGGAGTGATAGATGCCTATGAGGAGATTTTGAAACGTATAGAAAAAGACTCCTCTAGAGCTACTTGAGCAAAGTAATCTAATTAAGGATCCTGGCTTCTAATTGAACGGCTTTGAAATCTATGTTCAACAGACAATCTAAATCTATTATCAGATTAAAAAGAAAAAGTGCATTAGCCATAGCCCTGGCAATTCCTTTTATTGGTATCTACGGGGATTCAAAGGCATCTGAAAATTTTTCAGAAGAAAATCAATTCTTTTTAGGAATAACTCAGGTTGAAAATTTTCAAAATACGCAAAAGATTAACAATAATAGTTTAGATTTTGAATTTGATAATTTTTTAATAGCGGAGGAAGATATTAAGGAAGGAGTAAATAATCCAATTCAAGAAAAAAGAGTATTAATCTCTGAAATAATTATTGAAGGTCTTGAGGACCATCCTGAAAAAGAACGTTTAGAAGTTGTAGCTTATGATGCAATGCTTATACGACCAGGAGGTAAAGTTACAAGTGAAGAAGTTAAAAAAGATTTAGATCGAATTTATTCGACTGGTTGGTTTTCTGGTGCAAGAGTTGAATCTTTGCAGGGAGATTTAGGTGTAAAACTTTTGGTCAAAGTTGAACCAAACCCAATATTAACTAAAATAAATATTTTACCTTTAGAGAAAAAACTATCAAATGAAAAATTAAATATTATTTTTGAAGACGATTATGGCAAGACTTTAAATCTTAATACTCTTCAGATTAGAATCAAAGAAATTAAAGATTGGTATAATGCGAATGGATATTCTTTGGCTAGAATTTCAGGACCCAGTCGTTTAACAAGAGATGGAATAGTTCAACTAAATATACAAGAAGGTTTCATTTCTGGAATTGAAATTATTTTTATTGATGAAGAAGGAAATACTGAAGATGAAGAGGGGAAAAAGATAAAAGGTAAAACTAAAAAATGGGTCATTGAAAGAGAACTAATTACGGAAGTTGGCGATATTTTTAATAGATCGAAATTAGAATCAGATATTAAAAGATTATACTCAACGTCTCTTTTTAATGATGTAAAAGTCACACTTAAACCAGTTACTTCTGAACCTGGTAAAGTTATTATAGTACTAGGAATTACTGAACAGAGAACTGGCTCTTTAACAGGAGGACTTGGTTATAGCGGAGCCCAGGGAGTTTTTGGTCAAATAGGTCTTCAAGAATCTAATTTAATAGGAAGGTCTTGGTCATCTAATATGAATTTAACTTATGGAGAATATGGAGCATTATTAAATCTCTCTTTGTATGATCCATGGATTAAAAATGATAAGTATAGAACATCTTTTAGGTCTTCATTGTTTTTAAGTAGAGAAGTCCCCCAAGAATTTAGAAGTCAGGATGGTGGAAGTATTCGAGGAGTAACAGATCGATATGAGGCGCCTAATTCTTCAATAATTTACGATATAAATCAGTCTCAAAATTTAGATCTTAATAACAATAATACTTTAATAAAAACAGGACCATTCTCTAACCTTTCTTCCGCACAATTAGCTGCTCCACAATTCAGCTGGTTTGACTATGAAGGTGACTCAATTGTCCTTGAGAGAACGGGAGGAGGTCTTTCTTTCGCAAGACCTTTGAATGGAGGTCAGCCTCTAAAAAAAGTTCCTTGGAGTATTCTTTTAGGTGCAAACTTTCAAAAAGTAAAGCCAATAGATTATGCGGGAGATAAAAGACCTTATGGTGTATCATCTACCAATTTTAAAGATGGTAAAGTCCCTGAGAATGAAGTTATTTGTGTAGCATTTAATTGCGCTGAAGAAAATACACTTATAAGTTTTAAAAGTGCAATTACATACAATAATTTAGATAATTCAAGAAATCCAACGTCAGGCGATTATTTGAATGTGGGTTCTGAACAATTTATTAGTTTAGGAGAGAACTCTCCAACTTTTAACAGATCCAGACTTAGTTATTCACGTTTCTATCCTGTTAATTGGTTGAAGTTTCACAAGGGCTGTCGTCCTAAAACTGGAGAAACATTAGATTGTTCTCAAGCAATTGGTTTTCAAGCAAAGGTAGGAACAATTATTGGAGACCTCCCTCCTTATGAAGCCTTTTGCTTAGGAGGTACTAGCTCTGTGAGAGGTTGGAGTTCTTGTGATCTAGGTGTCGCAAGGAATTATGGAGAGGTTTCGGCAGAATATAGATTTCCTGTTTGGAGATTAGTTTCAGGATCATTATTTTTTGATGCAGGATCTGATTTAGGATCACAATCAAATGTTCCAGGGAAGCCAGGAAAAATTCTTGAAAAGCCAGGATCAGGATTTTCTGTTGGACCAGGAGCAGTAATTAATACTCCTGTAGGTCCGATTCGTATAGAAGCTGCTAGTCAGGACTTTAGTGGCGAGTGGAGATATAACATCGGAATTGGTTGGAAATTCTAGTGTTTACTTTCCCCGAGGATTATGAACAAGGTTGGACCCTTAGGAATGAAATTATAAAAGATGGTATTGGATTGCACACTGGTCAAAAATGTGTAGTGCTAATTAAGCCAACAGATTTACCAGGATTTCATATCTCTTTTTCTGAAGAACCTGATGAGATAATTTCTATTGATATTTCACAAGTAAGAAACACTCCTTTATGCACAACACTCGACCTTAATGGTAAAAAAGTTTCTACAGTAGAACACTTGCTGGCTTCATTAATTGGAGTTGGATTAACTCATGTTCATCTCGTAATAAGTGGTGGTGAGATTCCTTTGCTTGATGGATCTGCGATCTGCTGGACAGATGAAATAGAGAAGGCAGGAATGATTAATTCGATTACTTCTCCTAAGCCTAGGCCAGAATTGACGTCTCCAATTTTTGTTAACAAAGGAGAAAGTGTCATTTTGGCGATGCCATCAAAAAAATTGCAAATAATTGGTTTGATTGATTTCCCTTATAAAGCAATTGGTCAACAAATGTTTTCTATTGATTTATCTCCAAATAATTTTGTTAAAGAAATTGCACCTGCACGAACTTTTGGCTTTCTTGATCAGTTAGAAGAACTAAAGGAAGCTGGTTTAATTAAAGGTGGTGCACTTGAAAATGCATTGGTTTGCAATGGAGATAAGTGGGTAAATCCCCCTTTGAGATTTGAAAACGAGCCTGTGAGACATAAATTACTTGACTTGATAGGTGATTTAGCTCTTGTGGGATTACCTAGAGCTCAAATTATTGTTTATAAAGGTTCTCATTCTCTTCATGCCGAATTTGCTGCATCTCTTCAAAAGGTACTAACTTAACTAAAGCTTATTTTGATTGCTATTTCTTCTTCCCCCTCACTCGTCTTAAATAGCGAGCAAATAATGGGGCTTTTGCCTCACCGATATCCCTTTGCACTTGTTGACAGAGTGATAGAACATGACCCAGGAAAGAAAGCCGTTGCAATAAAGAATGTGACTCTAAATGAACCTCAATTTCAAGGGCATTTCCCTGGAAAGCCTTTGATGCCAGGTGTTTTAATAGTAGAAGCGATGGCGCAGGTGGGTGGTTTGATTGTTGCTCAAATGCCTGATATTCCAAAAGGACTTTTTGTTTTTGCTGGGATTGATTCAGTTCGTTTTCGTCAACCAGTTGTACCTGGAGATCAACTAAAGATTTCTTGTGAATTGATTACTATAAAACGTAAGAGATTTGGAAAGGTTAGAGGTGAGGCGAAAGTTGATGATCAATTGGTTTGCTCAGGGGATTTGATGTTCTCTTTAGTGGATTGATGTGATGGATGAACTTGAAGCTTCTCAGAATTCAATTAGAGAAAATAAGATTAATATTCACGATTTTGCAAATGTTTCGCCTAAGGCAGTATTAGGCAAAGGAGTAGTTGTTGGATCTGGGGCGGTAATAGGACCAGATGTGATTGTTGGCTCAAATACTTGGATAGGACCAAATGTAATTATTGATGGGAGAGTTAAAATTGGTTCAAATAATAAGATTTTTCCTGGAGCTTGTATTGGCTTAGAACCTCAGGACTTGAAGTATAAAGGAGATCCTACTGAAGTATTGATAGGCAATAATAATACTTTCAGGGAGTGTGTAACTATCAACAGGGCGACTTTTGAAGGAGAGAAGACCATAGTTGGAGATCAAAATTTATTAATGGCCTACTCACATTTAGGACATAATTGTGAAGTTGGAAATAACATAGTGATCTCTAACAGTGTGCAAGTTGCTGGTCACGTTGTGGTTGAAGATAGAGCTGTAATAGGCGGTTGCCTTGGGATACATCAATTCGTTCATATTGGCCATTTGGCAATGGTAGGAGGCATGACAAGAGTAGATAGGGATGTGCCTCCTTATTGCTTGGTTGAGGGGCATCCAGGGAGAATGAGGGGGTTAAATAAAGTTGGAATTAAAAGAAATAATTTAGATAAAGAAAATAAAGATGAATATCTTCAATTGAAAAGAATTTGGAATTTATTATTTAAATCTGGATATGTAATTTCACATGCTTTAAAAATAGCTAAAAAAGAAAATTTACTAAAATCCTCTAAAAAATTATGTGAATTCATAGAACTCTCAATCAGCAAAGGAAGAAGAGGTCCAATGCCTTCATTAATATCTAATAATAAATAATGAAATTATTAATCAGTACTGGTGAGGTGTCTGGAGATTTGCAGGGTAGTTTCTTAATAAGATCTTTAAAAGATAATGCAGAAAAAAGAAATATTAAATTAGAAATAGTTGCTTTAGGTGGTGAAAGAATGAAGGCTGCTGGAGCAGAATTAATATCTAATACTTCGTCTATAGGAGCAATAGGTTTTTTAGAAGCGATCCCATATGTTTTCCCAACTTTAAATGCACAATCTAAAATTGATAATTACTTGATGGATTCCCCTCCTGATGGTGTAGTACTAATTGACTATATGGGGCCGAATATAAGGCTTGGTTTGAAAGTAAAAAAAAAATTTCCTAATATCCCAATAATTTATTATATAGCTCCTCAAGAATGGGCATGGAGGTTGGGAGATTCAGGTACAACTGATTTAATTGGTTTTACAGATAAAATTCTTGCTATTTTTAAACAAGAGGCTGATTTTTATTCAAGAAAGGGAGGAAATGTAAAATTTGTGGGACATCCAATGCTGGACTTTTATAAAAATATTCCGAGTAAAGAAGAATCATTAAAAAAAATAGGATTAACTTCTGATAAAAAGCTTTTGTTAATAATACCGGCCTCTAGGAAACAAGAGCTTAAATATATTTTACCAACATTGATGGAAGCAGCGATTCTACTTCAAAGAAAAGATCCATCATTAGTTGTTTATATACCTTCTGGATTACCAGAGTTTGATAAAATTTTGAATGATTACTTAAAAGAATATGGTGTTCTTGGAAAAGTTATCTCATCAAGTAAAGTTGATAAAATGAAGCCTTTTTTGTTTTCTGCTGCTGATCTGGCTTTATGTAAGTCAGGTACGATTAATATGGAACTGGCCTTAAACTCAGTTCCGCAAATCGTAGGATATAAGGTAAGTGGGGTCACTGCTTTTTTCGCAAAATATTTATTACGCTTTAATGTTAAATATATATCTCCAGTTAATCTTCTTTTAAATGAAATGTTAATACCAGAGTTTATACAAGATGACTTTGATGCTGATAGAATTTATCATGCTGCTTTGAAAATAATAGATGATTTTTCTATAAGGCAAATCATAATTAATGGTTATAAAAGACTGAAGGATAAATTAGGAGAACCTGGAGTTACAGATAGAGCTTCAAGAGATATTCTGGATTTATTAAGCAATGATTCCTAATGATTGAATTTTTTAGAAGATTAATAGTTACTTGTCTCTTCCTCCAATTATTATTTTTTTCTCCCATAAAAGTATTTGCCGAATCTCAAGAGGCGATTTTGGCGGGAGGATGTTTTTGGTGTCTTGAGCATGATCTTGAAAAACTTGATGGGGTTGTCTCTGCAGAGAGCGGATATTCTGGAGGTGATCTTGTTGACCCTTCATATCAGAGTCATGATGGTCATCAGGAAGTTGTGAAAGTTGTTTTTAATTCAGATGTGATTAGCTACAAAGAATTACTTGAAAATTTTTGGATTAATATAGATCCGTATGATGATGAAGGACAATTTTGTGATAGGGGTAATTCATACAAACCTGTTATATTCACAATTAATGAAGAACAAAAGAATGAAGCTGAGGAAAGTAAAGAGAATATTGCTTCTTCATTAAATGTTCCCGTAGGTCAATTAAAGGTTGCGATATTGGGCTCAAAGACTTTTTGGATTGCAGAGAAATATCATCAAGACTTTGCTATAAAAAATCCACTTAAGTATAATTTTTATAGAACTAGTTGTGGAAGAGATAGTAGATTAAAAAATGTATGGAAAGATTATAAAACTTAAATATATTAAATATTTATTTTTATTATTTAAAATTTAGAGAAAATAATATCTATTTATTTCTATTAGTGGAAAATTAAATGGATTTTAAATTTAATTCTTTTATCCAATTCACTAATGTTCTTACACCATATCCAGTTGCACCTTTTGGAGTTAAGTCTCTATCTTTTTCAGTCCAACATGTTCCTGCTATATCGATATGAGCCCAAGGAATATTTGAAGTCACAAATTCTTTTAGAAATAAGGCTGCAGTAATAGAACCTCCTGGTCTAGGGCCTGTATTCTGTAAATCAGCAATGGATGATTTAAGACCTGATTTATATGAATCTTTCATAGGCATTCTCCATAAACCTTCTCCTGCTATATCAGCAGCTCTAATTAATTGTTCAGACAGTTGATCATTGTCAGTCCATAATCCAGCTATTTCATCACCTAATGCTATGACGCAAGCTCCTGTAAGGGTTGCTAAATCAACTATTGCGTTAGGTTTAAGCTTGCATGCATAAACCAATGCATCCGCAAGAGTTAATCGACCTTCTGCATCGGTGTTGTTTACTTCAATGGTTTTTCCATTTGATGCCTTTACAACATCTCCAGGGTGCAAAGCTGATCCATTAATCATATTTTCACAAGCAGCAACTATAAAATGAATCTCTGTATTGCTGGGTTTTAGTTTTCCAATTGCTTTTGCCGCTCCAAGAACAGAAGCACTTCCACCCATGTCATATTTCATTTTTTCTATTTGAGAAGCACCAACTTTTAAGTTGTATCCTCCAGAATCGAAAGTTAACCCTTTTCCTACTAAAACAACTTTATTTTTAACATTTTCTGGAGAATAGGTTAAGTGAATAAATTTAGGATCTAAATCCGAACCTTTTGCGACTGACAAATAAGCTCCCATTCCAATTTCTTCACAGTCTTTTTTATTTAGTATTTTTAAATTTAAACCATAATCTTCAGCTAATTTCTTAGATTCTTTAGCTAACTGAGATGGCGTAAGAAAATTTGGCGGAGCAGAGACTAGTGCTCTCGCAAATTCAACTCCTTCACAGATTGGATTTATTTCAGAAATTATAGAATTGGCTCTTTTATCTAAGCCAATTAATTCGACTTCCGTTATTTTTCTGAATTCCTGTGGATCTGATTTAAATCTCAGATCTTTATAAGAAGTCAGTCTTACTGCTTCCCCAACTGCGAGAGCAGCAGAAGTTGGATCAAAAGCATCCCAAGGGAAAAGAATTCCTACTTTGCCTTCGCTATCAGAAATTTGCCTAGTTCCAATTGAAGAGGCTATTCGGAGATCATCAATCAAAAGACTTTCAGCAGGACCTAATCCAACAAAAACTATTTTTTTTATGCTTCCATCTATTAATTCAATTGAAAGGTTTTGATTTTTTTTGCCTTGGAATTTTGAATTGCTGAATCTTTGACTCAGATAAGTTTCATTTACTATTGATTTAAATAAATTTATTTGGCTCTCTGTCTTTCCCTCTAATACCCCAGCAACAAGAACTGAACCTGACCATTCATTAATTGTTTTGGTGACTGTTGAAATTTTCATTTTATTTGTTTACTTCTTTTGATGATAACAATTTTTGTTAATTGATTTGAGATGTAAATGGTGTGGACCATATCTCTCGAGTCTCTTTATTGAAAGGTGGAAGCCATGTTTGTATTTGTTTTTGTTCTAATTTTCTTCTCTTTTTTGTTTCCATTGGTACGTCAAGCCAAAAACGAATGCTTAATTTGGTTGTCAAGCCCGCCTTTTGCAGTCTCTCGTTATAGTTCGCAAGATAGCTTTTACAGTCATGATTACCTTTCCATCTCTTACCAGCGGAAAACGTTTCCCCAATATATAAGATAATATTTTCTTCTGAATTTATTGTTTTATCTATCACGAAATAAAGAGCTGGACCTCTATGGGTAGGTTTTGGCCACCTCCAGAAACTTAAAGGAAGAGGTGTCAATTCTAGGGGATTAAATTGTTCTCTTGATTTTTCTGAATGAGATTCAAATAACGAGAATTGATTTAATTCTTGATAGTCTTTCATGAATATTTTTGATTGATGAGTAATTATTTTTCTCTGCCATTCTTCGATGATTTTTTTATCTAAATATCTATCTTCTGAAGTTACATCTATAGAATAGTCTATATCATTATTACTAAATAAATCATGTTGGCGTTCGTATTTTACCATTTTTTTTAAGGTTAAAAATTAAATCAAGGTTTACTGCTTGTATGATAATATAATTTAATATTATCATACTTATAAATTGTTTTATTTGTATAGAATTTAATTCTGATCTAATTAGATTTAATAAACAGAATCTTTTCTTTATTTGGCTAGATGTATTCTTTTTATTTCAGCATTAATTTTATTTTTTTTAGCGGTGTGGTTTTTTCCACTTTCTAAACAGATGTTTTTGAGCAATAATGTTATGTAAAGCTTTAACAAGTGATTCCTTTTCGCTTTTGCTAGTTAAAATCAAAATCAAGCTTCAGCAACCAATTGGATTTTTGAAATGAGTTTTTTTGAATCTGAAATAGTTCAGGAAGAGGCAAAAAAACTTTTCACTGACTATCAAAATCTGATGAAATTAGGTTCAGACTATGGGAAATTTGATAGAGAAGGAAAAGTAATGTTTATTGATTCAATGGAGAGTCTGATGGAGAGGTATAAAGTTTTTATGAAACGATTTGAACTTTCAGAGGATTTTCAAGCAAAAATGACAGTAGAACAATTAAAGACTCAATTAGGTCAATTTGGAATTACTCCTGATCAAATGTTTGAACAAATGAATAAGACTTTGGAAAGAATGAAATCAGAGTTAGATAAGTGAACACATCCCCCCTCAGAATTTAAATCATGTCAGATAAATTTAAGGAATTACCTAATTGGATCTCAAGAGGGTTAGATGATCTATTTCCATATAATGTTTCTGAAGACCCAAGCCAAAGTTTCTTAAAAAGATTACAACTTTCTTACACAGAAAAAACCCCCTTGCGTGTAAAGCTTGGAATCGACCCAACAGGTACTGATATTCATATTGGGCATAGTATTCTTTTTAGAAAATTAAGAGCATTTCAAGATGCTGGTCATACAGCAGTGTTAATAATAGGAGATTTTACAGCAAGGATTGGAGATCCAACTGGTAAAAGTAAAACAAGAATTCAACTTACCAAAAATGAGGTTGAATCAAATGCTTTGAATTATCTAGAACAATTAGGCTTAGGGAAATCACCAGAAGATTCATTATTAGACTTTGCTACCCCTGGCCGCTTAGAAATAAGGAGGAATAGTGAGTGGCTTGAAAAACTTAATCTATCTAATGTTATTGAACTTTTATCTAATTCAACTGTTGGACAAATGCTAGCA
This sequence comes from Prochlorococcus sp. AG-402-P16, assembly GCA_003216295.1. Lineage (GTDB taxonomy): Bacteria > Cyanobacteriota > Cyanobacteriia > PCC-6307 > Cyanobiaceae > Prochlorococcus_B. The sequence continues at coordinate 73,911 of QCJB01000003.1, read as the reverse complement.
AAAGAAGATTTTGGGAATAGATATAAAGCTGGCACTCCTATATCTATTCATGAATTTCTTTATCCTCTTCTTCAAGGATATGATTCAGTTGAAATAAAATCTGACTTGGAATTAGGTGGCACAGATCAAAAGTTTAATGTTGCAATGGGTAGAGACTTGCAGAGATTCTTTGGTCAGAAGCCTCAATTCGGCATGTTATTACCAATATTAGTTGGCTTAGATGGAACTCAAAAAATGAGTAAAAGCTTGAACAATACCGTAGGAATAAGTGAAGATTCTTTGTCTATGTACTCAAAATTAGAAAAGGTTCCAGATGATCTAGTTATTAACTATCTAACTCTATTAACTGATGAGAATCTAGAGGAATTAAGTTCAGACCCTAGAGAAATTCAGAAATTTATGGCTTTAAAGATTACCTCGAACTTTAAAGGAATTGAAGCGGCAAAAAAAGCAAAATTTAATTCAGAACAATTAGTTTTAGGAATTAAAGACTCGCTTGAGGAAATACCTGAGGCTTCTATTTCTAAAGTCAACTTTCCTGCTAAGGCATTTTATCTTTTTAGTAAGATGGAATTGTGTCAAAGCAGTAGTGAAGCTAGAAGACAAATTCTTGGTGGCGGGGTACGAATAAATGGAGAAAAAATTGAAGATCCAAATATACAATTTGATAGTCCAGATGATCTTATTGGAAAAATATTACAAGTAGGAAAGAAAAAATTTCTTCGCATCAAAAAATAGTTTTTTTATGAAAAATACCATTAACCCCACTGAAAAAATTATTGTTGCCTTAGATGGTATGGATAAGAATAAGGTATTTAATTTGCTTGAAGAAATACCTGAGTTGGTTTGGGTAAAAGTAGGATTAGAATTATTTGTTAGTGAAGGACCAGATATCTTAAAAATGTTAAGAGAGAAAGGAAAAAGAATATTTTTAGATCTTAAATTCCATGATATTCCTACAACTGTTGCTAGAGCATGTTTCGAAGCTTCACAAACTGGCGCGGAATTAATTTCTCTACATTCTTGCGCAGGGATTCAGGCTTTAAAGATGGCTAAAGAATCAGCAAGTGAAGGTGCCGCCAAAGTAAATTTACCGCCCCCAAAGCTATTGGGCATAACTGTTTTAACAAGTTGGACAAAAGAAACCTTTGCAGATGAATTGTTGATCAATCAATCAATTGATGACCGTGTTAAGCATTTGTCGGAGATTGCTTCAAAAGCTGGATTGGGAGGGTGTGTTTGTAGCCCCAGAGAAGTTCAACTTTTGCGTGAAATTTACCCGAAAACCTTTGAGTTGGTTACACCAGGTATTAGACCATTAGGGATTGATCATAATGATCAATCTAGGGTTTCAGATGTTTATGATGCTCTTGAGATGGGCGCATCAAAATTAGTCATTGGTAGAGCTATTACAAAATCAAATGATCCAGGATCTACCTTTAGAAGTTTTTGCAATAAAGCTTTTGTTTGAATTGCTTAGGATTCTCCAATCTTTGGCTCCTTACCATTGATTATTCTCATTATATTTTCTCTATGTCTCCAAATAACTAAGGACATAGCTAATAACGAAATTAAAAAATATGGATATGAAAAATTGGAATCTTTAAAGCTTAATAACATAATCAAAGGGAGTGATAATGATGCACTAATACTAGCTAATGACACTATTTTAAATAAAAATATTATCAAAAGGAAGACGCCTAAAGTTGCCAAGCCGACTTGCCATGAAAGGCCAAGGAATATTCCTAGACCTGTAGCTACAGCTTTACCACCTTTCCAATTTAGCCAAACAGGCCAAATATGACCTATTAAAGTTGATATGCCAACCGCTAATTGCCATGAATCATTTAACAATAAATACTTTGCTAATAAAATAGATAAAATTCCTTTAAGAACGTCTATTAGAAATACGAAAATTGCTGCACGTTTACCAATATGTCTTAATACATTCGTTGCTCCAGTAGAACCGGAACCTAATGATCGGATATCAACTCCTCTGACTATTTTCCCTGCTAAATAACCACTCGGAAAAGATCCAAATAAATAGCCTAAAAATAGAATTAATAGATGCAAAATAAATTAAATAGCGATTTTTATATTAATTCATCCTCTTCAAAAATCTCATTTGGACTTCCTGCAAAAGCTAGCCATATTGGAAACTGAAGAATTGGAATATCCACATTAATCTCGGCTGCGTCAATGATTATTAAAGGTAACTCTCCTCTTTCTTCTAGTCGATCAGCTCTTTCAATTAATCCATCAGCCCTCTCGAAAAGCACTATCCCGCTATTTGGTCCGAAATCTTCTCTGTTAAGTCCTAATGCATCTTGAAGGCCTCTTCTCCACTCTCCCAGTCGCTCTGGTTGACTTGCTAAAATCAAAGTTTGAAATTGTTCGCCATATAGCTCTCCAAGTATTGCAATTATTCCTGCTGTAACCAAAGCATTCTTTGATCTGTTACCTCTACTTGCTTGAGCGCCTCTTCCTCCCATATTAAAAAACCAATCATCAAGCATTTCAATATCATTAGGTTCAAGACTTCTTCTGAGTTTCCAGGGCTCAGCATAAAAATCAGGTTGTTCTAAGAATTGACTCAAACAATTCTTTATTAAACTCTCATCAGGTTTAAAAGTTTCCGAGATAGCTTGGATAATTTCTTGCTCTTTGGCTTTCTCTATTGTTTTATTTTCGTCAAGAGGGGAGGGCTTGACTATTACTGGGGGAACAATAAGTTCTAATTGCTCGGCTGATTGAGCTAAGTCTTGCAAAGCGCCTGTTAAATATTCCTGAAATCCTTTCACTTTTCTAGCAATTGCATCTGATTGTCCTGTAAAAGAGCTCTTAAGTTCAGTTTCAATTTGTTCTTTCTTCTTGGAAAGTTCTTCTAATTCTTTTTCTAATTTTGCACGAGAAAGTTGAAGGTCTTTAAGAGCAAGGTTAATGAGCGGCTGTGTTTGAGAATTGGAGTTATTTGGCTTCTGTTCTGGAATATTGATATTTGGAGATGTAGTTTTTTGTTCTTTGGGTGGAGATTTGGATACAGTTTTATTTGAGGCCGAATGCTCATCAGCAATACTCTTTTCAGAATTTTGTTTTTTTAGAGATAGATTTTCTTCAGGTTCCATATTTCAAAAACTTAAATTAAGTTTTAGAGTTTTTTGATTCTACTGCTTTCTCTATTTCTAGATCCTTCACTCTTAACGTTAACTGCTCTCTTAAAGACTTTATCTCAAAAAGTATAGGCAAAAGATGAGGGCTTGCTTCTTCTCTGAAGTAAAGAAAACCTGGCAATTGAGGCAAAAGGATTTTCCAGGCTAACCAATTTTTGAAGGGAAATCTTCGTAATTCATTCCCCAGTTGCATGACAATTAAATCGTTCTTAGTAAATTTCAATCTTAAAGTGAAAGATTGCAATAAAAGAAAAAACCCAAAGCTGCTAATTAGAATTGTTGGCCAAGGATTAAATGGTGTAATTAGAAACAACAATCCTCCAAATATAATAAAGATTGGTAAACGAAAAGATGGAGACAAAGTCACACTATCATCATTTGATTGATTCTCAGGAGTCATAGTTATTAGCCAAAAAGAACTTGAGTTAGTAAAACATCTACTAAAGAAACAGTTATTAGAGTCATCACTACTGCTCCAGTAGTACTTGATCCTACTTCTTTTGGACCTCCTCTTGTTGTTAGCCCCCATCCACAAGCAATTATTGCAATTAGCAGACCAAATACCAAAGCCTTTACCAGCATATATGGTAAGTCAGAAGTAATTAACCATTCTCTTACTGAATTCCAAAAGATGCTTGGTGGAATTTGATAGAGACTAGTACTACTAATTTGACCACTAAATAAAGCAATAGAAAAGAAAAGCAAACATTGGATTGGTGCCATCACAACCAGCGCACAAATTCTTGGAACTACTAGATATTCGACGGGATCTGTTTGCAGCATTGTAATGGCATCAATCTGTTCAGTTACTTTCATAGTTCCTATTTGAGCAGCATAAGCAGTAGCAACTTTGCCAGTAAGAAGAGTGGCAGTAAGTAAAGGCGCTATCTCTCTAGCCATGCCAATTGCTAAAAGGCCACCAACTTGAGACCCCAAGCCTTGTTTACTTAGTTCTGCGGCGACTTGAATGTTGAAAACTGTTCCTGCTGCAATTCCAGTTATTAGAACAATCAAGAAGCTTCCTGGCCCAGCTTCCATTAATTGATCTGTCAAATCTGATCTATTGATTTTACCTCTGGCTATTGATGCAATTGCTTGTCCTCCTATTAATAGGCTGCTGCTAAATCTTCTTAACCATCGAGGTGAGTATTTCATTGATTTATTATTTTAGATTTTAAATCTAAACTTTTCCATGGTTTCATAGTTATCAGTCCAGCCACTACTAAAAGAGAGGGTATTAATCCCATACATAATCTAATTGTAATAATTGCTGAAAAGGGTTGATCTAAGTCGCCTAATATTGAGGAACAATTAGTCGAAGATTTGTATCCTGCTAAAGATAAAAGAACTCCAAGTATCTGAACGCTTAAACCAATACCAACTTTTTGAACAAAAACCATCCATGCTGTATATATTCCGGATGGTTTTTCGGGATCTTGATCAATAGCATCAGGAAGTAAAGACCATGGAATAAGGTAAGCAGTTGAGGCTCCAAATCCTAGTAGTAAAATTATTATTAAAAGGATGAGCATTTTTATACCCTCAAAAGTATCAAAAAATAGTAAATTATTGATACTTATTCCCCTGGTTAGTGGAGGCATAAATATTACTAAAAAACAAGCAATAATCCATATTTTACCTCCTTTAAATAGAGCTGAAATTCTTCCGAACCTATTGGAATAAAAGCTCCAAAACTGCAGTCCAATTAAAGTACTTATTTGAAATGGTATTGGAATCCATTTTGAAATCTCTATTGGAACGAGCATTACTTGCTCAAGATAGATTAATGAAACAGTTTGCATTAATTGCAGACCACACCAAAGCAGTAAATAAAGAGCAATTATTCGGGTGAAGAGTTTATTATTCAAAACCCTTTTTAATTGCTTTTTAAAAGGTTCAGATTGAGAAATGGGTTTTCTAGCTTTTTTTGCAAATGGAGCTAGTCCCCAGCAAGCTATTAAAGTAGAAAAAGTAGCTATAATGCCTGTCACTCTTCCCATTGAGGTATAGCCTTCAACTCCTTGAGATAAAAAACCTGCAGCAACTATTAATCCGGTAGTTCCAGCTAAAATAGAACCAGTGAATCTTGCGGCATTTAGTCTTGTCCTTATAGATATATTTTCAGTTAGTTCTGTAGATAATGCAGCGAAGGGTAGATTTACTGCTGTGTAAGCTGTCATTAAGAAAATTGCAGCGAAAACGTAATAAGTCGTTTTAGCTCCTATTTCCCCTGGTGGTACCCACCACATAGCGGCAAGGAATAAGCCAAGAGGTACGGCGCCTCCAATCATCCATGGAAGCCTTGGTCCCCATCTTGATTTTGTGTGGTCACTCATCCATCCAATTAGCGGATCATTCAATGCATCCCAAAGCTTTGAGACCATAAGTAATGAGCCTGCAATGAATGCCGGAATTCCTGCTGCACAAGTAAAAAATAAAAAGAGATAAGTACCTAGCTGTATTGCGGCTAATCCAGTACCTGCATCTCCCATGGCATAGGAGATCATTAGTCTTGTGCGATTATTTCCTTCGTTAAGCGATGTGGACTTCTTCAATCTTTTTTGGATAATGGGACTCGCAAGGTAATAATGGAAGAAGCTAAATCATCAATCTCTCTCAAAGTGAGAAGATCTTTAGCTCTTGAGCGGGCGTAGTTTAGTGGTAAAACCTCAGCCTTCCAAGCTGATGATGCGGGTTCGATTCCCGCCGCCCGCTTAATTTCTATTCTCATAGTTTAATTTTTCTTGAATACTCGTTGGCGATCATAAGTACGAGGCTATTACTCTCAATACTGATACTTGATTGATTAGCTAAAGGTTTCTTGGAGACATTTTTATTTTTTAGTGAAGAAGTATCAATAAATTTTTTCCATGGAGAAATTGGTTTTGGTAATTCAAAAAGCATTGCTTCTTTGTAAGCATTAAACCCAAGCCAGATGGCTGAGCCTTCATCTTTTTTGTTGATGCTATATCCAAGAGTATGTGACCAGTCACTCCAGTCAGGTTTATTAACTTTAATTCCATGCCATTGAATCCAAAAATTGGAAGTTTTGGCTTTTGTATTGTCTTTATAAGAATCATAAATATGATCGGGACTAAAAAACTCTGGAAGTTGTTTTCGAAGAGAAATGAGCTTTATGACAAATTCCTTTAAATCTTTATCACAATTAGAAGGATCCCAAGTCATCCAACCAAGTTGATTATCTTGACACCAAGTGTTGTTATTCCCTCCTTGGCTTCTTCCGACTTCGTCTCCCATTAAAAGCATAGGTATGCCTGGCGATAAAAAAAGTGAAGAAAGAAGATTTCTTTGTTGCCTCTGTCTTAATTCGTTTATTTGTGTATTAGTTGTCGGGCCTTCAACTCCATAGTTAAAACTATTATTATGATTTTCTCCATCTCTATTATTTTCACCATTTGCAAGATTATGCTTTTTATTAAAACTTACTAAGTCATTTAATGTGAATCCATCATGAGAGGTAATAAAATTAATAGTAAATACATTCGCTAGATTTGAATCTTTATAAAGTGATTTACTACCAATTAATCTATCTTTTAGTGGCCAAATAGTGTTTTTATCTCCTTTCCAAAATCTTCTAATATCATCTCTGAAATGGCCATTCCAAGTCCTAAATCTTTTTGCTGGGAAATCTCCAAGCTTATAAAGACCTCCGCAGTCCCAAGGCTCGCTGATGAATTTAACATCACTAAGTTTAGGATCTGCTTCAATTTCTTCAAATAAGGGAGGGGCATCTAAAGGAATTAAATTTTCTCCTCTGCTTAAAGCAATTCCTAAGTCAAAACGAAATCCGTCAACTCCTAATTCAATTGCCCAACATCGTAATGACTCTAAAATTAATTGTCTAACTAGAGGTCGATTCGCGGCAATACTGTTTCCACATCCGCTTACATCTTGATAACTTTCATTCTCATCTTGATGGTAATAACTATTAGGTCCAAAATTTTTCCAACTTATACTTGGACCATCCTGATTACCTTCCGTCGTGTGATTATAAACAACATCTATTAATATCTCCAGTCCATTATCATGGCTGACTTCTACTAATTTCTTGAATTGTTTTCTGGCCTCTAGTGGATCATGTCCATCTATAAAACCATGATGGGGGGTGAACCAATTAATTGGGCTATAACCCCAATAGTTTTCTAAACCTTGTGGGGCATCAAAAGGATCGAAAGCGAATATAGGAAGTAATTCAATAGATGTAATTCCAATACTTTTTAGATATGGAATTTTTTCAATTAATCCGATGAAAGTACCTTTTTTAGAATCGGTAATATTAGAATCTGGATTTTTAGTAAAACCACCAACATGTAATTCATAAATAATCGTTTTATTCCATGCATGTTTTGGTCTTGGATGAGATTTGAAATCAAAATAATCTCTTTTAGTTACTACACCCTTGAGATAATGGCAATATCCTTCCCCCATCTTGCTTTTTTTATTTCTTACATATCCTTTCCAGCCTGAAATTGCCCTAGCACATGGATCTAAAACAAGATTATCGTGTTTAGCTTTGTTTTTGTCGAGAGATATTTTATATCCATATAAAGTTCCTTCTGTCAGCCCCTCCAGTTCAACATGCCAATAGTCTCCAGATCTGTTTTTTTGATTTAATAAGAATCTTTCTTTTGGATAGTCGTCATTTTCATTTTGAAAAATAAGTAACTCCACATTTGTAGCGTTTGGGGCTGCTACTGAGAAATTAACCCCATTAGAAGTGACTGAGCTTCCTAATGGCCATGGAGAACCAATTTTTATTTTGCCCAATTTTCTTTTTCCTTCAAATGAGTAATTAGGTATCTTTTCTCCCAACTTAGGTGTTTAGTTTGTTTTAACAAGTTTAAAAAAATATTCAAGAAAAGCTTTTAGAGCAAATTTAAGGGCATTGCATTAGTCAACTTCAAATACAGCCTTTGCCAAAAAATTTTCCTGTACTATCACGAAACAAGCTTTCAGCAAACAGGCATTGGTTTAAGAGTGAAACAGAAGTATTTCTAATTTCTTTAGATTCTTCTGTTCAGTTATTTCTTAATTCTTTAATGAGTCCCTTTTGCTTCAAAATCATGCCCTCAATACCTAAATAACAATGAATTCAAACTTTATTGTCTTATTTTTTAAGGTGATAATTATTTTGTAATACCAATAAATGTGCTGTTCTGCGGATGTTTGTTAATACAGGTGAACTTAATTATTTGTCTCTTTTTGGCGTGAAAAATTTTTTAATTTCAGAAGTGGCAACGCTCCATGATCATTAATTGAAAAAAATATTCCTTCAGATGCACTGGTATTAATAGCTTTCTAAGTGGCTTCAAGATTTTTAGTTGAGTATTGGGACTCGTGGGGAGCCTTTGAATAATTATTGAATTTAAAAAAAACAATCTCAGATATCTTTTATAAAGCTCGCTGCCACAAGCTCTTTGGGTTGCAGGCAAGTGATTTGGTCCATACGATTAGCAAGATTGAGTTTTTGGGAAACTAATTCCAATATTGGTTTTCTTCCTCTTACTCCCTGCTACATACAATCTTTCCAATGAACAAAGCAGATTTAGTCAACCTGGTTGCAGCTCGTACAGAGCTAACTAAGACAGACGTCTCTCTGGTAGTTGATGCCGCCATAGACACAATTATTGACTCTGTAGTGGAGGGTAAGAAAGTCTCCATTCTGGGTTTTGGCTCTTTTGAACCCCGTGATCGTTCCGCCCGTCAAGGATTAAACCCAAAAACAGGAGAGAAGATTGCGATACCCGCAAAGCGAGTACCAGCATTTACAGCTGGAAAGTTGTTTAAGGATCGTGTTCAGGGATGATTATTAGGTAAGCTAAGTTTTTTTCTTAGCTCGATAAGCATTTGACGGGACTTCAATTGATTTTGAGTCCCGTTTTTTTTTTGTAAAGTAAAAGTAATTCCTTTAATTCAAATCATGATTTGGTAATGTATTTATTAAAAAAAACAAGATTTGTATTTGTTTTGTTTGTGTACTTATTTTTCTTTTCAAACTTAATAAAAGCCGGTAAAATAAATGAATATAATAATCTTAATAGTTTAGTAAAAAGTTGTTATAAAGATATTAATTCTTGTGATTCTGTATTAGTTAGGATAAATAACTATCAAAAAAATGCAGTAAAGAATAGAAATTTTTCGTGTCAAACCAGATTGCTTGGATTAGAAGCAAATCTCATAATGGCGATGAATTTTAATTTAAAAACAAAGGATGCTAAAAATATTATTGATGCTGCAAGCAAATATTGCTAAAAAAATGAATAAATTAATTTCCTTACTAAGATTATGTGGAAATCTAATACCCTAATGTGAAAAACTAGGACAAAATAGTTTTAATCTGATTTATTTCAGTAAGCTTAGATTTACTAAAGTCAAGAATTTCTTCTAATTAAGAAAATGGGATCCAAAGCTTCTAATTCCAAAAAAAACAAAGATAATTCCAAGCAGACCAATAAGGTCAAAGAAAATGTACGTAAGGCTGCAAACCCTAATGATTCAGATGTATTAGTCAACTTGCCAGCTGGTTTGAAATATAAAGTTCCTGGAAAACGTCAAAGAGTTATAATAGGTTCGATAGTAATTGGATTGAATCTATTATTAGTTATTAGCGTAATCTTCTATTTTTATAACCCTTCATTTCAGGAATTTATTTATAATTTTGGTCGAAATTAGCCTTTTCTTCTCGTAATTATATACTAAAGCTCTTACAGAATTCGTTCTAGATATAGGGAAATATTACTATTGAGTGAAAAGTAAAGTTTAAATAAGAATATTTTTGAAGTTATAGTATAAAACCCATCAGATTTTATTATTTATAATTAGAGTTGGTTTTTTAGAAATGGAATCCAAAAGAAGCCATGAGAATAAATCAATAAAGATTCCACAACAACGTAAGACAACTCTGAAATGGGGTACTGATGGCGAGCTATCACCTATTGATATGGCTCGTATCTTAGATCGTTTAAATGATTCAGATTTGACTGAATGTGAAATTCCTATGAAAACCAAAAAAGAAAAATGAATTTAATTCGTTTTTCTTTTTTTTAGCTAATATTAAAAAAATGATGCTTTTAAAATGAAGTTGGCTATTTCATTAATATCTTTAATTGCAATATTTTTTGGGTTCTTATATTTTTATACTGGGTATAATTCAGCTTTTGAGGCTGATCAGCAATGTCATTATGAAATGAAATTAAAAGCAATTGAATTAGATAAGTTAGGCTGTGATCATGACTTGGAAACTAAGCAATGGTTGCTATATCAGGAGGGAGTTAATGATCAGCCCTCTAAAGTAATTCAGCGATACAGATACTAATTTATTAATTTTTTATTTATTGCTGGAAAAATATTTATTGCTATTGCAGTTGAAATGATAGCAGTAATGATAAATGTTAGAAATTGTCCTGTAGAGCCAGGGAGATAAATAGTTTGAAGAAAATAAAAATCAATGAATGATCCAATAGTTCCCCAAATAATGATCCAGGCAGAAACGTATGAAACTCCAACAACTGTTTTTTTATTCATAGTTTTGAAATGGTTAAGCAAGGTCAATGAAATTAATATAATTCATATATTTAATTTCTAGTTGATTCCGAAAATTTTTTGAGTTACTGGCTCTCCTGCAAATGCTAGTTCAGTGAGTATAAGCATTAAGAAACCTATCATTGCTACTCGGGCATTAACTAGCTCAGCATTCTCGTTAAAACCAAAAACTTGTTTGACTTCTTCACCTCTATTATTTATCCATTTTGGGGATGAATTGTTCTCAATTAGATCTTGTTCATTTGTTGAATCAATTATATCTGTATTTTCGGAATTTGAAATTATATTTTGATTATTGAGCGTGGACTCTTTCTCAGACATTTTAGTTTAATTAAAAATAGATCTTATAATTATAAACTATTTTTTTTGTATTTTGTGTGACTTTCTTTTTTTACGAGGCTTTATAATGCGTTTTGATTTTTTTGAAAGAGAATAAATTTCAGCTTGATATATAAAAAAACCTAAAATTGACAAAAAAAGAATCAATAAAAATAAAAATAAAAATAGAAAGGCATTCATGGTTATGAGCTATTTATAGAATTTGAAAAATTACTTTAGTTAACATATATTGAATTTATGTTTTTTTTGACATATTCGGAAAGGATTCATTCTTTAACTAAATCACATTCGCTTGGATATTGAATTATGCTTTATCTCGATTGAGGATTATTGAAAAAAAACTTATTCTTTATTTAAATGACATGGATGGATCTCTTCCGAAAACATTTTGTTTTAGTTTTTGTTTGTTTTATTTTTAAAGGTCTGCCAGCACTTATAATTGAACTTGTATTCCCTTATTCAAGAAAGCTTGTTTGATAACTATGCTATTAAATATTGCTTGGCTAATTCCTGCTCTCCCAATAATTACATCTTTTTTTATAGCAGTACTGTTGTTTAGCTTTAGTAAAACAATGAATAGGCTTACAAAGCCTGTTTCGTATCTTTTTATTATTAGCATTGTTTTTTCAGAATTAATAAACTTTATTTTGTTTAAAGCAAATACTTCAGATATCGTATTAAACCTTGATGATATTAAAATTTTAAAAAATAACTTCCAATTGGTTTTTGATCATCAATCTTTATTGGTATCTTTATTTTTAGGGTTTGTTTTTTTATTGATAATGCTTATTTCTTTAATTAAACTAAAAAGACAAAATGGCTATGTTAGATATTTCATATTACTTGGTTTTCTTGCTGGTTTCTTATACTTATTTACTTTTAGTGGAAGTATCTTTCATAATGTTTTTGATCCCTTTATTTCAGTATTGGATCAAGCAGGAATTTCTATTTTTAAAGTTTGATTCTAATCTAAGATAGGTAATTGATTAACAAATTAAAATTGATCGGTTAATGATTTGAATCTTTCTTGTCATAATTTCAAATATGTAATACACTAAAAATATAATTTTAAAGGATTTAAGGGCTTTACTTTGAGTCTGAATTCATCTTTAGATCTTCCTAAGAATATTGCACTAGTTCATGAATGGTTTACTCCAAGATCTTTTGGTGGCGCTGAGAATGTAGTTAAGGTTGTTGACGAGTTGATTACTGATATTGCTTCGCAACCAGAATTATTCTCTTTGGTAAATGGAGAGAATGTATTAAAAAATAGTTGGTTGTTTAATAGAAAAGTAAAAACAAGTTTTATCCAAGAATTACCATTTGGGATATCACATGTTCAACAATATTTACCCCTCTTACCTTTTGCAATTGAACAGCTTGATTTAGAAGGGTATCCATTAGTAATAAGTAGTAGTCACCTTGTCGCTAAAGGGGTATTGACTTCGCCTGATCAGTTACATATTAGTTATGTACATACACCTGTGAGATATGCATGGGATCAGATGAATGTATATTTGAGACGCTCTTTTTTAAAAAGAATTGGCCTGGGACCTTTAATTAGATGGCAACTGCATGCTCTAAGGCAATGGGATCAATTAAGTAGTTCAAGAATTGATTTTTTGATAGCCAATTCTAATTTTACTGCTCGGAGGATATGGAAATACTGGAGAAGGACCTCTGAGGTTATTCATCCTCCGGTCAATGTGAAACTTTTTGATTGGAATAAAACAAGAGGAGATTTTTATCTAAGTGTATGTCGATTGGTTCCTAATAAAAGGGTAGATATCCTTGTAAGAGCTTTTAATAAGCTTAAATTACCTTTAATTGTTGTTGGGGAAGGAGTCGAAAAAGCATACTTGCAAGACCTAGCGGGCCCAACAGTTAAAATTCTTGGATACCAAAGTATGGAGAAAGTTGCAGATTTAATGAGTCAATGTCGAGCATTTGTTTATGCTGGTATTGAGGATTTTGGAATTGCTCCTGTTGAGGCAATGGCCTCTGGTGCTCCAGTAATTGCTTATGGTAAAGGTGGAGTTTTAGATACTGTTAAGTGCTTTAAAAAAAATTCTGATAGAGCTTCTACTGGCATTTTGTTCCCTGATCAGTCAGCTAATTCTTTGGTTGAAGCAATTGAATTCTTTAAGACAAAAAAACTTTGGAGAGAGTTTAACCCTGAATTAATTAGAGATTGGGCTAATTCTTTTTCACATGATTCATTTAAATTGAGATTTGAAAAAACAATAAATAAAGCTTGGACTGAACATATAAATTCTTGTGACATTGGTACTAGTGACCTTAGGCCTTGATCAAGAAATTCCTTATTAAGTAAGGTAAGGATAGGTTGAAGTCTTGAGCTTTACTAACTCAATAATTTGTGCGAAATAATCCTGACAAATCTTTATTACGGTGGTCTGAGTTTCGTAAAGGATCACCAAGAATCCCTTTTGAAGTCATTTCAAAAGAACCCTCAACATTGCTCGCTGAAGAATTAATAAGAAATCAAAGTAGATATGGACGCACTTTAAAAAGAATTGGTGACGTTATTTTCTCTCTACTAGTTATATCACTGGGATCTCCAGTGTTTATTTTTATAGGAATTTTAGTAAAATTAAGCTCTCCTGGATCTATTTTCTACATTCAAAAAAGAGTTGGAAGAAATTATAGAGAATTTGGCTGTATTAAGTTTCGCACTATGTATAAAGATGCAGAAGAATTGCTACCAAATCTATTAGAGAAATATCCTCTTATGAGAAAGGAATTTGAAAAAGATTTTAAGTTAAGGCATGACCCTAGAATAACTAAATTAGGTAGATTTCTTAGACGCTCAAGTCTTGATGAATTGCCTCAATTCTTTAATGTTCTAAAAGGTGAAATGAGTGTAGTTGGACCAAGACCTATTGTTAGTAATGAGATTAATAAATACAGTCTTTTTATGGAGGAAGTTGTATCTGTTCGTCCTGGTTTGACAGGATTATGGCAGGTTAGTGGAAGGAATAATTTAAGTTATAAGAAACGGGTACAATTAGATTTGATTTATGCAAGAAAACGGAATTTTTTACTTGATTTGGAAATAATTATTCTTACATTAGGAGTTTTGCTTTTCCCAATGGATAGAGGTGCTTTTTAAAGTCTTTATTTTAGAGATTGTGATATTAAATACATACCTAAAAGCCAAACGATTTGAAGTCTAATATTTAAATTTAGTATTCTTTTAATTGAAGTTATAGTTGCTATGGGACAAGACTTTGCAATAGTTGCTTTTATCTTTTTTTTGCCTTTATAAAAGTTTACTCCCCCCATTCTTACCTTTGCACAATAAGCAAATATTGCTTCGGAAATTCCTGAGTTAGGTGAAGAATCAAGTAAGCCATCTCGCCAAGCATATTTGATAGTCCTTAATATTGAATGCTTTGGCCTACAGCAAAAAGGAAGGCTCAATAAAACAATTCTAGAAGGAATCCATGTCAGTAAGTCATCCAATTTCGCTCCAGTGAATCCAAGCCATCTTAGATTGCCTTCTTTGTATCCCAACATTGAATCAATAGTGCTAGATGCTTTATAAAACCAGGCCATAGCCAATGGCCCAGGTAAGCATGTACTAAATTGCCAAAAAATCGTTCCTAAAAACATCCAAAAGAGAGGAGCAAAAACACCATCTACAGAATTTTCACTTGCAGTCTCAGCAATAGCTCTAAGAATTTCATTTTCACTTAAATTTTCCACATCTCTGCCCACAATAAAACTTAATTTTTCTCTTGCAAGATGAATTTTATCGGTTGAGTTTTCTTGTTTAATTAAATTTATAACTTCAAAAATACCTTTACGGAGACTTTTATAAGCAAGTGAACTACTTAATATAAATATAAAAAATATTGTACTGAAAAATTGATTTTTAGGTTCAAGCAATAAGAACAATCTTTCTATAAGCCATCCAGATATTCCACTCGCAAATACGACAATAAATACAATTAATGCTCCTAAAATATATAATTTTTTCTTATATCCTTTCGCAATGCGTTCGGCGAGTGTATGCAAAAAATTAATCAACCAACCCATTAATTCGACAGGGTGGGGCAAACTTCTTGGATCACCTATGAAATGATCTAGTAGGACAGCGCCTAAGAGTAAGTCGATAATTTTTTTAGTTTTCTTTTAACCAACTAAACATTGAACGGAGAGTTTTGCCTACTTTTTCTATTGGAAGTTCTGAGTCTTTTTGTCTAATTCTTTTCATTTCAGGTTTCCCCGCAGCGCATTCTTCTACAAAGTTTTTAGCAAAAGTACCATCTTGAATGTCTGCAAGGATATTTTTCATCTCTGCCTTTGTTTCTTTAGTGATTAATCTTGGTCCGCTTACGTAATCACCATATTCAGCAGTATTGGAAATCGAGTCTCGCATTGCAGTTAGGCCGCCTTTAACCATGAGATCAACTATTAATTTGACTTCATGTAAGCATTCGAAATAGGCCAATTCAGGTTGATATCCAGCTTCTACAAGTGTTTCAAAACCAGCTTTGACTAATTCTGAAAGGCCACCACACAAAACTGCTTGTTCTCCGAAAAGATCAGTTTCTGTTTCTTCTTTGAAATTTGTTTCTAAAATACCTGCACGTGTCCCGCCAATGCCTTTTGCATAAGCCATTGCTAAGGATCTGGCTTGACCTGATGCATCTTGTTCAATTGCAAATAAAGCTGGTACCCCTTGACCATTCTGATATTCCCACCTCACTGTATGACCAGGACCTTTTGGAGCAATCATTACAACATCAACAAACTCAGGAGGCTTAATTAATTCAAAACGAATATTAAATCCATGCGCAAAACTGAGGATTTTTCCAGGTTTTAGGTGGGGAGATATTTCTTTTGCATAAACGTCTTTTTGGAACTCATCTGGTAATAGGATCATGATCCAATCTGCCCTCTCAGACGCCTCTGAAACGCTTAAAACTTCTAATCCATCCGAGGAGGCTTTGCTCGCGGAGCGACTTCCCTCGTAAAGACCTACTACTACATTGATCCCACTATCTTTTAAATTCAATGCATGCGCATGGCCTTGAGATCCATACCCAATAATTGCAACAGTTTTGTTTTGAAGAAGACTAAGGTCTGCATCGGAGTCATAAAAGAGTTTTGCCATCTGAGTTAAGTATTTCAGAACTGTATTAAGGCTGAGCTTACGAAATAGAGTGCTATTGAAACCACTTTTTTTGATATATTTTTTTGACTATCAAGATAATTACATTATTTTTTTCAAAAAACTGCTTAAGAACTTTCACTTGGATGGGTTATTACTCTGTCGATGAGGCCATACTCTTTTGCTTCTTCAGCACTTAAAAAGTAGTCTCGATCAGTATCTTTTTCTATCTTCTCAAAAGTTTGACCTGTCATCTCTGCCATTGATTTATTGAGCATTTCTTTTATTCGGAGTATTTCACGCGCTTCAATTTCAATGTCGCTTGCTTGTCTTTGAGCAGTTCCTCCAAGGGGTTGATGAATCATTATTCGGCTGTGAGGTAGTGCAAGCCTTTTGCCTTTCGTTCCTGCAGACAGCAAAAAAGCACCCATTGAGGCGGCTAAACCTACACAAATGGTTACTAAATCACTTTTTACATATTTCATCGTGTCATATATAGCTAAACCAGCAGTTACTGATCCTCCTGGACTATTTATATATAAGTAAATAGGTTTACTACTGTCTTCAGAATCAAGATATAGCATTTGTGCCACGAGGCTATTCGCGATGCCATCATTAACTTCTTGTCCCAGAAACAGAATTCTCTCAGCACCAAGTCTTGTATAAATATCTACCCATCTTTCAAATTGACTTCCTGGAAGACGGTATGGAACGCTTGGAGTACCTATTGGCATGGTTGATTAATGTTGGATGGTTAGTGTTAAAGAGTTAAAAAAAGTAGTGAAATCAGCTTAATTATTGGGTAAAACTTTTTCGCTTGGTAAGTCTTTTCTACTTGTCAGGACCCTATCTATAACCCCATACTCGACTGCTTCCTGAGGATTAAGATAACTCATCCTATCTGAGTCTTTGGATAATTGATCCACTGATTTTCCAGTGTTTTGACTGAGGATTTCTAGCATTGCTTTTTTGTTGTGTATAACTTCTTTTGCCCTAATTTGAATATCAGTTGCTTGACCTTGTGCGCCACTTCTAGGCTGATGAAGAACAATTGAAGCATGTGGGAGTGCGGCCCTTTGTCCTTTTGTGCCAGCAGAGAGGATTACTGCAGCTGTTCCCATCGCTTGACCAATGCAAATTGTATGAACAGGAGGCTTAACGTATTTGAGCGTATCGCAAATTGCAAAGGCTTCTGTTTCAAATCCAATTGCATCTCCTGTGTACCAGCTTGTTCCGGTTGAGTTTATGTAGAAGTAAATTGGTTTTTCTGAATTATCAAATTCCAGAAATAGTAGTTGAGCAATAATTAGCTCTGTGACATCCATCCCAAGTTGCCTTTTGGCATCGTCATCAGAGAATAGTGGCAGCCCTAAATAAACTATTCTTTCTTTTAAAAGAAGAGATGGTAAATCTGGAGGTGGAGTTCTCATTACGGCAGAATCGCCATAATATGGAGCTGATGTAGTCATATGGAGTTGAGTCTTCTTGAATTGGAGCCTAGCTAGATCTAGCCTTGAGATGCTTTTCTAGTTTCAAATTTGTTTGGTGGCTGATCATTTGAAGCTTTACTAAAAACCATTCTGCCAGTCGGTGTTTGCAATGCTCCAGTAATCACAACCTCTATTCTTTTACCGATCCATTGGAGTCCCTCCTCAATTACTACCATTGTTCCATCTTCAAGATAGGCAATACCTTGGGAATTTTCCTTTCCTTCTCGAACTACTTTTAAATTTAATTTTTCCCCAGGTTGTACTTCAGGCCTAACTGCAAGAACTAAATCACTTAAATTCAGAACTTTTATTTCTTGTACCTGAGCTACTTGCGATAAGTTGTAATCAACAGTAATTAATATCCCTGAGATGTCTGAGGTTAATTTTAGAAGAATTTCATCTGTTCCTGCACCTTCATATTTTGTACTATTTATAACTAGTCTCCTTCCATAACTTTCACGTAATTGATTTAATAACTTAAGACCTCTTCTTCCTTTTGCTCTTTTTTCGCTATTACTTGAGTCAGCTAGTTTTTGGAGTTCATCCATAACAGATTGGGCAACAATTATCTGTCCTTCTATTAGTCCAAATTTAAGCAGAGCTTGAATTCGACCATCAATTATTACACTTGTGTCTAAAACTTTTGCGGTAGCTGGAGTAAGAATTCCATCTGCCACTAATAAAGATTCAGTGCTACTTGGATTAAATAGACGTAAAACTGTACGACCATGAACATCAGCAAGGTTATACCCAAGTACTCCAAAGAAGATGTTGCTAAGGACTGCAAATATGGGTTTAACAAAAAATAATTCTGTTGGTAAAGGTACTAAAAGTACAGGTACTAATAAAAGTGTTGCAATTAAAAGTCCAAGAACTATGCCCACTGATCTACTAATTAGTAAATCAGTGGGCATAGTTCTTATTTTTTTTGTTAACTTATTTCTAAATTGCTGAAAAAGAATAGCTATTAAGAGACCTACTAAAGCTGTTAATCCTGCTAGAGCAATTTTTAGATTTTTTAGATTATTAATTTGATCTAAAGTCTCTTGAGGTAACCAATTGACTCCAATCCATCCGGTGATAGCACCTGAAATGAGAAATAAAACCAGGATAACTAGGTCTGCCATATGTTCAGGTTATGCTTGCTTTAGGGTTTTTTCTAAAGCTTTATTTATTTTCAAAGATTTAGGTTGTAAAAGTGACCATTTATTCGGGTTTATATATTCAGAGGATAAATGGTGAACCCTCCAAGAAGTGCCTATTTGCATATACCTTTTTGCCATAAAAGATGTTTTTACTGTGATTTTTCCATTATCCCTTTAGGTGATAGCGCTGGAGCTCCCGGCAGTCCAGGAATAAATTCCATTAACGCATATTTGGATTTATTACATAGAGAGATTTTAATTGCCCCAAAGGGACCTCCTCTATCAACTATTTATTTTGGTGGAGGAACACCTTCTCTCTTGAAAAAACATGAGTTAGGAGATTTATTAGACAATCTTAAAAAGAAATTTGGATTTCAGGAAGGTGCTGAGATAAGTATGGAGATTGATCCTGCAACATTTCTAGAAAATGACCTTGATGAATATTTGCAAATAGGAATTAATAGACTGAGCTTGGGTGGCCAGGCTTTTGATGACAGCACTTTGGCTTTAATAGGTAGAAAGCATAATCGATCACAATTAATCGAAGCTTGTGGTTGGGTAAATAACTTTTTTAAAAGAGGAATGCTAATCAGCTGGAGCCTAGATTTGATTAAGAATCTTCCAGGATTAAATTCTTATATGTGGGCTAGAGAGTTGGAACAAGCTGTTCAAACTGAGGCTCCTCATTTATCAATTTATGATTTAACTATTGAGCCAGAGACAGTTTTTGGACGAATGTTCAAAAAAGGTAAGTTAAATCTTCCAATTGAATCTGAAGCTAAAGAAATTGATTCGCATACCAATAAATATCTAAAGAGTCATGGGTTTTCTCGATACGAGATCTCAAGCTATTCTTTGCCTGGGCATGCTTCTCGACATAACCGCATGTATTGGAGTGGTTCGGGTTGGTGGGGCTTTGGAATGGGAGCAACAAGTGCTCCATGGGGGGAAAGATTTGCTAGGCCTAGAACAATATCTGGTTATAAGAAATGGGTTGAGGATCAAGAAAGTCAATTTTTAGAGAAGACTTTGTTTGTTGAGGGATCTAGCCCAATGCCATTGGATGAACTTTTAATGATTGGTCTAAGAAGAAGGGAAGGTATTCATTTTGAGGAATTGGCTAAAAGGTCTGGATGGACGCACAAAAAATGTAAAAAGAATCTGGAATTGCTGGAAAAAAACTTTTGGCTAACTTTTTTAAAAGAAGGTTATTTATTGAAAGAAAATGGAAGGTTTTTCTTAAGTGATCCAAAAGGAATGCTGGTTAGTAACCAGATTTTGATTCAGATGTTTATGTGGTGGGATTCTATTGATTGATCTTGGCCGATTCGACCCACTTTTGGAGCGCATCGATGCAAAGCTCTCGTCCTGCTAATAAAGGCTTTGCAAAAGGAGGCTGTTCAATCGAAAGGCCAAGAATGTCAGCCGTAACTCTTACTTGTCCATCACAATCTTTCCCAGCTCCAATTCCAATGATAGGGATAGTTAAGTTTTTTCTTAATTTGCCAGCAATCTCTCCTGGAATATGTTCAAAAACAATTGCAAAACATCCTGATTCTTGAAGCCTCTTGGAATCTTCAAGAATTTTGTCTTGACTATTTTTATCTCTTGCTTGTGATTTATATCCAAGTTTATGGACTGATTGAGGGGTTAAGCCAAGATGACCCATTACAGGAATCCCCATTCTTATAAGTCTTTGAATTACTAACAAAGTCTCGGGCTCAGCTCCTTCAATCTTTACTGCTGAAGCACAAGAATTTTTTAAGATAGTTCCAGCTGCTTCGACAGCTTTGTCCTCTCCGCATTGATAACTTAGAAAAGGGAGGTCACAAACAACTATTGGTTGCTTTGATGGTGGTTTAGAAAAACCTCTGCATACGGCTTTAGTGTGGTGAAGCATTTGATCAAGGGTTACTGGAAGAGTTGTTGAGTGTCCTAAAACAACCATTCCAAGTGAATCGCCGACAAGCACAACATCAGCTCCTGAAGCTTCAACTATTGAGGACGAAATTGCATCCCAAGCAGTTAATACAGTTATCTGTTTACCTAGTTTTTTAAAACGAACCAAATCTGTGGTTAGCATTTAATTCTTAATAACATGAGTAACTGTTGCTAGAATATTATCGACTCGGCCCCATGCGGCTGTGACGCCTAAATCTGGTCAGGACCGGAAGGTAGCAGCCATAAGGGATGCTCAAAGCAGGCGTGGATTCCGGGTCATCTTAATTAGATCAATTGAAATATATTAACGGTTTTGTCTTAAACGTAAGAAATCAGGTATTGATGCTCCAGCTTCTTTTACTTCGGATTGGTCATAAAAAGATTGAGGAGAAAGTCTTGCCCTGCTTCGTTCGTTTGAATAAGTTTGATTACTATCAAAACCAGTAGCTATAACAGTTACCTGGATTTCACCCTCTAGTTTTTCGTCAACAACAGTGCCAACTATTATGTTTGCCTCTGGATCTACAACGTCTGATATGACTTCAGAAGCAGAGGTCATGTCTTCAAGCGTCATATCTTTTCCACCGGTGATATTTATTACACATCCTTTCGCTCCGTCTATTCTAGCTGCTTCTAACAAAGGACTGTTTATAGCTGCTTGAGCAGCTTCCAAAGCTCTTGATCGGCCAGAACCTAACCCAATGCCTAATAGGGCAGTGCCAGCCTCTGTCATTACAGATCTAACATCTGCGAAGTCTACATTTACCAATCCCGGACATGTGATTATGTCGCTTATTCCTTGAACCCCTTTCATTAAAACATCATCGGCACTTCTAAAAGCTTCTTGAAGAGGGGCCCCGGAAATCACGTCCTTTAGGCGGTCGTTTGGAATGACAATTAGTGTATCAACGTTTTCTGCGAGCCTTGCGATACCTTCATCAGCTTGTCTTAACCGACGCTTACCTTCAAAGCTAAATGGCTTTGTAACAATACCTACTGTTAATGCCCCACTTTCTTTAGCTACTTGAGCGACAACTGGTGCCGCACCTGTCCCAGTACCTCCTCCCATTCCTGCTGCGATAAAAACAAGGTCAACTCCTTCTAAGGCTTGTTGTAGGTCGGTTCTTGACTCTTCAGCTGCTTTTTGTCCAATGCTTGGATTCCCTCCTGCTCCAAGTCCTCTAGTTAAAGATTGACCCAGTTGAACTCTATTGCTAGCAGATGATTGGATTAGAGCTTGAGCGTCAGTATTGAGTACGCGATATGTGACTCCATCTAGATCACTATTAATCATTCGGTTGACGGCATTACTTCCGCCGCCACCTACTCCAATAACCTCAATACGGGCAGATTGACTGGGTAGGATCCCTTCATCCATGTTGAAACTTGATTTGTTTCCAATTCCCATCACCATATTCAGGATTAGAACTCTTTTTGCGCATTATGAACAGCATCTATGACTTCTGTTGTTTTATTGGTTTAAATTGATTAACAAATTAATTTGCATGGTTAATCAATAATTTTGTCTCAATCTTTCGTGAGTGTGAAAAAAGCCTGTTATTGCAGGACTTCTAAACGCCGCCATCGCGTATTTTTTCCGTTTTTAATTCTGGTTTGTTGGGATCTTTAATGTCAATGATTTTTACTTTTGTGTTGATTAAAAGATTTGGTAATGATTTTTGAAGTTGGTTTAGCTTATTGATTTGTTCGGATAAACGATCAGTATTGGAACCCAAAAGAACTAAATTAAAAAATTTGGTTTTAATGCTGATTTCCTGAAGAGAATTTAATTTAATTCTTTCAATTGGGCTGTGGAGAAGAAACCTGTTTTTTATTATTAGTCTGATGTCATCTTTTTTGTTTGGGCTCCAGTTTTCTACAAATAGGGTGGTTTTATTTTTTTTTGATTGAGTTACAAATTCAAGTGGGATCCAATTCCCTTCTATATCAATCATTCCATTCTCGATCTTGTTGAGTAAGACTCGACTCGCGAAAGCTATTGGCTCTCTCTCTGAAAAATTTAATTGAACTCTAGGTGGGAAAAACTTACGGCTAACAGATATGCCTTTAATAGGTAAATTTTTAATAAGATGGGATTCCATTTCTTTTGGATTTAATTCCATCAAATTTCTAGGGAAAAAAATTCTAGTAGCTTTTTCTACATCATTTTTAGTTATTCCAGAAAGTCCTGCTATTTCTATTTGATTAAAATCTATAGGATTCCAAGCTTGATTTAAATATATAAAAATCAGAAGAATTGAGGAAATCGAAAAGAAAAGTAATTGCCAGAGTTCTTTCAAAGAAATTTTATTTTCAAGAATAGTTGAAACTTTTTTTGTTGATTTGTATTGATTTAAATTTTGTTTGCTCTTCTCTCTCTTTGTTCTTTTTAGAGGTCGCATCTTGCTTTAGACATAAGTTGGTCCATCCATTGACGGGCACGTTCTGCATCAGAAAAAGGCACATCCATTTCTTTCCCTGCTCCAACAAGTCTCAGTCGGCAGCGTCCTTGAGATTCTTGGGTTAGAGGGGCTTCCCCTGAACTTAAGGCCATAAGTTCAACCATTTCTAATTTTTTTACTTCGAAAGTTGCTTCCTCTTTAAAATTACCTGCTTCAAAACTACTCCAACATAATGAACCATTTCTCAATCGAGCAGCACCTGTTCCATCTAGCTTGGCAAGTTCAGATCCTTTAGCCCATATCAAATAGAGGTTCTGTCGCCTTCTCTCTAGCCATCCAAGGGCAGCGATAAGAATAAAAGCCATCAATAAAGGCAGCCAAAGGAGACCGTGAATCATGTTGCAAAAAAGAGATCTAAAAAATCCATGCTTAATTTATTCACTTGCTATTTCTATGAGACTAGCAACAAGCTTTTCTATTTTTAATCCAGAGGCCTCCCATAACATTGGATACATACTTGTTTTTGTAAAGCCAGGTAAGGTATTAACCTCATTAATGTAAATTTTTTGTGTAGTTTCTTCAAGAAAGAAATCTACTCTGGCTAAACCAAAGGCATTAATAGCTTTGCAGGCATCTTTAGCTAATTCTTGTATCTTATTAGATATGTTTTTGTCTAGAGAAGCAGGAATAATTGTTCTGCTTAAACCATCATTATATTTTGATTCATAGGTATACCAATCAGATTCAAATCTAACTTCGCCAATAACTGATGACTTCATGATTGATTTACCTAGTACTCCGCATTCTAATTCTCTACCTTTTATATATTTTTCTATAACAATTCTTTCATCAAAATCTGCTGCAAGTTCGATTCCTTCAAATAGTTCTTCCTTGGAGTATGCTTTTGTTATGCCAATAGATGAACCTAAATTGGCAGGTTTTATAAAACAAGGGTATTTGATTTGATTCTCAATTTGTTCGCAAATATATTTAATAAAGGTATCATTTAATATATCTCTTTTGTTTAATGCAATATAAGGAGCTTGAGGTAGATTAAATGATTGAAAAATAGATTTCATTGCTATTTTATCCATACCTAAAGAAGAACCAAGAATTCCTGAACCAACAAAAGGCTTTCCTGTTAATTTAAATAAACCTTGAATAGCTCCATCTTCTCCATTTGGACCGTGTAATGTTGGAAACCATATATCAACTTTATCACTTTCTTCAGGAAGATTACTTAAATTATTCAATGAGTCTAAATTATTATCAAGGCTGTACGTAAACTTATGCTGCTCAAGTAAAATTGATCTTGAATATTTACAATCTCTCCAAAAACCTAATTTATCTATATAAATAGGATTTACAACAAAACGCTCATGATTATAAGAATGAGATAACGCGTCGAAGATAGTTTTAGCTGATTTGATAGAAACCTCGTGTTCGCTTGAATTGCCACCAAAAACTAATCCTACATTGAGTTTCTTATCCAACATGTCTATTTGATTTTGATTGTTTTATGAGGTAATTCATTGAATTCGTCAGCATTTATGAAAAGCTTCCAGTTAATGAAAATGGACGTATTTCATTGATTCTTATATTCACTATTTCGCCTGGTTGAAGTTGTTTGCTATCACTTATTGACCTTGGGAAAAATGTTAGTCGATTTGTTCTAGTTCTTCCCATTAACTGTGAATTATTTTTAGAATTTATATTCTCTATGAGTATTTCCTGTAATGAGTCTTTATACCTTAGATTTCTTTCTTTAGCTGTTTTCTCCACTAGGTTGTTAATTTCCCTTAGCCTATCAATTTTTATAGTTTCAGGTAATTGATTAGGCCATAAAGCAGCTGGGGTATTTGGTCTAGGAGAGTAGGCTGCAGTATTAACAAGATCAAATTTAATATCCTCTATAAGTGAGAGTGATTCTTCGAATTCATCTCTCGTCTCTCCAGGAAAAGCTACAATTGCATCAGAAGTAATAGATGAATCAGGCATTATTTGCTTTATATAATTTATAATTTCTCTATAGGTTTCAACAGTGTATCCCCGACCCATATTTTTTAGTACTTTATTACTTCCGCTTTGGAAAGGGATATGAAAGTGTTCACAAATCTTAGGAAGTTTTGCACATACATCTATTAACTCTTTCGTAAAATATCTTGGATGACTTGTGGCAAATCTAATACGTTCAATCCCTTCAATATCATGAATATATTCTAATAAATATGAAAGTGTTAATTGTCCCGATTTATAAAATTCATAAGCTTTAAAGTCTCTACCATAAGCATCTATATTTTGTCCTAAAAGGGTTATTTCTTTGTATCCCATTCTCGCTAACTCTTCTATCTCATCTTTAATAGCTTGCGGTGTTCTTGATTGTTCTTTGCCCCTAACCGATGGGACTACGCAATAAGTGCATCGCTCATTACATCCATAGATAATGTTGACCCAACCGCAGATGGCGCTCTCTCTTCTCGCTGTTGCTATGTCTTCATATATGTGCTGTTCATCGGTGGCTAATACCTGGTGCCCGTTATCAACTTGATTAAGAAGAGTCTCCAGTCGATTTGCATGTTGAGGCCCCATTACAAGATCTATTTCAGGAACTCTTCTTAATAGGGTCTCTCCTTCTTGTTGAGCTAAGCATCCTGCAATAATAATTTTCAAATGAGGATTTGATTTTTTTCTTATAGCTTGCCTTCCTAAATAGCTATAAACCTTTTGCTCAGCATTGTCACGAATAGTACAAGTGTTGTAGAGGATTAAATCAGCTTTAAGTTCCTCTTCCGCAAGCTGATATCCCATTGTTTGCAATATCCCTGACATTCTTTCTGAATCAGCTTTATTCATTTGACATCCAAAAGTGGTAATCCAATAGCTTCCTCTGTTGGTCTTTAAAGGTGTGCTTTGTTTTTTAGGAGCTATGGATGCTGTCATCGAAGATTTATTGTTTCCTTAGGAAAAAAGATTTTTGAGATTAATTCCAGAGAATGTTCAAGGGCGAGCGAGGGGATTCGAACCCCCGAATAGCGGCGCCACAAGCCGCTGCCTTAACCACTTGGCGACGCCCGCCTTGTGCTTTTAATCTACCAATGATTTGTCATTTTGATATTTCAAAATGATTTTGGTAAAAAATTAGCTTGATGACATTGTAGATAATTAAGGATTAAATTTTTAACTTTTTATATTTTGATCACAACGCAATTGACAGGTATTGAAGTTACTCTGGAGTTATATCCCGATTAATAAAAGCACGGGAATGAAATCTATTCAAAAGTGAATTTCGCAAAGAATGTTGAATTGATTGCAAGTCCTCCAAAGTCTGGGCGCATAGATGTTCTTGTTCCAAGATGTTTGATTGGCAATGGACAGGATGTATTAGGAACATCAATTGATCATGAAGGCTTGTCCTCTATTCAACTTGAGTGGAAGGATGGCACGATTACCTCAATTAAGGGTTTAAAAGAAACACCTAAAGTTCCTGAGGAAATCCTTCTTCCAAGATTTGCCGAAACTCATGCACATATAGATAAAGCATTCTCATGGTCTCGTTCACATAATTTGAAGGGTACTTACCAAGAAGCCTTAGCAGCAAATCTTAGTGAATATGAATTGAGGTCCAATGATGAATTGATTTTCAGCGTTGAAAAGTCTCTTGATTTAGCTCTTGTGAATGGGATAAGGGCAATTAGATCGCATATTGATAGTTTTGGGAAAACTGCAATGAGAGATTGGGATCTGTTGGAGAATGTTAGAAAAAAATGGCAAGAGAAAATTTTCTTACAGTTCGTAGCTTTGGTTCCATTGGATTTTTGGCAAACTTATGAAGGAGAGCTTTTAGCTCAAAGAGTTGCTTCCAATGGAGATCTTTTAGGTGGGGTCATTGCTCCTCCTTTTAACAAGAGGAAGACTTTTAAGTCCTTATTACATTTAGTTCAACTCGCCAATAGATTAAAATGTGATATCGATCTACATATTGATGAGTCTCAGTCTTGCTCGGCTGGAGGGTTGAAATTACTTCTGGAGGTATTAGATCAAGTTCAAAATGAGATATCAATAACTTGTAGTCATTTAAGCAGCATGGGATTGCTAAGAGAAAAGGCGATTTCACATTTGGCAAAAAAAATGGCTAAAAACAAATTAAAAGTTGTTGCTTTACCACTAACTAATTCTTGGCTTCTTGGAAGAAAAGATCGGTCCACTTTAATTAAAAGACCACTGGCTCCAATATTTCAACTTCAAAAGGCTGGTGTCGTTGTATCCGTTGGAAGAGACAATGTAAATGATGCATGGTTTCCTTTATCTAATTTTGATCCAATAAATTTAATGGCTTTTTCCATGCCAATTGCTCATTTATCTCCGTGGAACAGATTGGGCCTTTCTCCTTTTACCTCGTCTGCAGCACAAGTGCTTAACCTTCAATGGGATGGACTTTTTCAAAAGGGAAGTCCTGCCGATTTTATTTTGTTAGATTCAAATAGTTGGGTAAAAGCTTTGTCTGATAGACCTAAAAGAAGAGTAGTAGTTAATGGCGAATTCTTAAATGAATTGCCTAAAAACAAAAATTTAACATCCAACAATTCTCATCCATGACTAATAAAGAGAAAGTAGAGTTGCTTTTAAGTGAACTAAAATCAGTACCTGATCTAGAAATCTATCAAAAAACTAGTGATTTAAAAAGGTTCTCTAAAGATTTCTTTGATTATTCACCGATATTGACTAATGAATTAAAAGATTGTTTGGCTGACATAGTCGTTCGAGCGCTTTCAGTAGATGCAATTATTGTTGTGGCTCAAATGTGTAATAAGTATTCAACTCCTTTGACCCTTAGAGGCTCTGGAACAGGGAATTATGGTCAATGTGTTCCACTTAATGGTGGAGTAGTTATGGTTATGTCTGGTCTTCGGAAAATTAGAAATTTCGATTCAAAATCAGGTGAAGTCACAGTAGAATCTGGTTGTTTGCTTAGAGATATTAATGATGAGTTAATTAAACATGGTCGTCAGTTACGGTTGCTTCCGAGTACATGGAGAAGCGCTTCCATTGGTGGCTTTATTGCTGGCGGTTCAGGTGGGATAGGATCCGTTCGCTGGGGCTTTCTTAGAGATCCTGGGCATTTGACGGCCTTAGAAGTGATAACGACTGAGGATTCACCAAGAAAACTAGAATTGAATGCAAACAATTCTGAAGCTTTAAATCATGCTTATGGAACTAACGGAATTATTACTGCATTGACATTAACAACCGCACCATATGTTGAATGGCAACAAATAGTAGTGGACTGTTTTGATTTGGATCAGGCGGTTGACTTGTTAAGCAAATTTAGTTGTGCAGCACTGGAGCTTTATTTGGGAACTTTGTTAGAGAAAGAAATTGTTAGTTGTCTTCCCTCTGGGTCTGGCAAGTCTTCAAACAAACATAGAATTTTACTTTTGGTCGCACCTGACGGTGTTAGTACCATTGAGAGACTTGCGAAATCGGCTGGCGCAGATTTTGATGACTTAGGTCCAGAAAATCTTAAGGCAGGGATAGGTCTTCGAGAGCTTTCTTGGAACCATACGACTTTACATATGCGTGGCATTGATCCTAGTTGGACATATTTGCAAATGCTTCTTCCTCAGCCAGAGTTAGAAATGATGAAAAAATTGAAATCCGTGTGGGGATCAAATCTTTTATGGCATTTGGAATGTGTACGTCAAAATGGAGTTCAAAGATTAGCTTCACTTCCTCTTGTTAAGTGGCAAGGTGAAGAAGCCATGAATCAATTAATCAGTCAATGCAGAGAGCTTGGTGCAGTGATTTTTAATCCGCATACAATCACTGTTGAAGATGGAGGCCTAGGTGTAATTGATTCTGATCAAGTGCAAGCTAAGAGTAACTATGATCCAAAAGGGATTCTCAATCCAGGCAAACTCAAAGGGTGGAATCTAAAAGTCAATTGAGTTAATTGCTATATTTAAAAACAATTTAACTTGTCAATATTTTCCTTTGAAAAAGGTCACCTATTAAATATAGCGATCCTGAAATGATAGGTGGTGGGGATGGCCATCTATGTTGTTTTTTAAGTATTGACAAAACTTCTTCTACACTAAAGGCTTCTTTGATTTGGTCTTTATATTCAGGGCAAAAACTTAAAATATGATCTTTTGACCAGCTTTTTTGGCCTGGGACAGGAACTATCCAAGCTAAATCTTTCTCTCTAATTAGCTTATGCAAAATGCCTATTATGTCTTTTCTTTTTTGAATACCTAGTATCCAAATAATTCCACTTTCTTGATTAGTCCATGCGTTTCTTTCAATTGATAATTGCTTAGCCGCGTGAGGATTATGTGCACCATCAACAACTATGGGCATCCCTTCCCATTTTGTTGTTTGAAGTCTTCCAGGCCATTTAGCAAGAGATAAGCCTTCTCGAAGTTGTCCTTCAGAAATATTCCATCCAATATTCTTTAAGGATTCAATAACCCCTTTGGCTACTGCTGCATTTTCTTTCTGTATCGCTCCTGATAGGCCGAGTTCCCAGTCTGATGGAATTGGATCTACCCAATGAATGACTGCTTGTTTCCTCTTGGCAGTCTCTTCGAAAACTCTTTTTACAATATTGTGTTGAGTTGCTGTAATGATAGTACTCTTTGTAGTTATTACAGCTGCTTTCTCAATAGCTACTTTTTCTAGACTATTGCCTAAGTATTCACAATGATCAAGCCCAATAGCTCCAAATGCAATAATAGGTCTATATTGATGTGCGGTTGTTGCATCAAGTCTCCCTCCAAGCCCTACTTCAAGGATCAGAAGTTCAACTTCCCTTAAAGTAAAATATTTAAGTGCTATTGCAATAACACATTCAAAAGGAGTCAAGCTATATTTTTTTGCAATTGGAGAAAGAGATAGGCTTAATGATTGAAATTCTTCTTTTGATATCGGAGTCTTGTTGATACATATTCTCTCGACCCAATCAACTAAATGGGGAGAAGTGGTAACCCCGGTTTTGATATTTACTAAGCTAAGAACACTATTAATAAAAGCGCCAATAGAGCCTTTCCCATTTGTTCCTGCTATGTGAATAGCAGGTGTTTCTTTGCAGGGATCTCCCATGGCATTAATAGCCAATGACATACGATCTATGCCCAGATTCATATCTTTATATTCTTTGCTCTTGCTTTCAAAAATGAAATTTGATTGTGCTATGAAAGTTTCATCAGACATTTGTCTAGTCTCGATAAAAGCTCGTTGATTTCTTTTTTTGTAATAGTTAAAGGAGGGACTATCCTTAATACTTTTACACCAGCTGATACTAGAAGTAGCTTCTCTTCTAAGGCCGATTTGACAATATCAAGAGATGTTATTTTGATATTGTCTTTTATAACGAGACCTTGAATAAGCCCAACGCCTCGAGTGGAAATAAATATGTCTGAATATTTATTTGAAAGTTTAATTAATCCTTCTTTTAATTGATCACCTCTATCGGTGACTTTATTTAGAAGGTCT
This sequence comes from Prochlorococcus sp. AG-402-P16, assembly GCA_003216295.1. GTDB lineage: Bacteria > Cyanobacteriota > Cyanobacteriia > PCC-6307 > Cyanobiaceae > Prochlorococcus_B. The sequence continues at coordinate 43,233 of QCJB01000003.1, read as the reverse complement.
CTCTTTTGTATTTCTTTCCCAACGGTTAGAGCTGCTCTGCAAGCGAAAGGATTCCCTCCAAAAGTGCTGGCATGATCACCGGGCTGAAAGACATCAGCCAATTGATTAACCAATAGCGCTCCAATGGCATGACCTCCACCAAGCCCTTTGGCTAGTGTGAAAACATCAGGTTCAATACCTAGTTGTTCATATCCCCAAAGAGTACCTGTTCTTCCCATTCCAGTTTGGACTTCGTCAAATATCAATAAAATATTGCTGTGGGTACATTTTTTTCTTAAGAGCTCAAAAAATGATTTTTTTCCAATATTTATTCCTCCCTCACCTTGTATAGGTTCAATAAATACAGCTGCAATTTGTGGACCTGTTTTTTCTAAATCATCAAATAGATTTTCAAAAGATTCACTGTCGTTATAAGAAAAAAACTGAAATCCCTGAACCATTGGCTCGAAACCTCTGTGGTATTTCGGTTGGCCTGTAGCACTTACAGCCGCGAGTGTTCTTCCGTGAAAGCTTTCATTTGAGCAAAGAATGACTGGATTGTCGATATTACGTTCAATATGCCCATATTTTCTTGCCAATTTAATTGCAGCTTCGTTTGCTTCTGCACCGCTATTACAGAAAAAGACACTCTTGGCAAAACTTTGTGAAGTTAACCATTGAGCTAATTCTTCTTGCTCTGGTATCCCGTAAAGGTTAGATACATGTTGAAGTCTTTTTAATTGTTTTGATAAGGATTTGATTAATGCTTTATCACTGTGGCCTAGTGAACAAGTTGCAATGCCTGCCACAGCATCAAGAAATTTCCTACCTTTTTTGTCCCACACCCATGAGCCTTTACCCCTAACGAGGTCTAAGGGAAAACGATTGTAAGTTTTCATCAATGAAGTGGGAGCGGTCGGACTTGAACCGACAAACCCGAAGGTGCCGCATTTTGAGTGCGGTGCGTCTACCAATTCCACCACGCTCCCATAGGTTTATTTTATGTCAAAACTAGCAAAAATATGAAACTAAGCAGCATTTTTTTGAGTATCAATATTGTCTTCATTAATTATTTTGTTAGTGAAAGAACTTTGAGATGTTGTTTGATCAAATTTTCTAGAAATAATAGAACCTGCATTAGTTAATTTTTCTTCTAATTTTTCATAGCCTCTATCTAAGTGCTCGAGGCCCGTAAAAATACTATTTCCTTTGGCAGAGAGACATGCAAGGATAATGGCAGCAGAAGAACGTAAATCTCCTCCCTCTACATTTGAACCTACAAGTTCTTTTACTCCTTTTATATGAGCAGTATTGTTTTCTAGATAAATACAGGCGCCCATTTTATTTAGCTCTAAAACATGTTGCATTCTTTTCTCAAAAACTCTTTCTTTAATTTTGCTTGAACCTTTAGCGGTGGCCATTAATGACATAAATGGAGCCTGAAGATCAGTTGGAAAGCCAGGGAATGGACTTGTGATTATATCAACTCCTGAAATTTCTCTTGGAATGATTTTTAAATGATGATTCCCATGTTGAGATATTGAACAGCCACATTCTTTTAATTTTGAAATAACAGCGCTCAAATGATTTGGGATTACTGGACCAATAATGAGAGGCGAGCGTGTTATTGCTGCAGCAATAAGAAAAGTTCCTGCTTCTATCCTGTCGGGTATAACACAATGAGAAGTCCCGCTTAAAGATTCCACTCCAAGGATTGTGATTTTTTTCGTTCCAGCTCCAAAAACCTTTGCTCCCATTAAATTAAGCATTTTCGCGAGATCCTGTATCTCTGGCTCTCTAGCGGGATTGGATATTGTTGTTCTGCCTAATGCTAAGCAAGAAGCCATCAAGATGGTTTCCGTAGCTCCAACGCTGGGATATTTAAGAGTAATATTTGCGCCACGTAATCTTTTGTCTTTGGTTGAAACTTGAGCTTTTACAACATCATTTATAACTTCAACTTCCGATCCTAAAGCTTTTAGACCATTGATATGTTCATCAATAGGTCTTGCTCCAATATTGCAGCCACCGGGTAAAGGGATTTTTGCTTCTCCAAATCTTGTAAGTAAGGGGCCAACACAGAAAAAGCTTGCTCTCAATCTATGAACTAGTTGATAGGGTAATTCAGCGTTATGAATGGACTCTGAATTAATCTCGATAGAATTATTTGTTTTAGTTAACTTTGCGCCCAAATTACGGAGAATCTCTGACATGACTTCAATGTCCGTAAGTTGTGGGACATTTTTAATCAGGAGTTTTTCTTTCGTAAGAAGAGACGCAGCCATTAAAGCTAGCGAAGAATTTTTTGCCCCACTAACTTTTAAGACCCCACTAAGCGGACGCCCTCCTTTCACCTCCAGATGTGGCGGAAAAATATTCCTTTTAATTGTCGCCACACTACTCATATTGGAGCGGACTGCTTACCCAGCCATAATGCCAAGTGGATTTCAAATAGTCCAGTCAACCTTATTGAAAATTGATGGGTTCAAATTAAATATTGATAATGTTAAAAGTTTGAATAAAATTTTTAATATAGTTTTTATTGAATTTAATAAGAAAATTCAATGTTTATTTCAATGCAGGAAACTTTTCTGCTTTTAAAAACTCAAATAATTTGAGGTTGGAAAATTAATAATTCATTTTCGCCATTGATTACAAGTAAAAGGAACCCTTTGGTTAGGAAATTTAGGAGCCTTTTGAAAAAAACTGGACGTGAAGAGCATTCTTCTCTTTTGCTTGAGGGGTCTCATTTGTTAGAAGAGGCTTTGAAAACAAATTTTTTTCCAAAAGAAGTTATTGCAACTCCTGAATGGTGTTATGAGCATGAGGAAGTTTTAAAAAAAATAGCTTCAAGATCTTTATTAACACTAGTAACTAAGAACGTTTTAGAAGCATCTTTGTCAACAGTGACACCTGATGGTGTCGCAGCGATATTCCCAATGCCAGGATTACCAAAACCGGGAAAAGCCCCAAAACATATCCTGGCTTTAGATAGAATTCAAGATCCTGGCAATATGGGTAATTTATTCCGATCAGCCCTTGCTGCTGAATATGAAGTTATTTGGTTAGCTTCTGGAGCAGATCCCCTAAATCAAAAGGTTTTAAGATCCTCAGCTGGCTCAGTTCTTCATTTACCTTTTGAACGGATTGGAGATTCATCTTCTTCAAGTATTGAAATGCTTGTTTCAAAACTCAATATTGCAATTGATGATAATTACCAAGTAGTAGGAACAATTTCACCGAATAAAAGTACTGATAAGAAAGTGAAACCTTATTGGGAATTAGACTGGGATCTCCCTACTGTATTGGTTCTTGGTAATGAAGGCTCAGGTGTTCATTCATCAATTGAAGCCTGTTGTTCAGACTTTGTTACGTTGCCTCATAGCTCATTAGTTGATTCACTAAATGTGGCATCTGCGGCAGTTCCTCTCTTGTTGGAGCGACAAAGAGTAAAAATGGTTAAGGGTATCCAAAAAAAACCGTGAGTGAAATTTCTTTTGACTTTGACTTAATTGTTGTCGGAGCTGGATATGGAGGTTTTGATGCTGCTAAGCATGCAGCAGAGGCTGGCTTGAAAGTGGCGATTGTCGAATCAAGAGATATGGGTGGAACTTGTGTCAACAGAGGCTGTGTCCCCTCTAAAGCATTACTTGCAGCTAGTGGCAAAGTTCGTGAGCTTGCAAATGTTCCTCATCTTGCTGAATTTGGTATACATTCTGCACCGGTTAGATTTGAACGTAAAAAAATTGCCGAACATGCAAAAAACTTAGTTGAGACAATTCGAAAAAATCTAACTAAAACATTAGAAAGATCGGGAGTTGAGATACTTAGAGGCGAAGGTCGTTTAGAAGGCAATCAAAAGGTCGGTTTAAGAGAAACTAATGGAGTTGATAGAATTTTTTCCGCTAGAGATATTATCTTGGCTACAGGCTCAGACCCTTTCGTACCGCCTGGAATTGAAATTGATGGACGAACTGTTTTTACAAGTGATGAGGCTATTAATTTAGAATGGTTGCCAAGATGGATTGCAATAATTGGTAGTGGCTATATAGGTTTGGAATTCGCTGATATTTATACAGCTTTAGGTTGTGAGGTAACCATGATTGAAGCTCTTGATAAAGTAATGCCTACTTTTGACCCTGATATCACGAAAATTGCTTCAAGAAACCTAATTGATAAAAGAGATATTGAAACTAGAGCTGGAGTGTTCGCTACTAAAGTTAAGCCAGGTTGTCCCGTTGAGGTCGAGCTTACAGATGCAAAGAGTCGAGAAGTGATTGAGGAGTTACAAGTTGACGCTGTTCTGGTTGCAACAGGCCGAGTACCGTCGACTAAAAATCTAAATCTACAATCTGTTGGAGTTGAAACATCGAGAGGTTTTATTCCAATTGATGATCAGATGAGAGTATTGGTAAATGAAAAACCAGTCTCTAATCTATGGGCAGTTGGAGATGTTACGGGTAAGTTGATGTTGGCCCATACTGCTGCAGCACAAGGGAGTATTGCTGTAGAAAATATTTTAGGAAAAGCAATAGAAATTGATTACAGAAGTATTCCTGCAGCGACTTTTACTCACCCTGAGATAAGTTCCGTTGGACTTTCGGAAGAAGAAGCAAAAGATCTAGCGAAAAAAGAAGGCTTTGAACTTGGAATTGTTAGAAGTTATTTTAAAGCGAACTCTAAGGCCTTGGCCGAATTAGAAAGTGATGGAATTATGAAATTGATTTTTAATAAAGAGACGGGAGAGGTTCTTGGTGCTCATATTTATGGACTACATGCGGCTGATCTTATACAAGAGGTATCTAATGCAATTTCTAGAAGACAACGAGTCAATGACTTAGCAAAAGAAGTTCATACTCATCCAACATTAAGCGAAGTTGTAGAGGTTGCCTATAAACAGGCATCTTTACAAATAAAGAGGTAATTAAATCAAATTTTATTTTTTAGATCATTAATTATTTAAATTATGGAAATCAGAAGAAGACCTCCTAATCCAAGTATAAAAGTTGCTAATTTAGAGTATGCAATCCCTCATCCAGATTCAAAACCTAAAAATATTTTGGAGGAAATTGTTTGGGAAAAACATCTAGAAGTTGAGATTGCAAGAAAAAAAGTTTCGCTTGAAGATTTAAAAAAAAAGATCAAGGATTTGCCAGAAACAAAAAATTTTATAGATGCATTAAGAAATAGTAAGTCCAAACCAGCACTAATCTCAGAAATAAAAAAAGCTAGTCCAAGTAGAGGGATAATTAGAGAGGACTTTAACGCGAGAATGATAGGTAAAATGTATCAAGAGGGAGGTGCTAACTGCATATCAGTCTTAACAGATAAAAAATTCTTCCAAGGTGGTTTTGATGTCTTAGTTGAAGTTAGAAAGGAAATCACAATCCCAATCCTTTGTAAGGATTTTATTCTTTACCCCTATCAGCTTTACCAAGCAAGAGCTGCGGGTGCTGATGCTGCACTTTTGATAGCCGCAATTCTGACTGATTCTGATTTAAAGTACTTATCTAAGGTCGCTGAACATTTGGGTCTGACAATATTAGTAGAGGTTCATGACTCAGAAGAACTTGAACGAATATTTAATATTAATGTATTTAATTTAATAGGTATTAATAATAGAAATTTAAAGAGTTTTAAAACTGATCTTGAAGTTACAAAGGAATTGGCTCAGAAATATGATAATCAAATCAAGGAAAATTCTATTACTTTGGTAAGCGAGTCAGGTTTATTTACTCGCGAGGATTTGGCTTTAGTTAAGAGTTATGGGGCTGATGCTGTTTTGGTTGGTGAATCTCTTATGTCACAGGAAGATATATTAGGTGGAGTTAAAAAGTTAATTGGTAACTTATAAATTAAGGAAAAGATCTATACCAATCTCTTAAATTTATTTAGAGAAAATTTTGTCTACTTTTCCAATGATTAAATCTAATTCAATTAAACCAAATTCTCGACTATCAGTGCTTGACAAGGAGTTGTCCCCTCTTAAATCAAATTTATTTTGATAAATCCCATGGATTCTTTTAATTATTAACTTATTTTTTGTTTTTGGATGAGATGCAACGATGATATCACCAATCTCTAAATCAATATTGTTTGGATTTAATTTTTTATATGTTATTAAATCTCCCTCTTTAAGCGTTTCTTCCATAGAAGTACCGACAACACGTAAATGTTGTCGGTATCCAATGATTAAAGTAAATAAAGTAAATAAGTCTGGCTTGTGAAAAAGACTTTTATCAGCTTGCGGTAACCCAGCTGTCACTTCTACCTTTTGAAGACCAAAACATTGAGTGGATTTTTTGTACAGCTGCTAATAATTCTTCTGCCTTGGTTTGATCAATATTTACCTTGCATGCACTACAAAGCTTTGCTGCTTTCCAAAAAGTGTCATGAAGATCTGGATATGTAGCTAAGTGTTCAGGCTTGAAGTAATCAGTCCAGAGGATGAGAAGTTCTTTCTTGGTCTTTTGTGACTCTTCTTCTTTAATCGCAACGAAGCGAGAAAAAGTATTGTTATAAGCCGAAATGGAGGATTGATCGTTACCCGCTGGAGCTAGAGCAATAAGTTTTTTTGTCATAGACAAAACTGCCTCTGCAGCAACTCTCGCAGAAGCAGGGTCGTATACACCACAAGGTCCGTCACAGTGAGCATGAACAGATTTTGCTGGTAGCTTGTTAAAGATTGATGTAAGTGTTTCGCTCAACATCTGAAAATAATTTGAGAACATTTTTTTTTACATTACTGGCGTTTGTCAACAAACGCCATAACTTTTTCTAGAGCTTTCTGAATAATTTAAGAAATTCACTTAACACCCAATAATTCCACTTCAAAAGTTAAAACTGAATTAGGGGGGATTGGACCTATTCCTCTGCTGCCATACCCTAATTCTGGAGGGATGATTAATTTTCTTTTACCTCCAACTTTCATTCCTGCGACTCCCTCATCCCAACCCTTTATTACCATCCCTGCACCTAAAGAAAATTCAAAAGGACCTCTTCCATAACTGCTGTCAAATTCTTTCCCATCATCAAGCGTACCCTTGTAATTTACTGAGACACTTGTTCCTGGAGTAGCTTCTTGACCATCACCTAAAACTAATTCAGTAATTTTCAGCCCACTTGAAGTTACTTGAGATGTTCCTATCTCAGCTCCTCCTAGAGGAGCGTTGCTTGCACTGGTGTTATCTGAAGCCATAGTAAAAAGTGATGGATTTGGGTCTTCTGGGTCTAATTCAAATGGATTTGTTACAGACTCGCTGGTTTTTGCGGATTGCCTTACATCCGCTTGGATTGGTTGCTCAGCTTGTAAGGCATTCGTTGGAGTTGGTGAGATGATTTGGCTGATCACTGCAATCATCAAGCAGCTAAGGCAAATAGAAAAGCTAATTAAGATTTCTCTCACAGCAATATTAAGTAGTCGGAAATATTCTTGCAGATTAATACCCAAATTACATCTATTTAAAAGATAACTAACCAAAGAGCATGAGTTTTGTAGGTGTATATTTTATCTAAATTGAATTTATGAAAAATATTTCTTCTGTTTTTTTAAAAGCTTTTGCGGGGGGGGCTCTAGCAGGAATATCCCTTAGTGAAGGCAATTATGTATTCATGCTTTTGGGAATATCTTTACTTTGGCCTGCTAGTAAGAATCCATGGGGAGGCTTTTGTTGGGGTGGGATGGCTATTTTATGGAGTCATAAGTGGTTGCTATCTTTGCATCCACTTAGTTGGGTAGGGATTAACTCAAATTTAAGCTTGCCTATTACGATTTTTATATGGCTTTTTTGTGGAGCCTTTGGAGGGGCTCTGGTTTTTAGTTGGTCAGCTTTGAGTGGTTTTTTGGCTCCAGGAAGACTGCAGTTTTCTAAATTAGAAAATAAGTTTATTTATGCCGTCTTATTATCAACAATATGGGGACTTACTGAAGAAATCCTATCTAGAGGCCCTTTGTTTTGGATGGGTGTAGGGCCAAGTTTATTACCACAAGATAGATATTTGGCTGGATTAGCAAGATGGATAGGTTCGGGCGGCTTGGCCTCTATCCATCTTTTAGCTGGGTGGTGGATTTGGCAACTTTCAATTGCTTTTCAAGCCAGAAAAAAACTCAAGAAATTGATTTTTGTTGGATTTGCTTATTTTTCGTTAGCTCATTTAATTGGATTTATCTTGTTGTTGGATTCTCCAACTGATTCGCTAGAACAGGTTGCGATGTGGCAAACAAATATTCCAATAAGACAAAAATTTAGTCAGGAAGAAATAAATGCTTTGCCTTCAAAAGTAGATAGAGCATTAACTGATGCTGTTGAAATGAATGCATCTTTTTTGATTGCTCCAGAGGGAACGTTGCCTCTGGATAGGTCAAAGATTCGAGACTTTCCTGTTAAATTTCTCTCTGGAGGTTTCAGGAAAATAAATAGTTCTCTACGAAGTTCAATATTGGTTTTTAATCCAGGTGAAGAGTCTTTTTCGGATGCATTGGACAAATCTAGATTAGTCCCTCTGGGCGAATGGATTCCTGCATTGCCTAACTTTATTAAAAATGGCCTTTCTGCAGTAGGTGGAATTGAAAGTGGGAATCCATCAAGACTTCTTAATTGGGAGGGTCCCTCTTTTGTAGGTGCTATTTGTTATGAATTGAGTAATGGGAAAGCTATAGCTAAAGCAGTAAATCAAGGGGCTAAATGGATTTTAGTGATCGCAAATTTAGATCCCTATCCTATTTCTTTGCAAAGACAATTTTTATCTATTGCTCAATTAAGGAGTATTGAAACATCAAAAAATTTAATATCTGTCTCCAATACCGGACCAACATCTTTGATTAAAAGTAATGGAAGAATTGATACCCTCCTTGAATCAAATAAAGAACTTATTCAACTCGTTGATCTTGAATTAAATGGAAAGAAAACACTATATACATTTATTTCTGACTTGCCTTTGATTTCAGTTATTTTTATAAGTTTAATAGGCGTTTTGCTATCACGTAAGTATGGTTAATATTAATATTATTTCGAAATAAGTCCTCCACCTAATACATAATCACCCTTATAAAATACTGCTGCTTGTCCAGGAGTGATTGAAAATTGATCTTCTTTAAAATGAAGATGACATTTATAACAATAATTTTCTTTAGTATTATCAAAAATTGGTATTAACTTTGCTTTAACTGCTTTACTTCTATATCTAATTTGGACCTCAACTTCAATTGGTTCTTGAGGCGCTTCAATTGATACCCAATTTATATCTTTGACAATACACTTTAACTTGCCAGAATCTTCTCTAGGGGCAACAATTACTCTGTTTAAAGAGGCATCAATTTCAACAACATGTAAAGGTACTTCCCAAGCAATACCTAATCCCTTTCGTTGCCCTATTGTGAAATGCTGAATTCCATTATGGGAGCCTATAATTTGGCCGTTTCTAAGAACGACCTCTCCTTTCTTTTGGGGTAGATACTTATCAATAAAAGCATTCATTGATCCGTAATGTTCAGCGAGACAAAGGTCTTGACTTTCTGGTTTTTCCGCAGTTTTTAATGAATGTTTAAAAGCTTCGATTCGTGTTATCTCTTTAGTTAATTCTCCAAGAGGAAAAATTGTTTTTCCTAAGATTTCTTGTGGGAGATCATATAAAAAATAGCTTTGATCTTTATTGAGATCTTTACCTCTTAAAAGTTTATGTCTTTTAATTCCATCACTCGGAAGATCATTTTTATCGAAAGATTCATTTGAGTATCTAATCCTTGCGTAATGCCCTGTAGCGATCTTTTCGATATTTTGATTTTCTTTAACCCATTTCAGCATTTCTGAGAATTTGACTGATTTATTGCAGCGAGAGCAGGGTAAAGGAGTAATTCCTTCTTCATATCCTTTTACGACATTATTGATTATTTCTTTTTGGAAAATTTCTTTTGAATCGATTATGTGATGCTTAATTCCAAGTTGATCACATATCCCTGCTGCATCAATTAATCCATCTGAGCAGCAAGACCCTTTCCCTTTCATTAGCCACAAAGTTAACCCCACTACATTCCACCCAGCTTCGCAGAGGAGAGCAGCCGTTAAGGAGCTATCTACGCCTCCGGAAAGGCCCACTACAACCGAATGATTTCCAGAAAATGCTTGCAGTCTTTTTAATGTTTTCGCGACTGTTTCTTCCGAAGTCAAATGATTTAAAACTTTTTTTGTTTCTCTTGTTTCCACATTCATGGGCATTGATAGTAGCTTCTATTCATAGTGGGTTTGGTTGCTTTTTGATTTTGAATTGGCCTCAATTTGATTCGGAACATTTGATGGTTTCTTCAGAGCAGATGCAAAACATAGAAAAAGAAATGTTTTCTATGGGTATGCCTGTTGAATCTCTGATGGAAAAAGTAGGGATTGGTATCTCTACATGGATATTAGACAGACAAGGATTGATTGAAAATGGTGCAATCGTTTTAGTAGGGCCAGGGCACAACGGAGGCGATGGGCTTGTTGTTGCAAGAGAACTTTATATTGCAGGCGTTGATATCTCTATTTGGTGTCCATTTCCATTGAAAAAAGAATTAACACAAAAACATTTCGACTATGCAATTCGAATTGGTATTGAAAACTTGGAGCAAAAACCTGATTCGAACTCTGATTCATTATGGATTGAGGCATTATTTGGATTAGGTCAATCAAGAATTATTTCTGATGAAATAGTTCACTTATTGAATACGAAGAAGAAATTTAGTCCTGAAAAATTAATTAGTATTGATGTCCCCGCAGGTTTGGACTCAGATAATGGAAATATAATATCAAATACATCATGTATAGCCTCTTCTACATTATCCTTAGGTCTCTTTAAGTCTGGGTTAATTCAAGATTCAGCTATTGATTTTGTAGGTGATTTAGAGAGAGTAGATATTGGGATACCAGATAAGATTTTGGCTGATCTTCCTGAAACCCAGCCTCTAAGGATTTCTTTTTCTGATTTGGCTACTTTTGTTTGGCCTAAGCCAAGTAAAAGTAAAAGTAAATACCAGAGAGGAAGAGTTCTTGTGGTTGCAGGGAGTGAAAAATACAGGGGAGCAGCATCTCTGGCTTTGAATGGAGCTTTGGCAAGTGGAGCAGGGAGTGTTAGCGCTTTTTTACCTAATTCAGTTTCATCTTCACTTTGGAGTACTCACCCTGAAGTCTTATTACTTGGAGATTTAAATACTTTTCAGAACGGTTCTTCAGATTTTTCTAAAGTTTTCAATGAAGTTGATTTGAATAAGTATGACTCAATTTTGCTTGGTCCAGGATTAGGGATTGTCAAAGAGAAAGATTGTTTTGGTTATGCGCTAAAGGAGTTCAAAGGTTTACTGATTCTTGATGCTGATGCGATAAATCGACTTTCGTTAACTTCAAAAGGTTATAGATGGCTAGTTGATAGAAAAGGTACTACCTGGCTTACCCCTCATATTGGAGAATTTAAAAGGCTATTTCCTTTAATTGATTGCTCGAATCCATTGAAAGCTGGAATTGAAGCTGCAAAAATTTGTAATTCTTCGGTCCTCTTGAAATGTGCTCACAGTGTTATCTCTGACCCGGATGGGAGAACCTGGCAAATAGGAAAAGTGAGTTCAAGTGTTGCAAGAACAGGACTTGGTGATGTTTTGGCGGGGTTTGTCTCAGGCGTGGGTGCTTCCGGACTTTCTACTACTAAAAAATTGGATACTGAATTGCTTGCTGCATCGGCGTTGATGCATGCTTATGCTGGTGCCTTTTGCTCAAAAGGAAGCACAGCGAGTACTATTTGCACTTTTCTTGGTGAATTAATCAAAAAAGAAAACACTTGAAATGTTTTGAAACAAACATTTACAGGGCTATAAATCGTCAATTTGGCGTCATTTGTTAACTAATCGTCAACAGAATCTGAAGCCTTCTTGAAACCTTGGCCTCTTTTGCATTTTTTGTAGGAAAGTCTTATCACTTTGAAAAACGGGGTCAAGAAACAATGGTTTCAACTGCACCCAAGCCTGCTGAATCTCAAAAACGACGCAGCAGTGACCCAATAAGTTGGTATCTTTCTTCCATAGGAAGGGTCCCTCTTTTAACACCTGCTGAAGAAATTGAACTTGGCAATCAGGTTCAAACGATGATGGCTCTCACTGAGGATGGGCAAAAAAAAGATCAGAGTAAGGAATTTAATTCTCATCAGCGTAGATTGATCAGAATTGGAAGAAGGGCAAAGGAAAGAATGATGAAAGCTAATCTAAGGTTAGTAGTAAGTGTTGCGAAAAAATATCAAGGCAAAGGTCTAGAACTACTTGATTTAGTTCAGGAAGGTTCTCTTGGCTTAGAAAGGGCGGTTGAAAAGTTTGATCCAACTCGTGGCTATAAATTTTCTACATACGCTTTTTGGTGGATTAGGCAAAGCATGACTAGGGCTATTGCTTGTCAATCAAGAACAATTCGTTTACCTGTCCATCTGAGTGAGAGATTAGCAACGATTCGAAAGGTCAGCTTGGATTTAGCTCACAAACTTGGAGCAATGCCTAGCCGTCTTGAAATAGCTGAGGCAATGGAAATTGAGGTAGAGGAACTTGATTCGATTCTTAGACAAGCTTTAACGACTAGCAGTCTTGATGCTCCTGTTAATGGTGATGAAGGCCGAAGTTTTTTAGGTGATTTGATAGCAGATGGTTCTGAAGAAGAACCATTAGACAAGGTTGAACAAAGAATTCATCAAGAGCAACTTGGTCGATGGCTAAGTCATTTAAGCGAACAAGAACAGCATGTTATAAGACTGAGATTTGGATTAGAAGGTAATGAGAGGCATACTCTTGCCGAGATTGGAAGACTATTGCAAGTTTCACGAGAGAGAGTGAGACAAGTAGAGTTAAAGGCTTTAAGAAAATTGAGAAACCTTACACGAAAGCTGCCAAGTGGTATTTGATAAATATTTTTCTTTTAGTTTTCTGCCCAAATATATTTAGTTAATTCGCTTGGATCAGGTTCTGGAGCGTTAAGAGCATATTCAACAGCATCATTAATTTCTAGATCAATTTCTTTTTCAATATTTTTTAATTCATCATCAGAAACTAATTCAGCATTGGTTAGATCAACCTTTAGCTTTTGAATTGGATCTCTCTTAGACCAAAAATCTTTTTCTTTCTCTGATCTAAGCTCGTCAGGGTCAGCTAGTGAATGGCCTCTAAATCTATAAGTTAGGCATTCTATTAAAGTTGGCCCTTCTCCAGCTCTGGCCCTTGCGACAGCCCTTTGAGCGGCCCCTCTAACAGCTAAAACATCCATCCCATCAATTTCTTCTCCTGGCATTCCAAAAGCAGAAGCTTTTCTCCATATTTCAGTTTCACTTGTTGCTCTGTCATGAGCCATTCCAATTGCCCATTTATTATTTTCGACTACAAATATTATTGGTAATTTCCACAATTGAGCCATATTTAAACATTCATAAAATTGTCCGATGTTACAAGTTCCGTCTCCAAAAAAGGCTGCCGTAACGGAATCACTTTTTTCTTTGAGGGCCTCCCTTTTATATTTGCTACTGAAAGCTGCGCCCAAAGCAACTGGTATACCTTCACCAATGAAAGCATAACCACCGAGTAAGTGATGTTCTTTTGAAAAGAGATGCATAGATCCTCCCCTTCCTTTGCTACAGCCGGTTTCTTTCCCAAATAGCTCGCTCATTACCTCTTTAGCAGGCACACCTGCGCTCAAGGCATGAACATGATCTCTGTAGGTGCTGCAAAACCAATCGTGTTTGCGTTTCATCGCACCAATGACCCCTGTGCTTATAGCCTCCTGACCGTTGTAAAGATGAACAAATCCAAACATTTTCCCTCTGTAATACATTTCAGCGCATTTATCTTCAAATCGTCTTCCTAAGGTCATATCTTTGAAAAGATTTAAACCAATTTCTCTATCAATCTCGGCTGATTTGTGAGAGCTAAGATTGCTTAATCGATCAGCGTGTTCCCTGTGCTGCATAGGGTCTTGGCTGATTTGTCCTGGGGTGGGTGACATGACTTCCTTCATATTCACGTATCAATCCTATTTAGACTTTAAGCGCCAATGGATGCAAAATGGTTAAAACCCCTTACGATGCCTAGAGCTTTTTTCTAATTACCTAGTAGCGATTGGAATTACCTATTGATCATTTTCGCTTATTGGGGGTTAGCCCTTCTGCAAATGCTGAAGAAGTCCTAAGGGCTTTTCAGCTAAGGCTAGATCGACCTCCCAAGCAAGGGTTTACCTACGAAGTTTTAGCTCAGAGATCTGAGCTTCTTAGACTCTCTGCGGATTTACTATCCAACCCCTCTCAGCGTAAAACTTACGAACTAGCACTCCTGGAGGGATCCTCAGGTCTTGATTTGTCTTCAAATCGAGAAGTTGCCGGTTTACTTCTTCTTTGGGAGGCAAATGCGTCTTTTCAAGCTTTTAAGCTAGCTAAAAAGGCTTTGCAACCTCCTCAAGCCCCCGCTTTAGGAAGTGGAAGAGAGTCTGATTTGACATTGATTGCAGCTTTATCTTGTCGAGATGCATCTATTGATGAACAAGCGCGTAGAAGGTATGCCTCTGGAGCGGATTTGCTTCAAGAAGGTATACAACTGTTACAAAGAATGGGAAAGCTTGTTGAAGAAAGAAAAACACTTGAATCTGATTTGGAGACCTTACTTCCGTATAGAATTCTTGATTTATTAAGTAGAGATCAAGAGGATGAAAAGTCCCATCAAGAAGGATTGAGGCTGCTTGATGATTTTGTAGTTAAGAGAGGTGGTCTTGAAGGAAAAAGAAATTCTGAGAAAATTGCAGGATTGAATCAATCAGATTTTGAATTGTTTTTACTGCAGATTAGGAAATTTTTGACTGCAAAAGAGCAGTCAAAAATTTACGTTAATTGGTATAGAAGGGGATCTGATGATGCAGGCTTTCTTGCGGCTTTTGCTCTCATTGCTTCAGGATTCTCATATCGCAAACCAGAACTCCTGCAGGAAGCAAGAAAATATCTCAGGAATATTAATATAAATGGTTTTGATCCTATGCCATTAATAGGATGCCTTGACTTGTTATTGGGAGATGTAAAGCAAGCTGAATCTCGTTTTAGAAGTAGTTCAGATGAGAAATTAAAAGACTGGTTGGAAAATTATCCCGGTGAAACTTTGGGAGCTCTATGTGATTATTGTCGTAATTGGTTGAAAAAAGATGTTTTAGTTGGGTTCAGAGATATTCAAATTCAGAATGTAGACCTTGATGATTGGTTCTCTCACAAAGAAGTACAAGAATATGTAGAACAGCTTGAAGCAAAGGGCGCCTTAGGTATGGCCAAGGCTGGATTCTCATTTTTATCATCTTTAGGTCCTGAGCAACAAATAGAGAACAATTCATCTGCAAAACTTGAGTTGGAGGGTGATTTGCCAATGCCAGGCGGAGCTATGGATGAAATATTATTAGGTAAGTCTTTGAAATCAAAATTAACTGGTAAAGAAGTTTTATTGAGATCTGATGTGCTTAAAAATATCTTATCAGCATATTATTTAGCGTATGAAAAGATAAAAAACACAGATTTCAAATCTTTCATATCAAAAAGACCTATTTATACTAGTGCCATAGCCTTTCTTGGGTTGTTTGTGATTGGAACAAGTATAGGAATACTTATACAGAATAAGAACTCTGTAAATAATAAATTAAATGATATTTTGAGTTCTGAAAATATTAAACCAGAAGATATCATTACTAATAATAATAATAATAATCAATCAAGTAAAAAAACTATTAACAAGCAAGAACTTAATGCTGATAAATTGATTCCACTGAAATCACAAACTCCTTCAGATAAAGAAATCAAATTTCTTATTGAATCATGGTTAAAAGGTAAGTCAGATATTTTGAATGGATTAGATAATGAAATACTTAAGGATGTTGCACGACTTTCTCTCTATAAAAGAGTTATTGAAGAGAGAAATAAGGATAATACTTTAGGACAAAAACAAATTATTGATACAAGCATAACTTCAATTGATATTGTTCAAAGATCTAATACTAGAATTGCTGCAGATGTTGAATTGAATTATCAAGATAAAAGGATTAGTTCATCTGGTGATGTTTTATCAGAGACTGTCATACCTTCTTTAAAAGTAAAATATGTAATAGGTAAAAATAAAAATATTTGGCAAGTTGTTGATTATATTAGTGGTAATTAACAAATTAATTTAAAAATTAATTCTTAACGCTTAAAAAAATGTTTGAGGAACTAACAAATCAATTTGAAGATGCGGTTAAGGCTCTTAAGGGAGATGCGAAAATATCAGAAGAGAATGTCGATGAAGCACTTAAACAAGTTCGACGTGCTCTATTAGAAGCAGATGTTAGTTTGTCTGTAATAAAAGAATTTATTGAGGAAGTAAGACTTAAAGCTATTGGAACTGAAGTTGTTAGAGGTATAAACCCCGGACAAAAGTTTATTCAAGTTGTTCATGATCAACTCGTAGAAGTTATGGGTGGGGCCCATGATCCTCTGGCAAATTCAGAAAAAAAACCAACTGTCATTTTGATGGCTGGACTTCAAGGAGCTGGAAAGACTACAGCTACAGCAAAACTTGGACTTCATCTGAAAGAAAAAAGTCAAAAGCCATTACTAGTTGCTGCCGACACATATAGACCAGCAGCTATTGATCAATTAGTAACTTTAGGTAATCAGATTGATGTAGAGGTTTTTAACTTAAGTTCCGAGTTGAAGCCTGAAGAGATTGCTAGAAAGGGATTGGAAAAGGCTAAAGAAGAGGGCTTTGATACTGTTCTTGTTGATACGGCTGGCCGACTTCAAATTGATACTGAAATGATGGGTGAGATGGTGCGTATTAAAGAGGCCGTTCAACCTGATGAAGTTCTGTTAGTAGTTGATTCAATGATTGGCCAAGAGGCCGCAGATATTACTAGAAGTTTTCATGAAAAAGTAGGAATAACAGGTGCTGTTCTGACAAAGCTCGATGGAGATTCTAGAGGTGGAGCCGCTCTTTCAATTAGAAAAATCAGCGGTAAACCAATCAAATTTATAGGAACTGGAGAAAAGGTTGAGGCCTTGCAACCTTTTTATCCGGAAAGGATGGCAAGCAGAATTTTGGGAATGGGTGATGTTTTAACCCTTGTTGAAAAAGCACAGAAAGAAGTTGAAATTGCTGATGCAGAAATCATGCAAAAGAAGCTTCAAGAAGCAACTTTTGATTTTTCAGATTTTGTGAAGCAAATGAGGATGATAAAGCGAATGGGATCTTTAGGAGGATTGCTAAAAATGATTCCTGGGATGAATAAAATTGATGATGGAATGATTAAAAGTGGAGAAGATCAACTTAAGAAAATTGAAGCAATGATTGCTTCTATGACTGCTGATGAAAGAATTAAGCCTGAATTATTGGCAGCCCAACCATCCAGGCGAAGAAGAGTTGCAAGTGGTAGTGGGCATCAATCAGCAGATGTTGATAAGGTTCTCGCAGATTTTCAGAGGATGCGAGGTCTAATGAAGCAGATGTCTACCGGAGGAGGACTTCCTGGAATGGAAGGAGGACTTCCTGGAATGGGAGGAGGACTTCCTGGAATGGGAGGAGTTCCTGGTATGCCTCCAGCGGGCGCTAATGCATATAAGTCAAGGAAAGGGAGAGGTGGTCCAGGTTCAGCTCCACGAAGACAACGACCAGTTAAGAAAAAGAAAGGTTTTGGTGATCTTTAGAGATAAGAAAAGGCTAAATGAAACATCTGTGGAGTATCATTGATAAGAAGAACCTTTGAGTTCAATCCACTTACAAATAAATCGAAGATGATCAAGCTCCGCCTAAAGCGGTTTGGTAAAAAGCGTGAATCCAGTTTTCGTCTAGTTGCCTGTAATAGCACTTCAAGGCGAGATGGTCGCCCACTTCAGGAATTAGGCTTTTACAATCCAAGAACCAAAGAAACTAGATTAGATACTGAGGCTTTGAGAATTCGACTTGGACAAGGTGCACAGCCCACAGATGCTGTAAGAACTCTATTAGAGAAAGGAGGCCTCCTTGAAAAGAAAGTTCGACCAGCCGAAGTAGTAGGAAAGCAAAAACAAGAAAAAGAAAGATTACAAACTAAAAAAGATGCAGCCGCATCGGGATCTTCTGAATAAGAAGTTTTGATGAATATCGATAACTTCAAAAAAATTTATGTGTGAAGCAACCACTGAAGGTCGCTTTTGTATAGATTTGCCTGATTCTGATGCTGCGACAGCTTTGTCAGGGATTGGTCAGTCAACGCTTCACCGATTGGAAACCCTTACCGGAGCCTCTTTTTCTTTGAGGGGCTTACAACTTGAGATAAAAGGAAATTCTTATCAATTAGAGAGGGCAGCAGCAATTGTTGAATTAGTTAGACCAATCTGGCAGGAAGGACAAATTGTCTCAGCCGTTGACCTACATGCGGCAGCAGGAGCATTGGATAATGGGAAACAAAATGATCACGCGAAATCAACACATAAAGTTTTAGCTAGAAGTCAAAGAGGAAATCTTTTAAGACCTAGAACAATTAGACAAAAAATTTATGTTGAAGCAATGGAAAAAAGTGATCTCACTTTTGCTCTTGGACCAGCAGGGACAGGTAAGACATTCTTAGCAACTGTATTGGCTGTGCGAATGCTTACAGAGAGAAAAATTGAGAAAATTATTTTAACCAGACCTGCTGTTGAAGCTGGAGAAAGATTGGGTTTTTTGCCAGGAGACCTTCAGCAAAAGGTCGATCCTTATTTAAGACCTTTATATGATTCTCTCCACTCTTTACTTGGACAAGAAAAAACTAATTTACTTTTAGAAAAAAACGTAATTGAAGTTGCTCCTTTGGCTTATATGCGAGGAAGGACTTTAGAAGAATCTTTTGTGATACTTGATGAAGCTCAGAATACGACTCCAGCACAAATGAGAATGGTTCTTAC
Organism: Prochlorococcus sp. AG-402-P16; assembly: GCA_003216295.1. Taxonomy (GTDB): domain Bacteria; phylum Cyanobacteriota; class Cyanobacteriia; order PCC-6307; family Cyanobiaceae; genus Prochlorococcus_B. The sequence continues at coordinate 24,339 of QCJB01000003.1, read as the reverse complement.
CAGGTTAGGCGAGAGATCAAGAATGGTTGTAACTGGAGACATAACCCAAATAGACTTGCCATTCGGACAGATGAGTGGGCTTATTGAAGCAGCAGATTTACTCGAAAAGGTTGATGGTATTTCAGTTTGCAGACTTACATCTGCAGATGTAGTAAGACATCCACTCGTTCAAAGCGTTGTTGATGCTTATGCAGAACTCGATAAAAAAAGAGGATAGGGTGATCCGCATTCACATTCGTGAAGACTTATTTTTTTTGTGTCAAAATAGGTATTAATAATTATCTGGTGCGTTATGCCAGCAAACAGCAATTTTCAACAAGCTATTCGTGAAGCACAATCAAGTGCACTTATTGGTCCGAATGTAGTAAACAAAGCCTTGCCTTATGTAGGTGGAGGAATGGCATTAACTGGATTAGGTGTTTTAGGTGGTCTTTCTTTACAAGCCACTAACAATCCTCTATTTGGTCCTCTATTTATAGTCGCATTTATTGCTGAAATAATTCTATTTTTTATGGCAAGCAGCGCTGCCAACAATGCAAACAATTCTAAGGCACTTCCACTATTGACAGGATTCAGCTTGTTAACTGGATTCACTCTAAGTGGGATAGTTGGTTTGGCAATTCAAGTTGCAGGCATGGGAGCGATAGGAACAGCTGTTTTTGCTACTGGAATCACTTTCGTGATTGCATCTTCTGTAGGCAGAAAAATGAGTGATAACGTCGGTCAAGCTTTGCAAGGCGCCGTTGGTCTTGGATTGCTTGGTCTAATTATTGCAATGGTTTTCCAATTTATTGGTGGTTTATTTGCTCCAGGGATGTTTGGAGGAAGTGGCTTTGAATTAATGATTGCTGGCTTTGGAACAGTACTTTTTGTGGCAATGTCTTTTGTAGATTTTTACACAATGCCAAGAAGATACAACGATGAACAGTATTTAGCTGGAGCATTGGGAATGTACCTAACTTATATAAATTTATTTGTTTTTGTTCTTCGTCTGATTATTGCTCTACAGGGTGGTGGCAGAAGAGATTGAGACTAATAAATTAAATATAAAAAAAGAGCCGAAAGGCTCTTTTTTTATGTTGCAACTTCATAAATACTTTCTGATATTGCTTTGAGTTGTTCATCGTTATATTCCCATCGATCAAGAAACTTCAAGTCCGTTCCATTCCCTTTTATTGCTTCAAGCAAAATATCTAAACGTTTTTTTACCTGAGTTGAATCTAATAATTTAAGTAATTCAATACAACGAATTTTTATTCTCTCTGATTGGATTTCCTGTGGATCTTTATTATTTCGATGTGTAATTACCATCGCTGAACTCATGGCAAGATTCTTCACGGTTAAGTCAACAACAATTTCTCCAGAACTCCTTAATTGAAAAATTAATGCATCAGGGAATCTATCCATTAAAGGGCAATCTATTGAGAGACTTACAACAAAAAATCCTCTTGCTCCCTCAACCGTTTTAATAAGCTCGCCAATTCTATCAGAAATAACTTCGTCACTTATTTCATCATTTTCCCAGCTTTTGCACCAAAGCATTGTTGCTTGCATAGCCTCTTTAAAAGTTGGTTTCTTTTCATTCATGGTTTTATTGCTCTTTTAGAGTAAGGCTATAGATAATCGTAGAGAAAAAAATGTCTTTAGGAGATTTAAATCAGGAGGATTTTAAGTCAGGATTTATTGCACTAATAGGTAGACCCAATGTTGGTAAATCTACTTTCATAAATAAATTTATTGGTGAGAAAATAGCTATTACCTCACCAATTGCTCAAACCACCAGGAATCGATTAAAAGCAATACTTACGAAAAAAAAGTCGCAGATTATTTTTGTAGATACTCCTGGTATTCATAAGCCTCATCATTTATTAGGTGAGAGACTTGTTCAGAGTGCCAAGAGATCTATTGGAGAGGTTGATGCAGTTTTAGTTATTTTTGAGGCCAATCATGCTCCAGGTAGGGGTGATGCATTTGTTTTGAATTTGATTAGAAATTTACAAATCCCAGTGATTGTTGCATTGAATAAATGGGATCTTGTTAAGTTGAGTCAATTTAAAGAAAGAAAGAAAGAATATTTAGACTTTTTCGAGGGTACAAATTGGCCAGTTTTTTGTTGTAGCGCTCTTACAGGAAAGGGATGTAATGATTTAATTAGTGAAATAGAAGGCACACTCCCTTTGGGACCTCAGTTATATCCAAGTCATATGACTTGTGACCATCCTGAGAAGTTTTTGATGGCTGAATTTATTAGAGAACAAGTTTTAATAAATACACGCGAAGAAGTACCACATAGTGTTGCAGTCTCTATTGATAAAATTGAAGATATACCCTCGAAAAAAAAATGTGAACAGAAATCAAGAATAGGAATTCTTGCAACTATTTGTGTTGAGAAAAAAAGTCAGAAGGGAATCTTAATTGGTAAAGGTGGAAGTATGTTGAAGAAAATTGGCCAGGAATCAAGAATGCAAATTCAAACTTTAATTAATGGAAATGTCTATTTAGAATTGTTTGTTAAAGTTGTGCCTGACTGGAGAAGTAAATCTTCTAGGCTTAATGAGTTTGGTTATGAGGCGAAATAGTTTATGAATAAATTGAGGTTTGATGTAGTAAGTCTTTTCCCAGAAGCATTTGAAAATTTTTTTAATCATGGACTTATAAAAAAGGCATTTGAAGAGAAGATTGCATCAATTCATATACACAATCCTCGTGACCATGCAATAGATAATTATCGGAAAGTTGATGATGAGCCATATGGTGGAGGCGCTGGAATGGTCTTAAAGCCCGAACCTTATTTTTCGGTATTTGATCAAATTCCAAAGCTCAATAAAAAAAAGATACTTTTGATGACTCCACAAGGTAGAAAAATATCTCAATTTGATTTTTCTAGATGGTTAAAAGAAGATCAACTCATATTGATATGTGGTAGCTATGAGGGGTTTGATGAAAGGATTCGGTCTATAGCTGATGAAGAAATTTCAATAGGAGACTTTGTTCTTACCGGTGGAGAAATTCCTGCAATAACTGTTATTAATGGAGTAGTGCGTTTATTGCCTGGAACTTTAGGCAGTGCAGAATCTTTAGAAGAAGAAAGTCATAACGAGTTGCTTTTAGAACATCCGCAATACACACGGCCCTCAGAATTCAAAGGTATGAAAGTACCTGATGTCCTGCTAAGTGGTAACCATAAATTAATAAAAGAATGGAGGCAGAAGCAAAGAGAAATCAGGACGCAGTCCCGTAGACCCGATTTGTTCGAACTTTGGAAGCTCGACCAATTATCATTCGAGAAAACAAGTTCATTATTGAAAACTGAAGTGAGCTTACGAATAGGCAACAAATACGACATCCCTGACCCTTGGTTCGACGATTGACGCAATAACTGACCTCTTAAGAAATCCATGTTAATAAAAGAGCTTCACAGATAGGTCACAAAACGTTGACTCAACTATTTCAACAATCATCAATCACAGGAGAATCACAAAACTTAGTAATTTTCAGTGCATTTGAACTTTTAAAGCATATGTAATTAATCTTTAGTTGTTATTAATCTCTATATATACTTTAGGAACCTTTCAGTATTAGAAAGAGAATAGCTTTCACTATAAATATAAAGTAAATTAATGACAGTTACTTCTATGATATTTTTATATTAAATGCACAAGAAATCCTATCTTCATCTGAGCGGCTTATCGCAACATCGTGATATATAGAAGATGGAAAGAGGATTAAAGATCCGGCTGAAGGATTAATTTCATAAGATGCTTTGATTTGAGCTTTGTTCTTAAAATCTTCACTAAAATATTGTATTTGAGCTGCATGATCATAGGTATGCGGTGAATATAATCTCAAATTACCTGAATTTTTTGGTGCTTTAATCCAAAACACTCCAGACAAATCAGATCTTGGATGTAAGTGTTTGGAGTTTAAATTACCTTTTTGATTGATATTTATCCATAGGTTAAGAATTTTTATCGTTGTATTTGATTTGAAGACACTTGAACTTCCTAAGGTTTTATTTATTCCTTGAAGAATTACAGAAGAAAGAATGTTTTCATAAGAAGAATAATGTGGTTTAGAATGCCATCCTCCTATATTACTTACTGACACCCCTTTATTATCTTTAGACCTCTCTTCATAAGTAAAATCAATAAGATCATTTTCAACCTCTTTGAAATTATCCAGTTCATTTATGATTATTAAAGTTGGAAATATTGTAACTACTTTCATCATTTAATGTTTACTCTTATAATTATATCATCAATAAAATAATTCATTGTCAAAAGAGCAATTTAAAATGGATAGACTAATTCTTCAAAAACTAAATGAGGAAAATCTTAGTAAATTAGAAGCCATTAATTTTGAGATCAGCCCTAGAGGTAATAGGAAGCTAAAATTAGGGCAGCAAATTATTTTTCGTGAATCAGTTAAAGTAGGAGTCTCCTTTGGTATTTACTCAGGTAATTGTATCCCTTCTATAGGCAGTTACTCTTTTTCTCATTCATCATTTTCTGAATTAATACCCTTTTCAATAGGTAATTATGTATCTATAGGAGAAGGAGTAAGCAGTTTTGGCTTTGAACATCCTTTGGATAATTTAGGCACATCTCCAATTTTTTATCAAAAAGATAGAAATTTATTTAAACAAGTAAATATTATTACTTCTAATAAAATTATCCAGGATAAAGAAATTGTAATTGGTAATGATGTTTGGATTGGAAGAAATGTAATGATTAAGAGAGGTGTTACTGTTGGCAACGGGGCAGTGCTTGGAGCAGGTGCAATTGTCACAAAAAATATTCCTGAATTCGCAGTCGTAGGAGGTAACCCTGCAAGAATAATTAAGTATAGATTTAATCAAGAAATCATTGATCGTCTGAACTTGATTAATTGGTGGGACTTGCCATCAGAAGAATTAACTAAGATAAATTTTAACTGGCCAATAACAAAAATTATTGATACTCTAGAAGAACTTAATTCAATAAAAAATCATAAGCTTCTTGATAAAGTATTGTTAATAGATTTATTAGGTATAAAAGTTTGATTATTTAAATGATTAGCTCCATATAAAGCAATAAGAAAAACTTTGATTTTTCTAGAAAATCAAATAGTGATATTATTTCACTTTATAAAATCTCGATTTGATGAAATTAATTTACTAAGATACGGTGGAACAAATCAAATTCAGATATTAACTGAATTTGTATTTTGATTGATAATTAGTCAAAGGTCTTATTGTACTATTTAATTAACTAAGAAGAAATAAATTAATTTAGGAAGCACTGAAATATAATTTCAAATGGATATGAATTATAAAGTGATGTCCTCTTATGTATTTCTACGCTAGAATCAAACATAATTATTTATTACTAACTTGTTTACACATATTAGATAACTCTTATTTAAGTCTACTCACGTTCGCTCTACGCTGAACTATGATGAAATTGATCAATAAAACTTGTTAATCAATTCGTTCACAAACTTACGTAATTGAATCACAGTTTAGTCACAGGTCGAATTCCTTCTCAGAAACTCGTTGATATGAAAGATAATTTTCCTCAGCTCCGGATCGGCAATGGTTATGACATGCACCGATTGGTTCCTGGTCGACCTTTAATACTTGGCGGGGTTAAGTTAAACCATCCTGAAGGTTTAGGTCTTGATGGGCATAGTGATGCAGATGTTCTTACTCATGCAATTATGGATGCTATTTTAGGAGCATTATCTTTAGGTGATATTGGAAAGTATTTCCCTCCAGATGACCCTAAATGGAAAAATTCAGATAGTTTGATTCTTCTTGAACAGGTAATGGATTTAATTGAAAAGAAAGGTTGGCAAATTCAAAATATTGATTCAGTTATTGTCGCTGAAAGGCCAAAATTAAAGCCTTATATTGACTTGATGAAGGAGAAAATATCTAAGAAAGTAGGAGTTGGCATTAATGATGTAGGAGTTAAAGCAACTACAAATGAAAAATTAGGTGCGGAAGGAAGAGAGGAAGGTATATGTTGCCATGCAGTTGTTTTGATGAAAAGAAATGAAAACAAGTAGAAAGAAAAATTTTCTTGAAAATTTTTTTAGGTTCCTTTTTGTTAGTTTAATTTTTCTTTCTACCATTTTGGGAAACGTGAAAAATATTCAAGCTGAGTCTTCAGTGAATGTGAATTTCCCAAAGGGATCTGTTGTCGAGCACCTTAAACTTGATGTCCCCAAAAAATTTAAAAATGCTTGGTTAAAGGCCGAAGAAGCAAGTTGGGAACCATGGTTGTTGAAAAAAGATGGTTTTTTAGGACGCCAACTTTTTTGGGATCCTAAAGTTGAGGAAGCAACCTTATTGATTGGTTGGGAGTCAAGAGCAGTTTGGAAAAGTATCTCTCAGACAGAAATAAATCTTGTCCAGCAGGATTTCGAAAAGATAGCCAGAAAGGAAACAGGTGAAACTGGTGGAAATCCTTTCCCATTGATTTTTGAAGGGGAATTAAATCCAGAGTAAAAATGAATGAATCAATTATTGATTTTCAGAGGCGAAGTCGACTAGGTGTAATTGAAGCGATATGGGGGGAGCATAAAACAATTGAACAAATTGCTGAAATATTGAGAAAATATCAACTTGAGTCTGAAACTGCTTTGGTGACAAGACTTTCCAAAGAAAAAGGAGAAAAACTTTTAGTTGAATTTCCTTCTGCAGAATTTCATGAAAAATCTGGTTGTTTAACTATGGGGGCATTTAAGGAATGTACTTCTTTGGAGGTAGAAGTAATTATTTTGACTGGAGGAACAAGTGATGTACGAGTTGCGTCAGAAGCAGAAATAGCTTTGAACTTGCATGGAATAAAAACTAAATTGTTGATTGATGTTGGTGTCGCCGGACTTCATAGGCTGCTAGATAGGTTGGATGAAATTAAAGTATCAAAAGTAGTGATTGCATGTGCAGGAATGGAGGGGGCTTTGCCTACGGTACTCGCTGGATTAATTCCTCAGCCTATTATTGGCCTTCCTGTTTCAGTTGGATATGGGATTAGTGGCGGTGGTAAAACTGCTTTGGAGGGAATGCTTGCAAGTTGTGCTCCAGGATTACTAGTGGTTAATATTGATAATGGTTATGGAGCAGCAATGGCCGCCATTAGAATTTTATTAACCTAATTTTTTGTTTGGTTTATTTCTAGAACCTGCTCTAACCATAATTTCATTGAATTGGAAAGTAGACCTCTCTCATAACGGAATATTGCTTCAGTAAGAACGGGTGTATTTATCCATTGAATTTGTTTTCTTCTCATCTGCTTTTCAACTTTGTCCTAAGTTGAGCTATTAATTGAAACTGCGCAAGTAAAACAAGACAGAGTTAAAACTCTTCGTCATATTTGCTGCTAAGCCTTGTTAACTCGTCACTATTATTGCTTGATTCAACATCTAGAAGGCGATTAACCAACTCCGATAAATCTCTCTGAGCAAGTTCTCCCGAACTTTCCCATTTCATTGATCTTGGTTCTGAGTGAGAAGAAGCTGACACTTCTGTATGAAAATAACTGTGAGCGAATGCTAACTGTTGTTGGCATCTTTTTTGCTATTTGTTTACCTAAAGTAGGTGAAGAAAATATAAAGAAATCAAGATTTCGGTCGCCATGGACACTGATTTTATAAATGTTTAATATTTGAGCATTGAGCTGGCGGCACCCCTTTATAAATGCTTAAGATTTGGATATTGAATTATTAGCTCTTCTTCTCTTAAAGAATCTCCTTCTCCGTCAGGTTGCCAAATAACTTCTAAGGCGATTAAGTCATTTGATGATATTGACCCTAGTAATCTCAATGCCTCTGTGATTTTTTCGCTGTTTGCGGAGTTGTTCAGTTTTAGATCCTTTTTTGAAGCTACTAAAATTGTAATTGCTATGTATTCATTTGTTGAATCTGAATCACCAGGATAGGATTCATTATTTGTTGATGTAGATATTTGACCGGAATAGTTTGATGTGAGTTCAGCTTTTAATTTGCTTCTTTCAGTTATTGAGATTCGATTAAATGTTGATTCTGCGGCGGCAAAAGGAACTGATCCTGTTTCTATATTTGAGTAGACCCATAATTCAGGCTTCCTTAGTAAGGCGAGTGTTGTGTCTTGGAGAACTCTTTGAAGACCAGATGAGGTTGAGGTGTTTGAAGAGGAAGCAAGCTCTCTGAGTTTTACTTGAATTTCTTTTGCACTTGCCAGCAAGCCAATTTGAAATTGTATTAAAGAAACTTTGGATGGATTCGCTGATTGCGAAACTATTGATGTATTACTTGAGTTGGAAAAATTTGAAGAGTTTTTAAATGAATTAACAATCACACCAACGATTGACATAAGTATTAAAAAACCAAAAATCCCACCACCACCAAAGCCAAATATTGGCAATAAGAAAGGAAAACCAATACCACCTCCTCTATAGCCACTTCCATAGCCTCGAAAGTTATTGCCTCCATAACCTCCGTAATTTTGGCTTCTTGGCGTAGAAGGAGCCTGAAAACTACCTCCACCTATGCGTCCTCCACTGGCAGCGGTTGCAATGTCGGGACTAATTAATAAAAAAGAGAAGATTATTGTTGAAATAATCAGAAAAGAAAAAAATCTTTTTCTTTTAAGCATGTTAATCGGAGTAGATTTGATCACTTCTTGGGACTTGATTGATTAACTGTAGGAACCTCCACCAACAATTGTCACAACCTCTAAGCAATCATCATCTTTTATTTTTGTATTTATCCAGTCTTGTGGGCTAATGATGGACCCATTCAACTCAACTACGACCAATTGGGGTTGATAACCTAGATATTTTATTAAAGTCTCAAGAGATAACTCTTCATTTGAAAGGCCAATGGTTTTAATTTCGCCGTTGATTTTTAATCTCATGTTAAATAATTAAAAAGCTCTTTGGTTTTTGAAAAAGGGTCATTTGAATTAATGATTGCATCTGAAACAGCTATACGTAGATTATTAATGTGATTTAATTTGTTGATGCTTGAGATATTGATTCCGCCAATAGCAAATGCTGGTAGTAGGGTTTTATTTAATCCCTCCATTAGGTAGGCAATTCCAATGGGATGAAGTTCCTTTTTTGTTTCAGAGGGGAAAATAGGTCCAATGCCAATATAATCACAGCCTTCCTTTTCGGCATTTTTTATGTCTTCAAGGCAGTGTGTGCTTCGTCCAATAATTTTTGCAGGCCCTAGCAGCTCCCTAGCAATTTGGGTTGGGGTATCTTCTTGCCCTAGATGAATTCCATCAGCGTCAACAGCTAGAGCTATATCAATACGATCATTAACTATAAAAAGAGAATTGTATTCTTTACAAAGAGAGGCCAAGACTTTGGCTTGATTTAATTTTTCATTATCATTTAAAAATTTCTCTCTATATTGAATCATTTTTACACCTGCTTCTAAAGCTTGAAGAACAATTCCTTTGAGGTCCTTCTTGTTAGAAGTGACTAGATATATGGAGCAATCTTTCAGAACTTGTCTCTTATCGATGCCTTCTTTTGCATTAAGTACTTTTATTTCGATCTCATAAGTTTCGTATCTAATTTTTGTGGCGACTTCAGAAAGTTTTGGATCTGTTATTCGAGTGAATTCTTCTAGTACTCTTAAGGCTTCTTGAACTCTGGATGAGTTAGCAATAAATATATCCTCTGGAGTTGATCTGTTGTTTTGCAAAAGATGTGAAATCCCCATGGCGGGGTCTTCGGATGTGAGCCTTGCTTTTCTATATATTTCGTGGTGATGGGCTCCTAATTGCTGCCTCCAATCCTTTAGTTTTATAGAAAAGTCTTTTCTTTTGAGCACAAACCTGCACCAATCTTCCATGACCCTTAGGCCTTCTCGTGCTCGATCAAGATTTGCATCAATTAATTGAGCAATACGATTATCAGAGGGAGGGGTGACAGGCATTAATTTCATGTCATCCTTTATTGGATGATATGTATTAATTTTATTGTGGAAAGTGATTCTGAGAACATTATGAATGTGCTTGTATGGGGTGCTTTTTTGTTGGGAGGCATAGGTTTGTTCGTTGTTTGGGGGTTGTCGAACGCATATCCCGCACTTAATTGAATTTAAATATTATTACTTAAAATGTTTTTTGCTTTTTTGGCATCTGATTTTATTTGTTTGCTGAGTGCTTCTAGGTTCTCAAACTTTTTTTGAAGTCTTATCCTTTCTACTGGTTCAATAATTAATTCTTTCCCTAATAGGTTAATCTCTTTGCCCAAAAGATGAACTTCAATTGCAGAAGATGAATTTGGATCAACAGTCGGTTGAGGGCCGAGGTTCATAACTGCATGGAAGCGTTCTTTTTTGTTTTTTATTGAAGCCCACGCAGCATAAACTCCTAATGATGGAAGAAATTTGCGGCCATCTATTTTTAAATTTGCTGTAGGCCATCCAATTGTTTTTCCTAGGCCTTTACCTTTCTCTACTGATCCTTGAAAGGTATAAGGACGATTCAAAAGATGTTTTGCATGCTTTAGATCGCCATCTGAAAGTGCTTTACGTATCCTGCTACTACTTAGTCGACCATAATTGTCTTCGAAAATAGGAACGATAGAAACTTTTACTCCAAGAGATTCTCCAATCTTCCTCAAGGTATGGATGTCACCCTCTCTATTTCGCCCAAATCTGAAATTCTCTCCAACCGCAATATGCTTGGCATCAAGAGTATTCACAAGGATTTCATTCACGAATTCTTCAGCACTTTTAGAAGCAAGGGTTCTATTGAAGGGAACTAATACTAACTGTTCTATTCCGAGTGGCTTTAGAAGCAATGTTTTTTCCGTTGGGAGGTCTAGTCTTAGCCTTGATTCTCTAAAGAGAACCTCGCGTGGATGAGGCCAGAAACTGACGACTGTTGGGACGCCAATTGGCTCTTTTACGATAGCTTTTATTACTTTTTTATGACCTAAGTGAAGACCATCAAAACTCCCTAAAGCTAGTGCTGTAGGGAGTTTTGCATTTTCAGGAGCACAGAGAGGGATCAAGATAAACGTGCAAGTTTTGTGCTTTGGTGGCAAGTTTGGTTTATCACCTTATTCATCGTGATGGCAGATCAACGTGATTTTCAATTGCTTTCTTTAGGAATGCGAAGAATTGGTTGGATTCGTTTTTGGATTCAAACAATTTTGGGTGTAGTGGTAGTTGGTGTTTTGTTATTCAATAATGTTGGAAGTAGTTTAGCTAGAAACTCAGAGCGAGCATTGGGCCTTGGCCCAGGTCTTTCTCTCACAACATTGGCATTTATATTATTGCTTTTTAGCCTTTGGCAAGGCTGGTTGATTGTAAAGACAGGCAGGGCTCTATCAAGTGCAGCCCGTCCAAGCAGAGGAGAAACAAGTAGATTACTAAAAAGGGGGTTGATAGCAGATTTGGTAGGGTTGGTTTTTTCTTCGGTTGGATATCAATCTTTAGCAGGAGCCTTATTCGTACAAGCTTCAATGCAAGCCCCTGGAATCTCAATAGGGACGGGAATGAGAGCAATGGAAAATTATCCAATTACCTCTTTAGAAATGCTGTCTGTCTTAAGTAATACACAAGTTTTATTTGCTCATTTGATTGGGCTAATTTTTTCATTATGGTTAATTCAGAGAATTTATAGGACAAACTAACTTTCATATTAGTTTTGGTAAATCATTTAATTCTCCTCTCCAAAAAAGATCAGGCTGAATAGGAGTCAAAGAAGGAGAGCCTGACGCTATTTGAGATACGTCGCTTGGCCATTCTTTAGGACCTTCACCAGCTGATTGAAGATCTTTTACAGCCTCTCCGGCCATCCAAAAATAGGTGTTGCCTCTCGGATCAACTCGACGAATAAATTGTTCCTCATATTGTCTTATTGAGAGTCTTGTCCAAACTAAAGGGCCCATTTCTTTTTCACTGCAAGGAGGAATATTTAAGTTGAGTAGCAACTTTTTCGGCCAATTTTGTTGAATAGCTTTCTCTGCAAGATTTAAGGCTAGTTTCCCTGCATAATTAAAATTTTTCCAATGAAAACTCGCAATACTTATCGCAATAGATGGAATCCCATCCAAAGTTCCTTCAAGAGCAGCAGCTACAGTTCCAGAGCAAAAAATATCGGTACCAAGATTTGGTCCATGATTAATTCCTGAGAGAATTAAATCGGGCTTTTTTTCAAGAAGCTCATTAAGACCAAGTTTTACACAATCAGCCGGCGTGCCACTACACCCCCAGGCTTTAATGCCTTGCCCAAATAATTCGTCTGCTCTTTCAGCTCTGATTGGTGAATGTAAAGTTAATCCATGGCCTGTTGCTGACCTTTCTTGATCAGGACAAATAACACAAACTTCATGACCTCTTGTGGCTGCTGATACAGCCAGTGTTCTTATCCCTTCTGCAAAAACCCCGTCATCATTACTAATTAATATTCTCAATGGTTTCATGTTTTGGCTTATGGTTTTAGAACTGGGTCGGCTTGCCGATTAAACTAGTAATTGAGATAGGAAATCCTTGAGTTCAACATTATCCCTAAAGCAGCTCATTAAAGAGCTTGAGATTTTAGAAAGCGATGCCGCAAAAGAGATTGCTGCATCCAAAGATTCTGAATCAATAGAGAAACTAAGATTGGGTTTCTTAGGGAAAAAAGGAAAACTCTCCATTCTATTGGGAGAGATGAAAAATCTTTCTAGCGATGAAAGACCTCTAATTGGTCAAAGAGCAAACATTTTAAAAACTCAATTGCAAGACTTAATAAAGGAAAAGCTTGAATTCTTAAAAACTCAAGCTTTAAATCAAATACTAATAAAAGAAACTATAGATGTTACGGCTCCCCCAACTGGTGCTCCTCAAGGACACCGGCATCCATTGATAACAACAACTGAGCAGATACTTGATCTTTTCTTAGGTCTCGGGTATCAAGTCTCAGAAGGACCTGAAATCGAAAATGATTATTATAATTTTGAGGCTCTTAATATTCCCCCCGACCATCCAGCAAGGGATATGCAGGATACTTTCTATCTTGGTGGTGAATATCTTTTAAGAACGCATACATCTCCCGTACAAATTCGTTGTCTTGAGAAAAAGAAGCCGCCTGTTCGGATAGTTTCCCCTGGACGTGTTTATAGAAGAGATGCAGTTGATGCAACACATTCTCCAGTTTTTCATCAAGTAGAGGTCTTAGCAATAGATGAAGGCCTTGACTTTAGTCATCTGAGAGGAACTGTTCTTGCTTTCTTAAAAGCATTCTTTGGAGATCTCCCTATACGTTTTAGAGCTAGTTATTTCCCTTTTACTGAACCTTCGGCAGAAGTTGATGTTCAATGGAGAGGTAAATGGTTAGAGGTTATGGGTTGCGGAATGGTTGATCCTGCTGTACTTGAAGAATTAGAGCTTGATCCTGAGAGATGGAGTGGTTTTGCAGCGGGATTAGGGGTTGAAAGATTTTGTATGGTTCGTCATGGAGTTGACGATATTAGGAAGTTGTATACGAGTGATTTGAGATTTTTAGAACAATTTTAAATTCTAATATTTTTGGTATGGATCTTTTGTTTGTTTTAAATAAATGATAGTCACCTCTAATTGCTAATATCGATAAATAGTTTGTGAAGCAAGATCGGTGCCCCGTGTAGGACTGATCGTTAATGACGGCAAAGACCTTGCTGTCAAGACAGCAAAAAGTTTTCAAAAAAAACTGGAAGATTCTGGTTTTGAAGTTGTCAGAGTTAGTAGTTCTGGAGGACTAATAGGTTTCGCTAATCCTGATCAGTACATGAGTGCACAAGGTTGCAAATCCTGTGTCCCAGAGGGGTTTGATCCTTCAATGTTGCTTGCATTGGTCTTAGGCGGTGATGGAACAGTTTTATCTGCCGCAAGACAGACTGCTCCAATGGGTATTCCAATACTTACAATTAACACTGGACATTTAGGCTTTTTAGCTGAAGCGTATCTTTCAGATATAGATAGGATTTTTAAACAATTAGTTGCAAGAAAATGGAGCATTGAGGAGAGAACTAGCCTAGTGGTAAGTGTTATGAGAGGAGATCAATGTAGATGGGAGGCTCTTTGCCTTAATGAAATGGCATTGCATCGAGAGCCTATGACAAGCATGTGTCATTTTGAAATATCAGTGGGCAGGCATGCTCCCGTAGATATCTCTGCAGATGGTGTTATCCTTTCAACCCCTACAGGCTCGACCGCTTACGCATTAAGTGCGGGTGGACCTGTAATTACTCCTGATTGCCCTGTTCTGCAACTAACCCCGATATCTCCACATTCTCTTGCTTCAAGAGCTCTTGTCTTTAGCAATGAAGAACCAGTAACAGTTTTCCCAGCCACACCTGAGAGATTAATGATGGTTGTAGATGGTAGTGCAGGATGTTATGTATGGCCAGAAGATAGAGTGCTAATTCGAAGAAGCGATTATCCAGTTAGATTTATTAGACTTTCTGATCATGAATTTTTTCAAGTTCTTAGAAATAAATTAGGTTGGGGACTACCTCACGTTGCTAAACCTGATAAAAGATAAAAAAATATTAAAACTCACATTTTAAAATAAAAACAGGATTCAAAGGAGAAAGTCTTATATCATCTCCAATCGTTACTCCTCTATATGATTGATGATGACTAATAGAAAGTTTGTTAGCTTTAGGCTTTAAGATTGACTCCAGTTTTGATAAAGATTTTAAAGAAATCAAAGGGATAACTAAAATACAATTTCTATTAATCCTTTTCAATAACTCCTCAATAATTAAATGTGAATTTGATCCACCACCGCCCAGTATAATTCTATCTGGATATAAAAGATTCTTCTCTATTTTCTCTTCTTTTAAAATATTTAATGCTTCACCTTCAATTATCAAAGATGGTTTAACACCTAATCTTATAGCATTTTCTTGAATAATATTTTTACTGCCAATTCTTTTGTCTATAGAGACTAATTTTAGATTTGGAGAGATTCTTAATGACTCAAGCCCAATGCTTCCCACACCACTTCCTATTTCCCAAATTATTCCTTCCTTCGGGAGATTAAGTTCTGCAAGAAGTTGAACTCTAATTTCTTTTTTTGTCAGCAATCCAGGACAATCTGAGTACTGAAGAAAAATGGAGTCATCAATTCCAAATAAAGGTAGTTTTTCTAAAATTATTTGAGGTTCTAATTTTTTTAAAAGAATAACTAGATGAAGAGAATCAAAATTCGTGGGAAAGTCTTTAATTGAAGTTATTTTTAGAATCCTTTCATCTTCATAGCCAAGTCTTTCAAAAGTCCATAATTCATAATTATTTTCAAACCCTATTGAATGAATTAATTGAAAAACTTCTTTTGCTCCTCCTCTGCCTGGGTCTGTCAAGACTACTAGCGATGAAGGAAGCTTTTTAATTGCTTTTTCAAATGGAAGTGGGTCTCTACCATGAAGGCTTATCCAATGAGTATCTTGCCAAGGTTTACCAATTCTTGAGAAAGCTTGTTGGAATGAAGTTGGGGCTGGCTCAAAATGAAGTGATGATAAAGGGAAATTTTGAATTAACAATCTTCCAATTCCAAACCAAAGAGGATCCCCTCCTGAAAATACAATTGTTTCTTTCTCTTCTTTTTTTAAAAAACTTATAAAGTCATTCAATTTATCAGTCGAAATTAATTCATGATTAAGATTTAAAAAATTGTTTTTCTTTACCCAAATTTTGAATAAATCTAAAAATCTTTTTGGACCAGCGACCCTCTCAGCTTTTAAAATTAGTTTTTCTTTGGAATCAAAAAAACTTTCAGCATTTGATGCTTCAATACCTATTACATGTATCTGTTTAGATTCATTAGGCATCATTTGAGAAACAAGGATGGAAATTTCTTTTTCTAAGCTTTACTAGGTTTTTTGTGAAAATCAACTAAAACTTTAATTAGTTATTTTCAAAGTTTTGTGAATCTTAAAAAAAATCGAACTGAAAATTCGTTCTCTAGGAGATATCGATTACATGAAATTTTGATAGCTCTCATAAATCAGCAAAAAAATTTAGAATTAATGGGTGATGACCCTCGAATTTTTAATAAACCTGTTGATCAATCAGAACAATACGATTCTTCAAAAATTATTGAGCGTAATCAACGTATCATTAAGAAATATCAGTCCCTTGTGCGCTCAGCAATAGCATTAGATGCACTCCTTGAATCAGAACAACACGATATTTGAGATGGCAAAATTTCGTAAGTTTTTTAAATTACTAGTTTGTCTCTTTTTGATTTGTTGTTGTTGTTTGTCTAACTCAAAAGCAACTTATGCAGATTTAAAAGTCAGTAGAACTAATGAGGAAAAAGAAGTTAAAAGAAGTTTAGAAAGCCTGAGAGACTTGGAGTACCAAACTTGGCAATTAATTGTCTATCCAAGGTCGGAATTAAAGAAGAACTTTATTTTGAGAATTGTGGGATATCCTGGGTCATTAAGAGTTGATCATCCTACAAATTTGAAAGTTTTTTCAGGAAGAAAAAATTGGAATCTTCAAGACATAACCAATAATAGTAAAGTTAAAATTGGAGCAATGAATGATTCAGCGGCAGAATTTGATCTGAGCCCTTTAATTGATGAATTGGATAAAAATAGACCTTTAAAGCTGGTACTGCCTGGTTTGATTAATGATTTATCTATTCCACCTTACTTAGTAAGTGAATGGAGATCATTAGCAAAATAAATGATGAGTGATGTTTCCTTGGATCTGAAAAGATGGGTGCCCTGGATGAGACGAGCCATTCAATTAGCACTTCTTGCAGAAGGTATGACAAGTCCCAATCCACTAGTAGGTGCAATTGTTCTTGATTTAAATGGAAATCTTGTTGGGGAGGGATTTCATGCTGGAGCAGGAAAAGCACATGCAGAGGTTGCAGCACTTGCTCAGGCTGGAGATAAGTCTATTGATGGAACAATTATTGTAACTCTTGAACCCTGCTGCCATCACGGTTTAACGCCACCATGCACAGATGCAATAATAAAATCAAGGTTGAAAAGAGTTGTTGTTGGGATGATAGATCCAGACCCTAGGGTATCTGGACAGGGTATTTCTAGGCTTAAAGATGCTGGACTAGAGGTACTTGATGGAGTCCTGAAACAAGAATGCGAAACTATTAATCGCGAATTCATTTTTCGGGTTCGCAATGGCCGTCCTTGGGGAATTCTTAAGTGGGCAATGAGCCTTGATGGAAGAGTAGGTTTGCCAAATGGATCTAGTAAATGGATTACGAGTCAATCCTCAAGGAATAAAGTTCATCAAATCAGATCCAAATGTGATGCAATTATTGTTGGAGGCGGAACAGTTCGAGCTGATGATCCAATTTTAACTTCAAGGGGCAAATCAAATTTTGAACCTTTGAGGATTGTTTTTTCTCGTTCATTGGATTTACCTAAATCAGCAAACCTTTGGGATACAAAAATTGCTAAAACGATAATTGCTTATGGTCCAGATGGCGATGAAGCTTTTTTTTCTGATTTACCTGAGGGGCCAGAAAGATTATCACTAAATTCAAATGACCCCGCCGAATTATTGGTTTCACTTTGCGAAAAGGGGTGCAATAAAATCCTTTGGGAATGCGGCCCTGAGTTGGCAACAAGTGCTATTAAATCAAATTGCGTACAAGAGTTAGTGGTGTTTATCGCACCAAAACTATTGGGAGGTGAGTCTGCGATGAGTCCACTAAGCACTTTTGGATTTGAATCAATAAATTCTTCCTACAAATTGCAACATTCTTTTTTGGAAACAAAAGATAAAGATCTTTGTTGGAGATTAATCTTTTAGGGTGTTTATTTTATTAATAAACATATTCGTTCGGATCTCCCTCCAGTTCAACAAGTCGATTTGGGTTGAAAGTTGTTTAACTTAGTATTAATCAAGTTTTTGCTAATGCCAATACGACAGGATGAAAATCAACCTAACAGACGTTTTGGAATAATTAATCTAGTTCTTATAGGTTTTGGAGCGTTACTACTCTTTAGTAGTTTTTTCCCTAGTCAAAACATGCAGGTTCCTAGGGTTCCTTACTCGCTTTTCATAAATCAAGTCAATGATGGAGAAGTAAAACGAGCCTATATTACGCAAGATCAAATCAGATATGAATTGTCTTCAACTGAAGAAGGAGCCCCTTCAGTACTAGCGACCACTCCAATCTTTGATATGGATCTTCCTCAAAGGTTGGAAAATAAAGGGGTTGAGTTTGCCGCAGCTCCTCCCAAAAAACCTAATATTTTTACTACCATTTTAAGTTGGGTTGTTCCACCACTAATTTTTATACTCGTTCTCCAATTTTTTGCCCGTAGAAGTATGGGTGGAGGAGGAGCGCAAGGTGCCTTAAGTTTCACTAAAAGTAAAGCAAAAGTTTATGTTCCTGATGATGAATCTAAGGTTACTTTTGATGATGTAGCTGGTGTTGATGAAGCTAAAGACGAACTTACTGAGATAGTTGATTTTCTAAAGAAACCCCAAAGATATACAGACATAGGCGCAAGAATTCCTAAAGGAGTTTTATTAGTTGGCCCTCCAGGAACAGGTAAGACATTGCTTTCGAAAGCTGTTGCTGGAGAAGCAGAAGTTCCATTTTTTATTATTTCAGGTTCAGAGTTTGTTGAGCTTTTCGTTGGAGCTGGGGCAGCTAGAGTTAGAGATCTTTTTGAGCAAGCAAAGAAAAAAGCTCCTTGCATAATATTTATTGATGAACTCGATGCTATTGGAAAAAGTAGATCCGGTTCGATGGGAGTTGTTGGTGGAAACGATGAAAGGGAACAAACTCTGAATCAGCTTCTCACTGAGATGGACGGATTTGCCTCCACTGATAAACCAGTAATTGTTCTTGCTGCCACAAACCAACCAGAAGTTTTGGATGCAGCTTTGTTACGTCCTGGAAGATTTGACAGACAAGTACTTGTTGATAGACCTGACTTGTCTGGTAGAAAAACAATATTGGAGATCTATACAAAGAAAGTTAAGCTATCAAACAATATTGATCTAGAACGTATTGCCCAAGCTACTAGTGGATTTGCTGGAGCTGATTTAGCAAATATGGTCAATGAAGCTGCTCTTTTAGCTGCTCGAGGAAAAAGATCAGAAGTTGAACAACAGGATTTAAATGAGGCTATAGAAAGAGTCGTTGCTGGTCTTGAGAAAAAAAGCAGGGTCTTACAAGATGATGAGAAAAAAATCGTTGCTTACCATGAGGTAGGTCATGCGATTGTTGGTCACCTTATGCCTGGTGGAAGTAAAGTGGCAAAAATTTCAATAGTTCCAAGGGGTATGAGTGCGCTAGGTTACACCCTTCAGTTGCCTACGGAGGAAAGATTCCTAAATTCAAAGGAAGAATTGCAAGGACAAATAGCTACTCTATTAGGCGGAAGATCTGCAGAAGAGATAATTTTTGGCAAGATCACCACTGGTGCTTCAAACGATTTACAAAGAGCTACAGATTTGGCTGAGCAAATGGTTGGAACTTATGGAATGAGTGATATTTTAGGTCCTTTGGCATACGACAAGCAAGGAGGCGGACAATTCTTGGGTGGTAACAATAATCCTCGTAGAGAACTTAGTGATGCTACTGCTCAAGCGATAGATAAAGAAGTAAGAGGATTGGTTGATGAGGCTCATGAAAAAGCATTGAATATATTAAAAAATAATCTCTCATTATTAGAAGATATTTCTCAAAGAATCCTCGAAAAAGAAGTCATAGAGGGCGATGAGCTTAAAGAAATGCTTTCAAGTAGCGTTTTGCCAGAAAAAGTTTCACCTTAAAAAAACTTGACTTTTATATCCTTTATCTCCGATAAAGGATATTTGAGGCTTTCTTATGGCTTCAGCATCAATCGGTTTAGCCTCTAAACTATCCAATTTAAGAAAAAGCAATTTTATTTCTTCATCTGATCTAACTCATGATCAGATTATTTCTTTATTTGAATTATCAAAACAACTTAAATTTGGTAATAGAAGAATTGATCTTGGAAATAGAGTTCTAGGATTAATTTTTAAAAAGGCATCTACAAGGACAAGAGTCAGTTTTCAAGTAGCCATGGCTAGGCTTGGAGGGCAAACTGTTGATTTGAATCCTCAGCTAACTCAACTTGGTAGAGGAGAACCTATAAAAGATACAGCTAGGGTTTTGAGTAGATATTGTGATGTGCTTGCTATTCGTACTTTTTCCCAAGGAGAACTTGAAGAATATGCTCAATGGTCGACTATACCCATAGTTAATGCATTAACAGATCTTGAACATCCTTGTCAGGCTTTAGCTGATTATCTAACTATCCAAGAAAAATTTAACCAGCTTAAAGGAATAAATCTCACATATATTGGTGATGGTAATAATGTCGCAAATTCTTTGATGATTTGTGGTGCAATGTTAGGTGTTAACGTAAAAATTTGTTCACCGAATGGCTTTGAGGCAGATTCAAAAATTGTAGAAAAAGCAAAATCACTTTCTAAATTTGGGTCGAAAATATCAATTAGTAATGACCCATTACTGGCTGTTAAAGAAGCGCAGGTGATCTATACAGATGTCTGGGCATCTATGGGGCAAGAAAAGGAACAATTAAAGAGGAAAGAAATTTTTGATAAGTATCAAATTGATCAAAATTTGATAAAGCTTGCTGGTGAAGATGCCATCCTCTTGCATTGCTTACCTGCCCATAGAGGAGAGGAGATTACGGATGAAGCTTTTGAGAGTAAAAATAGCTCTATTTTTGATCAAGCTGAAAACCGACTACATGTTCAGCAAGCTTTACTAGCTGTTCAACTTGGAGGGCTGTAGGGTTGCGATAAGCCGAAAAAATAGGTACATATGTATTGAAGGACATATGTACCTATTTTTTTTTGAATGTCAGATAAAACCCTAACTTCTGCTCAGCAAGAGCTCTATGATTGGCTTGTTGATTTTATTGGGAATCATCATCACAGCCCCTCCATAAGACAAATGATGCAAGCTATGGGACTAAGATCTCCAGCTCCAATTCAAAGTCGACTAAGACATTTGCAAGAAAAAGGTTGGATAAAATGGCAAGAGGGCCAGGCCAGAACACTTCAATTAATTGAAGAAACTATTTCAGGAGTTCCTGTGCTGGGCTCAATAGCTGCTGGAGGTTTGGTTGAAACTTTTGACGATGTCCAGGAAACTTTAGATTTCGATTCAGTACTTCAATTAAAAGGACTTTTTGCTTTAACTGTAAATGGAGATTCAATGATTGATTCATTTATCGCAGATGGCGATATGGTCTTAATGGAACCTGTTCATGATCCTTCTTGTTTGCGAAATGGAATTGTTGTAAGTGCAATGGTGCCAGGTTTAGGAACTACTTTGAAACATTTTTTTCGTAGTGGCTCTTTAGTACGTTTAGAGGCTGCTAATCCAGCTTATGAACCTATTGAAATTGCAGCTGATCAAGTTCATATTCAGGGTAAATTAGCTGCAGTTTGGAGAAAAACTTAATTATTTTTGAGTATTAATATGGTTATTAAATGACTCTTGCTTTCCAAGAGTTAAACAATGATTTTCTATTTTTATCTTCACTATAAATCAAATTATCTGCAGCCATTAATGGGTTTTCGTCTGGCGAGAAAGGTTTTCTGATCAGAATGCCTAGACCTTTTGCTTCTATATAAATCCCCCCTTCCATGTGGACTATTTGAAAAGTCCAATGTTTATTCCAGTAAAGAGAAAAGGGATTATTCATAGAATTACTATGACCGTAATTGACCCTAAAGTTGGGACAAAGTTAGCAAAGTAAAGCAATTCACGAATAAGTTATAATCTGAAATCTAAAACTGACTTTCAACATAATTTCTTTGAATTTGACTTTAATTATTTATTTTTATCTAAATAAAAATTAATTACATGAAAAAAGGTTTTTTCGAAAATTCTTTAGGAGATGAGAACATGGATGTCTTGGGTTTTAAAACAGTTGATGCGCTGGAAAAGGAATTAGATTTATTGACTAAAGAAGTTGAAGAAGAAAAGCTTTATAAGAGCTATAAGGGCTAGAATGACTAGCTATAGGCAATTCTTTGAATTGTGTTTTTCCTCTGCATCAGTTCAAATGATGTGGTTTTTTATATGAATTTTGTTAGTGGATTTTGATAAGAAAAAAGTGTTTTTTTTTGTTTTTGAGATTAGTTTTCCACTTTTCCACAAAATTCATAGTTTTAAAAAAATCTCAATAGGGCTGATGGCAATTGTATAAGTGGTTTAATTACAAAAAAAATGAATTGTGATAAATCTCAGCGATAGCAAACAGTTTGAAGCATTTAGTATCTCTTGATACATTCAAAAGTGCTTGTTAAAAAACTCGGACAAAACTTTTTGTAATATCAGGAAAATAGAAAAATGTGGAAAAGTATCAATCTGTACTACCAACTCCCTAATGCTGTCTATTTACTGAAAAAAATGATGGATTTATAGATTTTTTAAAGCTCGAAGAGAGCGGAAATGTGCCATTGGTTTTTCTTGCAGCTTTTTTGGGGATAATTTTGCAAAAAATAGTTATTTTTAACAAACAGTAAATTTATGGGCTTTATGCAGAAACCACTTAAAATTGGAAATGTCGATAAAATTTCTGAATAAATTGCAGATTAAAGAGTTCTTCTCAGAAAAAGCTTTGTCTAGTTTCTTTATTGAAATAGAGAGTCAATATTCATTAATAAAGAAAAATAAATAATTTTATTGGCGTCTAAATATCAAAATTAATTAAATATTATATTTTTAATGTAGGATTCCAGTTTGTTGGTAATAATTTGTTCTTTTCTGCAGCATTAACAGATTCTCTGAAGAATTCAATATATTCTTTGTGTATATTTTTGTCATTAAAAAGATGAAGTCTCGAATTTTTATTTATTTGTGACTTTATATGTTCTCTATAATCTTTATTGAAGGCAAGTTTTTTGCAAATTGATATGTATTCATCTGGCGAACTAGCTATGGGAGCATTATTGATACCCATTTGCTTATAAGCCGCAAATCCAAATCTAGATTTAATATGATTGGTTGGCATAGTTACTACTGGTATATTACAAGCCATGGCTTCATAGAATGTACTTCCCATTCCGAAATAAAATGGATCTAGTATGAAATCTAAATTTCTTACTATTTTTAAATAGTCTTCAAATTCCAGTCTTGGAGAAAATATTGTTCGCTTTAGAATTAATTTTGTATATTTACCCCATCTATATTTCAGTTGATTAGTTTGATATGCTTTTTTGCTATTAGCATAAAAAAGATAAGCATTTGGAATTTCTTCCAAGATTTTATCTAAGATAAAATCATAGTCTGGATGAAACTTGAATGGAGAGTGAGCTATCCCAAGTAGCAATGAACCTTTGGGTAAATTTAAATTAGAAATACTATATTTACTCTCTTTATATGTAGGGAAATCATAATCTGCAGGAATTCTACTTAATTTGATTAATCTTTCTGAATAACATTTTTCTGAATTTTTTGTTTCATAGTTTGCACATGAAATGAAGTAATCAATTTCATTTAATCCTGAAGTATTGGGATGTCCATGCAACAAAACTTGTATTAAGGCTAGTCTTGACAGTGCTAGTAAATAGGTAAGATGAGACATTCCGATTTCTGGATATATCAAAATGTCTATGCATTTATTTATTATTAAATTAGATGCAGCTTTGATTGAATTTGGAACCTTTATTACTTCAGAAGCTAATGAGTCAATGGTTTGAGTTTTTATATCTTCTCTTGCATTTTGAGTCCTAAAAATAATAACTTCAAGATCTGACTTGGCAATGTCTTCTATGATATTTCCAAAATAACTACTAATCGAACTGTTGCAAAGATAATCGCAAAATATTCCTATTCTAATATTATTTCTTTTCAATCTATCTTTAATTAGCTTCTCTTTGTTAAATGAATTGTTAACTATACCATCTTTATTAGATAGTGCATTTCCTAATTTGCTAATTAATAATTTGTCATTAGAGTAATTATGGTAAGCAAGAAGAAAAATATTAGGATTAATTATGCCGCCTTTGTATATCAATGTATTTTCCTTTTTAATAATAGATATTTGGTTTATAAATTCAGTTCTTTCTTCATCTATTTGTTCTTTATTTAGAGGTATAGGAGAAAGAAAAAGATTCATATTTAAGTAATAAAATAAATCTTTAGGGTTTAATTTATATGCAAGTTGACATTCATTATCTGATTCTTTAAATTTACCTTGATTTCTCAATATTATTCCTAGATTTAAATGAGCCTCACCAAATTCAGGATTAAATTTAATTGTTTTGCGATAGCATAATTCTGCTTCTTTTAATTTGCCCAGATCTATCAGTATGTTCCCTAGATAGTAATGTGCTTCTGCTAAATCACTTTTCAGCGCAATAGCTTTACGAGTAGATGAC
>QCJB01000002.1 GCA_003216295.1 Prochlorococcus sp. AG-402-P16 | reverse complement strand
TCTTGATTGGATGATGCTTCTGTTGTTTCCTGATTATCGGTAGTACTTTCTTGATTTGGATCAGGGACTAAACTCAATTCATAATCAGTTTCATTGGCCCACCACTGTCCACCTCTAATTACACCTCCTTCAGGTTTTGGTGGTGGATTATCAGCCATGAAAATTTTTTTAAAATTATACATTGAAATTCGTATACCCTGTATATTTTGTATATAAGTTGATTGCTTTTTTTTAGAAATAAATCTAAGAATATTTTTGAGAGAAGTTGTTTTGCAACTTATTGATCATCACTAACCTGTACAAGAAGTGTAAGGACAGTGTGATGATTTGCTTTATTCGAATCATAGAAAACTAGTAGACATCTACTTTTTATCGACTCATTTTTTGAGTGTGATTTAAATATAGGACAAGTGTGATCTGAGTGTGATTTATTTTTTCTTTGAAATTCTAGTTATACCAATGACTCTTCTGAATGTTTATTGCTAACCTGCTCAATTGTTAGCATCAACGCCGACTACACGACCTAGTTTCTGTGACAACCAAGATATACTGATATAACTGAAATTATTGCATAATTTGTAGTCTAAATTTGATACTGTGACTAACTTGTGACTAAGATAAAAAGCAAGTTGGTCGATTCTGATGCCTCGTGCTCGTGAAAGTGGATCTTGGGTTTCAGAACCAATAGATGTTTTTGATGGAGAGAAGCGGACGTATATCTACAAAAGACCTAAGACAAAGAAGTGGCAGTTATATATCAAGACGGAAAATGAAGGAGTTATTCGAGAAAGTACGAAGCAAGAAGATCAAGAAGAGGCACTGACTTATGCCAGAGAACGATGGTATGAAATTCAAGGAAGACAAAGGAGTGGTCTTAAGGTCAAAAGAGAGAAAAAGTTATTTGACTTTGCTGAAGAGTTTTTAGAAGAAGAAAGCAAGCGTATTAGTAGTGTTCCTAGAAAAGGAATTACAAAGGAAACCTTCCGTATTAAGCGGGTACATCTGCGTTGGTTGCAAGAGTTTTTTGATGGTCGTAATCCCAAGTTAGAAAGTCTTGATAGACGTTCGTTGTACAACTATGGAACGTGGCGACAAAAGGATAGTTCTACTCCACCAAAGACCAATCACACTATCAATGCTGAGATCTCGACGATCAGATCACTGTTTACTTATCTCTATACAAATGAATGGATAGATCAAGTCCCTCCTATTAAGTCAATGAAGACTGAAGCACCTGAGGACTTAAGAAGGGATTATTTAACTCTTGCTGAATGGAAGTCGATGCTTCCTACTCTTAATGCCTATCGAAAAGATAAAACAACCACTTCTCGAATGATCTACAACAGAAATGTTGTGTACTGCGGGATAGTCATCATGATTAATTCTGCAATCAGGATCGGAGAATTAAAGCAATTAAAATGGTCGGACATAGAACATAACCCTCACCTTAAAGGAGAAGATCGTCAGATTCATCATTTAATCAATATCAGGGGTGAAACAACGAAGACTGGAAAACCTAGAAGAGTTAATTCACCAACTCAGGTTTGGTTTGATCGTTTGAGAGTCTTGTCTGGCATCCCAAAGGCAGGTAAAAATTTTCCTCATATTCCTAACGCCTATAAAGATCAATATGTCTTTTGTAAGGAACAGAAGGGAGATCAACCCTTTGGTCTGGGTACTTGGAATCGATGCTGGAAGGAGATTAAAGATCGAGTCATAGAAGCAGGTGGCGACTGGATGAATAAAAAGAACATTTCCTATTACAGTTTCCGCCACAGTGGTATTTCTTTTGCTGTTCAGAGAGGCGTAAACCATCTCAAACTTGCACGTAATGCTGGAACTGGATTGCGCTACATTGAGGCGTTCTACTACCACCATGAAGCAGAACTTTCTACAACAGACCTGAGTAAAGGTAGAACCTTCTTTGCTAAGAACACCGAGGTCTATGAACCTCTACTGGACTAATACCAATTCAACTAATTGTTCTTTATTCAGTTTGGATATTTTTTCTACACCAATCAGCATTGCTCTCAATTCTCTATTAGTCTTTTGCATCAGGAGTGATCTTTGATCTACAAATACTCCTTTCTTAAATATGGAAAGAAGAGTTGAGAAAGCATCAAGGATTGCTATTGAAGCAAGGATGCCAAACATCATTACCCGATCAGCATTTGTAGTTAAGTTCATTGGTTTTTAGAAAATAATTTTGTGGTTTGTTAGGCAACTTCAGGACACAGACCAATATCAAGAACTCTCTTTCTTTGCCAGTTTCTACAACGCTTAGTTAGATGCTCACCTTGAGGGATAAGACGCTGATGAAGAGGACAAGTTAGAAGAGTTGCGCATGACTTATCGCAGGTGTACGTGAAGTGTTCGCATGTCATACAAATCGAACTACCTCTGGACTTCATAAGTTCCAAATCAGTGAAGTAGTTCCATTCTTCAGGGTTCTCCAGAACCTCTACAGGTGATACGAATCTTGCTTTCTTTGACCATGTCATAGTCCTCCTCATGTAGAAGACAAAAAAAGGATCCTGCTCACTGGATCCTCCTTTTGCGTTTGTGATGGGGATTACACTAATACAAACGTACTATATTTGTCTAGTAAGTCAACCATGTGAATCTTTCATTACCTCTGATAAGACAAACTTATCAAATAGGTCAAAATGGTAAAAAGTCAGTTCATTTCTCTGAAAATATATGGATTTAGTAGGAGTGTTTTTATGGATTTATGGCATTGCTAAAACGATAAATGACTGTGGATTTTGGCAGGTTATAGTTTTTGTCCCTTTATGGATTTACTTCGGAACATTTGGTGGATTCCCTTCATTGATTGGTATCGCTAAGACTCGGAAAACTTTTACTAACTCAGAACTTATATATTCGATTGGGTTTCAAATAGCGTTGATATTTGTTCTTTTCATTCTTCTAAATGCTTTTGGAATGAAATCGTTGTTTGGTTTCTTTGTAATTGGAGGACTCATTCAAGGTTTGTTTATGCCAAGTTCTTCATTAATGCAAGAAAGGTTGGAATTCAACAAAAATAGAAATCCATATCCTTGGGAAAAAAAGAATCCATGGAATGAAATGACTACTCAGATTAAAGATGAAAACAAAAAAAGCGAGACTCTTAATGTGGATTTACTTAGAGAGAAGTTTAAGGATGACGGTAAGAAACTGGTTGAGAAATTAAAGGAGGTAAAGGAATCAGGAATGACTCCTGAAGAGGCAGGAGCAGTAATGGATGAGTTTATTAAACCAAAGACTTTTTATACGGTAATCGGTGACCTTAGGCAGAAACATAACTGGGCGAGTCAACAAAGTAATGAATTATTAATTAGAGAGGAAGAAGAAAAAGAAGGGAAAGCATTTACTTCCGAAGAAAAATTGAACTTAGAAAAGAGGAAAGATGCTGCATGGAAAGTATTCATTGATGCACAAACACATTGCGATACTTTTTTTAATAATCATTCAGATGTAAGAGAGTGGGTTATTACTAAATCTTGGGTTGACGCAGGGTTTACGGAAGAGCAATTGCAATTAGGTAATCCTGATGCCTTAGATCGTTTAAGGAATAAGGATGGTTGGCAAAGAGTTGCTTGGACGTTCCATGTCGCAGAATTAGTTGAGAAAAAAAATGGTCCAGATAGTTGTACAAAACAGTTGTTATTTGAGACATGGGCACAAATCAATTCAATGGATTATCTACAAGAATTTTTTGGAGGTATGTCAGAAGAAGATATAAATCACTGGAAACTTCTTTAGAACGTCTGGTTTAATAGTTATCTAGCACTCAAGTACTTAATAATCGAGAGAAGAGTAATAGTGATAATTCCATAGGTCCAAATCGAACTGCTATTTCGAGATGCTCTTGCCATCCAATCTGGTAGACCATTGTTCTCAATGATGAATAGATAGAGAAATCCCAAGATTGCTATTGGGATGAATACTGATAGGAAGAGAGTCATGAGTCTTGTTCCTGTTTATCGATATCAGAAGGATTCTCTAAATGCTCCAATAATTCAAGAGGCAATTCATAAAATCGTAGTAAGTCATTTTTATCCATCCATTCTGAGTCTGTTCCTGCTTCTATTGCTCTACTTAATTCCAGACATAAAATATTTTGACCTACATCGAAAATGTCTAGTTTTTTTAATTGATTAAATGTCAGATATTTCTCTAGAATTTGCTTTTTAAAATAAAATTGAGTTCTTCTATCAGCAACAACCTCCCATATTTTATTTTTGTAAAACCAATCCTCCTTCTTTTGCCATTCTTCGTACTTTCCTGAGTTATACAAGTCATTAGAACACGCGATTTTCCAAGACTTGCTCAAGACATCAAATGCAAGATCACTATTGAATGCTTCTAAAAACTTCTCTTTTGAGTTAAAAGCATGAAAGTCTAAATTAGGACCAATACTCCATTCACTTTCCAACCAATCAGGATTCTCATTGTCATAACCATTGCTGTATAAAATATCTTTCATCCATTCAACAAATTTTTCTGGTGAAGAAACTGCCTCATATCTATCGATAATAAACTCATAAAACTCATAAAACTCATCCTCATCAGTGTCATCGTCTTCCATTACCCATGCCAATCTTTTTAATGCTTTCCAAGTGGCATAAGTTTTGATAGTTAGATTGAAATTTTCTAATTCGGTTTCAAGAACATTCTGAATAGCGTCACGCTTGATTGGTCTTTGAGTTGAGGAGATAGACGATATGTTTTTTTCTGTTTCGTTCTCTATGAAAATTTTTTGATCCACTTTTGAATTTGGATCCTTTATTGGAATTAATGGTGCAATATTTAAATCAAGAAAACTTAGTCTTTTTTGATCGTCAAATTGGATAACAATTACATTATCACCTTCTCTGAAAATATTTTTTACTTCGCCTTTGCCAAGGGTTTCATGTAATACGCGATCTCCAATTTTCCATTGGTGAATAGATGTATTGTTTTTTTCTTTCAACGCAATCATCAATCCTGCACCGACAACTACAGCAGTCGAACCAATAACAAGGTCTTTATTTACTTTCAGCAGAGATAAACCAGCAGCAGTCGCAGCGCCTATTCCTAAAGCAATCGCAGTATTTCTTACTCTCATTAGATTTTGGTTGCAATTTCTATATCTCCATAAATTATTGTTCCACTCTCTTCAATGTATTCAACGGGTAATTCACAGGCGGAAATTATAAAAGAACCAGAATCTTTTGCTTGATCAATAAAAGTAGATACTGCACTAGCAGGGAAACACCCAATGCAACCAGAATCTACAGGGTATGGTTCTCCTTCTTGATCTTCGTAGATACCATCACCTCCATGCGTTTTTAGTAATGCAAAGAAGTCTCCATTTTGATTTTCAAAGATTCCTCCTCGCCCTTCAAACCAGTAGTCGTTTTCGGGAAAGAAATCTAAATTGACTCCACTTAGATCTCCAATCCAATATTCATTAGGTGGAAGACTATCTTTTGGACAAATAAGAAAATCCCATTCCCACTCTTCCCAACTTTTTAATCCATGTGCCTGAGCAATTTTCTCCTGTTCTTGATCATCTAAAATTATTCTTTCCTCCTCTTCTTCGTTGATAGGTGGTGAAATTTTTATATTGATAACAATGACTTCTTCGTCATAGTCTTCTCCTGTTTCTTCGTCTTCAAAGACTTGTGTATAAGTTTTATATTTAATGCCAGCATTTTCTACTTCATCTTTTTTTGATTGATCCAACAAGAAAGAGACAAGTGTTCCATTTAGAGGTTTCATTTGCAATGCTTCTCCAATAATTTCGCAGCATCTTCATCGCCTAGTTCTGCTGCTTTCTTCCAATCTTCACAAGCACCTTTGATGTCATCTAAATCTTTTTTAATACCAGCACGAACCTTAAAATTTGATGCTTCTGGATCTGACTTAATTATGCTGTCCCAACCTTCTAGATTCATCTTATTAGCAGTGCATATATCTTCAGCAGAACCCTTAATATCGCCCAATTCCTTTTTTGCTTGACCTCGTAATTTATATGCTTCTTCACTAAATTCTTCAGAGTTTGAGTTTTTCTCAATTTCTAATGCTTTAGACGTATCTTGAATTGCACCCTCAAAATCCTTTAATTCTATTTTTGCGCTTGCACGATCATTATGTGCCTCTGCATTATTCTCATCTAAATCTATTAATTCAGTGAAATCAGATATTGCGTTTTCATAGTCACCAATTCTGTTTCTCGCCCACCCCCTATATCTATAAACTTCTTCGATAGTTGGATCTAGTTCTAATGCTTTGGTGAAATATTCAATTGCCTCTTCCATATACTTTGTTTCATCATTGTCAGCATTATCTGCTAGGTCATAAATGATATCTCCTAAATTGTAAAACGCTCTCGCAAATGTGGGATCGATTTTTATTGCTTTTTTAAAGTCTTCTACTGCTCCATCCCAATCATCTATATCGTTATACTTTGTGAGTCCTCGAATATTGAATGCTGAAGCATTTTCAGGGTTTAATTCAATTGTTTTATTTAAATCATCAATACAACCTTCATAATCACTTATCTCATCTTTGCTTAGTGCACGATTGAAATATGAATTCTCA
This sequence comes from Prochlorococcus sp. AG-402-P16, assembly GCA_003216295.1. Lineage (GTDB taxonomy): Bacteria > Cyanobacteriota > Cyanobacteriia > PCC-6307 > Cyanobiaceae > Prochlorococcus_B. Next base: position 145,950 of record QCJB01000002.1, on the reverse strand, counting down.
TGAGTAGGATCAATCTCTATTGCTTTTGAATAATCCAAGATCGCATCTTCATGCTCATCAATATATGCTTTTGCATTTCCACGACCGAAGTATGCATCAATCAAATTTGAATCTAAATTGATTGCTTGTGAATAGTCATCAATAGCACTTTTATATTCTTCTAATTCACTTTTTGCATTACCTCTCTTGCTATAAGCGAATGCATTTTTTGGATTTATTTTTATTGCTTCACTATAGTTTTCTAATGCACTTTCAAAATCTTTGACTTCTTCATTGACTACTCCTAGAAAATAATAGGCATTAGCATTTTCTGAATTAATCTCTATACTTTTTTTGAAGTCATTAATTGCTCCCCCATAATCATTTAAATAATATTTTATCGTTCCTCTTAATCCATAGTAATAGTATTTAGAGTCTAGTCTTATGCTCTGATCACTATCTTTAAGTGCTTTTTCGTATTCAGAAAGCATTAAATAATCCTTTGCTCTTTTGTGAAAACCTATTGCGTTTATGTCTATAAGTTCAATTGCTTTTGAATAATATTCAATTGCTTTTTCATAATTTTCTTTTTCATCTTCCAACTCTCCATTCCTTAATGCCTCAAAATGATTTTCCCAAACGTCACCTGCTTTTTTCTCTACAAGTTGCTTTGCTAAAGCATTGGTAATGAATAATGACTTTCCATTGTAGGTATTGTCAAGATCGATTCTGTCGACATCGCTTACATATTGAAATTTAATATTTGCATTGAATGGACTGATGTCGCATTTTCCACCAGACCTAATTCTTAAGTTGTTAGTGAAAACTTTGTCTTTAAGATCTCTAATCTCTTCTTCACTAAATTTAGTTTCATCCAATTCAAGTGGTTTAACAATCATTTTTAATCTTGTATAACCCTCTTTGATTTTTGTATTTACTTGCTTAAATAGTTCATCAGATATCTGAAACCACTCACATAAGTCTCCTTCGTATAGTTTTCCTGATTCGAAACGTAAACGGTCAAATTCTTTTGCTTCTTCTTCTGATTCTAAGTCGAATAATGCATCGTCATTGAGTCCCTCTGCATGAATTGATAATTCCTTCTCGTCTCTCTCAAAAACTCTTGTTCCTATAAAATCTGTCTCTCTAACAAACAGGCAAACACCAACATTTTTTATTAGGAAAAAGTATTGACTTCCAATTTCAATTCCTTTTTGAAGTAATTGCTTGAATTCATTTAAATCCCAATAAGCAATAAAGTCTTCATTTGAATTTCCCCCTAAGTCCATTTCAGTGAATTTATCAATGTTTTTTTGAGCAGTTTGATCCTGAGTAGTTTTCTTCTGAGACAAAAGAAAACCAGCAGCACCTGTTACTACAGCAGTCGATCCAATAACAACTTCCTTATTGACCTTCAGCAGAGATAAACCAGTCGCAGTAGCAGCACCAACTCCTAAAGCAATCGCAGTATTTCTGAGTTTCATCTAGTCCGACTAGTTCTTCTAACTTTATAGAGTTTGTTTATTAGTTCAACTAATCATTTCTTCTTTGCATTAAGAAAGGGACCCTGCTGCTTCAGCGACCTTGAGTCCCTCTCTTCATTTACAGAACGATTTTGGTAAGGAGTTGTTCTGCTTTTCCTTTTCTAATCAATTACGCAAAGAGTTTGCATCCGAAAAAATTCCTAATTAGATATCGTCCTCACTGTTACCGAATGGGTTGTATCTGATATCAAAAATCAAAACTACTGCTGTGCTTAAAAGCAGCAATCCAAAAATAACTTGAGGGGGCGGAAAGATCATTCAATCAGTCTATGAATCCATTTGTTTTTGAGTGGATAAAAAGTGTTCAGGCGTATAAAAAAGCAAAATATTTTGTAGACCTTCACTTGGACCGATATGACTACTGTTTGCGTGTATAGAAATACTATATAAAAATGAGTTAGTATACAGGCAAGATTTTAGAGGTCGATTGATGACTGTTTATGGATATTGGAGATGCTCGACTGACTTACAAGACCAAGAACGACAAGTCCTTGCTCTTGATCAAGCAGGTTGCGAAAAAATTTATGGGGACAAGATCACTGGAACAAGCAACTACGGAGATCGAGAAGAATTATCGAAGTGCCTAGAACAACTTCAACGAGATGACCTACTCGTTTTAGAAGACATGACGAGATTGGGAAGGACGATGGTCACGATGCTGGTTGAAGTGAATAACTTGATCGAAAGAGGAGTGTTTATAAAAACCCTTGATGGTCGTCTTGATACTTCTTTGATGAATGATGAGATCGTCAGGTTGATCGTTGGAGTGATGGGATATGCAGCAGAGTGCGAACTAAGAAATATCAAACACAGAACTTCAGAAGGAAGAGCAGTAGCAAAAACTAGGGGAGTGAAGTTTGGAGCAAAAAGGAAATTTGATAAGTATCAAGTCTCAGAGATTCTTGAAAAAAGGAAGCAAGGACAAGGTTATGGAACGATTGCCAAGTCACTAGGCATGAAAAGGTCTACAGTTCAGAAGATTGTTGAAAGAGAAGGGGTGGCAGCATGACCAAGAAGACAGACATAATGAAGGCAATGGATGAATGTGTGGTGAATGCTTGCAAGCAAATGAAATCCCTCAACTCTGAAGAGAGGTTTCACCTTTTGTGTGAGATGGGTGAGTGGATGTATAACCCTATTTCTGAAGAGATAGATGACGTATTGATGGTTCCTAATTTTGGAGAGAAGGAAACAGCATGACTAAAAAAAAGAAAGGTGATAGCAGTATTAGCAAGACGAAAGGAAGCAGTATGCAAAGAAAAAATATTGGCGGGTTAGGTGATTACATCGTTTTGAAGGAAGAGAAGGAAGTTCTTTTTTATCTGGAACAACCGTATCCAACTTGCTTAGCGATTCCAAAAATAATGAAGGAAAGATTCCCCGATGATTACAAGAGCATCGTCACCAGAGACTTAGAAGAGTTCAAGAAGCATCGAGGACAAGTTTGATGAGTCTTCCTCCGCACTTCATAGATGAAAAGAAGAAAGAAGTGGTCTTTCACCTCAAAGGAACCTTTCCAGTTCAGTTAGCAATTCCTACTTGGATGCAATTTTTTCCAAAAGGTTTCAAGGGGGTTACTTGTCGCTGTGAAGAAACCTTTTACAAGTTGAGAGCGAAAGTAAAGGAGTAATGCCAGTCTTGATAATTGGGTGGAGTATTTACGATAAACTCCCAGAGGAAGAGCAAAAAGAGTTTGCGTTAGTAGAGCGATATCGAACTGATTATTTTTATGAGTGCTATGAATATGAAAATGCAAAAGGGAATAAAAATTATGAATGGAGCGATAGATGCTTCAATAATCAAGAGGAATTATTGGAGTTCTTCGGATACGAAATGATTGAGGACTTAAATGCAGATGCCGTATACGCAAGAAGAGTAGAAACCTTTACCGATGAAGACGAACAGAAATGGATGCAGTTAAGTGATACTGGAAATCAAATTAAACTAATGGGAGCGAAGGTGAATAAATCATGACCATGAGGAAGTGGGAAATCAGATACAAACTTCAACAGCAAGGAAAGTATTTCTTCCGAACTGTTGAAGCGGTGTATCAGCACGAGGCAAACAAAATATTTGATGCTGAAATGCCAAATGCAATTAGATGTGGATCAGCAAGATCTATCTAGTTTTCCTACTTGTTTTGTTTGATAGCATTTGAGGAGTGTGATGTAAGTGTGATCTTATTACGAACCTTATTTTGATTTTTCTAGAGGTGAACCATGGTTCATGTCTAGAATTTTAAAATATATTTATCTACCATGATTGTGTTTTTTGATTATTAACCAAACCCAGTCATATCAGTAAAGAGAGTTATATTTTCTGCTGATTCAGCAAATCCTAAAAGCAATTCATATCTAGTTTCAAGTCCGCTATTTAAGTTGCCTAACCAATAGTTATAACCCTCTTGATCATAGTCTCTGCCTAACACATTGACATAGAGAGTCTCAACGTATTTAGCGTTCGAGACATTAGCTCCATAACGTTCTTGAAATTCGTCAGAGACTAGAAATGATTGAGCAACTGCTCGTTCATCATTTTCTCCAGAAGTGTATTTGCTAATCCAATACTTCAATCCATCAGGGTCTGGAAGGCGTTTAAACGAAGCGTTATATAAGCGGAACATTTTTCCTGAGTCTGTATTTAATCCTGTGACTTGATCAAATGTTCCTTTGATATCAACAATGGCACTGATGTCTCTAAATGAACTAGTAATTGCTTCTCCTGTAAAGGTCAATAAGGGAAGACCAGTGATGTCGTCATATCCAGAGTTCGTTTTGATCTCATATTTTCCATTACCTTTGTTATAGAATTTGTAATCACTAAACTCACCGCTATAGGTTTTAACGATATCTACTTTTGATTCCTCTATCGTTTGATCGGTAAATTGGATTAATTCAATTTCTTTTAGGGTGTCAATTCCATTATTTGTCCCTGTTCTTAGATCAGTAATTTCGAGACTATCTGAGCTACGGTTAAAGGAATAATCGTTGAAGCTTCCAGAATATACAACTGTATCTGTACCAAAATTTCCAAGAATTAAATCATTATCAGGACTGCTAATAAATTTGTCATCTCCCAGTGTTCCAGTGAAATTAGTAGAAAGAGTTTTAGACGTATCGCCAATAGAAACAGAAGAGGTACTTCCTACTTGAGTAGACCTAGATGAGTCAGAAAAGAGTTTGATATTGAGAGTTTCACTGCCTTCTGTGGTGACATCATTGGCAAGTGTATGAGAGAAGGAAAGAGATCCATCACTACCAACATTTCCTGAACCAGTTAAAGCACCAGAAGAAAAATCATCACTGGTTATTCCTGTTCCACTTAAAGACCAGTAGAGGGTTGTACCAGCAGCAACATTTGTTGTCGAGATTGAAGTGGTTAAGGTGCTGCCCTCATTGATGGAGGTGCTAGAAGGACTAATGGTGTAGGCAGGAGAAAGAGTTGTGAATGAAATTGAAGTGGTATCAGTTATTCCTACAAAAGAATTACTAGAAGAATCATCAAATGCAGTACCAGGTATTTGAAGGTAATACTGAGTGAAGGAATCTAAATCAGAACTTGGATTGATCGTGATTTGAGTCGAACCAGATCCAGTAACTTGATTACCCGTGACATCAATGGATTCGACTGTTGAATTATCGGATGTTTTTTTAATGAGGATGTTGCCACTTTCAATATCAACTACTTCTGAGAAGGTCAGAATAATATTGCTATCCAGTGCAACAGAAGTTGCATTATTGGCAGGAGATGAATTACTTAAGGTTGGAGAGGTGAGATCAACATCTGTGGTGAAATATAGCCATGAACTATGTGGATCTCCCTCGTTTTCAATCCAAAAAGATACTGGAAATAATTGACTACTTTTAGATTGAACAGTGACAACTGTGCCAGAGACAGTTGCATCTACTATTGATGAATAAGTTGAATTAATTCGTGACGCTAAATTTTCTGCAACTTCTGCTTTTGTCGTATCGTAAGTACCTAATCTATCTACAGAATAATTCGATCTGAATTCTGTAGATCCGTTATCAAAACTAAATGCGTAACCAACTTTTCTTGGCCATGCAGCCACACTTGTACCAGCGACTTCTATCCTGATTGCACTTTGATTGGAGGCAATAGTCTGGAGACTAGAGGACCCATTGGCATTTAGATGAATAGTTGCCATTTTCTCAAATTATTTCATTTCTCGAGATTGAGTCTCATTGTTTAAATTCAAGTGTTTTTTGTATTCATTCATTCCCATCGATTTAATTAAGAACTTATAGTACAACAGCAAGTAGTTTGTATAGAAGAACTATAAACTTAAGTATTTCGTTTGAATTTTGGAGGTATATTAATTGATTTTTATGAGCTATCTACGATAATGTTAGAGATAATTCTAACCTTAATTCTATTACTAACCTATATAAGAAGTGTAAGGAGAGTGTGATGATTTGCTTTATTCTAATCATAGAAAGATAGTAGACATCTGGTTTATATTGCCTCATTTTTTGAGTGTGATTTAAATGTAGGGCAAGTGTGATGTTAGTGTGATTTATTTTAGTAGACCCTGACTCAGTGATAGCAATAGATCTGAAGGATGTGTATTGCTAACCTGTCTAATTGTTAGCATCAATGCCGACTATACTACCTAACTCAAGACTTGTTGGTATAACACAGCTTGAGATATATCTAGTTTAAACGCTACCGCATTGCTACCGCTTAATATGCACATAGTTTGAAGGGGTATGAGGGGTAAATATAGTGCTAGCTTATACGTTAACAGTGAAGAGAAATTTATTTTATTTTTTATACTTTTTCCTCAGACCTTCACTTCATCTAGTTCTGGAAAAAGCATGTTGATATAAGCCATTATTATCACAACTAAGGGAGGCATATTTGTTTTATCTTCTTTTGTGAGTCGCTTAATCTCTGACAGGAAGCCCTTAGCTTCTTGTTCGCTAATTTTGTATTCTGGGTTCTTTTCTACTTCGTCAACGAGGGCTTGGATTTGATTAGCTGAATCCATTAACTAATGTATTGTTCTATGCCAATAAAACGAATGAGTCATTGGACTACAAGTTATATTAAAAAAACTTATCATCTCTTATACGTAAGAGCTATGCCTTGAAAATTTGATTAGTTATTAGACAACTGTTTCTATAAGGAATTAAAAAAGAAGTCCACTATGTTTTTATCTCTTGTCTATATCAGTCACCTCTCCTTGTCCTGCGAGCACCGTTAATCAGCTAGGAATTAAGAATTGGCCAATCTGGACGTCTGAAGCAAGCTCTTTTGATTGGACATATGACGATAAGGAGACTTGCTTATTGCTTGAAGGTGAAGTCACAGTTACTCCTGATGGACGTTTTTTATACTACTTGAACATAAAGAAAGGAATTAATCTTTACCATTTCTTGTAGGGTAAAAACTTCCCACACATTGAAACCTTCACTCTGTCACCTTTCGGATCTTCGACTTTATCTACATTGATTGTAAAATCTATTGCACTCATGATCCCATCACCAAACTTTTCTTGAATCACGTCTTTCATTGGCATGCCATAAACTTGCATGATTTCATAAAAACGATATATCAATGGATCGGTTGGAATTACTGGATCTAATGATCCTTTTACTGGTGGAGTTGTCAATATCTCTTTAAGTTCCGTACCAAGTCCTAAAGTAGTTAATAATTTATCAGCCTCTTCATCACTGGCAGTTGATTGTCCATAAAAAAGACTAGCAACCCAGACTTCATCTAGTCCTAATAGAATTCCAATATCTGCAAAGGTTAATCCTTTTTCTTTTTTTGCTTTTAATAATAATTGAGTTGATTCAGGAAATGACATAGAAACAAATTTAACAACGTAAAGAGAGGTATATCTAATGAGAGATATTCATTAGATAGGTAATTAACTAATATGATTAAATCTTGATTGTTTCAGTTAGAATAGTTACAAAATTGCATGATTAATAATGTATGCAAATTAACAATAAAAATTGTATTTTTGTGCAATCGAGTTCATTTATTTTTATGGCTAAAATTTTAAATCTTAGTAGACATCTAAAAATTTTTATAATAAATCATATTTTGAATCCTCCTTTATCTCTTTCCAAAGGTCTCCTAATGATTGATTGAAACCATTTAATCTGAGGAAACTTCTAGATTGATTAACTCTATCTTGAATAATTTTTTCCTGCGGAGTCATTTCACTAGAGGAATCAGACATTTGTTTAAGCCTAATAATTAATAATATTAATAATGAATTTTCTTGAATATCATGACAAGTGATAGTCGCTACAATATAAGTACTTTTAATAGTTAATTACCATTTTCATTTCTTTAATATATTGGTAAAAATTATCTATATAAAATTGATATATACCCTTTTGTACCGAAATTTATTTAAAGTAAATGAAAATAAGTAAAATTTTATTTTTTATATTATCTACATGAGTTAGTTATATACCACTAAAATACCGGTAAGTCTTCTAGAACTGGGTTTTCGGGTGAAAAACTGCAAATATACCACTAAAATACCACTAACTTAATCCTTATAATCTATTGCTATCACTGGGTTTTAATCCTTATTTACGTATCAATGCCGATTATACAATGTAATCTGAGATCTCATCGAGTGCAAGGGTTTTGAGCACCTATTATTATTTTATACTTTTAGAAAGAGAAAAAATCTTCTGTTTGCCTATCCTTTACCTGTGAAAAATTATTATTTTTGGAATTATTATTCGTTGATAAGAAGGGATCCACGTAACTGATTCTTTTTACTTTAGTTTGAGGTTGATTTGATGATTTTATTTTAGCCATTGATAATAAAGATTTTGCTGATTGATTTTCTGTCTTGATATTGACCTGAGTGGTGTTCACTCCATTATAAGAATTTGGGATAGATTGGATCCTTAAAAGACTTGATCCTCCTATGGCTACAGCAGCCAAGCTACCAATCCTCCAAAATTTTGAAGGTGGTAATAAAGTTAGTTTTGTAATGCTTGACTTTTCTGATTTTTCTTGACTCACTTCTGCTGATTCAAGTGTTAATTGATCTTCAAGCTTTTCTTCGACTAATTCGAGGTGTGAATTATCGTCTACTTTGCCAACAAATTGATTTATTTGATTGTCTAGGATGTTGTGAAAAAAATATCCTACTAATGCAAAGATAATTAATAGAGGGAGTATCAATATTGCATCTGTAGGAATTGAAATTGTTGTAACATCAGTCAATTGAAGCTCAGTGATTCCAGGTGACATTTAAAATTTATAACTATGTATATAAAACCACTTCTTAAACATACTGCTAGACTTCTTTACTTATCTATTTAATTTCAATGCGTATTAATACTGGCGACATAACTTGAAAGTATGAAAATTCTGTAAAAAAAGAATTGGGTTGAGCTATTTAGGGAGCCTATTTCCAATTGCACTTTGTTGAGAATTAATCATCAAAATCTACTTTTGCCAGTCCAATTATATAGCAACAAAGCTATAAATCCAACCATAAACACAGGTATAAAGCTATCTATCAAAACATATTCTGCATCAACGATTACTGGGAAAAAGACTCACGTTTAATTTTTAGACGTCTACCCCTTAATATTCTACTCCATAGTCTGAAAAGAGGCATCTATTCTATTCTTGTTTAGTAGGATATAATTTATCGATTTTAACTTGTTGAATTTTTAGTTTTTCTCTTTCTTTTTTAGCAGCTCCATAAGTACTCCTGATGCTATAAGTTATAAAGATTGCATTAATAGCAGCAACTAAAATAATTCCAACAATAATTTTATTAATCCCGGCAGGTGAACTTAGATATTCCAATAGAGCTTGTTGGTCAAGCATTTAGTTCAAAATTAGTCTCTCAACTATAAGAGTAAGGAATACTCCTTTCAAGAAAACAACCCAAAGTAATGCATAGTTACTCAAGCCAAGTTTTTTCTGATACAAGGCAATGATCTGCTTATGCCTCTCTATAAGTGTCATTCTTTTATCTCGATAATTGCATAATAGTGATGTCTCGATAATCAGCAAAGATAGAGTGAAAACTTCCTCAGTATTCGTTCTTGTGTAACTGATCTAGATATCTTTTGTTTTGCTAGTGTTTTTCAAGCTGATTAAGAAATTTTCTACTTCTCTCATGCTTTGCATTTGAAAAGAAAACATCTGGTGTAGACGTTTCTATGACTTTCCCTGAATCCATAAATAAAACTTGATCACTTACGTCTTTAGCAAAACCAATTTCATGAGTTACTACGATCATTGTCATTCCCTGCTTAGCAAGTCTTCTCATCGCATCAAGTACTTCGTTAATTCTCTCTGGGTCTAGAGCGCTAGTGGGTTCATCGAATAACAGTAATTCAGGCTTTAAGGCTAGAGCTCTAGCAATCGCTACTCGTTGTTGTTCTCCACCACTAAGTTGACCTGGATATTTTTTTGCATGTGAGTCTATGCCCATTTGATTCAAGAGATACATTCCATATTCTTCAGCTTCAAGTTGGTGACGTTTTTGTACATGTACTGGTGCGAGAGTGATGTTTTCCAGGATTGAGAGATGAGGGAATAAATTAAATTGTTGAAAAACCATGCCTACTCTTTTTCTTATTTTTTGAATCTTCCTTTCATTATGAGTAGCATCTATTTTTATTCCTAAAACATTTAGTTCTCCTCTATCAAAAGTTTCAAGACCATTAAAAGTACGAATTAGAGTACTTTTACCTGATCCTGAGGGACCCATAACTACAAGGACTTTTCCTTGATTGACCGTCAGGGAAACATTATCAAGAGCTCGTAATCCTTGTATATACGACTTGGTTAGATTTTTAGCAATAACAATAGGTTCCATGCCATATCAGAAATTTGTTTGATTAATTGTCATTGTTTGTTCAAGATGTCTGGCAAGAATGGCCATGATTGTACAAACCAGCCAATATACACATGCTAGCCAAACATACACTTCAATATATTGACCAATAAATTCTGGATTTGCCAAAATGCTTCTTCCTATACCAAGTAATTCTACTAATCCTAAAATAGCCATTAAAGATGTATTTTGAAAAAGTCCTATAGCTTGATTAGTAAGTGCGGGCAGTGCAATTCGTAAGGCTTGAGGAATTATTATAAGTTGCATTATTTGATATTGATTAAGGCCAAGACTATGTGCTGCTTCTATTTGAGTATTAGGGATTGATTGTAAGCCACCACGAATGTCCTCCGCTATATAGGCGGAGACAAAGAGGGTAAAGGCAAAAATAGCTCTCCAAACACGATCAATTTCTATTCCTACTGGAAGGAACAAAGGTATAAGTAGTTGACCAAAGAAAAGAACTGCAATAAGAGGAATTGCTCTCATAACATCTATATAAATTGAACTTAATTTTTGAATTAATGGCAATGAGCTTTGGCGACCTAGTGCCAACACTATGCCAAATGGTAAAGATAATAATGAGCTACAAACAGTTAGTAGAATAGTGAGTGTTAGTCCACCCAAATGTCTACTCATTATCGGTGATAAACCAAAACCACCATAAAGTAAATATAGACCTAAAGGTATAGTACTCATCCATGCTAGTAAAAGATTTTGTTGTATCCATTTCCAGCAAGGACCACAAAGAGTAATAATGCTGAGTAATAGGAGACTAGTAATCCAAATAGCAGGTCTCCATTGCTCATCTGATGGAAAACTGCCAAATGCGTATAAAGAAAGATTCGATGTTACAACTCTCCAATCAGCATTAAAAATAAACCATCGAAAAGTATTTAAACAAACTAAAAGAGTTGTCAACAAGATAACTAAACTAAGAATAGTATTGAAAAAATTCAAAAATATATTCTTCTTTAATTTTTTAAAGAAAATCATTATTGAATATAACTTCATATTTAAAACAAGTTAATTATATTTTTTTGAGTTGATTATTATTTTATTGATGATTTCCATGCTATTACTGATCAATAGATTTAAGAATAGGAAACTAGTTAGCAATATAATAAAACATTCGATAGCTCTTCCGGTTTGATTGATAATAGTATCATTTATTGCATAAATATCTGAATATCCAACTGCTATAGCTAAAGTACTATTTTTAGCAAGATTTAGATATTGGCTTGTTAATCCTGGAATAATTGCTGGTAATGCTTGTGGGATAATTATTTTTATAAGACCTGTTTGTTCAGAAAGCCCTAGACTTCTAAAAGCTTCCCATTGTCCGCGAGGAACAGAAAGAATACCTCCACGAATCACCTCTGCTATGTACGCGCTTGTAAATACTCCTAGACCAAACAATAATGCTGAGAATTCAGAGGAGAAAGTTAATCCAGTTAATTCTATTCCTTGATTAGAAATTTTAAATATGTTTTTTATACTAATCAACACATTTTCTTTTAGCCCTAAGAACCCAATAAAATACCAAAACATAAGTTGCAGTAAAAGAGGGGTTTGTCGAATTATCGTTATGTATCCAGCTGATATAAGACCTAGTAAAGAGTTACTACCTGTTCTAGCGAAACCTATTACTGTACCTAAAAGAGTAGCTAATAGTAATGATGAGACAATTACTTTTAGGCTATTGAGCCAACCTATCAATAATGCCCAGGCATAGCTATCCGAAGTGGAATAAGGTAAAGCGTGTTCAGCTAAAGCAAAACTTGCTGGTTTTAAAAGCCAATTGAAATTAAAACCAAGTCCGGTTCTTATTAGATTGATTGTGAGATTATTAATTAATATTCCAATTAAACTAAAAACAATAATAAATATTCCAAATTGTAAAAATATTTTTCTACTTCTTTTCATTCTAGTAATAATTTATTTTATTAATTAAATGGTGGTGAAACATATACACCTCCTTTGGTATATAGCTCATTTAATCCTCTTGGAATGGGGACTTGACTATTTTTGCCTAAATGTTTTTCATAAATCTCTCCATAATTGCCAGTTGTACTAATTATCTGAACTACAAAGTCATTGCTAAGTCCAAGTTTTTCTCCAAGCCCTCCGTCAATACCTAGAAATCTTCTTAATGGCTTTAATTGAGGATTATTTTTTGCCAGTTGAACTTTTTCATCAATATTAGATTTTGTTATGCCTTGTTCTTCTGCTGATATGAGGGCGTAAACGACCCATCTCATAGCATCAGCTAGTTTTTGGTCTTGACCATCCGAAGCTGGAGCAAGTGGCTCCTTACTCAATACAGCATCAAGAATAATATGCTCTGTTGGATTTTTAAAGCCTGATCTTGCTGCTGCTAATTGTGACCGATCAGAAGTCATAGCTGAACAACGACCTTGTAAATATCCTGCTACTACTTGATTAAGATCTTGATATTTGATTGGAGTATATGGAAGTGAAGCACTTTCAAACGCATCATTTATATTTTGCTCAGTAGTTGTGCCTGATCCTACACATATGGATTTATTTGCAAGATCTTCAAGACTATTGACTCCACTCTCTTTCTTTACCATTAATCCTTGACCATCATGAAAAACAACTGGAGCAAAAGTTAGTCCATTACCTCCTACTGAATCTCTACTGAGGGTAAATGTGGTGTTTCTTGACAATAGGTCGATTTCACCAGTTTTGATAGCAGTGAATCTTTCTGCTGCAGTTAGAGGTCTGTATTGAATTCTTTCTGAATCTCCTATTATCGCAGCAGCAAATGCTTTGCATATATCTACATCTAATCCCTGATAACTACCATCACTCTCAAGAAAACTAAATCCAGGAATTTTCCCACTTACGCCACAAATTAGCTCGCCTCGTTTCTTTATTAAATCAAGCCTAGAAGTATTTTCTAGACTTGGGCTCGCACAGCCACTTAATAGCATTGTCAGACTAACTATTCCTGAAAACAATCGCCGCATAATTTTTAAAGCACTAGATTTGATTTTCGCTATATTTCCCTTTCTTCTTCACAATTAAAGGAAATCTTTTACTTTTTCTTCATTGAAAGTTGTGATGTTTAAATAGAACTCTTAGCTTTTAATAATGAGTGACCTAATCTGAAAAAAGAATTTATTCATAATATATAGACCTTTACTTCTACATAGAAACAAATCTGCCGAAATACAGTTGATCAAGTTGTATAATATCTTTCCCTGACATGAATGGTTATCAGCTTTGAAAAGTATCAATTTGGAGTTATATTTATAGCGTAATGCAGCTCTTGAATCTCGGCTTTAAAATTTCAAGTCTATTATGCCCAGTATTTAAAAGTATAATAGTTGTAAATGCTTGCTGCTACGTTTATCAATGAACCGCTTGGATGATTTAAAAGTTCTATTTAATACCTTTCTCAATAGAAAAAGATCGGAAGAAAGAGAGATGAAAAGAGTATTTCAGTGGAGAAGATATTTGGAATGGAAAGATTTAACACCTGAAGAAAAGATTTTGGCTAAGCGTTTATTATTTTTACCAATACTTGCTTATTTAATAATTGGTATCTTTAATCAAAATTTTTCATTAATTGTATTATTCCTGATTGGATATGTACTGTATAAGAAACTTGAAAAAGGCAATATCGTCAAAAAATAAATTTTTTCATTGATAATCGCTGAGGAATCTTATACTAATTAGTATTTTCAACTTATTTCTAGTGTGATTTGAATATAATAAGAAAGTAATACTTATTCTTATTTAACTGCCTGAAATGATTACTTTTCTTGCAACTATTCAATATGAGATGGATGCTCAATATCAAGAAAAGTCAATGTTAACGAATCTTTTTGCTGAGCATAAATTTTGGGGTTGGGCTGGACTTCTTTTGATTTTTATTACCATTTGTCTCGTATTGTTTTTTCAAGTTCGATCATGGGAGGAAGAAGATCAAGATCGAAACAGAATGTAAAAAATTAATTGGTGAAAAATGATGAATAATCTTTTTAGAGTCATATTAGTCAGTATTGTTGTTATACTTTTCTTTCTGCCTTTGCGGGATTATTTGGATTCTCTAGTTAATTAATTTGTCAATGGTTTATAAAATTATTAGACATGATCAAGAGTCTGATGACATTACTCATCAACCATTTGAGACTTATGATGAGGCATATGATGTTTTAGAAAAAATTTACTCCGATGTTTGTTGTTCAGATGCTGACTATGGGGACCGTCCTTATTATGAAATTGTTGAAGTTGAAGAATAAAGCTTATAGATACGTATAAGCAACTAATCGATTGGGATCAAAAACATTAGGTTTGAAGTATTGATTGGCATCAATTCCAACACAAGCTATTAGTATGCGTGCACTCATCTGAATTAATGGGATGAAGCGTGACGGATGGCTTATGGAACCGAGTAGAGTGTGGATCTTGAGATTCCAGTATGACTGGGAGAGTTGGGAGATGAATCCTAAAGTCTTAGTAGACAAAGGACGTCTTGAGTTGAATGGGATACCTCTTCTTAAGAGTCGTAAGAGAATGAGAAGAAATCTTGCTATTGAGCTGTGGAAAAAGCTTTTAGCTGCTGGCTGGGTACGAATTGAGCCACAATGGTAGCTCTAAGGAAAGAATAATTAAAAATTCTTCAATTTAATCTCACTAACTTTTATGGAGAATGACAAAAGTATTCTCAAGATAATTAGGATTTTAGATTTGTGATCGAAATTTGAATATTTATCGAAAACCAGTCCATCTAACAAAGAGCGTAAATAGAGATTCGATTTTTATGGACATAGTTTCAATATTGCTCGAATCCATAGCAAGTTAGGTTAATACTTTCGGATATGAATCACATATGTTCATTTCGCCATTGCTTTGATTTCTATGGACTGTGTAAACTAAAATCATAAATTAAATTGAATTTTCGATGTCGTCAAACTTAACACCAGACTGGTCATCAGATTTTGAACATTATAAGAAACTGTCTCGAGAAGTAGTTACCGAGAAGGATATAATTAATTTCTTTAACCAGAATCAAAAAGCGTTTTATCTTGATAGCTTTTCGTCAAGTTGGGGTAATATGATGGAGGCATATGCAAAGCATGAGTCATTAACATCAGACCAGCTAAACGAACTTGAAGAAATGCAATGGCAAGATATGCCTGAACAATTAAAATTATTTGCATACGATTTTTGTATTAAGAATGGATTTTGTTATACGGCTACATCTTCTTAGAAGAGAACTAATTAATTGACTGACTTCCTGGAGAAGATAGACTTATATAACTAAAAAAATGTAGTTAATACAAGCCAGTCATTTCAGAGAAAAGACCTTTGTTTTCAGCTGATTCAGAAAAACCTAAAAGGACTTCGTGTCTTTCTTCAATACCATTATTTAAATTTCCAACCCAGTAGTCATATCCACCTTGATCGAGCTCTCTATTCAAGACGTTTAGATATAGATTTTTTACATAGCTTTCATTCGAGACGTTGTCACCATAACGTTGTTTAAATTCTTCAGAAGCAAGAAAAGAAGATGACACGGCCCTTGAGTCATCTTTGCCAGAACTGAAATTACCAATCCAATATTTAAGTCCATCAGCATCAGGAAATCTTGCAAAAGCAGCATTGTAAAGACGAAACATTTGTCCGGTTGCATCATGTAGACCTGTGACTTGGTCGAATGTTGCTTTGATATCATTAACAAGATGCAGAATCTTATCATCAAACTTAAGAACAGACGGCCCAGTCAGCTCATCAATACCACCCGTTATGCCAATCCCATATTTATCATTACCTAAATCATAAAATTTATAAGCATCACTTTTACCTTGATAGATTTTCTCTGCATGAAATCCTAATGAGTTAATTCCTTTTATTTCTTTACTGGTGATTAGAGCATTTTTATCTGCAAAAGTGAGTTTTTCAATATTAGATAACGTGTCTGTTCCATCATTAGTAGATGAACGAGTATCGGTAACGGTGACTAATTTATTAGCGATTTCAAATATATAGTCGGAAAAATTTCCCGAATAAGTTGCCGTATCATAGTCATTACCACCATCAATGATGTCGTTACCACCATTTCCTTGAAAAATATCATTTCCAATTCCACCTGTTAGTGTATCAATACCATCTGCCCCATTAAGTTGCTCTCCTTGAATATCGCTGACAGTCACAATTACATATTGACTAGATTTATTTCCATCTGAATCGGTAGCTGAGACAATTAAATTATATTTATTTTCGATCTCTTGAGGTCTCGTATTAATTGAAGAAATTTTATTAATAAGAAGGAAATTATCAATCGCGACATTTGTACCTTCCATATCCCTAAGAGGTATATCTGGTAAGGTAATTGTTGATTGACCATTAGATGCATCATTAAATGTTAAATCCAATGAAAAAGTTTTAACTTGAGTATCAGCTGGTTCTTTCAGAAGTTTATTTAATAAAAGTGGATTATTAATACCATCTCCTAAAATATGGCCAAAAACAGTAAAACCTTCGTTCTGCGAATCTAGATGTTTATTTTCCAATAAATTAATAAACCACTCAGATGTTGCACTATTTGCTTGGCCGCTAATCTTTGCCATTGCAATTGTACCCATGTGATTCGAATTACCTGGCTCATTACTTATTGCACCCTTTGATTGAATTATTGATATGGAAGAAGATTGATTAGCATTGGTTTTTATGTTAAAACCCCCACCTTGAACAATAAAATCAGATACTAATCGATGTAAAATAGTTTGAATATAAGATCCATCATTAACGTATTGAAGAAAATTATCAGATGTAATTGGAGTAGATTGATTATTTTTATTATTTAAATCATAGAGCTCTACAAAAAACTTACTACTTATATCAGGAGAATTATAATTAGTTTGAAATTCTAAAGTTGTTCCATTTAAGCTAAAAGCTTTTTCATAATCAGGCAATTCATTGAAACTTAATTCACCAGTATCTGTATCAATCGTAAAAAGAGTTTCTTCTCCTCCATCAATAGACCAAGTAACTAATTCATTTGAAGTAAAAGTAAAAATGTCTTTGTTATTTTCCTTGATTGACGCGGAGGTTAATGTAGCTCCCTCTATTCCAGAGGCACCTTGAATTAATGGTGCGGTCATTGTATTTACCTTTTAAAGTATGAGAAATAAATTATTGTAGTCATACTATATCTATTAGGTCATTCAAAAAAGTCATGCAGCAAAAAAATGTTTTAGGAACCGAATTGAAATCATGTAGTTGTAGTCCAATGACAGGATGGTATCGGGACGGATCATGCAAAACCGACGTATCTGATACTGGCATGCACACTGTTTGTGCTGTTATGACAGACCAATTTCTCTCTTATAGTAAAGCGCAAGGTAATGATTTATCTACGCCTCAAATAGGCTTCCCTGGATTAAAAGAAGGTGATTATTGGTGCTTGTGTGCTCCAAGATGGAAGCAAGCTTTTGAAGATGGTATGGCCCCTTTGCTGAATCTAGAAGCTACAGAGGAGAGTACCTTGAAAATTATAGAAATCGAGACTTTAAAAAAGTTTTCGCATAAAAAATAGTTATCCATTAACAATAATATTGAATACTAATAGAAATATAGATTTTATGTAATTGGTAGCATATACAATTAATGAATAAGATATCACTTTACAGGATTATCTCACGCTAATCATCGATGAATTTACAAATTAATAATCAATTAGTGATTCCAAAAAATGAGATTCATTGGCGCTTTTCACGTTCAGCTGGTCCTGGGGGGCAGAATGTAAATAAAACTGAGAGCCGAGTAGAAATAATTTTTCATATTAACAATTCAAAAGTTTTATCCCCTTTTCAAAAGTATATTCTCTTAAGACAATTAAACAAACAAATTAATCATGGTTCTATTTCTATAATAGTGCAAGAAAAAAGAACTCAATATGAAAATCGTCAACTAGCGATGTTGAAACTCACTTCTCTTTTAAGAGATAACTTGAATTTACAAACTAAAGCTAGAAAAAAAACAATCCCAAGTAAGAATTCCCAAATAAAAAGACTTGAAGCTAAGAAAAAAAGGGGGATTTTAAAAAAAAATAGACAGTATAAACTAGATAAAGATCTATAGATCAATTTTTCGTTTGATTTGTATAAATAAAATAATTTGTGCAACTCATCTTGCAATTCATTTATTTCTAGCTAAAAAGAACAAAATAATCCATTAAACATGTTATCTACATCTTCTCGTCTGCGGATACAAGAAATACTATCCAGACTTGCTAAAGGAGATTTGGTGAATCTGCAGGAAAGAATATATTTAAATAAATATGCCTCAAGAGATCAAAACGTCGCACTATGGTTAAGGAAAGCTTCAAATCTTCAACGGAATAAATCAAGCTCTAACTCAATAGATAAATTGCTAGAAGGCCTTAATCTTTGCGAATCAGATCCTAATTCGACATATAATCCTGATCATGATGATCTTGGCGAGTGGTTTTCTGGAGCACCTTCATGGATTCGAAGAAGCTAGAACTATCTAAAGAATATTTATCTAGAACTTTGAGAATTAATATAGTTTTTATAAATCAATGTATTCCTGCAAATTTTGAATTCTCTTTTAATAAGAATTAAGCAACTTGATCTTCTTTGTCCTTCTTATCGATTGATAAAAGGTCTATTACATTAGCTTTGATAGATTTAAAGTCATCCTCTTTAGCAGAGGAAATCGAATCCTTCATCAAAAGTTTTACAAGAGCAGAGATAGATGAAGATAAATACTTCAGACTTTCAAAAATATTGCCTAATTCTTCCTTAATCTCCTCTTGATGCTTACCTTTACTCATTAGGGTTGAAATAGTCCACCCAGACAAGCCTAAAACAAGCAAAATAACAATAGTAATCATGATAAAATTAAATACAAATTAGGTATATCTATTTCTTCCAAATAAAGCAAGCTAGAATCCATATATTCTTTAGGTTTTAACTTAAATTAAAATAAATTATTCAGATTCCAGGATGTGCTGTCAATCACTTCATCTATTCTTGTTTCACCTGACGAAAAAATAATCCAATCTATTTCTTCCAAAATAAGAAATAAAAAAATAATCCCTAAAATAAAATTCAGAACGAAAAACCTTATTGCTTGTACGAAAATCTTAATATCTACTATATTCCTTGCCTGATAACTATACGCATCCGAAAAAGACATTACTTCAAAACTTTTATTAATTTATTAAGCATAAGCAATCAATATACTATGTCAATACTTTATAATCAAACTTGTTTGCCAAGACGAATTAAGCATCAGTAAGAAATATAATAATAAGTAATATTGAATAAGGATCTCAACAGTCAAAGTAACCATAGATTCTCATTTTTGGATTGATTAAATAATTTACTTAAGAAGATCGATGTGTTATTTATTAGTGGCTACAAAATAAAAAATCAATAATAACTAGTTTATATTTATTATTGATTTGTTGCTATTTGAGAATTTGAGTCTAGTTGCTAACAGCAGTATAGAAATGAATCTTTTCAATTTATTGATATGAATTCGCTTTTTAATTCTGCAGGCAAAAGCTTGCGCAACCCATTTCTTATGGTACACTTGTACTAAAGCAGTTACTTCGTATGGAAATTTTATCTATTCTTTTGCTCATGCAGAGTATTCTTTTGATTTCTTCAAAATCTATGTCTCCGCCTCTATCTAATTAAATTATGGCTCTATTGAGGCTTGTATGTAAGTCAATCACCGAGAATTAATTTACTTATCACTGTAAAATGTTTTATTACCTGATTTTTCTCACAATGCCGGGAGATTTAATTTATTCTTTTTCTCTTCGTCAGTCTTGGAAATCAACTTTATCCGACTACACATTGCAGTTCTGCCAATGCTTCCGTAGGTAAACCAAGAAATTTGTCTAAAATATAATCATTAGTTTTTTTTATATTTGATATACCAACAATTCTTGCTTCACCATTTGGTTGCATAGTTTGTCCTTCGCTCGAAAAATGTTTTGTCTTAACTTTATTAGTAGTTAGACAACTTATGATTTTTAAATTTGGAAATTCTATTTTGGAAAATATTTGCAAAGTAAATCTTGCTTCGAAGTCCAAATTTATTTCACCTGAGTCTGTATTTATTGTTCCTGCTAATTTATCCATTGTTATTTTGATATTTATTCCTGGAGGTAAGGGTAGATTCAGGAACTTTGTTGTTTTCCAATTTAATGAAGGAATTTGAAATGTATTTGGACAGAATTCAATATATTTGGTGTTATTAACTTTTTTTTCTAGGAGTATTGCTTCGCCTCCTCCCCCATTAGCATTATATTTAAAATGTGGGTATTTACCTATCGCCAAAAGGCATCCTTTTGAACTTGTTAGGCGCATGAAATTTTTGCTTTGGAAATGGTTCTAACTTAGCCGAAAACAAAATCTTTCAAATGAAATTAGATCTTTTAAGACATCAATTCTTTTAATTTGAATATGATCAAATCTTTTTTTTTTCAAAAATTGTTATGTAATTTACAAATATCTCATATTTCTTAGCTATGATCTTTTTAAGTTTATTTTTAGGAGGTGATCCATTGTCGCATCTACCGTTCTGTCAAGAGTCAATGGAAATCAAAAGACTTTGTCATTCTGTTACTCCTGCCTTGAAAGGTTTTATTATTAATAGATTTATATAGTAATTCTATCTATTAATAAAAAAGGCCAGTTACATAGTAGCTGGCCTTTTTTATTTTTTCCTTTTCAATAAGAATATTTGATATGATTAGTACATAACCTCTTATTCAGAAGTTTTTAGAACTATTTTTTACTTACACTTGATATCAATTTAAAAAAGGTTAATCTTTAAACATGCAGGTATTTATTTAATTACTATGTCTAATGATGAAAAAATTGAAGTAGCAGAAAAAAGGATAATTGAGCTGAAAACATTGATCAAGCATTGGAGGACAAGTAATATATCATCTAGAAAATCTACGGCAGATCTTGTAGAAGTCATGCTAAGCGAAAGGCTCGGAAGTAAAGCCGCTTGAGACAATGTAGTTATTGATACTGAAAAAGCTTTCCTAGATTTAATAACCATACTTTTAATAACTATTAGTTAATCCGGAATTATTTCTATATCTCGATGAAATGATTGTTACTCATAAAAGTTTACATTGTTTATCGATTGATTCATTATAATAGTAAATATTTATATATAGAAAAGATGAAAGCAAGTATAAAGACAAATGTTAGCAAATATATTTGGGATACAGTTAAAAGAACTACAAATAATTTTAGTAGACTTGTAGTAAAAAATATTGGAAATGGTTATATAAAATGTTTATGGGAAATTAGTCCCTTGGATAATTTAAAGATCAAATTTAGTAAAAGTTGTTTTTATGCCATTAGGCTATTTGATATTAGTAACAATAGAAATAAAAATAAGGCTACTTGTATTATGAAAGAAATTCAAGTTAGTAAATTTCAATCTTCTATCTCATTTCCTATTCCAATTAATAAAGGAGTTTATTATTTTGAATTTGGCTATAGAAAGAAAAATGGTGAGTGGAGATTACTTGCTTGCCAAGATTTGCACTTGGGATATCGGATAAAAAAAATTATTAAAAGATTAGAGAAAGATTGTTGGTTTAATAGCTCACATGCTGGTTTATCTTCCATGATCGGACCACATGAGCAAGCCTATCAACTATCTTTTAATAATAAATTAGGTGGCTCTGAAAACATATTTTCTCGTTAATTAATTTTTTATGAACGACTAAATTATAGTTAAAACATTTATTTAGATTCTCTTTTTATTTAATTTTATTAAAAATTGACTTTTTTAGTCTAAATGATTGATAGTTATAAATATGATTGACTTCTGATTAATAGAAAAATGCATAAAGATCTTCATATTATAGAGATTTTGAAAAAGAAAGGTTTCTCTATGATTGAAATTGATCAAATTCTTAATTATTTAGAAACTTTAGATTATCAGCTAGATAAAACTAGATATATTGGCAGCTGTTTTTCTAAAAATGAAAGAATGGCTAAATATTTTTTTCTTAGAGATAAATTAAATATTAATTTAAATTCTCTAGATGATACATCTCATATAAATGAAATTTTAGATCAATGTATAGATTGGAGTGAATTTTGGCGTTTACTTGTAATTAAAAAAGGTTTTTGTTGTATTCGCTTGGAGGGAGAGTTCAATAAGAACAGAAGATATGCATTTCTATACGGCCCAAATATTTTGTTGGGACCTTCTGCTGAGTTTTCTAATTCAATTCATGATGATTTTGATTGTTAAAAATTATTTGACTTTTTTAAATAATTTATGCACTAGGATTTTGTTTGTATCAATTAGAGTTTGTTATTTTACTTTTAATATCTTTTGATTTAGGCTCAAAATAATAAAATATTTTTTTGTGTCTACTTATTTAATAACAGGAGCCAATAGAGGAATTGGACTAGAACTAGTTAGTCAATTGAAAGCGAGAGGAGATGATGTGATTGCAACTTGTAGAAGTAGCTCTTCAGAATTAGATTCAATTTCAGTAAGAGTTGAGGATGGAATAGATATAACTTCAGGAGACTCTGTGATAAAGCTTAGAGAGAAGTTAAATGGTAAGAAAATTGATGTTTTGATTCAAAATGCAGGGATTGCTGAATTTAATTCTCTCTCTAATTTGGATCCTGTAAGTATTATGCATCAATTTGAAGTTAACGCCTTAAGTCCACTTTGCTTCGTCAAGACTTTGCTCAATAACCTTCGCAGCTCTTCAAAGATAGCTCTAATAACTAGTCGTATGGGATCAATAGAGGATAATACATCTGGAGGATCTTATGGATATAGAATGTCCAAAGTAGCTTTGTGCATGGCAGGTAAATCTTTGTCAGTAGATCTAAAGTCTAAGAACATTCCAGTAGCAATTTTGCATCCTGGATTAGTAAGTACTCGAATGACTGGATTCACTTCTAGTGGAATTGAACCCCAAGAATCAGTGCAAGGACTCATTCAAAGAATTGATGAACTTACTATTGAAACTACTGGAACTTTTTGGCACGCAAATGGTGAGATATTACCCTGGTGAAATTTTTCAATGAATAGCTTTCTTATTTATATTCTACCTAATGTTTTTCTGAGTTTTTTAACAAAGCTAATACCTACTCCAGGGATCAATAAAAGTTCTTCGTCAGAGGCAGAAATAATTGATTCTGGTGTCATATATCCAGCTTTGTAGAAGTTATTACAATTTTTTGCTCCTATTCCAGGAATAGATGTAAGGTTTTCGCATCGGGCTGATATCTCCTCTCTTGGTTTCTTGAGGAGATTAAAAATGTTTGATATTTTTCTTTTTGTTTTTAATAAAATTTTTTCGATGTACATTTCTTTACATTGTTACTTTCTCTAAATATGCATCCAAAAAAATATCTTGCAAGCTTAAATATTATCTTCGTATGATTCAACCAACAATAATTGGCTAAAAAGTAATTTAATATACAAAATAATCTTTTAATTATTTGTTTTTCTTATATTTAAATCTATCTGTTATTAGCATTGCTTGATTGATCTTTGTCTTGGTACTTGACTTTGTAATCAGATCTTGCAAATTATTTTTAGATGTTAACCTTTTACATTGTTCATAACTGTATGCGGTCAAAAGGGTGGAGTAGCAAAAACTTGTACTTCAATCCATCTTGCGAGCGTTTGGTCTTCTCAAGGTAAAAATGTTTGTTTAGTTGATGCAGATAGAAATCGTTCAGCTCTTGCATATGGAACAAGAGGCAATCTTAAATTTAATATTGTTCCAGTTGAAGCTGCCGCTAAAGCAACAAGAATCTCAGAAATTGTTATCACTGATGGTCAAGCAAGCACTGATGAAGAAGAGTTGAAACATTTAGCTGCTGGATCTGATCTTGTACTATTACCGACGGCGCCAAAGGCAAGATCAGTAGAGTTAACCGTTGAACTAGCCTCATTATTAAAGCAATTAAATATTCCCCATGCGGTGTTGCTTGTTAAAGTCGATTTTCGCCAGAAGAGAACTGCAAAGGAAGCAAGAGAAGCATTAGAGAAATTTGACTTGTGTGTTTTGGATGGAGACATTCCATTGTTATCAGCATTTGATAAAGCAGAAAATCTTGGGGCGGCAGTAATTGATGCAGTTGATGATAAAGGTCGATCCGATCCTCGGCGAATGTCCGGTTGGTCGGCCTATTGTTCCATTGCTCAACAAATTCAATGCCTGATTTCGAAGCACTTATTAGACATCAACAAATCAGTCGAAGACCTACCACTGAGCGCTTAAAGGTAGTTGAAAAACTTCCTCTTTCCAGCCCCAATCCCACAACAGATAGCAAAAATTTAAGTATATTATTTTTTGGTTTTGTGGGAGGTTTAACAGGATCGATTATTGGTACTGGTATAATCTTGTATCTATCAGTTAATCAATTGATTGATTTTACAATTCTTTTCTAATTTTTATTTTCTAGCATATCCTTATTAATATTTAAATCTAAATAATCATCCTATATATTTGATTTGTTTGATCTTTTTGCAATATCAACCATATCGTAAAAACTGTTGGATTTATCTAGTAGATCCTCATATGTTCCATATTCATTGATTTGACCATCTTTAAATTCATATATACAATCTGATCGCTCGATTGTAGTTAATCTGTGCGCTATTGTTACGATTGTGCATCGCCTACCTATGATTTCAATGGCATCCATTACTTCTGCTTCTGTCTTGTTATCTAAAGCACTAGTTGCTTCGTCTAAAACTAATAACTTTGATTGTCTATAAAATGCTCTTGCTAATGCCAATCTTTGTCGTTGCCCCCCAGATAATCTAATTCCATTATCACCAATTGCTGTATATAAACCCATGGACATATCTGATACTAAGTTTGCTAGTTGAGCGGCTTTAAGTGCATCCCAAACTCTTTTATGATCGATAAATTTTTCATCTAATCCGTATGCAATATTTTCAATAATATTACTATTGAGCAATGTTATCTCTTGTGGAACATAGGAACAACAATCTTGCCATGCAGGAACTTCAGAATTGGTAACTTCCACGCCATCTATTAATAAATTGCCCTCTGTAGGCCTTAGGAGGCATAGCAATTGATTAGCTGTGGTCGTTTTTCCACTACCAGTTGCTCCAACGAAAGCAATTCTTGCACCAATAGGAATTGTAAGACTAATGTTTTTTAATGTATAAACATCGCTGTTGGGATATTTATAACTAACTTTTTCAAGTTTTATATTGTTTCTTGGCTCGATGCCTTCTTTTGATGGAACTCCTATTGATCTATTAGTAAGTCTGCTAGATGGAAGTTCCACTAACTTTAAAATTTCTTCTAAATCTGGAATTGACGCTCTCATCGATGTTAAAGCTCTAAATGAATCTTGTAATGGAGGTGTTAATTTAAGAGCTGCAACTGCAATAGTTGCCAAAAATGGAACTATTTCAATTAAGTTGGTATCTTTTTCATTCATTATGTAAGGTAAAAGACCAATAGCAAAAATTAATGTAATTCCAAAAGGTTCAATTAATGAACGTGGAAATTCAGGTAAGACTTCTGCTTTCCAAATAAAGGGAAATGAATTTTTCCCAGCTAATTTGTATCTTTTTTCGAAGTATTTTTCTGAGCTAGTTAGATGTACATCAATGATTGTTCTCATTGATTCAGTCAGAATATTATTTGTTTCCTTCTCAAGCTTTATTCTTTGACGAGAGGAGTATCTTATAAATGGTGTAACAAATGATGATATGAAAATATAAAAAATAACAAGACTAATAATTAAATATAGTGCTACTGATTTAGCGATAAAAAGAACAGCAATGCATATGAAAGTTATGACACAGAATCCACTAGATATTTGGAGGATTGGCCTAACTAGAAACTCGGAAACTCTTGAAATGTTTATAAGAACTTTTGATGATAGATCAGATGTTTTTTTATTTAAAAAGAATTCATATTCTTGTGAAAGTAATTTTTTCTGGGCCAGTTCTGATAAATCTCTCCAAATTGCGACTCGAAGCCTTTCTTGAGCTGCCTTAAGAAATAATTTTGAAAATGAGGCAAGCCAATTCATTGATATATATATAATTACCAGACTGAGCACCTTTGTTTTTGCATCTTCAGGTATAAAACTTTGAAACGGCAAGGGTGGTTGATTGGGCTGACCTATAAATACAGTAAATAACCTAGAAACAATTCCAACTACAATTACATCTACTAAACCGGTCAATGCTGCTACAGGAATTAATTTTAAAAGCGACCTTCTTCTCTTGGCTGGCAGTGCCTTTAGCAGACGTACAAGTAGGTGATAAGTTTTGCTGGTGCGAATCATATTATAAAATTACTTACATTTGAGTAATTATTTATGATCTATAAGCCAGTTCCTTGGGTGTTTAATTATGATGTGTTTCGCTTAAAGGGATGAAAGTCATTAAATTTTTTTATTAAAGTTTGGTTATCAGATAAATAAATTTCTTGTTTGAGAGCAATTTAAAAATATTTAATATTTTTTATTGAATATAAAATATCCGAACAAAATCAATAAAATTATAGGTAGTAAATAAATGATGACCATAAAACCAGAGATAAGGATTAATAGAGTAAAAAATAAGAAACAACCTATTAATAAAATACAAATAAATCTTTTCATGCTATTTAACCAGAAAATACCTTTGAGCTTTTCTTGATTAATTTGTAGAAGTCTTCGTTCTTTATATAATTCTTTGAGTTGTTTCTGGTACCAATTAATTGAATCTTCTAATTTAGTTTTATAGACATTTTTTCCAATTTGATCAAATAAATTATTTGATTTGTAAAATGTCGATCTAAATTTTACAATTTGTGCTTCCATCATAGCTTTACTATTCTCAGAGATTTTTCTATCAATTTTTATTATTTTAGTTTGAATTTCATTATTTAAGTCAAATTTTGTAGATGGATTATATTTGATAATCTCAACTCTTTTACTTTTCTTGCGTTTGAAAAACCTATTAAAAATTCTTGATCTTAACATCTGACTTACTATTGTCTAAAATAGAATCATTCTGAGAATATTATAACCATGTCATCTATAGTTTTTAATGGGAGCTATATAACTCAAAAAAATACCGGCATAGGAGTGGTTTCTAGAGACCTTGCAAA
Organism: Prochlorococcus sp. AG-402-P16; assembly: GCA_003216295.1. Taxonomy (GTDB): domain Bacteria; phylum Cyanobacteriota; class Cyanobacteriia; order PCC-6307; family Cyanobiaceae; genus Prochlorococcus_B. The sequence goes on along the minus strand of QCJB01000002.1, from coordinate 118,406 downwards.
TTCAATGTCTGTTGAAAAAATTACTACACTTATTCCACAAGGTGTGGGGATGGTCGGTGATATTTATATTCCTAATAATCTTTCGCCAGGCAATGGCTTTGTAAGTCATTTTAGGCGTTTGTACTGGCTTCAAAAATCAGTACCAAAAATCATGAAAAAATTAAACTCTAAATATTTTTTCTCTCCCTTATTAGAGGCACCATTATTTACCAATGTCAAATCTATAGTTTTGGCTCATGATCTGATACCATTAAGATATCCTTCTCTATCATTTTTAACTTTATATCATTTAATTTATATTCCATTAATTTTAAAACAATCTCATGTTGTTTTATGTAATTCTATTTCGACGGCTAATGACTTATCTTTGTTCTATAAAGTACCCAAGAAAAAATTATTTCCAATTAAATTAGGTTTTAATAATAAACAATATTATCCCATAAAAAAAAATAGAAAGAAATTTTTTCTCATTATTGGCAGGCATAATCCGCATAAAAATTTGAAAAGGGTTATAAAAGCATTTTCATTAGCTAAACTTTATGATTACAAGATTGTTTTTGTTGGCTCATTTGATCGAAGGTATACACCAGGACTTTTGAAACTTATTAATAAACTGAATCTTCAAAGCTGTTGTGAATGGAAAGGTTGGATCGATGATAATGAAAAATTATCATTATTAAATGAATGTCAAGGATTAATTATTGCCAGTCTTTGGGAAGGATTTGGTCTTCCAGCTCTTGAGGCAATGGCTTGTGGTACTCCAGTAATAGCTTCTAACAGAGGAGCGCTTCCAGAAGTTATGGGTGATTATGGCTATTTGATTAATCCACTAAGCATTGAATCAATTGCCTCTGCGATGAATGTGCTTATTCACGATAAAAACATATTTGAAGAATGTCTCAATCAAGGACCTCAACGAGCCGCCTCTTTTAATTGGTTTGACACTGCTCGCGAAATAGAAAAAATTATTCAGGAAATGGATTAATTTATTTGTTATTCTTACGGAATATTTCAGAAGACTTGAATTTAGTATATTTTTTCAGTCAGTATATGAATTATTTAGATCGATAAATTCGCTTTAATCAATTGTGCATACACTTAGGTAAAATTACTTGAAATGAATAAATTTTGTTTAAAAGTCATAATGCTAAAATATTTTTCTAAACTCTATTTTAAGTATGCCTGGTAAAAAAACAAAGAATAAAATTAATTCTAAGATAAATTATTCCACTAATGAGAAAACAACAAGTCCAAGAAATGCAAAAATTGTTCTTTTTGTATTTGGTGTGGGTCCTTTAGTTCTTATGTGCTTATTTTTATTTTCAAATGGATTCTTTACTTCACCTGGCTAATTTGTTGTTTTCTAGGAGGATCAACTATTCTAATAAAAAAGGTTTAGTATGATTTATAGAAATTTTCGTTTAAGTTTATATAATTTATTAGGTAATTTTTCTATTTGGCCAATTATATTAATTGGCTTATTTATAAGGTTAATCAATATTAATGCACCAGTAATAGGAATTCATAGTTGGCGCCAAGCTGATACTGCATCAATAGCAAAAAACTTTCTCTCTACCAACTTAAATTTTTTTCAGCCACAAGTAAATTGGTCTGGTTCAACTAATGGTTTGGTTGAATGTGAATTTCCATTATATCAATATTTAGTAGCAAGTTTATATAAGTTATTTGGAGTTAATGAAATATTTGCCAGACTACTTTCGGTAATATTTGGATGCTTAACATTATACTTCTTATTTAGATTAACAAAAAGAGTTTTTAATGTTGAAGTTGCCTGGTGGGGAACATTCTTTTATGCGATTCTACCAATCTCTGTTTTTTATAGTAGAACTATCCAACCAGAATCATTAATGATATTTCTAGGCATTTTCTCATTAGAGAGGTGGGTTGAATTTCTTAAAATTAATAATAAATTTTTTCTAATAGCATCTTGGATATCTTTTACATTAGCAGTATTAATTAAGGTTTTACCATTATTTTGGATAGGTATTCCTATATTGATAAGCGCATACCAAAGGTCATTAATTTTTAAATACAAATTGTATATATTCCCTATACTAACAATTTTAATTAGTTTCTTTTGGTATTCATATTCATATAAACTTGGTCAATCAACAGGATTAACTTTTGGTCTCTGGGGTTCGGATACTGATAGGTACTCCTGGTTAACATTATTAGAATTGCGTTTTTATTTGGACCTTTTATTCAGAATAATATTTAGGAATTTTCTTATTATTGGAATTGTACCGATTTATTTCTCAATTCAAAAGCTAGCAATTAATAATATTTTTATAGTTGGTATTTTATCAGTTTTATTAACTGGATTTATCAATCCTAGCTCTTTTGCAATTCATGAATATTATCAGCTTCCTATAATGCTGTTTAGTTGTCCTTTAATGGGCCTTGGGTTTGTAAGATTAAAAAATAATTTATATAAAAAGAAAGCTTTTATTACAATATTCATTAGCTTATTATTTGTTGCGAGCTTGCTTATGCTAAAGATCGATTATTGGGATATGGAGGACCCTATACGACAACCAGTTTGGGCAACAGCTCAGATGATTAAAAGGAATACAGAGAAATCAGATCTTATTATTTCTGTTACAGGTGGAGATCCTACTTTGCTATATCTCTCAGATAGGAAGGGTTGGTTAGTTTCTCCAATATCTATAAATGATCAAAAGATTTTAGAATGGAAAAATGATGGAGCAAAATATATTGCCGGTAGTTGGGAAGTGATTGAAAGTTATAATAAATTTAAGGATAAAAATGTTAAAAGTAAGTTGATCAAATTAATCTGTTCAGACCCTTATTTACTAGATACGGAATCAAATGGTTGCACCAATCATGATAGTTCATATTTAATAAATATACACTAATTGCATATTTTTAATCTATTAGCTATATCTGATATGAATATACAGTTTGGGTCTAATATTTTTTTATTCTTCTGCCAAGTATCTAGTGATTTATAAGTTTTTTTAAAAGTACTATCAGATTGTCTTGCGTCTTTAGCAAGATAAAGTTTACCTCCAACTTTTATTATTTCTTGATCAAGTTCTTCTAATAACTTGTCGATTTTTTGATTATTCGCTGGTAGATCAATTGATAGTGTCCATCCCTTTGATGGAAATGATAAATAACTCTTATTAGATTTCCCTAGCCTTTTTAAGACTGGTAAAAAGCTGCAAGCATTAATATGATTTAATTTCTCTAAGACTTTTCGAATCATATAACGACATGTTTCAGGCACAATAATCTGATATTGAATAAATCCATTCACACCATAAATATTATTCCAATTTTCAATTGCATCTAGCGGATAAAAGAACTTTTCTATAGTTATGATTCTTTTGACTATTTTAATAGGTGTTTTTCGAAACCACCATTCGTTGAATATTTTTACAAATTGTCTATTCATTAAATTAATTGGTATAAAGCGGGGAATTTTTGTAAATGGATGTGGATTAAAAGATAAATAATCTATATCTTTTAACTTCTTAATTTCCTGTTTCGTAGCATGATTTCCCCGGCTCAGTATCCCTCTGAAATTGTTATTCATGCTATCAATCCATGCGACGCTATATTTATTTTGATCATCCAATCTGATCATTTCTTTCATTAAATCATCTAAGTTTGTAAAACGATTAGTTTCTTCTTTGATAAATGATGTTTGAATTGGAATGATTGAAAATGTAGCCTCAATAATTATTCCAGTTAGACCCATTCCTCCTATTGTTGCCCAAAATAGTTCATTTATTTCTAAATTATCTTCTTTATATGGACTTAAAGTGATTCTTTTACCATTCCCATCAATAAGGATAACTCTTTTAACATAATCCCCAAAGCTTCCATCTCGATGATGATTTTTCCCATGAACATCTGCAGCTATTGCACCTCCTAATGTAATTTTTTTTGTTCCAGGTGTTACAGGTAGAAAAAAACCTCTAGGGATTATCTTTCTCAGAATTTCTTCAAATGAAGCCCCAGCTTGAGCCGTAACTTCATTATTTATATAATTAGGAAAAATTTCTTTGAAATTTTCTAATTTCAATACTTTCCCTTTTTTGATTTGCGCTGCATCACCATATGATCTTCCTGCTCCCCTTGCAATGATCGATTTTGGATGGGAATTGCGAATAATATCTTGAATTTCTCTTATTGTTTTAGGGTTGATTATTTCCACATCTACAGCTTTAGTTTTGCCCCAACCACTTATTTTATTAAATTTCCTAGGGTAATTTTTTTTTAAAATTAAATTCATAGCTTAGATATTATTGAATGAGGCATAATTTTTACAATAAACATAATCAAGGTCCACCACCATGGTAGATATTCGGTCCCACGTCGATTAGGTTTTTTAAGAAGAATTTTTGCAACAGTCCTTGGATCAATGCATAGTAATTTAGGTACTTTTCCTTTTGTCATGGGTGAATTTATATATCCTGCTTTTATAATTCGCACTGAAAAGGGTCTACCTTGACATCTCAGAAATAGACCTTCACAAAAAGTTGACAGGGCTGACTTTGCTGCACCGTAATGATAGTTGCTTGGTCTTCCTTTATCCCCAGCAACAGAACAAAAAACCCACAACATTCCTTTTTGTGAAATGCGCTCTTTTGTCACTATTGAAGTAATCCAAGTTACTATACCTGTATAGTTTACTGCTGTAATTTCTAAAGCTTCTTTGATATCTTTTCTTGCAAGCTCTGCTTTTCCTAGTGAACCTGCAGCTATTATATAAAGTTCATAATTGTCTACTTTTGGTATATTCAAACTTGTAAGACTAGAGCTATCTATTAAATCAACTATTTCTTCTGTGACTAATGCATCGAATGAAGTTTCTAATCTATGAGTTAATTCATGATTAGAATTTTTATTCCTCGCAACTAAATGAAATCGTTTACAGTTATGATTTTTTGCAAGTTCTATACATATAGCTTTTGCTACTGTACTTGTACTTCCTAACACAAAAGCACTGTGAATTTGTTTATAAGATCTTTTACTCAATTGATTTGATTATTGGATTGATTTCTATATGCTAAAGAGTTTTTTCTAAACATATAGCTATTTAATATTAGACAAATGAATCCTAGAAAAGTTGCAAACCATAGTGTCATGAGACGAATTAATAAAGTTGAAGAGGTTGCAATTGATAAGGGTATACTTTGCAAAGATAAAAGTCCTATTGTACTTGCCTCGGTAGGTCCGACACCTCCAGGCATCAATGTCAAGGCACCAATTAGAGCTGAAGTTGTATGAGCAAAAGTACAACCAAGCCAACTTATTGAGAAATTAAAGCCTTTTAATATAATTAAAAGGCTGATACCTTCGAAAACCCAGGCAATTAATCCAAGAATTATTGCAATAGTTATATTTTTTGGGTGTATAAGAAGTTTTACAATATTTAAATTATTTAGATGCACTATTTTATTTGGATAAAATCTTCGAATGATAAATAATGCAATATTTTTGATTAGATTTCTCTTAACAAAAAAAATAATAAGTAAACTTATAGTAATAATTATCATGAAGACAAAAGTAATAATATTCTTGTAATATATATTTGGGAGTAAATTTAAATTAGATATCAATATTATTAAAATAGCAATTATATCAGTTAATCTTTCCACCAGAAGTGCACAAGTTGTTTCAAAAATAGGTAAATTACACTCCTTATTTAGCATTATAACTCGAATTCCTTCCCCCGCTTTCCCTGGGGTTGCAGTAAAAGCAAATGATCCCATCCAGATATAAAAATTTTGAATCGGATGTGGATTTAAATTAATTTTTTTTAAGATGATTTTCCACCTAAAAAATCTTATAAGGTAACTAGTTATGATTAAAATCTCTCCTGTTAAAATATTTATCCAAATGTCATTCCATTCTTTTTCTGGAGTACTATATTTGCCGAAATTATTAATTATTAGATAAAATAAAAAGGTAAATCCAATGATTGGAATTATTGAGTTGAACGAGAATGTGGGATATTCTTTTGGTAGATCAGAAAAATCTCGGTAGTGAGGAATCGAAGCTGCATTTAATATCTCTTTGTCACCATTGCTATCTCCGTAAACTTCTAATTTTTGATTTTTTATTAATCCATATTTATCTTCTAGTCTTTTTAACTTCTCATTACCTTTACAGTTCTTACCAATAATTTTTGGTAGCCATTGATTTTCTTGCTTGACTAAATTAGTACATATAAGATCAACATTTAATGATTTCGCTAATGGATTAAGTATCATATCTGGAGATGCCGAGCACAATACAACAATGTCACCTTTTTCTCTATGCATATCTAGTCTAATTAATGCTTCTTTCCTTATCATTTTTTTTAAATCATTAATTAACCAGTCTTGATTATTTCTTTTTGTTTCTATATTATATCTATCACAAATTTTAAATTTATTTATAAATATTTCTTTGATTCTTTGCGTTGTAAGAATTTTGAGTTTCCATAAAATTAAATAAGGCAAGAAACTTATACTGAGCCAAAGAAGCTTAGCATTGCTATTTGATTTTCTTGCGGCTAATAAAAGGGCGTCCCCCTCAAGTAAAGTTCTGTCTACATCAAATACTGCAATGCTCATATCGAAGAATTATGTAGTAATTAAGCCAATAAATATTGTGGAGATCAACCAAATAATGATTGTAAGACGTATACCTTTATCCTTGAGAAGAATTTCTTCAGGATTTTCTGCTGTTCGAACTGAAGTCCCATTATTTCTGCGATTAGCTTCATCCGGATCACTAAGTAATTGGTATTGAAAAATTCCTATTAAAACAAATGGAACTGTTAATAGCATCCAACTTGTTTTGGCTCCTTGTAGTGCAGGACCAGCTGCCCATAGTGAATAAGTTACAAATGAGCTTGTTGCTACAAGACTTTCAAATCTTAAAAGCAGTGGTAAAGAATATCTTTTTAGTACTTTTCTAGTTGTCGAGTAATTAATATTGATATTTCTCATCTCAGCTTTTCTTTTTTCTAAGGCAAGAAATAAGGCTAATAGACCTATAGATAATAAAAACCATGGAGAGATAATCAGATCTGAGGATACTCCTCCTGCAATTGCCCGTAAAAGAAAGCCACTTGCTATGCAAATCAAGTCAAATAAAGGCTCATCTTTAAGCTTTAGGCAGTAACTTATTTGTATAGATAGATAGATTAATAGAATTAATAAAAGAGAATTTGATACATAGTAACCTAGATATAAACTGATGATAATTAGAATGAATGAAAATATTGATGCAATTTGTGGTGATAATAATTTAGCTGCTATTGGCCTATATTTTTTGATTGGATGTAGTCGGTCGGAGTGGGCATCAATAATATCGTTAAATATATAAATAGCAGATGATAATAAACAGAAGCAAACAAGAGATTGCAATGATTTTAGCCAAATCAATAGCTCTAGCTGAAAACTAAAAAGAGGAGCAGCAAAAACTAATAGATTTTTTGTCCAATGTCTTGGTCTGCTTGCCTTTAAAAGTTGATTAGATATTGAAAAGATCAAGTGCATTTGTGGTTGTGAATTCTTTATCTTTTTTGATCAATCAATCGTTTTTATGGGTTGGCTCATAATTATTATGTCTTCTTTTTAGAACATGATTTGTGTATGGATCGCTATATGAATCATTTCTTTTGCTTTTCTAGCTAAAATTAGTTTTTATCGTATCACCAATGCAACTCTATTTGGTTGATTGCCAGTTTCCTAATATTGAAAATCAAGTTGCTGCTTATAAGCAATTTGTGGAGTTTTGGGAAAATGGTGAGATGTCTAAGCAAGATAAATTTGATGGATTTGAAATGCTTTTTCGTGTCCATGCACCAGGAGAAGGTCGTGTTGTAATTCTCTGCAATGCAAATGGTGACAAGGAGCTCTTCCTACACTTTGCCCCATGGAGAGCTCAATTTGGTATTGATATGGAAATTACTCCTGTAATCAGTTGTCAAAATGTCGTTGACTACCACAAAGATTTATTTGCAAAAATGTCATAACTTTGCTTTTTAAATTCAGCTAACTCTTTAATATTTAGCTTGGATCAAACTATTGGCGATTAGATAAAGCATTACCTGTAGACCAGATATTTTTTAATCCTGCTTTATCTTTAAGCAAAATAATTGGGAGGCTGATTAATATTCCTAGTGCGAGCAAAGCGAAAGAATCTGTAGTGAATCGAGCAACACCCCATTCTGACGAGGCTAAAGCGATAATAGATAAATGCATAGAAATCCCTAGATTATTTTTAATAATTTTATCAGATTATTTATTAAACTACTTTTTCTTATTAAAAATTATTATGTCTTACTAAGGCTTGATTGTTGTTCTTTTAATTGTATATAAAAGGTAATTTGTGTTTTCTTTTGTTTTGATTGGCAATTCTTCATTTATTCTTTTGTCGATTATACTAACTTCTTGCTGTAGATATTTCTAAAATATAATTTTTGGTATTGCACTAAATTTATTGTTTAATAAAAGAAAAATTTGCGATTATATTTATCTTTTTACTCTTTTGATAAGACTATTTTAAGTAAATATCTTTATAAACGATTTACTTGATCTGATTAGTCAAATAAAATTGGTTCTCTATTGAAAATCATCTTAGTTAGTTCTTTTTTCCTATCCCACAATTCTGTATACCATTTCTGTCTTTCATCTAATTGGTAACATAATAGTCTATTATTTTCTATATATTTTTGTGCATTCTTTCCTAATCTTCTAACTTCGTGTGGGTTATTTATCCAATTAGTTAATATATTTTTTAATGATTCTTCACTATCAAAAAATGATGCGTTTACGTTATTTTCAAAATTTTCATTATAGACTACTGGTGATGCAAGTAGAGCAAGTCCAAAAGACCCCGCTTCTATTGCTTTTAAATCAGATTTATAATTATTGAAATTATTATCATTTAATGGAAGAAAACAAATATCACATTCTTTCATTATTTCAAGATAATTTTGGTAGTGACAAGTGGGTGTGAATCTTTTTCGGTTGATTGGTAATTTTAAAGAGTTAAAGAAATCTATATCGTGAATAACTTCAAATTCCCAATTTTCTGGCATTTCTAAGAAAATATTATTAAGAGTTTCAATCCATGGCTGCCAATCTTTTTTTCGATTAATAGCACCAAAAAATACTTTTAGAGAAGAAGAATTTATTGGTTTTTTTTCTGGACCTATTTCTAAAACTGAATTTTGAAAAACTTTAACCTCAGGATTAAATTTTTTTAAATACTTAGCAAGTTTTTTGTTGGTTGTTTGAATTCCATGGGCGCTAGTAAATGTAAAATCCCATCCTTCATATTGTTTAGGAATAATATTTGGATCATCGTCATAATCAATAATCACCAAATAATCATTATTAATTAGTCTTTTGATTTGACCAATATCATTTTCCCTACGTAAATGTATTGGTCTACTAATAACCGTGATCTTTGGATGATCAGATTTCCCTTGTATTAAATCTAATGAATTTCCTATTCTGAAATTTTTTTTCGGCAAACTAAACATACCTTGTATAGGCACGAGAACTCTTGATTTAACTATCCCCTCTACTTTGACATTACCAATTCTGACATCTATAGTTTGATTTACTTCTTTCCCTTTTGTTGCTCTTACTATATATTGAAATGGCGCTATTTTAGACAAAAAGTATTCTTTTTCTATTCCCATTTTTGGAAGTGAATCTTGAATTTCTTCTAGAAAAATTTTACATTTTCTTAAATCTTCTTTAAAGACTCTTGGAGTAATCTCGCAAAGGTCTAATTCTGCGTTTTTAATCAGATTTAAAATACTTTTATATGTAAACCACCGGAGATGGGTTCTATCAAATAAGCCATGATCTTCTAATAACCAATTTCCATGCAACAAATTCCTAATTAATGTCCAATGTTGAGCATTAGGAATACAAGCTAGAAGAACACCACCATTTCTTAGATACGTTGCTTGTCTCTTGACTAATTCACATGGATTGATTAAGTGCTCTAAAACATCGCCGTAGACAATACAATCAATTTTAGGAATTTTTTGAGGCATAATATTTTCAATTTCAGCATTACCATGTATGACTTGATCTAATCTCTTTTTTGCAATTTCAGAGGGTTCTTTTTCGTTCTCTATACCTATGTAAAGTGCTTTAGGGTTTCTTTTTTTATATGCTTCTCCAAGAGCACCAGCACCACAGCCTACTTCTAAAACCACCTTTGCTGTTAAAGGTATCCTTCCAAGAAGATCTGTATTGATTTGTTCGTAATAACTAGTATTGCTCATTAACAGTTACGCAATAACAGATAACATAATATGTGAAGCATGTTTTGAGCGGCTAGTAACCCCTCCTTTTTTTAAATTGATTTCGCTTGGCCATAGCTAACTAACATCCTTTGAGTAAATCCTTGCTTATTACTAAAGCAACCAAGCATGTAACTATGGTAAAGGTTGCATACTAAATTATCACTTGGATTCACTGTCTAAAACTCATGAAAATATTGATAGTCTTACTTGCTTATAATTTTCATACTACAAATAAAGTCAATTTTTTGATAGCGCTTTGATGATATTCAATGTAATAAATACGGAGCCTTCCCTGGTTCTATGGATAAGTTGGATTATAAGAATCCAAAAGTTTAAATTTGATAAGTGTCTCGATCTGGCTTGATTTAGCTCTGTTGTATTAATTCTGACTTCACGGTTTGTTCTCAATGGATAAAATTAGATGAATATATTTTTTAATTAATGCTTTCTAAAATCTTCAGCCTCATAGCGTTAATGTTTTTTTCATTAATGAGTTATGCGCCAATTGCTTTGGCAGTTGAAGACAAGCCACCTGTAGATGTGCAAGAGCTTTTTACAAGCACAAAGCCAATTTATGGTGAGTCATTTACCTACCCAGAAGGCAAAGGAGAAATGCGTCTTTATAAGGTTGACGTCCAACCTGGTGGCGTGGTTCCCCTTCATTTTCATGAGGCACCATTAACTAGTTATATCGAAGAGGGACAATTAACATTGAAGACTAAAAAAGGTAAAAGCACAACTTTCCGAGAGGGTGATTCTTTTGTCTTATCAGTTGATACTCCTCCTCATACAATGGCTAATAATGGAAAAGTACCAGCAGTTATGTGGGTAACTGTTGCGGCAGCCGAGGGGATTCCTACTCTTACCAATGTTGAATGATGATTAGGCTTGATTAATAGTCGATTGCTATTTAATCAAAAGCATGCCCTTCAGCGTCCATGGATAAATTGGGTAATACAGGAAATCTTTTTATGAATTTTTTTGTTAACGCATTACCATCATATAAATTAACTAGACTATCTATGTCCTCTTGATGAGAAGGCCTGTAATTGCTCTATTGCTAACTTCATTAATTATTCAAATACCGAGTGCTAAAAGCGGGACATATCAATCAACTTGTCCAGCGAGTCAACTGATAAAAATAGAAGAAGATATTAGAAAAAACTATAAACCAAGCTTGAGATACGATCCTGACGAGTCAGGTCCTCAAAGCTTAGAAAGTAAAATAAGACGAGCAGCGAAGAAGTGTCGAGTACCTATTGAATTGACTGGAGAGGCTATATCTTCACCTGAAGTTTCAATTCCTCTTACTCGTGTCACTTCTTGGGTTAAGAGTGGATATTCAAACCGAAGAGTTAATACAGGTGTTACTACAACCATTCTCTTTGGACCTTTAGGTGCTCTTGGTTTTTTATCTAAGAAACATAGATATAGCTTCGTAGTTAAAGGATTTGATGCTGATGGTAAGAGAGCGACAGTTCAAGTTGATTTATTTAAGAAGCCAGATATTGAGAGGTTGACTCAAGAACTTTTATTATTGACTGATCTAACTATGGGAGAAAAAAGAAGTCTAGCTCAAATAAAAAGATTAGAATCAGAGGGATTTGATTCCTCGCTTAAAGAAAAAGAAGAGGATGAAGAAATTAAAATTGCGCCATTAAAAAGATCTGATGAAAATAGATTGGAAACATTAAAAAAACAAAATTACATGCCTTGATTACTAAATGGTTGGGTTCCCAAAGTTAACTTCTGTTTATGTTTTTCAGACAATTTAGCATTGCTTTAGACGCTCATTGCCCAGAATACGGCTTTTATATTGAGATATGAGCTCAGAGAAGAAAAAGAACTAAAAAGAAAAAATTGCTACTCGCATGCGGGAATGGTGTCTGGGATAAAAACCATCCAAAATGCAAAGGCTCTTAAGTTAATTCACCAATGGATATGGAGTAGATAAAAAGCTTCTGGTTGAATTAAAGAATGTTGATAGCCATTGCTATCGGAACCAGAAGGGCTGAATTCGGTCAGTACCTTTTTATTAGTTTTTTAAACGAGTAGTAAAGGCATTACCCTCAACAAAAATCTTTTTTCTATTGATACCGGCTGGTAAAGCAAAAATTAGTACAACCGATAAGAAAATAATTAAATCCAAAGGGAATCTACCTATTCCCCATTCTGAGAAAGCTAACGCTAATGTTTGTGATTGCATGTGAATTTTCTTGTTCTGAGAGAATTTATATTGGATTATTAAATTCTGAATGCTTGCTTAGTAAAAATTATTCAGATTCCTGACTTCATAATCCACTAGATAAAAGCCACTTGAGTTTTGAGACTATTGAGAATTGTTTTAAGAGAATTATTTGATTTTCCCACAACTTTATTTTTATGATTTTTTGAGACTTGTTCTACTGGAAAGAAGTGAGGCCCTCGCAGGCCTCGTGGATCAATTGGGTAATAAGGTTGATCTAACCCCATCTCCGAAAAAAGATCAAGCAGCAACAGGGGCTGTTTGACGGGAGAAACTAACTATGTTGTTAGCAGTTATGGTTTTGCTCTGACCGAGCAGGCTTCAGTCACTCGCCTGATACCCCGTCGAAGCCATTGCAGCCCCTTGAAGTGGAGCTGAGCGGAATCGAACCGCTGTCCGAGATACTGGTGTGAATCACCTAGTCCATTGCAAAATGGACATACTCATTGTGACAGATCATTTGAAATTTGATGTATTAGTTTTAAACAAAGCTTTAGTCATTTTCTAATTATTCAAAATAATGAAAGTAGTAGCTTCTATTTCACAAGGTCTTGAAAAAGAAGGTGTTCAAGAGGTAAGCGAACTTGGAGCAAAATCAGTTAAAGCCTCAAGAAGGCATTTATTATTTGAAGCCGATATGTCTTGTCTATATCGATTACATTTGAAGTCCCGCTTGTGTTTTAGGTTTTTAAGAGAAATTGCTAGATTTCCTTGCAATGGACCACGTGAATTATATAGCGGTGTTCAAAGAGCCATTAATTGGAAGAAGTGGTTATTACCTCAAAAAAGTTTTCGGGTTGACGTTACTGGAATTGGCGATGGGTTATCGCACTCTCATTACACCGCGTTGCAAGTTAAAAATTCAATTATTGATATGCAGAGGGAACAATGGGGTTCCCGTTCAAGCATAGATTTAATCAAACCAGATTTCTGTTTTCATTTGCACTTATCAAATCGGCAAGCTGTTTTAAGTGTGGATGGTAGTAATTCCAGTCTTCATAAACGTGGTTATAGACCCGCAGTTGGATTGGCTCCCATTAAAGAGACTTTGGCTGCAGGATTGATGAGAATGACAGGATGGGATGGAACTGATCATTTGGTGGATCCATTATGTGGATCCGGGACATTATTAATTGAGGCAGTAAATGATTTTCTTAATATTGCCCCTGGTTTAGAGAGGCATTTTCTTTTTGAAAATTGGCCAGATTTTGATGTATCTTTATGGAATAGAGAATTAAAACTTGCAAAGAAAGTTGATAGTTTTAAAGGAAAATTACCAAAAATAATTGGGTGTGAATTAGATGAAGTAATTGCTAATTTAGCTATAGAGAATATTATAAAATCGGGCTTAGAAAATTATATAGAAATTATTAATTGCCCTTTTCAAGAATTAAAATTACCTGCTGGATCGGGTGTTTTAGTTTGCAATCCTCCATATGGAAAAAGAATAGGTGATGAAAATCAATTACCTAATCTTTATAAAGAACTTGGCTATTTTTGCAAAGAAAATGCTTCTGGCTGGAATCTCTGGTTACTTAATGGTAATCCAAAATTAAGCAAATATATTGGGATGAAAGCGAGTAGACGTTTTCAGGTGAATAATGGTTCGATTGACTGTCGATGGTTAAATTATGAAATTAAATAATTTATTTTCTACCTAAAACTGCTTTTGTAGTCTTTGTAATTCCCTCTAAAGTTTCAGGTAAATAGGGACCGCGGGCTAAATATCCTCCAATTCGTAAACTCATCCCAGCTATTACAAGATTGAAAAAAACCAAAATTAAAATTGTTGATTTTATCTCTAATTCAAATAAAGCTTTAATCCACAATCCAAGAATCAATTCAGTTCCTAGGAGTGCAAAAAACATTAAAACTCCACCAGTAGCGAGGAAAATCCCACCACTTATCAGTCGTCGCTTTTCTCTGTCCATTTCTTGAAGTGCAATGCGCACATGAAGATCCATTACAGAGCTGGCCAGAGCAGTGACTCGTGCTGCCGCACCTAAGCCTTTTTTGCGATCTGTGTTTGACATTAATTTCTTCTGCCTCCGCTAAGTAATAGACCAAATAAAACTCCAATGCCAGCAGCAATCCCTATAGCCAGTAAGGGCCTTTTTCTTACCGGTTTTTCTATCCGAGGTCTTAAAGCAGTATTTAATTCATCGAGAAGCTCTTCCAGTTGTTTCTCAAGTGGTTCTAGAGACTCTGCGAGACCCCTCGTGGTATCACTTGCCGAATGAAAAAGTTCTTCTAATTGTTCTTTTACTCCAAAACTATTATTGCCTGAATGTGAAGATATGACGCTAATCAAATCATCAAGACTGCCTTTGGTAGCTTCTAAGGTTTGCTTTGCTAGATCGGGCCATCGCTCTTGAATTTTTGGCAATAAATTATCAAATTGTTCACTGAACCATTTGTCAGATAACTTTTCAGCAAAAACTTCTTCAGTTTCAGCTGGATTTGCGGATGGCGATGATGAGGAATTCACTGATTCCATAAACCCAGAGCTTTAACAAAGAATAGAGAGATACTGCCTGAATCGAAACCCCTGGGTTCAATTCAATTTTTAAAATAATTCTTATTCTGCAGCTTTTTTCTGGAATTTCAAATGTTTGAAGTCCAAAATTTCATACATTTTTTTCGTCGTCTTTGCTTACAAATATTGCTATTTGAATGCTTCTAGTGCTAAAGGTCACTGGTATCTCCATAACAACCCATGGGCGTCGGAATTTCATCAATGGTTTTTGCTTCCAATACAATCCCTACTGATTTTGGCCTTGTATTAGCTGCAATAGCAGGTGCTGGCAGCCTTCTCTTGATTGCCTTAAGGTTTGTACCTGAAGCTAAAAGCTAATAGGTTTGTCCTTCATTGAATATTAATTTTTGAGCCTAGACTCTTGGAAATTTAACGAGAATTTCCTGTGAGATCTTCTTACTCGTTTTTAATTGAGCTCTACTAACCAAAACAATTCTTACAGGTGGGTTTTATTAAGTCATATTGGAGCACCTGATGACTTAAAAGGCATTCATTTTGATTTGCTTTTAGAAGGTACTGAGTTCTGTCAAGCATGGCGCTTAAGCGAAATTCCTTTGATCGACGGTCCTTATGTTGAAGCAGTACATATAGCCCCTCATAAACTTGACTGGTTGGACATAAAAGAAAAGGTTGTTTCTGGTAATCGAGGCGTTGCAAAAAGAATAAAAAAAGGTTTTTTTGTCCAGGAACTCCCAAAGATTAAATATCAATTGATAAATTTATCTCTCAAATGGGAAAATATTGAAGTTGATTTGGTCATAGACCAAAAAGGATGCAGACTTTTAAGCACAAAAAATTAAATATTTCTTGAGACTTCTAAAGACTTGAGTTTCTCTGAGATTTCGCTAACGTCATTCATATTGTAGATGCAGTCTATTGGTCCATATCAACCACGTAGATTTGTCTCATTTTAAGTCCTTTGGTGGATCGATGTCGATTCCGTTGGAAGAAGGATTTACTGTTGTAACAGGTCCGAATGGCTCAGGTAAAAGCAATATTCTTGATGGTGTTTTGTTTTGTCTAGGACTTGCAAACAGCAGAGGCATGAGAGCAGATAGATTGCCTGACTTGGTTAATAGTGGTGTCTTGAAAGCAGGAAAATCATCTGAAACCAAAGTAACTGTTAAATTCGATTTAACTGATTGGGAACCAGATGAGGCTGAGGAGGGTATAGAGCAAACAGAAGAGGGACCTTGGATTAAACCTGGTCAAAAAGAATGGGTAGTATCAAGAAGATTAAAAGTCATGCCTGGCGGTTCATATGCTTCCACATACACGGCTGATGGTGAAACTTGTAATTTGCAGCAATTGCAAACTCAATTAAGGCGACTAAGGATTGATCCTGAAGGCAGCAATGTTGTCATGCAAGGAGATGTTACTCGAATTGTTTCCATGAGCAACAAAGATCGCAGAGGCTTGATAGACGAACTCGCTGGTGTTGCTTTGTTTGACACCCGTATTAATCAAACTCGTTCTAAATTAGATGATGTGTATGAAAGACAGGAACGCTGCAGGATTGTTGAGCAAGAATTAAATATATCTAAACAGCGTTTGCAAAAAGATTGTGAGAAAGCAACCTTATATAAAGATCTTAAAAATAAATTATTGGTTGGAAGACAGCAAGAATTAGTCTTATCTTATGAAGATGCGAAATCTGGTCTTGAAAAATTAGATATAAATAATAAGGAATTAATTAAAAAAGAAAAAAAATATTCTGAAAATTTACTTGAAAATGAAAATAAGTTAAATAAATCAATTGAAAAATTAGATATTTTACAGAAAAATGTCAAAGAACTAGGGGAAGATAAGTTACTTTCAATTCAAGGCAAAATAGCTGGTATTGATTCTCAAAATCGAGAGTTAGAAAGGCAAGCCATTAATCATAAAAATGAAGGTGAAAAATTACAGGAATATCGTAATAATCTTAATGAAAAAAAGAAAAATTATCAAAATGAATTGCAAAATAGATTGAATAAAATTGATCCAAATGAATTTGATGAAGCGGAATTAAAGTGTAAGGAAGCTGAGGCATGGGTTGAATCAGCTAGAAGAAAACTTTCAGATGTGGCTGGTCAATCTGGGGCTTGGATAGAAAAACATCAGAAGGTTAGAAATGATAGAAATCAAATTCAATTAAAATTAAATCCAAAAAGATCAGAAAAGCAAAATCTTGAAGAAAGCCTATTACAATTGAATGTTATTTTAGAAGAATTAGAGAGTGATCAAGAATCTGATAAGAATTCTAATCAAAAGGTACATTCTGAAATTATTACTTTGAATCAAGAGTGGGATAATATTTTAGGCTTAATATCAACTAAAAAAGAAGAGTTCCAAACTTTAATTACTGAAAGAGGGATACAAGAGCGTACTAGATTGAGATTGGAAAAACAACAATCAAAGCTTGAAAATGATATTGCTCGCTTGGAAAGTAGAAAAGAAATTATACATGAAAGTCGAGGCACAAGCGCAATAACTTTGTTATTAGAGTCTGGTTTGGATGGGATACATGGACCTGTTGCTAATTTGGGTGAGGTTGAAGATCGCTTTCGAATTGCCCTTGAGGTCGCTGCTGGAGCAAGGCTTGGACAAGTTGTTGTAGACAATGACCGAATTGCAGCTCATTCAATTGATCTTTTGAAACGTAAACGAGCGGGAAGATTGACATTTTTACCTTTAAACAAGATTTTAAAGAACTCTCAAAAAATATCTGAAGCTTTCAAGAGACCATCTTCTGTTGATCTAAATAAGACTTCTGGCTTTATTGGTAAGGCGATTGATTTAATTAAATTTGATTCAATTTATAAACATGTTTTTGAATACGTATTTGGTGAGACAGTTGTATTTGGTGATTTGTCATCAGCTCGTAATCAACTTGGTGTTAAAAGAGCTGTCACTTTAGAGGGTGAATTGTTAGAAAGAAGTGGTGCAATGACTGGTGGAAGTTTGAATAATAGATCTTTAGGTTTGAGTTTTGGCAGAGTAAATGATAATGACGATTATGATCCATTAAAGTGTAGATTATTAGAAGTTGGAGAGACACTTGTTAATTGTCAACAGATCGAAAATAAACTGATTACTAAACTTGATAATCTGAGAAACGAGCTAAATAAGTTAGAGCAGAAAAAGGCAGCCTTGGACGCAGCAAGAGCAACCTCTAAGAGATCAAACTCACCTTTATTAGAACGACAAAATCTTCGTTCAAAAAGGATTGATGATCTTATACAGTCGAGAAAACAAAAAATTAGTCAATTAGAATCTATTAACTTAAATATTAGACCTTTAGAAAATGATTTATTACGAATAGAACAGGAGGAAAAAATACTTGAGAAATCAAGTGATTCAACCATATGGTCTAAATTACAAAAGGAACTAGAAAATGCTGATCAAAATCTTCTTGATTTAAGAAAAAATAGAGATGATATTGCTAATACACAATCACAAAATAAACTAGCTATTAATCGTTTAAATGATCAAGAAAATTCTTTATTAAATGAAGAAAAACGCTTAAAGGATTCAATTGAGTCGCTTGCTACTGCTCATATGAATTGGCGTGATCAAAGTAAAAAACTTAATTCAACACGCCAAGATTTAATAAATGAACAAAAAGAGATGGAAACCCGTTTTGGAGAACAGCGACGTGAGCGAGATTCCGTTGAGGCAGATGTATCTCAACAAAGATTAAAACTTCAAGAATTACAATGGAGTCTTCAACGATTAAAGGAAGACCAAAAAAATATTCAGGATGAAATTCGAATGGAAACTATTCGATGTAATGAATTAGAGAAAAAGCTTCCTGATCCCTTGCCTTTGATTTCTGATGAAATCAGAGGTAATGGTCTCAATGCTTTACTTTCGCAATTGGAAGATTTGCAAAAAAGAATGGAAGAATTGGAACCTGTCAATATGCTTGCGTTGGAGGAACTTTCAAAATTGGAAGAGAGGCTTGATGAACTTGCAAGTAGACTTCAAGTGTTAACTGATGAAAGATCTGAACTTTTACTGCGCATAGAGACTGTTTCAACCTTGCGTCAAGAGGCTTTTATGGAAGCTTTTCAAGAAGTTGATGTACATTTTCGAGAAATTTTTGCAAGTCTTTCTGAGGGTGATGGGCACTTACAACTTGAAAACCCTGATGAACCTTTGGAAGGGGGATTGACATTAGTAGCTCATCCGAAAGGTAAACCTGTAAGAAGACTCGCAGCAATGTCTGGTGGTGAAAAATCATTAACAGCATTGAGTTTTCTGTTTGCACTTCAACGTTTTAGACCTTCTCCTTTTTATGCTCTTGACGAAGTAGATAGTTTCTTGGATGGGGTTAATGTTGAAAGATTGGCTGCTTTGATTGCTAGACAAGCTGAGCATGCACAATTTCTTGTTGTAAGCCATAGAAGACCTATGATTGGAGCCTCAATGAGGACTATTGGAGTTACTCAGGCCAGAGGTAATCACACGCAAGTTGTTGGTTTGCCAATCGCAGCATGATTTAATTTATTAGAATGACCTCATATGGTTTTATTAACTTCTTTTCTGCATTGTTGAGTTGATTAACACTCAAGCCCCACAGGAATCAACATCTACTGTCCCAAGTGACAGGTTATGGCTTCGTTCTGAGTTGATGGGAACTCAGGTTATTACTCGTGACACTGGACGAAGATTAGGTCTTGTTGGCGAAGTCGTTGTTGATATAGATCGAAGAGAAGTTGTTGCGTTAGGACTCAGAGATAATCCTCTAACTCGTTTTTTACCTGGATTACCACGTTGGATGCCCCTCGACCAGATTCGTCAAGTAGGTGACGTGATTCTAGTAGATACAATAGATTCGCTAAGTGAAAATTTTGCTCCAGAAAGGTTTAATAAAGTTATTAACTGTCAAGTTATTACTGAATCTGGAGACCAGTTAGGCAGAGTTCTTGGTTTTTCTTTTGATATAGAAACCGGAGAATTACTTACTTTGGTTATGGGAGCAATTGGAGTGCCTCTTTTGGGTGAAGGGGTTTTAAGTACTTGGGAAATGCCAGTTGATGAAATTGTGAGTAGTGGACCTGATCGAATAATTGTTTATGAGGGCGCTGAAGAAAAATTAAAACAGTTAAATAGTGGTTTTCTTGAGAAGTTAGGTGTAGGAAATTCTGGATGGGAGGAAAGTGAAAGAGAGAGATACAGAGTTAACCTCGTTCCAGTTGAAAATCAATTAACTTCTGGTGAAAATTTGAATGAAGAACCAAGACTTTTAGAACAATCGCAAGATGAGAGATTTCAAGAAGAAGAGATGGAATATGAAGAATTATCTGATGATGAAGAAGAGCAATATAATCAAGAATTAAGATATCTTGATGAACCTAATCAATCTTCAATTTATTCGGAGATCGAAGACAATCAGACTACTCATAGCCAGTCAAATTATATAAATAGATCCGATTCTTCTAGAATAAAAATATCATCAAGTAATAATAAAAATAGATCGCAAATATTACGAGATGAAGAACCTATGGATGTTGAGCCTATTCATGAATTGAAGAAAAAGAAATCATTAGATTCTATCCCAAATGATAAAGATATGTTAGATATTGAAGATCCTTGGTAATTAACTTATAAGTTTCGATTCTTCTAAAATACTAATAATTTCCTTACAAAAATTTTTTGTAGCACCTTTCACTCCTCTCAATGCTTGTAGGTCGTTCTTTTGGCCTAAAAGTCTTGAAGGAGACCTTAGCCAATCTACTGCTTCTAAAGCTATTTGTTGAGGAGTTATATTCCCAACTCTTTCAGGTACAATCATTCTTCTTGCGTATATATTTGGCCAAGACATGAATCCTCTTCTTCTCATTTTGAAAAAGGTAATTAATAAGCCAAGACACCACTTTAAAATTGGTAATCTTGCAATCAGGCCAATCAAACCATCCCAAGCTTCCATAACTAAAATATGTTGTGTTGGGACAACTACTATCATTGGGATACTTAATGATCCAAGTTCAGAAGTATTCGCTCCTACTGTTGTTAATGCTAAGTCACACTGGCTTAGATCATTATGTGCAGGAAACTTTTCCTGAATTGAAATTTCTGTAGAATTTTTTGTGATTAATATTCCTCTTGTTTCTTTCTTGTTTGCTTGAGTAATTGATTTGATTCCAGATTGATATTGTTTTGTTATTGGATTTTTATTACTACTAAAATATTTAATTTCTTCAATATTTGTTGTAGGAGCAAGAGGTATTAAGAACTTACAATCTGGCATTAATTCAGCAATTTTATCAGCCACATCAAGGAAAAAAGGAATCCCAATTTTAAGTTTTGCACTTTTGGAACCTGGCATTAAAGCAATCCATTTACCCGATGGAAGTGGATCATTAATTTTTGCAGATGAAGTTAAATCAGCGGTCAGGTCCCCTACTACTGAACAACGGCTTTTAAATCTTTTAGGAAGCTTCTGAACAATTCTCTCTGACATCGCCAAAATCCGATCATTCCAAAATGGCCATCTTGCTATCCATTCTGCATATGTCATATGTAAATATCCCATTCTTGCTGAGAGCAGAACGCTCCAAAATTGATCTCCTCCTAAAAAAATGACAAGTCCTTTGGAGGGCCATAATCCAAATTTATGAGGTTTTAAAAGTAGTTCCCAGAAATTTCTTGCCTCTATTATTTTGTCGAATATTTGCCATTTGGTTGCAGCAATATGCTCGTTCCCATTTGCATTAGGGCATGGTACTAAAACTAAGTTTAACGATGCTTGGGATCGATTTGCTTTAGGTTTGAGAGAAATTTGTTTATGTAATTCTTCTGCAATTGGCTTTACCCATGTTGTTAATTCACCTGGTCCATTTGAGACCATGATTATAGATAAAGAATCTTTACTCATTTATTGATGAGTATTAGTTTGGAAAAATGCGGATGGCGAGACTTGAACTCGCAAGGCCGAAGCCACATGTTCCTTAGACATGCGCGTATACCAATTCCGCCACATCCGCAAGTTAACTTAGTTAAACACTAAGTTAACCATGATCATAATGCTAAACCTATTAAGCTTCTACTGAATGGTTGTTTGTCTTGGGCACTAATACTGATACGATCCGGCTGAGGACTTAATAATTCAGAATGCCCATAGGCAAACTGCTGATAGCTAACCGTGGCGAAATAGCTTTAAGAATTCTCCGATCCTGTCGTGAGATGGGGATTGCCACAGTTGCTGTTTACAGCACAGTGGATAAAAATGCATTACATGTTCAACTAGCCGATGAAGCTGTGTGTGTTGGAGACTCTCCAAGCAGTAAAAGTTATCTAAATATTCCAAATATCTTAGCTGCCGCAACTTCAAGAGGAGTTGATGCTATTCATCCTGGATATGGTTTTTTGGCTGAGAATGATCGATTTGCAGAAATTTGCGGAGATCATGGACTGATTTTTGTAGGCCCATCTCCTCATGCAATTCGTTCTATGGGCGATAAGTCGACTGCTAAATCGACTATGCAAAAGGTTGGTGTTCCAACCGTCCCTGGAAGTGAGGGGTTGCTTGAAAGTGTCTCAGATGCTGAGAACCTTGCATCAGAGATGGGGTATCCAGTAATGATTAAAGCAACTGCAGGTGGTGGTGGAAGAGGGATGCGTTTAGTTGGACATGGAGATGAGTTGGAGAATTTGTTTAAGGCTGCCCAGGGAGAAGCTGAAGCTGCATTTGGTAATCCAGGACTATACATGGAGAAATTTATTGATCGTCCTAGGCATGTAGAGGTTCAGATTCTTGCTGATCGATTTGGAAATGTTGTTCACCTAGGGGAAAGAGATTGTTCGATTCAAAGAAGACATCAGAAATTATTAGAGGAATCACCAAGTCCAGCTTTAGATGATCAATTAAGACTTCAAATGGGGAAGGCTGCAGTTGCTGCAGCAAAAAGTATTAAGTATGAGGGTGCTGGGACAGTTGAATTCCTTCTTGACAGAAAAGGAAATTTTTACTTTATGGAAATGAATACTCGAATACAAGTTGAACATCCAGTGACAGAGCTAGTGACTGGAATGGATTTAATATCAGAACAATTAAGAATTGCTGGAGGAGAGAAATTACAATTTAGTCAGGAGGAAATTAGGCTTCAAGGTCATGCAATTGAATGTAGAATTAATGCAGAAGATCCTAGTCACAACTTTCGACCTTCACCAGGCAAAATCACTGGATGGTTGCCACCAGGTGGTCCAGGTGTTCGGGTAGATAGTCATGTATATACTGGTTATGACATACCACCTTTTTATGATTCTTTAATAGGAAAATTAATTGTTTGGGGAAGAGATAGAGAAGCGGCCCTTAAACGGATGGAAAGAGCTTTGAATGAATGTGCAGTCACAGGCATTACCACCACAATTGATTTCCATTTGAAATTGTTAAAAAGAAAAGAATTTTTAACAGGAGATGTTCATACGAAGTTTGTTGAACAAGAAATGTTATAGCTTAGAAATATTGAGTCTCAAAATATAATTTGTGTAAGTAAACCCTGTTGCCCCAAAAACAATTCTCGAAAAAGACTTAAGAGACCTACCCAAATAATCGGAGTCACATCTACACCACCAATAGGTTTAACAATTTTTCTAGTTGCTACTAACACTGGCTCAGTTGGCAAAAAGATAATTAGCCATAAACCTGACCTCAGATTGATTTTGGGATACCAAGTCAAAATAATTCGAAGAAGGAAGGTGAGTGTTAGGGTCCCTATTAAAAAACTCATTAAAAAAACGAGATTTGGTAGGTTTTTGATCAACAGTGGCATCACAAAGCTCAAAGCATTATTTAATAGATGGTATAAATCATCTTTTATTGCGTAAGATTACTCGGTCTTGCATAAGAATTAGCTGAAATGGCTTTTCATTTATTAAATTTGTTCCTGAGTGCAGGAGCTTCCAGTGAAGTTGCTACAAGTTCTGCTGTTGGAATGATAGGAAGTTTTCTTGCAGCTGGAGCATTGATAGTCGCACCTGCTGCAGCTGCATTGATCTGGGTTAGTCAAAAAGATTCATTGAGTAGATAGCCCTAGCAATCACCTATTTATGCCATAGACTGATGGAAATAAGGTTGTTTTCAACCTGAAAATGTTTATTTAAGAGGGCAAATTTGGTCAATGCCAGTCTAAATTGGGCCAGCATTGTTGGCATAGTTCTTGCTGTATGCGGAGCTGGCTTATATTTTCTTAGATCTTTTAAGCCAGCATTGGCAAGAGATTACGATGTTTTCTTTGCTGCTATAGGCTTGCTTTGTGGCGGAATACTTTTTTTTCAAGGATGGCGCTTAGATCCCATTCTTCAGTTTGGACAGTTTTTGCTTGCAGGTACGACTGTTTTCTTTGCTTATGAAAGTGTTCGACTGAGAGGTATCGCAACTGATCAAGCACGAAGATCTGCATATTTTGATGATGAACCTGAGTTGCCAAGATCCTCTCGAGGAGGCTTGTCTGGTGAAGGATCTGATAGGAATTATGATCGATTTGAGGAATCTCAACCCATCAATAGAAGATTTTCAGGTAGAGACGATTATCAAGAAGAATATTCAGATGATGAAAATTATGAAAGACGACCATCAAGGGCGGCAATCCCTGAACAGGCTGTAAGTAGAAGGTCAAGAAATAGTAGTTCTTCAGAAATTAACTCTCGAGGATCTGAAAGAGATAGGAGAATGGAACGATTTAATAATGCAGAAATTTCTTCAGATAGAGCCTCAAATTTTGGAGATAGGCGAACTAGCCGACAAGAAACCAGGAGAGGGAGTCGTCCGTCAGCTAGTGGTCAAACATCCAGTCGTAGAAGAACTGCTTCATCCAATACTTTTCAACAATCATCTTCAAGATTAGATAGCGATAATGTAACTCGACCTTCTCGACCTTCTCGACCTTCTCGACCTTCTCGACCTTCTGAGCCTTCCTCAGGATCTAATAGGTTTTCTAAGAATGACAATATTATTGAGGACGCTGCATTTTCTAGTTCAGGCCAAGCTCCTAGTAGATCTAATAGAAGACCTTCCAAAGACCCTAGCCCCAAAACTCCCACTCAAAGATCATCTTCCAAAAGTTCTTATTCATCCTCTTCTAGAAAGCCAAGACCAAGAGATAACAGTTCAAGATTTGATGATTAATCAACTTTGTTTCATTGATTAATTATTCCAGCCCATTCCAAAAAAGATATTTTACTGAGAGCTTCTATAAGTAGAACTGCCATTAAACCAATCATTGCAAATCTTCCATTTATCCTTTCAGCATAACCACTCCATCCAAACTCAGGAATGTCATTTGTAGTTGCACTTGGAGTAAGATTTTTTATTTCTGAATCAGTTTTTTCTTGTTCTATTGACTGATTATCAAGGTTTGTTTCAGTATTTGAGTTCATAGAAATAAGCTAGTTCTCGTTAAACTTGTAATTTGCAGCGGGCAATAAGCGCCAGCCTTTGTTTTCTGTGATTTCAAGCACGGTATCATGATAGTTCTTTAAGGTTGGTCTATGACCAACGCTAATGCAAGCCATATCTCGTTGGTTAAGAAGTTCATAAAGATGTTTTTCTGTATTTACATCTAATGCACTTGTTGCTTCATCTAAAACTACATATTTTGGGGAATTCAGTAAAAGCCTTGCAAAAGCAAGTCTTTGTTGTTCTCCAAGGGATAAAAGTCTTTGCCAATCTTGCTTGATATCAAGGTCAGGATATCTTTGGATAATTTGAGGAAGTTTTACTTCTTCTAAAACGGCTTTTAAATGATCATCACTAAATCTATGTTTGTCCAATGGGTAACAAAGCTGTTCTCTCAAGGAGCCAAGTGTCATATATGGTTTTTGTGGAATAAAAAGCAACTCTCCATTTGAGGGTGTCTCTATTGTGCCGGATTGTATTGCCCATAGTCCGCTGATAGCTCTCAGTAGAGAAGTCTTTCCACAGCCAGAAGGTCCTACTACAAGTAAACTTTGACCTGTCTCAATACTTAAATTTAAATTATTAATTAGGAAATTATCTTTTCCAGGAGTTTTAATACTAACGTTTTTGAGAATGATAGAATCTGAAGGTTTAATTTCTACTTTAAAATCATCATATTTATTATCTTTTACGTCATTCATGTTTGATTGAAATCCTTCAAGTCTGCCTATGGATGCCGAGAATCTTGCTAAAGCTTCTATTTTATAAATTATAAAAAATAATGAACCCTCGAGAAGATTGTAGTTCAAATTAGCTTGTTGAAAACTTCCATAATCCATTTGGCCACTAAGTATTGGACCTGCAAGAATAATAAAAGGAATAAAGACACTTCCATAGATACCAGAGCGTTGAAGAACTCTTAATAATGCTTCCCATATTATTAAAAGATTAAAATTATCGACTACAGATTTTAATCTTCTACTGACTTCTTTTTCTTCTTGATTTTCACCAGAATAAAAAGCAATTGATTCTGCATTATTTCTTACATGAACAAGACCATAACGAAAATCAGCTTCAAATCTTAATTGATCATAATTTAATTTAAAAAGTTTTCTACTTGCAAAAATAAGTAAAGTTGAAACTAATGTGGCATAAATTATTAGAGCAAGCGTAAGCTCTTTGCTGATGCTAAGTAAAATAAAAATATTTAATGAAAATACTAATAAGGAATCAAAAATATTTAGAGATAGATCAATTGTTTGTGCAGTAAAGTCTCTTGCATCTTCTGTAATTCTTTGATCAGGATTATCGATATTTGTTTCAGATTCATCGTTGGGATTCAATATATAATATGTTCTATCGTCTAAGTAATCTGTTATCAGGCTTTTCGACAACCATTCTCTCCATAACAGTTGAAGTTTTGCCTGAAAATAAAATTGGAAGCTTCTTATTGGAAGCGCTGCAATAAAACATATTCCTAGGATCCATAAGTTTTTATAACTTTCGTTTTCATCTTTTTGAATCAAAGCATTAGTAATATCTCTAACAAGAAAAGTTATTCCAGCGTTAATTCCATTGACAGACAATAACATTAATATTATGAACCCTAACAGAATCCATGGGAGCCATCTTTTTTGTCTTAATTGACCTCGTATTGTGATAAATGAAAAGATTCCCAAGGAAAATAAGCTTGAAATTATTATTCCTGGAGGACCATTCCAAATTACTTTTAAAGCATTTTGAACCCCTCCTAAAAATTGATTTGTTATTTCGGGAGCTAAATTAGTTAACAGGCTCATTAAACCTGTTAATAAAAATAAAACTGTTCCACCTACGCAGAACAATAAAGCTATTAATAAATAGAGGAATAGCCAGCCATTATTTTCTGTGTAAGGAAGGAAATATGGTTGAGTCAGCCTTCTTAATTTAATGAGTTGGCTTATTAGTCCTTTTTGAGCATTAGAAATTGATGAGGTCATATTAATTTGATTATTACAAAGTCAATGATTAAATGATTAGTAAAAGGCTAGCTGAAATTTTTGAAGTTCAACTCAGACTTAAATTTTGAAGAGCTAAAACGAATAAAAAAGATTTATTTTTATAGCTTAGCCAAAACCTAAAAGTGTTTTTATTGTCATTGGAATTGGAATTGAGGAAATTAGCTCAATATCAAATGCATGAACAGCAGGTATCGTCTGATCCAAAATCCAAATAACTAAAAAAGGCGAATTCAAAATTATTTGCCATTGCCATTTATAAGTTAAAATCGACCAAATTTTCTTTAGAATTGATCTCTGTGAATCACTGAGATTTAACCAAAAGTCTTGTAAATTTGTGTTTACTTTGAAAATGAAGCTTTTTTTATCTACTGCAGAATTGGATTCCATTAAATACTATCATTCAAATATGTTTATAGCGCATTACTGGGTAGAGATGAGGCAACAAATAAGCCAGTAATTTAATCGTGCTGAGTCAGTAGGAATCAATTGTAGAAATTTATATTTATCCAGGTGGCCAATTTAATTTTCTTCCTCCAATGATGTGAATGTGCATATGAAAAACTATTTGGCCTGCTTCCTCTCCTGTATTAATAACTGTTCTCCAACTTGTTAAACCAGCAGCATTAGCTACTTCAGTACTTTTTAGGAGTAGGTGACCAAGTAATTCTTGATCTTCTTTTTTTATTTCTTTCAGACTTGGAATACGTTTTCTAGGAATTATTAAAATATGCGTAGGAGCTTGGGGATTTATATCTTTAAAAGCCAGGCATTTCTCATCACTAAAAACCTCCTCACAGGGTATTTCACCACTAAGAATTTTATCGAAAATTGTTGTCATTGAATTTGGAGAATGAGAAAAAATAAGAATCTAATTTTATTTTTTAGTTTGAAATGAAATTATTCTTTCAATTCGTTTCTTTTATTACATCATTTTGATTGAAATTATTTTCATTTAATTGCTTTTTAAGCTCATCTTCATCAGTCACTTTATCAACAAAACAAACACCATTTAGGTGGTCTATTTCGTGCTGAATACATCTTGCCATTAGACCATCTGCATTCATTTTTTTTGGCCTTCCCATTTCATCTCGATAACTTAATTTGATTGAGGAGGGCCTTAAAACATTTAGGTAAACACCAGGGATACTTAGACAACCTTCTTCATATGTATCTAAGCTGGCACTAGATGAAATTATCTCAGGATTTATAAATACATAGGGGGGTTCCGTCGGGTCTTCAAAATTTAAATCAATCACTAAAAGCCTTTTCCCTATCCCTACCTGAGGAGCGGCTAAACCAATCCCTTTTGCAGAATACATAGTTATCAGCATATCTTTAACCAACTTTCGAATTGAATCATCAACTTTGACGATACGATGAGCTGGTGTTCTTAAAGCCTCGTGTCCCAGTTGATAAACCCTTAAAGGAGGGTTCGTAACAGGTTCTTTCGAAACTGCGATGGAAGGCTTCTTCTTTTCTGCATTTTTTGCAAGTTGAGCAAAACTGCCAGCCAAAGGAGTCTTAAAACAACAACTTTTACACTTTACTTTGTTTTAAGTTCCATGAGTGAATTAATCATTGACTCTCAACATCAAAGACGAATCAAACAATGACACAATTGGATGCTGAAAAAGTGTATGGACAAGCCCCCATATTTAAAGAGCCTCGGATAATAGGTGATTGGATTATCTGGTTAGAACAAAGACCAAACGAAAAGGGCAGAACTACAGCTTTAATTAAACCTTGGGGACAAAAAGACTTTTCTCCTCAGGAGTTAACACCTTATCCAAGTGATTTGAGGACAAAAATTCATGGCTATGGTGGCGCTCCCTTAACGGCTACTCTTCATGGATCAGATTTGATATTAACTTGGGTTGATAATTACGATAATTGCTTATGGATGAGATCTTGGACTTCACAAAAAGAAAATCAAAAATCTTCTTCTTTTAAATTAATACCTAAAATACAATCAATTTGTCTTTCGAAAGAAAATAATTATTTTCTTGCAGGTGGTGTTATCGACCTAGAAAAAAATATTTGGATTGGGTTGATGGAAGATCATGAAGGAGATCATATAGTGTCTTTTTCTTTAGACAAGACTTATCAAAATCCAAAATTTATATATTCATCTGATGGCTTTTTAGGTTACCTTTCGCTGAACTCTAAAGATAGAAAGTTGGCATGGGTTGAGTGGGGAAAGACTTCCATGCCTTGGGATTCGAATGAATTAAAATTAGCTCAATTTCATAAGAAGGGAAATATAAAAAAAATAGTAACTTTTAATAGTGAATACTTTCAATTTAATGGACAAATATCATTTTTTAATCCTGTTTGGTCTGATAAAGGTGATCTTTTTGTTGCTGAAGATAGTAGTGGTTGGTGGAACATAACTCAGATCAAGTCTGATAATGATTTTTCATCCATTGCCATTAATCAAAATAAATGGACTATTCAAGCTGAAATTGCATTTCCGCAATGGGTTCTTGGTATGTCCAGCTTTTCATGTGTAGGGGATGATGTTGTTGGGGCTTTTGCTAAGGACGGAATTTGGAATTTGGCTTTGTTTAAAAATAATGGATTTATCCAAAGTATTGATCAACCTTTTAGAGATTTCTCAGGTATTCATTCGTCCGATAATCGGCTTGTTGCAATCGCAAGTAGTTCAGTCATTAGTGAAGGAATTTTTGAACTAAATATATTGGATAAAAGTTGGAAGCATATTCCTGCCTCATCATTGAGATTGGATCCAACGAAAATTAGTATTGGCGAATCTTTTTGGTTTATCGGGTCAAATGATGACGATGTCCATGCTTGGTACTATCCACCTTTAAATAGCAAAATATTGTTACCTCCTTTATTGGTAAAAAGTCATAGTGGACCTACTGGTATGGCTAGTTGTGGATTGGATATGGAAGTACAATTTTGGACGTCCAGAGGTTGGGCTGTAGTTGATGTGAATTATGGTGGTTCTTCTGGTTTCGGCAGGGACTATAGAGATCGCTTAAAAGGTAATTGGGGCTTAGTTGATGTTCTTGATTGTACTAAAGCTGCTCAATCATTAATTGACTCCGGTAAGGCTAACAAGGATTGCGTAGCAATCATGGGTAGTAGCGCATCGGGTTTTACAGCTTTAGGTTGTCTAATATCCACTGACATTTTTAATATCGCAGCATGTAAATATGCTGTTACTGACCTAGTAAATATGGCTAATTCAACTCATAGATTTGAAGAGTTTTATTTGGATTATTTAATAGGTAATGTTGAATCCGATCGACAAAAGCTTATTAAAAGATCGCCAAGTGAAAATGTTGATAAAATTAATGCTCCTTTGATTTTATTTCATGGATTAAAAGATAAAGTTATACGGTCTGATCAATCTATTGCAATTAAAGATGAATTATTAAAACGTAAAATTCCTGTAGAAATTAACTTATTTCATAATGAAGGTCATGGATTTAAGGACGGCAAGACAAAGGTTGATGTATTGAAAAAAACAGAGGCTTTTTTTAGAAAACATCTCAATATTTAAGAATTTTTCTTTAAAAAAGAAATTATTGATTTTAATTCTTCAGTAAGCGAATCAATTTCTGATGGAGTAGATGTAAAGCTCAAGCTTGCTCTAGCTGTGCTTTTTATTCCATAGAAGCGATGGAGCGGTTGGCAGCAATGATGACCACTTCTTATGCAAATATTGCTGCTATCAAGTAATTCTGCAACATCATTGGAGTGGATTCCTTGTATATGAAAGGTTGCTAATGGTCCTCTATCAGGCTGAATTAATGGACTAGGACCAAAAATTTTTAAATTATCAATTTCTTCTAATTTTTCAAAAAGATATTTTGTTAATTCTTTCTCATAATTATGTATTTCGTTTAATCCAATTTTTTGCAAGTAATTCATGGCGACCCCCATACCAATTGCTTCTCCAATGGCAGGAGTACCGGCTTCGAATTTATGCGGTAAGTCTGCCCAAGTGCTCCTCTCCTCAAATACTTCATCAATCATTTCTCCTCCACCAAGAAAAGGGGGCATTTTTTCTAAAATTTCTTCTTTACCCCACAAAAAACCTATTCCAGTAGGACCGCAAAGTTTATGAGAAGATCCCGCAAGAAAATCAATACCTAGGCTTTTAATATCTATGGGCTTATGAGCAAGACTTTGACAAGCATCTAAAAGAACTAAACTACCTTTTTTATGTGCAAGATAAGAAATTTCTTCAATAGGATTGCAACAACCTAAAGTATTACTTACATGAACAAGACTTACTAGTTTAGTTTTATCAGTCAACTTTTTCCTGAAATCATCAAGATCTAATTCTCCATTCTTATCTATATTAATATAATTAAGTTTGCATTTTTTTTCTTTGGCTATTAATTGCCAAGGAACTATGTTGCTATGATGTTCCATTAAACTTATTAATATTTCGTCGCCTTTCTGAAGTTTGTTATTACCCCATGCATAAGCTACGAGGTTGATAGCTTCGGTAGCATTTCTAGTGAAAATAATTTCTTTTTCATTATTACTATTTATGAAATTGGCTGCTAATTTTCTTGAGTTTTCAAATTTCTCTGTTGCGATTGCACTGAGTTGATGAGCACCTCTGTGAACATTGGCATTTTGAAAGCTATAATATTTTTTTAAAGAATCAATAACTTGTTTTGGTTTTTGACTAGTAGCTGCATGATCTAAATATATTAAGTTATTATGACTTCCATTAAATAGTGGGAAATCATTTCTACTTATTTCAGCAAATTGTTTTACTAAGTTTTTCACTTTATTATATCTTTTATCAACTTTTCAATGACATTCCATTTGCCTGCGCTTTTAGGAAAGTGTGAGAGAATTTCATCATAATATCCTTTTAATAATAAAGAATTAGCATGTTCATTATCAATACCTCTACTAAGTAAATAAAATAACTCTTCATCTTGAAGCTGGCTTACAGTTGCTCCGTGAGTACACCTGACATCATCTGCAACTATTTCAAGCTCTGGTTTTGTATCTATTCTGGCGCGTTTAGAAAGGAGCAAATTTCTACTTAGTTGAGCAGCTTCTGTTTTTTGTGCTTTTTTGGGGACTTCAATCGAACCATTAAATATGCAATGAGAATATTCAGAAGCTACGGCTTTCTGTAATTGATCAAGCTTTCCATTTGGTCCTTCGAATCTAATAAGAGAGTGCGTGGCTATTTGTTCTTTTGATTTAGTTACTTGTAGACCTTTTACAATTGTTGAGGCTTCTCCTTCGTTTTGAATGATTCTTGGTTCGAATCGGGCATAATTCCAACCATGATGTATTGAATGGAGAGAATATTTACTATTTTTCGATTGTTCTACAGCTAACGTGCAAATTGAGGAGGATTCTTTCTCTTCACCCATAGAAATTAAACCATGCGTCATCTCTACGTTGGATTCAACTTTAATTTCCATTAAATGATTTTGTGCTGAATTCTTATTACCCAGAAAAACTTGTAAAAGATCTAATTTTGCTCCTTCTTCTATAAGAAGAAATATTCTCGTTGAAATTGACTTTTTCTCTATCGATGGAATAACTATCTCTAATGATTCGATCATATTTCTCTTGACTTTTAAAGCTAAAAGCTCTGAGCTTGAAGCCTGATTAAGGCCTACTGAAATGTCATTTTTTATATTCATTAATTTAACTATTTTTCCTAGATTCTGTTTAATTTCTATATCATTTAGTTTTTCAACACCATTAGGTAAATTAATATTTTTACTTGGATTTTCAGTTAGATTAATAATAATTCTCTCTCTATCTTTCTCCTTCTCGGGCAATATATATTTTAATTTTGATGTGAAATCTTTCTTATTAATGATTATTGGCAACGATAAGAAACTATTTAATCTATTGAAGTTGCATAATCGCCAAGCTTCATCTTTATTAGATGGCATACCCTTTGTAGAGAGTAATTTTCGCCCGATTGATTGTTCTTCTTTTAAATAACCTTGAGTAGGCGGAAGAGAGTTAAGCCATTCTCGGCAAATAGCCGATGATTTCATTTTGCGAGCTCCTTATCTTTGGTATTTTTGTCAATAAAGTCATAGCCCGATTTTTCAAGGTCTATTGCTAGTTCTTTGTTACCAGTTTTGATGATTTTTCCATCAGCCATAATATGTACAAAGTCAGGAGTGATTTCATTTAGTAATCGTTGATAATGTGTTATTAAAATTGTTGCAGAATTTGGGTGTGAGAGTTTATTGATGCCAGATGCAACAATTCTTAGAGCATCAATATCAAGACCTGAGTCAGTTTCATCGAGAATTGATATGACTGGTTCTAGCAGAGCCATTTGAAGAATTTCGTTACGTTTTTTCTCCCCGCCAGAAAAACCTTCATTTACGCTTCTTTCCAAAAAGGCAGGATCCATTTCTACTATTTTCAGTCTTTCCTTAACTAGATCTTCAAATTCAAAAGTATCTAATTCATTTTTCAGTAATTCTTTTCTTCTTGAATTTGTGGCAACCCTTAGGAATTCTAGATTACTAACACCAGGGATTTCTACTGGGTATTGAAAACCTAGAAAAATCCCAACTCTTGCTCTTTCTTCAGGTGCAAGTTCGAGAATATTTGTACCT
Source organism: Prochlorococcus sp. AG-402-P16 (assembly GCA_003216295.1). GTDB lineage: Bacteria > Cyanobacteriota > Cyanobacteriia > PCC-6307 > Cyanobiaceae > Prochlorococcus_B. Next base: position 84,330 of record QCJB01000002.1, on the reverse strand, counting down.
TTAAAGTTGATTGAACCTGATAGAACTTTGTAAGCTGGATGGCCAGCTATAACTTTTGAAAGAGTACTCTTTCCACTTCCATTTCGTCCCATTATAGCATGAATTTCACCTTCTTTTATTAATAGATTGACTCCATAAAGTATTTGTTGATCCTCCACACTGGCATGAAGATCTTGAATAGATAATATTGTTTCTGGAGTTGATAAATTCACTAAATTAAATGGAATGTTGTTTAAGGGAAAAGTATCGATTGAGTGTATTTTTATCCAACTGAACCCTCCAACTTTAAGGCAAGTAGCTTATCTGCTTCAGAGGCAAATTCCATAGGTAACTCATTAAAAACATCACTACAAAATCCACTAATTAGCATTGAGACAGACTCTTCAAAATCGATACCTCTACTTTGTAAATAAAAAAGTTGATCTTCGGAAATTCTACAAGTACTAGCTTCATGTTCAATATTTGATTGAGGTTGCTTTGATTGAATATATGGATATGTATTTGCACTCGCGTTGTCGCCGATCAGCATGGAATCGCATTGACTGTAATTTCTTGACCCTTCAGCACTAGGACTGATGGAGACGAGACCTCGATAACTGTTTTTAGATTTTCCAGCGCTGATTCCTTTGCTTACGATTTTTGATTTTGTATTTTTGCCTATATGAATCATTTTTGTTCCAGTATCAGCTTTTTGAAAATTATTTGTTAAGGCAATTGAATAAAACTCTCCAATTGAATTGTCTCCTTGAAGGATACAGCTTGGGTATTTCCAGGTAATGGCAGATCCTGTTTCAACTTGAGACCAACTGATTTTGCTTTTTTTGCCTCTGCATTCGCCTCTTTTAGTTACGAAATTGTATATTCCTCCGATACCTTTTTCATTCCCGGCATACCAATTTTGAACTGTGGAATATTTAATGGATGCATTATCTAGTGCGACAAGTTCAACCACTGCTGCATGCAAAGTATTTGTATCAAACATAGGGGCTGTACATCCCTCTAAATAACTTACAGAAGAAGACTCCTCCGCAATAATCAAAGTTCGTTCAAATTGTCCAGTATCTCCTGAGTTAATTCTAAAATAAGATGATAATTCCATTGGGCATTCAATACCCTTCGGTATAAAAACAAAAGAACCGTCACTGAAAACTGCTGAATTTAAAGCAGCGAAAAAATTATCATTAATGGGAACAACAGTTCCCATATATTTTTCAATTAAATCTGGATATTCATTTATTGCTTCACTAATAGAACAGAAAATAACTCCATGTTCAGCTAGCTTTTCCTTGTATGTAGTTGCTATTGAAACACTGTCAAAAACAGCATCTACAGCGACATTTGATAATCTTTTTTGCTCACTTAGTGGTATCCCAAGCTTATCAAAAGTCTCAAGTAGTTTAGGATCAACTTCATCTAAACTTTTCTTTTTTATATCTTGCTTAGGTGCTGCGTAATAAACTAAATTTTGATAATCAACTTTTGAATAATTTAAACCAGACCAATCTGGTTCTTTCATCCTTAGCCATTGCTCATAGGCTCTTAAACGAAATTTCAATAAGAATTCTGGTTCTTTCTTTTTCTTTGAAATTAATTTAATAACATCCTCATTTAATCCTTTTGGTATTTTTTCAGTTTCTATATCTGTGATAAAACCGTATTTATAAGGTTGGGATACAATTTCTTCAACAGTATTAGTTTGGTTCATTTTTATTTTGATTAAATCAAGTAGTAGTGACTTGGTATTTATGCGAAGTTTGAGCGATTAGATCCCAGATAGTTTTTCAATGCTTAGGTTGGAAGCTCATCATAGGATCAAGTGGTTTTGATAGTTGGTCCTCAAATCACATTCTAAGTCAAATTAAGGGGTAAAACTCAGTGTTGACGAAAATAGCTTTCAAACTTTGCCACATTAAACCAGAATAGATGGAAACGTTTAAGCTTGTAATTTTGCTTGAATAAAAACAATAATATTTTTTGTATTCCTTAAAGATCCAAAAAATATTAAAGCACTATCAAGTCCTATCAATATTATTGATCCAGCCTCTATATCAAGTTCTGAGAATGAGAATAGCTTATGCAAAAATACTCTAAATTTGATTCTAATTAAGAGAAACCATGATTCAATCTATCAAAAGATAAATATTCTTTTAAACTTCCTCTTGATTAATGCAAGCACTGTTTAGTGATGGAATCTGATTTGGTGGATGGTTTGGCAAATAGCCCTCTTGGTAGAGAGGACATAAATTTGATTGGATCAACAAATTTATCAGTCAGTGAAAAACATCATCTCAGAATGCTCGCTCATTGCCTGGCATGCTTCAAATCAATGAGTGATGGAAACCAAAAAGGATTAATTCCTTCAAAAGAGGTTTGGTTGGAATGGTGTCTGAATAATCCAAGGATGGTTGAGGATGATGAATTTGTGCAGGTTTTGTTTGAGCAATTTTCAGGAGCTGCTATTCAGTTGGAGACTTTATCTGCTGTATTAAAGGTCCCTCCATTGGATTTGACTTTGAGAGATTTAATTGATGAATATGAGAAATGAGAAGTTTTTAATTCCATTGGAACAAGCAAACCGTTGATTTGCAAAAGATGATCCCAAAGAAAAAGTCTGAGTGATTTAAATTTTTTCTTGATTTAATTTGTATTGACTTGGAATTGATTTCCTTTTTCGAAAAATTTTTTGTTTGGGCTTCAACTCCTGGTCTCTAGTTACTGCAATGGTTTTGATCTTTAGATACAACTTTCTGGTCTGCTCTTGGAGTCAGTAGATGCTGACCACATCAACGAGAAGCGCACATTTCATCACATACTGATCGCACTGATCCCAAACAAAAAAAGGAGGTTTATGGGCGTGACTATTGATCAAGAATCCCTGTCACGTTTAACACTTCGTCAATTGCGTCTTAAAGCAAGCAAACTAGGTATTCCTCTTTACAGTAGAAAATCAAAAGCTGATCTAGTTAGAGGAGTTTTTCTTTACGAAGAGAAAAAAGAACTTGAAAAGCAGTTGATAAATTCTAGAGATGAATCTTCTGAAGAAAATACATATTCAAATGTTTCACAGACTAAAGTCGTTTTTCTACCACGCGATCCAGAGTGGGGATATGTGTTTTGGGAAATCTCAGATCAAGATCGTTCGAATGCACAAAATCAGGGAGCTAACAGACTATGTTTACGTTTAGCTGATGTTACTGATAAAAATAATGGCGAAGTCAATCCTGGAACCCTTCAAGAAGTTGTAGTTGATAGTCACAGTACAGAGTGGTACTTACCTATCCCTTTGGGAGGAAGGGATTACAAGGTTGAATTGGGATATCGTATTGGTTATAAATGGATGTCTTTGGCTCATTCTTCCTCAGCAAAGGTTCCTTCATTGCATCCAAGTGATCAAATTCTTGATCAATTCGTTCCATTTAGTCTTGAGGCACCAGTTACTTCATCTGAAACTAATAAAGAAATCTTTTCTACAGAAGAAAAACCAGATAGTGGTTTACATGAGCGTTTGTATCAATCAGCTACTACAAAATTCAGAACAAGGCGAATTGGATCAGAAGAATTTCAAGAGGGTATACAAGGTCCTCAAAATCTAAATACTGAATCTGGTAGTGGGCTTTGGGCTAGTGGATTAAACGAATCGGGTATAGGAGGTGTTGCTCCATCTCGTTCTTTTTGGCTTGTAGCTGATGCAGAATTAATAGTTTATGGAGCTACTGATCCCTCAGCTAAATTATTTATCGAGGATGAGCAGGTCCCTCTAGCTAATGATGGAACCTTTAGGCTGCAAGTTCCATTTAGAGATGGCATTCAAAATTATTCCATTAAAGCAATTGATAAAGATGGAGTAGATTCTAGAAATATAGTAATGAAATTTGAAAGAGTTACTCCAGTTGATAATACTAACCCCAATGCAAAAGTTGAATCAGAATGGTTTTGAACCTCTTCTGGATTGATTGATGACTCGCTTAATTGTTGCCTTCACTCCTTTAGTAGGTGCAATCATTTTCCCTTTATTAATCCCTACTACCATTGAGCGTTTCGGCTTGGGTCCAGGTGTTTTAAGTGCATTGCTTTTAAGTACTCTTTGGTTTGTCGCAATGCTTCGCACTTCTGAAATGCCTCACTGAATTAAAGTGTTGCCATTTTGACTCTCGATTCATTTTTGTATCATTCACTAATCAATTTTTAAAGTGTTTTCTAAAGAATTTAGCCAACTTACAGTTAAGTTAAACTCTCCCTTTCTGGATCAGAAACCAGGTACCTCTGGATTAAGAAAAAGTACTTTGAAGTTCGAAAAGGCTCATTATCTTGAGAGTTTTATTGAATCAATCTTGAGTTCTCTTCCTGGGGTGCAGGGAGGTGTTTTAGTTGTGGGAGGTGATGGTAGGTATGGCAATAAAAGAGCGATTGATATTATTATTCGGATGGCAGCTGCACATGGAATTCAAAAAGTCATAACAACTGTAGATGGGATTTTATCGACCCCTGCAGCTTCTAATTTGATTCGAATTAATAAAGCAATAGGCGGAATTATTTTATCTGCTAGTCACAATCCAGGTGGACTTGAAGGTGATTTTGGAGTCAAGCTAAATGGATCAAACGGCGGGCCTGCATCTGAATCTTTAACTGATAAAATTTATCATTACTCCAAGAATCTTAAAGAATATAAGATTATAAAATGTCAATCAAATAATTCTTATTCACTTGGCAAATATAAATTAGCTTCAATGATTGTTGAGATCGTTGATGGAATAGATGATTACTTAGATTTAATGAAAAAAATATTTGACTTTGATTTGATTAGCACCTATATCAACAAAGATTTTCCGATTGTTTTTGATGCATTAAATGCTGTTACTGGGCCATATGCCAAGCGTCTTTTTGTTGATCATTTAGGAGCTAAGTCTGAAACGGTGCGGAATGGAATACCTTTGGAAGATTTTGGAGGTCTTCATCCTGATCCAAATTTGACCTATGCCAAAGATCTTGCTCAGTTGCTTTTAAAAGGGAATTTATTTTCCTTCGGAGCAGCATGTGATGGTGATGGTGATAGAAATATGATTTTAGGACGTGGTTGCTTTGTAAATCCTAGTGATAGCCTTGCAATTTTAGCTGCTAATTACGATTGTGTGCCAGGCTATGCCAAAGGTTTATCTGGTGTCGCTCGTTCTATGCCGACGAGTTCAGCTGTAGATGTTGTAGCAAAACATTTAGGGATAAATTGCTTCGAAACTCCTACTGGATGGAAATTCTTTGGCAATCTTTTGGACGCTAATCAAATTACTTTATGTGGTGAGGAGAGCTTTGGGACTGGAAGTGATCATGTAAGAGAGAAAGATGGATTGTGGGCTGTTCTCTTTTGGTTGCAGATACTTGCGTCTAAGAAAAAGTCTGTTTCTGAGATAATGAGAAATCATTGGCTATTTTTTGGTCGTCATTACTATTCTCGTCATGACTATGAATCTATTCCATCTGATGTTGCAAATTCCCTTTATTCCAGATTGAGCAATATGCTTCCTACTTTGAAAGATCAATCGTTTGCTGGAAGGACAGTTAAAAATGCTGATGATTTTAGTTACACAGATCCAGTTGATGGTTCAATTACGCTTAATCAGGGTTTAAGGATTTTATTAGATGATGGTAGTCGAGTGTTAGTGAGACTTTCTGGCACTGGCACTCAAGGAGCGACGTTGAGAGTGTACTTTGAAACCTTTGTTCCAAGTGATGGTGATATCACTCAAGATCCTCAATTAGCATTAGATCCTTTAATTAAAAGCATTGATTCTTTAGCTGAGATTTCAAAAAGAACAGGCATGTCCGCTCCTACAGTTATTACCTAGGTTAAAAACCTTCTAATTGGAAATCATCAAAACAACTTTATAAGTTTTTTTTTGCTTTTAGAGTATCAAAAATGTTTGTTTATTAGCTTTGGCCAAAGATCTGTTTGCTTTTCATGGTGCACAGCTAATACAGAATAATGCTCCTTTAGCTGATCGCTTACGGCCTCAAACACTTGATGAATTTGTTGGTCAAGATCACATTCTTGCTCAAGGACGTTTATTGAGACGTTCAATTGTTGCTGATAAAGTAGGCAATTTATTGCTTTATGGACCACCTGGAGTTGGCAAGACTACTTTGGCTAGGATTATCGCCTCAAATACCCTATCTCATTTTAGTGTTGTAAATGCTGCCTTGGCTGGCATCAAGGATTTGAGATTTGAGATTGAGTCTGCAATAGAGAGATTAAATAAATACGGTAAACGCACGATTTTATTTATTGATGAGGTTCATAGATTTAATACTTCGCAACAAGATGCCTTATTACCTTGGGTTGAGAATGGAACTTTGACTCTGATTGGTGCAACTACGGAAAATCCATATTTTGAAGTAAATAAAGCTTTAGTAAGCAGATCTAGATTATTTCGTTTGAATAGTCTGAATTCAAAAGCATTACATCAATTGCTGCAAAGAGCTTTGAGCGACAAGGAAAGGGGGTATGGGTTGAAATTGATCAATTTATCTAGTGAAGCTGAGGATCATTTGGTTGATGTGTGTAATGGCGATGCACGCGTTCTGCTTAATGCGCTGGAACTTGCTGTAGAGAGCACTATCGCAAATCAAGATAGTTCAATCATTATTGATCTCAAGATTGCTGAGGATTCAATTCAAGAACGAGCGGTGTTATACGACAAAAAAGGTGATGCTCATTTTGATACGATCAGCGCTTTTATCAAGTCATTGCGAGGTTCGGATCCTGATGCGGCATTGTTTTGGCTTGCTCGAATGTTGGAGGCTGGAGAAAGCCCACGATTTATTTTTAGACGTATGCTCATCGCTGCAGGAGAAGATATTGGTCTTGCTGATCCCAATGCAATTGTCATAGTTCAGTCATGCGCCGCAGCTTTTGATCGAATAGGTTTGCCAGAGGGTATATACCCTCTGGCTCAGGCAACCTTGTACTTAGCTTCGACTGAGAAAAGCAATAGTGTGAAGGCTATTTTTAAGGCAGTTCAGAAAGTTAAAGATTCCCAAAAGCAAAATGTTCCATCTCACCTTCAGGATGCGAATCGAGATAAAGAAGCTTTTGGAGATGGCAGGGGTTACAGATATCCCCATTCATTTTCAAAAAATTGGGTTCCACAACAATATTTGCCAGATAGTTTGCTAAATGAGATTTTTTGGGAGCCAACTGAACATGGCTGGGAAGGAGAAAGACGATCTCTTTTGCGTGAGAGAAGATCTGAACAGTTAGCTTCATTAGTTGAAGTTGAGCAACAAAATCCTTTAACTATTACATCTGGAAAAGTTGAAAATGATCTGGAGAAATGGCTATCTCGCCAAGTTTCTCAAGAGGGGGAACGATTAAAAAACTTGATGACTAAATTATGGTCGGGTATTACTTGGAAAAAAAATCATAGGGTTTTAGTCTTAACACCCAGTTCTTTGCTTTGGTCTTTAAAGCCTTTAAGAGAGGCATCTCAAGGTGGCGTTATTTTGGCTGTATCAGAAGATAATCATTCTAGGTTATTAGCTGAATTAGAAGTTTTGGCTCCGATGGAGCGACCAGTTTTAATTGATTCAAAAGTTGAATCAATTAAAAAATTAGAAGAAAATCTCAAATTTGAGGTAATTGGAGGAAGGATTTCTTGGAAAGTTTTTTCTGAAACAAATTTTTCTACTTTGTGGCCAATTCTTACTGAGAAATGTACAGCGAATACAGAATTAAGTTTGATTATAAGTAACCCATGTTCTGGTCCTGCCCTTTCTTTAAAGGAAAGCTTAGAAGTTGATAGAACTAATGAAAAGATTGATTTTTCATTAGTGAGTGATTTAATTTATAAAGAAGAGATTTGGTTGAATAACCAAAAGCATAAAGAAAAATTTATTCTACAATTAGAAAAATTAGGCTGGAATATTTTTATTGAAGAATGGACTGAGCTTGTATATCAACAAGTTGATAGTTCTATCATTAAAAGGTGGCTTAATCAAGGAAGTGAATATCGAGAAATTATTCTAAAAAATTGTGATGAAGAAAAATTAAATCGATTAAAAAAATTATTTAAAAGATTGGAGGGTAGGACTATAAAACAAAAGCTTATACATACAAAGTTGTTTGCTAAAAATAAGAATTAATGAATGCAAATTATTGGTTGATGTGTTGATAAATCTCCATTTAATGCAATAGCATAAGTCCATTGATCATGATTTTGTTCGTAAATGTTTACTTTGTGTCCAAGTTTTTTATGATATGCAAAGGATGATTTATTTTTCCAAACCCATTGATTTAAATTAGTTGCTATCTTTCCATGATGCCATTTAATTGCGGCTTCTTTTATTACCCATCTTTTTAGTACTAGTTCTTTAGCTTGACTTGGCGTTAAATTTTTCATTTCGCAATTCTCAGATTGACTGAAAAAACGTTTTGACAATTTATGAGCTTGAAACTGTCTATCTTTTCTTTCTATATCGACTCCAATTTTTGCTGACGACCACCCTATTAATAAAGCATCAGAACAGTGACTCATGCTGATATGACCAAATCCTTCGGGTAAGGAAGGTGGGGCTCCCGGATCGGCTTTTAGAGGTATTTCAAGTGGACCTAAGCCCGTCATGTTGGACATTACATGTCTTAGGCAGCCTCTAGAAAAGTGGTAACTCAAACCTCTCCTTGGTGTTAATTTTTGAACCCATTTTTTTTCTTCGCTGCTTATTTGTAAAAGTTTTGATGGCATCAAAAAAAGCCAAAGACCTAGTACCCTTTTATTGTTTATTTGAGTTGTAATCATGACTCTCTGTATAGGCGATTCTGCACCAGATTTCACTCTCCCTAATCAAGATAGTGTTGATACCAGTCTCTCATCATTCCAAGGATCGAAAGTCGTAATTTATTTTTATCCAAAAGATGATACTCCTGGGTGCACTAAGGAAGCTTGCAGCTTTCGAGATAATTGGGAGCTTTTTAAATCAAACAATATTCAAGTTTTAGGTATTAGTAAGGATGCCTCAAAATCGCATATAAAATTCATTGATAAACATAATTTACCTTTTATACTTTTAACGGATAGTGAGCCTTGTCCTGTGGCGGCATCATATGAAAGTTATGGATTAAAGAAATTTATGGGTAGAGAGTATTATGGAATGATGAGACATACTTTCGTTATAGATAAAGATGGGAAAATAGAATTAATTTATTTAAAAGTTAAATCAGAAAATATGGCTAATCAGATTTTAAATGATCTTAAATTGAATTAAGTTTTTGGTCTATATCAATCATTCCTTCTAGTACTAGATTAGGAGAATGATTTATGTTTATATTTTTATTTTTAAGTTGATTTAATAGGACTGGTGCATCACCTCCGCAGATCCATATTGGTAATTTTGTCTCCTCAAAAGTCTGTAAGATTACTCCTAATAAGCCATTTATTGCACCTCTGATCATTGCATTTTTTGTTTTATATTGAAATGTCTCTATTGGTATTTTTTTGATGATTGGGTTATCTAAATTTAATGACCCATTTGCCATAGAAGATAATTGAAGTCTTAATCCAGAAATTAATTGCCCTCCAGCAAACTCTCCTTTTTTTGTTATTTTTGTGACGCTCATTATTGTCCCTGCATCTATAACAATTAAGTCTTGTTTTTTATTTTTGCAAGATGATTGCTTTTTATAAGCACTCCATGAAGCTAGAGCTCTATCAATCCCTAAATTAGATGGAAGATTGATGAGTGGAATATCATCTAATTTTATTTTTTTTGAAGGGCATAATTTAAGATTCTTAGGAATTGGACCTACTGAAGCCCAAGATAATTCAGAATAATTTTTATCTTTAAATTCGATTGGATTTGGAGTGGTATGAAAATATTTCCAATGTTCTTGGATCTTGGTTGCCCAATGCCATCTTGTATTCCCAATCATTAAGTAATTTTTTTCTAAAAACACCAGCTAAATACCTTCTCCCAAAAAATTATTTTCATCAACATGAATCCCACACTCTTCACTGACCCCTCCAAACCTTGTTGATCTTCCTTTGGAATTATTATTTTCTGCTACGCTTGAATGCCAATCACCAACAGTAGAATAACCTTTTTCAAATAAAGGGTGTTGAGGTAAATTATTATTTTCCATATAATAAAAAATATCTTTTTTAGTCCAGTTCAAGAGAGGTCGAAGTGTTAAGCGCCCCCTAATGTAATCAATATGAGACATGGATTCTCTGTTTTTGGTTTGACCTTTACGTACTCCGCTAGCCCAACAAATAACGTTGAGTTCTGATAACACATTCTCTAAAGGTTCAATTTTTCGTATTTGATGATATTTATTGAGATCTCTTACTTCGCCTGTTTCCCAAAGTTTTCCATACAATGCTTCCATCCTTGCGGGAGAGATAGGGCTTTGGGCCACTATTAAATCTAATTTGAATAGTTTTGTTAGCTCTTCTGCATAGTTATAAGTTTCTTGAGGTAGATAACCAGTATCTATCCAAATTACCTTTGGTTTTTTTCTGGATTTTAAAGCTACTGTCATATGCAGTAAAACAGCAGATTGGATTCCAAAACTGGTTGTTAAAACAAATTCTTCATTAAATTTTTTATAGGCCCATTGAAGTTGATCTTGCGGAGCAAGTTTTTCAAGATATTTACTTGTTTCATCAATTGATTTCACCAGAAAAGGTTGAGCTAAGTTAGTTGATTCTCTCAAATCACTGGTGTGATTGTCTTGGGATTCTTTCTGCATATTTGAGAATTGAATGCCGAATTTGTCAAAGTTTGTTTAGGGTCTTTTAAATCATCTTAAATCTAGTCCCATGGACTTGAACAATTTGAAATCTGACCCAATAGTTGTTGTAGGTGGTGGCTTTGGAGGAATGGCTACTCTTCAAGCTTTGTTAGCCAAGTCAGATGGAACATCAGTAATTTTGATTGATGAAGGCAATAGATTTCTTTTTAAGCCATTGCTCTATGAGTTATTAAGCGGGGAGCTTCAATTATGGGAGGTCGCACCTCAGTATTCTGATTTAGCATCAGAATTAGGATTTATTTTTTTACAAGAACGTATCGTTGAGATTGATGAACTCGCGCAAAAGTTAATTACTTCATCTGAGATTGAAATAAAGTATTCTCAACTTGTTATTAGCACAGGAGTTGTAACTGATTATTCCTATCTAGAAAATTTACAATACTTTGCTTGTGGCTTTTCTAATTTAAATGACTTTCGAATAATTAAAAAGTTAATAGCTACAATAAATAATTCTTCTGAATTTGCGAATCCGATAGTGATTGCTGGAGCTGGTCCAACTGGTGTAGAGCTTGCATGTAAAATTTCTGATTTACTCCAAGATCGGGTGGAGATATTTTTAGTTGAGAAAGGGGATAGAATCCTACCTAATTGTAAATCTTTTAATAGAGAGAAAGCAATTGATGCAATAGGTAAGAGAAAAATTAGAGTTTATTTAGAGCATTATATAAAATCTGTTGATAAAACTTTTTTAGAACTTTCTAGCAATGATAATGAAACAAATAATTTTATTAAAATTGATTATTCTACTTTATTATGGACTGCAGGATTAAAACCTTCTAAATCGAAATTTGTACATCATTTTTCGAATGAAAATCAGAAGATTAAAGTAAATGAATTTTTGCAAATGGATGAATATCAAAATATTTTTTTCGTTGGAGATATCACATTTTATGAAAAAGCTCCCTTCCCCTCTTCCGCTCAAGTTGCAATGCAGCAAGGTTCTTTAGTGGCTCAAAATATTATTTCTCTTAGAAAGGGAAATGAACTTAAACCATTCAAATTTGAAGATCTTGGAGAAATGTTGAGCCTTGGCATTGGTAATGCATCTATTACTGGATATGGAATCACCTTGGCAGGACCCCTTGCATTTCAAATTAGGCGTTTTGCATATTTAACTAGAATGCCAGGTTTTCTTCTATCGTTTAAATCCTCTGGTTCATGGCTATTTAGTAAAAAAATCATTAATCGTTTATTTCCCCAATCTCCTTAGCTCCTTTTAGCAGTAGTCTTAAAATTAATACTTGGACAGAGTCAGTTGAAAAGGTTATTAATTAAATAATATGAATGAGATGTTAGCTGTTTTTGAAAATCCAAAAGCTGTCATAACTTTGGCAGTGTTAATTAGTGCAGTTTGTTTATTCGTAAGTAGTGCTCTGGCTCCTGAACTGACTGGACTTTTGAGTGTTGCATTATTAATGGCAACAGGAGTTCTTTCTCCTCAAAAAGCATTAGCTGGTTTTGGAAGCCCTGCTTTAATTACTTTAATGGGCTTATTTGCTGTTTCTGCTGCACTTTTTAAAAGTGGTGCTCTTGATCGATTAAGAGAGTTAATTGCTTCTGAAAGTATTCGAAGTCCGCGTAGATTAATAGCTTTACTTGGATTAGTTGTTGCTCCTGTTTCAGGCGTTGTTCCTAATACTCCAGTGGTGGCATCACTTTTGCCCGTTATTGAGGCTTGGTGCGTAAAGCGAAAATTATCTCCTTCTCGTGTGTTGTTGCCATTATCTTTCGCGACGGTTTTAGGTGGCACTTTAACTCTTTTGGGGAGCTCAGTAAATTTGTTAGTTAGCGATATTAGCGATCAACTTGGTTATGGTCCTTTTGATCTTTTTACTTTTACTGCAATAGGGATACCGATATGGTTATTTGGGACAGCGTATATGCTTTTGGCTCCTCAATCTTTATTACCTGACAGAGGAAAAGTTAGTTCCGAGTATGGAGGTAGTTCTGATCAAACTGGGTATTTTACGGAAGTCACAATTCCTTCTGGTTCTGAATTGGTTGGGAATTCTTTAAGGAATAGTCGCTTGCAAAGAAGATTTGATGTCGATGTTTTAGAAATACAGCGAGAGAATGAAAGACTTTTACCCCCTCTAGCTGATCGAATAATTCAATCTGGAGATCGATTGTTGATAAGAATTACACGCTCAGATCTTTTGCGTTTAAAACAAGAACATACAGTTCAATTAACTAAAAATTTAAATATTGAAAAGAATTTTTTTCTATCTAATACTGATGAAGGCCAACAAACTGTAGAGGTTCTTTTACCAGCAGGCTCAACCTTGGCTGGGGCGAGTTTGCGAGAACTGCGATTTAGGCAAAGGCATAATGCAACTGTTTTAGCTTTAAGACGAGGACAGCAAACTGTTCAAGAAAGATTGGGACAAGCAATTTTAAGAGAGGGGGATGTATTACTTCTTCAAGCCCCAAGAGATTCAATTAGAGGATTGCAAGATAGTAATGACCTCCTTGTTTTAGATCAATTTGATAATGATCTGCCAACTGTTACGAGAAAACCTATAGCGATTGGTATTGCCATTGTTATGTTGATTCTTCCTTCACTTACTGGCCTACCTCTGGTTGCTTCGGTTTTATTGGCTGTAGTTGGCATGGTTTGGGGTGGATGTTTAAGGCCCGCAGAGGTTCAAAGATCAATTCGACTTGATGTCATTCTTTTGCTTGGATCTCTTTCTAGTTTTAGTGTCGCCATGCAAAACACAGGTCTTGCTGATGCTTTTGCAAATATTTTAATTTTTATATTGGAAGACTTATCTACTTACTCCGCTTTACTTGTAATTTTTCTTTTTACTACAATATTCACTCAATTCGTGAGTAACGCTGCTTCTGTAGCTCTTTTTGCACCAATTGCTGTTCAATTGGCGCCAAGTATGGGCCTACCTCCTTTAGCTTTATTGATAACAGTTCTTTTTGGCGCTAGTCAATCGTTTCTTACTCCTATGGGTTACCAGACAAACCTTATGGTATTTGGCCCTGGGCGTTATCAGTTTTTAGATGTCACTAGATACGGAGCTGGTTTGACCATCTTGATGACTTTTCTTGTCCCTGGTTTGATTTTGCTAAAATATGGTATTTATTAAATATAGTAGATATGATTATTAATTTAGGAAAAAATTCAGGGTGTTCATTTGATTTTAATTATTTAAACTTTTATGGATTTATACTCTTCTATTATCAAATAAAGTGAGTATTAGGCAAGACACTTACAGAAGGCTGACGGTTCCACAGTTCACAGTCTTAACTGGTTTAATCGTCATTACTGTTGGAACTTTATTATTAGCTTCACCTTTATGTTCTCATGCAAATGTAGGTTTGTGGGAGGCATTATTTACTGCAACTTCTGCTGTCACAGTTACGGGATTATCTATTATTGATATAGGAATTGATTTGACATTTTTTGGGCAAGTAATTTTAGCAATAATGTTGTTAACTGGTGGCCTGGGTTTAATGGCTATTACTACATTCCTACAGGGCTTTATTGTTAGTGGAACAGAATTAAAAACACGTCTTGATAGAGGAAAAACCCTTGATGAATTTGGAGTCGGTGGAGTGGGAAGAACTTTTAAAGGGATTGCTATTACGGCATCTATTCTTATTTTTCTTGGTGCTATTACTTTATATTTTTTTGGTTTCAATGATATAACTAACATAAACGAAAGGATTTGGGTATCAATTTTTCATAGTATTTCTGCTTATAACAATGCTGGGTTTAGTTTATGGTCTAACAGTTTGCAAGATTATAGAAACAATTGGGTAGTGAATTTTGTTTTGATTATTTTAATCATATTAGGCGGTTTTGGTTGGAGAGTAACTAATGATATTTGGATAAATCGTAGATCTTTAAAATTGAGGAATTTAAGTCTTCATACACGTTTAGTAATTAGAACATCTTTCATATTAATTTCTCTGGGATTCTTCGGATTGATTTTTACTGAATCATTGGCTAGGGGTAGCTTCTTTTCGTTAATTAATATTGATGATAGCATTTTCACTGCTCTATTCACTTCTGTTAGTGCGAGAACAGCAGGCTTTACGAATTTACCTATATCAATTGAGAGTGTCTCTGACTCTGGTCTTTTATTAATCATGTTTCTTATGTTTATTGGTGCAAGTCCAGGTGGTACTGGAGGAGGAATTAAGACGACAACTATTGCTGCATTAATGGCTGCCACAAGAGCAACCTTACGTGGTCAAAATGAAATTATTATTCGTAATCGTCAGATATCTGACAAAGTAATTCTTAAAGCTGTTGGGATAACAGTTGGTTCATTTTTATTTGTATTAATGATGGCCTTATTATTAAGTTTGAGTAATGGTTTAAATAGTGGAGAGAATTTTTCTTTTTTAGAAATGCTTTTCACTTGTATTTCTGCTTTTGCAACTGTAGGTTTCGATCTTGGCGTGACCTCTAAGCTAGGACACGTAGGTCAATTAATTCTCATTATTGGAATGTTTGTTGGCAGACTGGGTATCCTTTTATTCTTGAGTGCTGTATGGCAAGCTCTTAATAAAAGCAAGCTTCAACATCTCAATCGAATTGGCTATCCGAGGGAGGATCTCTATGTTTAAGGAGGACAAATCATGAGTGATTGGTGGCAATGGTCTCCCATAAAAGCAAACGAGAAACTTGGGTTTGCTGTAGTGGGAATTGGTCGTTTTGGAAGTGCGGTATGTAGAGAGCTATTGAGAAATGGAGCTGATGTGTTGGCTGTTGATTTCTCAGAGAAGGCAATTGAAGAATTACGTCAACTAGAGCCAACAATTGAAGCGAGAGTAGTTGACTCAACTGATGAAGAATCTATGAAAGAGGCAGGTGTTCTTGAAATGGGAACTGTAGTAGTAGGTATTAGTGAGCCAATCGAGGCAAGTATTACGACAACTCTGATTGCAAAAGACACAGAAGGAAGTTTAGTGAAGCAGGTTATTGCTAGAGCAACAAGTGATCTGCATGAAAAAATGCTGAAAAGAGTGGGAGCGGATCGAGTTGTTTTCCCTTCAAGAATGCAAGGAGAGCGATTGGGTTTGGAGTTAGTAAGACCTAATTTAATTGAAAGATTAGAGTTAGATGATAAGACTGGTATTGATGAGATTAAGGTTCCTGAGGTTTTTGTAGGTCGTTCTTTACGTGATTTAAATCTTAGAAAGAATTATTTTGTGAATGTCTTAGCCGCGGGCCCAGCTCAATTGCTAACTGTGAATCCCCCGGCTAAATATATTTTAGAAAAGGATCATGTTCTTGTAGTTATGGGTTCCATGGAAGATCTTCAAAAGTTACCTCAGACTTGATATATGCGTGCTCTTGGTTTAATGAGCGGGACGAGTGGAGACGCAATTGATGCAGTTTTAGTTGAATTCAAGGGAGAGCCTTCAAGGCCTAAATGGAAGATTCTTAACACCTATACACATCAATATCCTTTGCTAACTAGAAACAAAATCATAAGAGTTGGTCAAGGGTTGAAAATTAGCAGTAAAGAGTGGTTTGAGTTGGCTGAGGAAATAACTGAATTAAATGCTAAAGCCGCCAAAGCTTGCGATCCTTCTTCAACTGCAGATGTGGTGGGGTGTCATGGTCAGACAATTTTTCATAGAAGTGCAAATAAGTTTGAAAGAGGGGGAAGTCTGCAAATCATTCTGGGACCATTGCTAGCAAGCATTTTAAATCAAATTGTTGTTTATGATTTCAGGTCAAAGGATATTGCGTTGGGAGGCCAAGGGGCGCCTTTAGTCCCTCTAGTGGATGAAACTTTAGTAGGAAGAGTAAATGGATGGAGAGGGATCCTTAATCTTGGAGGTATTGCTAATCTTACAATTATTCCACCTAAAACTGGATTTGATAAGAACTCTTTTTGTCTGGGTTGGGATTGTGGACCGGCAAATTCTTTAATTGATTTAGCTATAGAAGACAGTACTAATTCATCCCTAAAATTTGATCAAAATGGATCCATAGCATCTATGGGGATTCCACAAACAAATGTCATAGAAAAATGGTTGCAAGAACCTTTTTTTCATCAAGCACCTCCTCGATCAACCGGCAGAGAACAATTTGGCTCTAAAGATTTAGAAAATAGAAAAATGGAATTAGGTAATATTTCAAGAGAAGATTTGCTATCAACTCTAACAACATTTACTGCCTCAATTATCTCACAGGATTTAGATAATCTTTTTAGGCGAAAAAAAATCCGTTTGATTGAACTTTTGGTCGCTGGAGGTGGGACTAGAAATTTATTTTTAATGAGACAAATTGAAAAACAATGCCATGGTGTTCATGTTAGAAAAATAGATGAAATAGGTCTTCCTTCACAATTTAGAGAGGCTATGGCTTTTGCAATTTTATCTTGGTGGAATCTAATAGGTAAAAAAGTTAACCCTATTCATATCACTGGAGCTAAAAAATCAATTATTTATGGAGTGCGAGTTGATCCTTGATTTTATAAGTTAAATAATTAATTTCTTTTAAACTTTAATCTTTTTGGAATCCCTTTTAATCTTTGTGTCTTTTGTTTTTCAAGTGCATTTATAAAATCTTGAGTTTTATTATTCCTTATGTCTAATTCTTTGGATGATGAATTTTCTTTGCATTCATTACGCTTAATACCCTCCTGAATTAAAACTTTGGCCATGTTGCTAACAGTTCTAGATTCTTGCTCTGCTAATTCAGATAACTTTTCACATAAATCTTCTGGAAGGACAACTTGTATACGAGGAGATTTTTGCTTCCCGTTAGATGAATTTTGACGAGTAGCCATGACTCTAAAAAACTACCGGGTAGTAAATAGTGTACACTTGTACGCAGGGATAGTATCCTTGTGTATGATACTTCTCAGCCTGGCCTGCTTTGTTTTTTTCAAAGTTTACTTGAATTTTTTGATTTACAAGGAGTATTTCATGTCTAAGCCATCTCTTCCTCAGCCATCTAAGTCTCTGTCTTCCAATGCTGTTGGCAGTGAAGTAGTTGTAAAACGCTCCAAAAGGAAGACCCGTCGTAGTAGCACAAATGGAGATGTTTTGATTTCTGCTGTGGTGAGCTCGTATTTGTTAACTCATTTGCACCATGTTTTGCAAAGAGCCGAATATGGAGCAAATCAAGAAGGAAGATCTTCTCAAGCAGCTAATTTTGCTCAACTTCGGAAAGTGCTATGTATGGATGCTAGAAGTATGAAGGATGCTTCTGCTTTAGGTTTAAAGGAAAGTGATTTAGAAAAATGCCATGAAACTTCTGGTTTTCAGACAAAAGCCGCTTAATTGAATAATCTTTTAATAGTTACTTTTTTTCTTATGAGCAGCAATGCTGCAGAGCTGTATAAGCTTATAAATGCTGACCCTGAAAAAAAACAAGATCTTTTTCGTCAAGCTCTTCAAAACCCTAAAGGTGCTATGCAATCTATTTGTGCATTAGGGAATGAAATGAATTTGCCAGTAAGCGAAGAAGAGGTAAAAGAATATTTGTCAACTATTGATGATTTAGATACTAAACAATGGCTAATAAAAGCTAGAGGCGGGCTGTAATTATTTTTTGAATTCAGACGGCATTTTTAATGACTCTTGAGTATCGTCTGCAATCCCTCTTCTTTCATAGCCACCTCCACCTGCCATAGTCCAAAAAAACCAATAACTTGGAATTGCTAGTGCTGCTGCTAGGAATAAAGCAGCAATTTGTTCTAGTCTCAGCATAGGCTTAAATTTGTGATGTAATTTAATCAGTTTGCATCTGTTAAAGCTAGATGATTGAAGGTAATTCACATGAGGTTTTCTTTTAGTGTTGCGACTTGAAAGGATTAGTAAGATTTATCCGACTGGTGAAGTCTTAAAAGATGTCAGTTGGGAAATCAAAAATGGAGAGAGGATTGGCCTGGTAGGGGTCAATGGAGCTGGAAAATCAACGCAATTAAAAATCATTGCTGGATTGGAAGAGGCTACCGATGGATCTTTGATTACGGAAGGTGATCCATTAATTGCATATTTAAAACAGGAATTTGATGTTGATGTCACTAGAACTGTTAGGGAAGAGTTATTTTCAGCATTCAAGGAAGCTTCTTCTCTACTTCATAAACAAAAAATAATTCAGGAAAAAATGGAGTCAGAGTTAGCAGCAAAAGATTTAGATTATTTGGATTCATTAATTAAAGAATTAAGTATTGTTCAAAGTAAATTTGAATCGATTAATGGTTACGATTTAGAGTCAAAAGTTGAGAAATTATTACCTACTATTGGCTTTGCTTACAAAGAAGCCGATAGATTAGTTGGAGACTTTTCAGGAGGGTGGCAAATGAGAATTGCCCTAGGGAAGATTCTCCTTCAAAGTCCTAATTTACTATTATTAGATGAGCCAACAAACCATTTAGATTTAACAACTATTGAATGGTTAGAGAACTATTTACTCAATCAGAAAGTTGCCATGGTAATTGTTAGTCATGATAGATCTTTTTTAGATAAAGTTTGTACAAAAATTGTAAATACAGAGAGAGGACAATCTAAAAGTTATTTAGGAAATTATTCATCATATCTTGAACAGAAAGATTTTGAATTAGAATCAACAAAAGCTGCCTATGAAAAACAGCAAAAAGATATTCTAGTTCAAAAGGCCTATATTGATAGATTTCGAGCTAGTGCAACAAGAAGTACACAGGCAAAAAGTAGAGAGAAATTATTAGATAAAGTTGAAAGAATCGAAGCACCTGAAAGTAATTTAAAAGGACCTATTTTTAGTTTTATGGATGCTCCTCGCTCTGGCCAGGATGTTTTAAATATTGTTGATTTAACACATAGTTATGAAGAAAATATTTTATTTTTAGAAGCTAATTTGGAAGTTGAACCAGGTGAAAAAATTGCTTTTTTAGGTGCAAATGGTTCTGGTAAGTCTACTCTACTGAGATTAATTATGGGTTTAGAAAAACCAGATGAAGGATCTATTGAATTAGGAAAATATAATATAATTCCCAGCTATTTTGAACAAAATCAGGCAGAAGCATTGGAATTAGATAAAACTGTTATTGAGACAATGTCTCAAGCTGTGCCAAATTGGACGCAAACAGAAATTAGGTCTTTGTTAGGTAGTTTTGGGTTGACAAATGACTCAGTTTTTAAGGAAGTAGGAAAAATTAGTGGAGGTGAAAAAGCACGTCTTGCATTAGCATTGATGATTATTAAACCATCAAATCTTCTTATTCTTGATGAACCTACAAATCATTTAGATATACCTTCAAAGCAAATGTTGGAAAAGGCATTATCTAATTATAATGGCACTGCATTTTTAGTCTCTCATGATCGATATTTTATATCAAAAGTTGCAAATAAGATTGTTGAAATTAGAGATGGTCAATTAATAAAGTATCATGGGGATTATAAATATTATAAAGAGAAGAAGATTGAAGAGAAGTTACAGAAAGAAAAAGAATTAAAATTGGCAGAAAGAGAAAAAAAGAGACTATCTAATCGAGATAGGCAAAAGAAAAGAAAAAGATGAAACAAATTATCATTATTCATATATATATTTTATATATTTGAATCTATAGCTGAAGTTCAAAAATATCAATTGGATTGATGAATTTAACTAATTCCCTATTTTTTCTCAATATTCTAATTTTCATAGTTGATTTTAAATTGTTTTGATTTATTTTCTGTACTACATCTGCAGGTGTTAAGATTTTCTTATTATCGATAGAAATTATTAAATCATTAATTTTTAATCCACCTTTTTCTGCAGGCCCATTTGGTGCTACATATTTAATGACTGCTCCACTTTCTCTTTGGGAAAGAAACTTACTTTTTTGTTTGATATTACTTGCAAGCGATACACCGATCATTGGATGTTTTGCTCTACCACTAGTTATTAAATCTTTAGCGATTTTGCTGGCCCTATTAATTGGTATGGCAAAAGCTAGTCCTGCTCCAGGACCAGTTCGCACAAGAGTATTAATTCCAATCACTTCTCCAGAAGTATTCAATAATGGACCTCCCGAATTTCCTGGATTGATGGCTGCATCAGTTTGAATAAGATCTATTCTTTTGTCAGATATTCCTAGTTGGGCTACATCTCTATTGAGATTACTGATTATTCCAAGAGTTACTGTGTTTTCAAGTCCAAAAGGATTTCCTACTGCAATTGCCCAATCTCCAACCCTAAGAAGATCCGAATCACCCAATGGAGCGATTGGCCATGGACCTTGAGCTTCAAGCTTAATCACTGCAAGATCCGTTAGTGAATCTTGTCCTATAACACTTCCAATTACTCTTCGCCCATCTGATAAGCCAACAACAAGTTGATCAGTTTTTTCAATTACGTGAGCATTTGTTAAGACAAGACCTTGCTTTGAAAAAATCACTCCACTTCCTTGACCTCTTTCAATTCTGGATTGCGGTACTTGGAGTCCTGGTTGGCCAAAGAAACGTTCAAAATAAGGATCTATCAAAATACCAGGGGGGAATATTCTTTCTCTTGATGAAAAAACTTTACGCTCAGTTTCAATTGTCACAACGGCTGCTCCACTTATCTCTAGAGCTTGTGATACGAAAGATTGATTATTTACATTCTCATTTTGTTGCAGAAAGGCTTCTCGAGAATTTATTGGAGGATCCAATCTGAAGTTGCAAGCAATAAGGAAGACTAAAACAAAAATTTTAAAATATTTATGCTGTTTTATTTTTATTGCACCTATTAGCAATGATTTGAGGCCTAATCCATTCATGTTTTTTCAGAGCTAATAGTCCTACAAAAACTCATTTTTATAATAGCTAATGTTCAAATTGAAAATCCAGAAGAGTCTATGACCTTAGATTTTTAATAAAGAAGCTTCTAATTGAACTTTATTTCTTCTAGAATTGAATTGTGATTCTTGTAAAGATCAATGATTAAATTCCAGCAATTTAAAAATTTGATTTGATTTAGGCATTCAATCTTTTGATTTTCTCATTGAGCCCATGTTGAGCAATCTCTTACCTTTTTTCTATGGCCTTTCAGTTTTTGTTTTGTTGATTATTGCTGTAAGGACAATGTTTAAAGGTTTTTGGTCAGGCCAATCAATAAATAATCAAAATTCATTTTCTGAGGAAATACCTGAGGATCGAACTGGTTTGGTTACCGTTCACCCTGAGTTATTAAATAAAGATGGTTGTATTACAGATGAAGATTTGCTTACAGTTCGTTTTTCAAAGGACACTGATCCTCCACAATCATTTGAAAAGCCTTCTGAATAATTTTCATTAGATTTTTTTGATTGGACATTAAATTAAATAGTTCTCAAAGAGGTTTTAATTTTGGAACAAAGAACACGCATAGTCGCGGCAGTTTTAAAAAATTTGAAGCTGCCTCCTAGGTTTCGTTTAAGGTTGTTGAAGGAAGATCCAGTAAGGCTAGAACTTAGTCTTACGCCAGCATATGGAAAAGATCCTATTCAAGTTGGTTTGGTTGAATCCCTAGATTTGGTTGCCAGACGTGATCGAGAAGGACGAATTCCTAGAGACTTACAAGGAACATGGGATTGGACAGTACGCCATGGAGAAGTTAGTACTGGTGGTTGGAATCCATACTTAAAGGAAGCTCTTCAAACAATGTTCGAAACTGGATTGCCAGCTATTATTTATGAAGAATTGACCGGTGAGGATTACCATACAGTTGATGGGGCAAGGCATGTTAGGTAGGATTTGAGTTTGAAAATTTTAATTACGATTTATGCTTTGACTAATACGGTTCCTCACATTGAGCTTTTTTTAGTATTATGGGAGTAATATAAATTTTAAAATGGACAATAAATTAGAACCTCGTTTTGGATTTGTTAATTTTGCTGAAATTTGGAACGGTAGGTTAGCAATGATGGGAATTTTAATAGGTTTAACTACAGAGCTTTTAACTGGTCAGGGGATTTTAACCCAGATGGGGATAGGCTAACTTTATCAGTTTGGTTTTTTATTTATAAATAACTTGATTGATTTTGAAGCCTCCCAAGAATCTTTACCTAGATTCAGTGTTCATCAATTAAATGAATCTATTGGTGTTCTTCTTTCTAGAGGATTTGCTCCTAAATTTATACTTAAGGCAACTGTTTCTAAGTCTCAGGTAAGGAAAGGACATTTATGGTTGACTTTGACAGATAGTAAAGCAAGTGTTGATGCAGTTGCTTGGTCTTCAACACTAAAATCTCTAAAATTTTTACCAAAACAAGATGATGGCGTGGTTATTGTTGGTAAATTAAATTTCTGGCAATCTCAAGCTAGGTTATCTGTACAAGTCTTTGATATTCGTCCAAGTATTTCTACTGTTCTTAAAAAGTTTGAATTAGTTAAATCTAAACTTTTTAATGAGGGTTTGATCGACGAATCCTTAAGAAGAACTTTGCCAAAATACCCTGACTCCATTGGTATCTTAACAAGTGTTCCAAGCTCTGCTTTTGCAGATATGCAACGAACAGCTCAGGAGAGATGGCCTTTGACAAAAATATATGTTATTCCTATTCCAGTTCAAGGTAATAATGAAAAGGAATTACAATTAATTTTAAGTAAATTAAAAATAAATAAATTAAATTTAAGTGCAATAGTTATAGCTCGAGGAGGAGGAAGTAGGGAAGATTTAATGTTGTTTGATAGTGAAATTATAGCAAGAGAAATTGCATCCTTCCCAATCCCTGTAATTACAGGGATTGGACACGAAGATGACCTTACTATTTCTGATCTTGTTTCAGACCACAGAGCTGCAACTCCAACTGCTGCAATTGTTGATTTGTTACCTTCTAGAACAATTGAAACAGTAAACTTTTTACAAATTAAGAAAATGCATAAAAATTCCTTTAAGTTATTTTTTCAGAATAAAAGGACTAATCTGATAGTAAAAAAAACTTTTTTTGAATCACATTCCCCATATGTATTAATAAAAAATAAAAGAACTAAAATTAAATATATATATCAGCTTTTACAAGCTCTTTCTCCAAAAAGATTATTGAGAAGGGGCTTTTCCTGGGTTACCGATGTTAAAGGCAATTTGATTTATAGCATTAAAAATATGAAGGAAAAAGATCAATTTTTAGTTAAACTTTCTGATGGTAAAATATTAGCCGAAGTGAAAAGTTTTGATTATGATAATATATAAATTAAGTAAACTCTCATTATATTTATGTCGTTAGAAGATGAAATCTTTCAAAATAACTTAAAAAAGTCTAAAAAGAAGTCTAGTATGAAAAGCATAGAGAGTTTAAAAAAAGATATCAAAAAACTCTCGTATGAGCAATCTATAGATGCTTTGGAATCTATTTTAGCAAATGTTCAAGATGAAAATATTACTCTGGATGAAATACAAACGAATTATATAAAAGGTCATTTGTTGCTTAAACATTCTGAGGAATTACTAAATTTTGTCGAACAAGAGCTTAAACAAATAAATCCAGAAAATTTAAATTAGCTTATTACTCTATCTCTTGAGATTTTATATCAATTGTTGCTGCACTTGCAGGCGTATTTTCCAAATTATCTTTGGACATTTGTATTTTTTTACCGCATACAGGACATATTGTTTGAGTATTTAAAAAACTTGATCCACAAAATTCGCAAGTTTGTACTTGGGATTGTATTTTTTTCCAGGCAAGCCAACCTGCACCTAATAAAATCAGTGGAATTAATGTAAATATAAGAAATATTCCACCTGCTAAGTCAATGAAAAATCTGCCAGCTGGTGTAGGTACAATCAAAATGAAAATCAAAACCATCCAAATTAATGAAGATGGCTTATTCATAGTGATTTCATATATTTATTTTTATTTTAATTTAAATTCTGGTAAAAATTTTTTTTAATGTTTAAACGTATCTATTACGGCGCATGCTAGCAATAACAACACTCCAGCATTGACCAAAATAAATAATAACTCCTACCATCCAAACCCAAAGAGTTAAAACTAAAACTCCTCCAATAAATCCATAAGCTTGAAATCTTGACCCCAAAGACAGAATACTTCGGCTGACTGCCAAATTTAGAATAGTCAGCAAAGTTCCTATTAGAAAAGCTCCCGGTATCAATGGCTTCAAAGGTACCCTTCTGCTTGGTAATAAACCTTGTAAAAGTAGAGCCATAGTTGAAAAACCTATAAGGGGAAGGATAAACTGCCCTACTTCAAGGACTGGTATGCGAGACATCGCAGTTTCAATCCACGGTGTTGTAGTGGATAATTCCTCTATAACAGCCCCTGGGATCATACGAAGATTGGCACTGATTTGATCAATGACCATCAAAAAACCAACTAAAAGAACTACAAAAAAAGCTTCTATTCGATTTCTTATAAATCTAAATGCTTGAATTCTTAGCGGATCAGGTTTTGATTTAATTGGTAGGACATCTTCCCATAATCTATCAGCTCCTCTTTGCAATGTTAAATAGGCATTCCCAGCAGTGATCATCAAAAACATTGCTCCCAGTATTCCTGCTCCAAAACCTTGATTAACTAATTTCACTAAAGTTGAATCGACTAAACCCACTACAGAAGGGGGTAAAACTTGAGCAGCCAAAGAAATTATTTGTTGATCTAAACCTTGCTGTTTACCTAAAAACCAAGATGCAACAGATAGAGATATTAATAAAATTGGAAAAAATGACTGAAGAGTGTAGTAAGCGAAGGCTGCACTTAGGTCTACGCAATCGCACTTTGACCATCTTTCATAAGCTCTCCAGAGGCTACTAAAAAACCATCTCACTTTTTGTCTCCAGTTCAAACCCACTGTGGCTTTATAATATTTACCTTTACGCTACCTCCAAAGGAGAGAATTTCTTTAACTTGTCCCGATAGATTTAAATTCATAAGGTTTTGTTTATTATCAAGTATCTTTTTATACAAAAAAATTAGTAAGTCATGTTTTTTTTATTAGTGCATTAGACCAAGGGAGCATTTTATTTAATTGATCCTTGCAGGAGGCAGTTAGTAGTGGAAAATCAACATTGGTGAGATCTTTGCCAGGTTGGACATCTGTCGGATTCGTATCAAGCCACTTGATAATACAATTTAGTTCTTCGAGAATTAACCAAGCAGCAGCTATATCCCAAATTTTAGGCGTTGCCTCGAGAGCAGCAATAGTTTGACCTATGGCGACACTAGTCATGTTTAAACTTGAAACACCAAGCAATCTAATTTTTCCTGGGAAAGGTTGCTCTGGTTTCATTTGTAATACTTTAATTGATCGACTACAAAGTGAAATGCAATCACTATTTTTTTTGAAACGTGATTCGGGCTTAAGAGGTTTGTTGTTTAGCCAAACTCCTTGTCCTTTAATCGCAAGAATTCTTTTATTAAGAGCTGGTATGTCAAGGAAAGCGGTCTCTGGTTGCCCATTAGTAAAACGTGCTATTGATATAGCCCAATAGGGAATACCAGCTGCAAAATTAGTTGTTCCATCAAGTGGGTCAACAACCCAATATTGTGCCGAGCTAGGAATTAACTTATTGCCCTCTTCGCTGAGTACACCTTCTCCTTTTGCAATTGTTTCTAAACCTTTAACGATAGTTTTATCACTCCATCTATCACATTCAGTAATAAGGGTCCCATCTGGTTTGATATCAGAATTAATTTGCCCGAAATCTTGAAGTTGCCTTTTTCCAACTTCATCTACTAAATCATGTATTGATTTTAGTTGATTAGTACTAAGAGGTTTAGATATTTGGTTTTGATTCATTGTTTTTATTTGTAAAGGTTTATAGCTGACATAGAGGAATTAAATTGGATTCAAAAAGGCTTGATGAGTTTTCTGAGTTTTCTTCATTGAGTTGATTTACTTTAATGTCACAAGGTTTGATGTCATCTAAACCAGTTTGTCTACTTAAATCCGCTAATAACGTGTTGTAGCTAGTAACTGAAATAATATATCTAACCTCCGAATCAGTTAAGTCTCTTTGATTATTTACAACTTCTCGTTGAGTGGTGATTCCTGATTTATATCTTAACTGGGCAAGTCTGAGGGACTCTCGAGCAGATAAAACTTCCGAATAAGAAGCTGAGATGTTCAATTTCGCTGATTCTAGTTTGAAAAATACCTCTTCTACTTCTTGTCGAATTTGTGCTCTCTTCACAGCAAAACTAAGTTTTGCTTCCTCTGCTTTACTTCTGTTGTAATTATATAAAGATCTCGATTTACCTCCATCAAAAATATACCAAGATGCTTTTAGGCCGATGGTATTTGAAAAACTAGAAGATTCATTATTAGTATCTGGAGAAATTCTATTTAATTCACCTTTATAAAATGTAGATGTTGAAGTATTAACTATACTTACTCTTGGTTGCCCTGAGGCAAGAGCAGCATTTGCGTTACTGTTATTGATTGAAATATCTAGGAGGATATTATCTAATTCTTCTCGCATGCTGTATGCAGCTACAATACTATCTTCTAAAGATGAATCCCATATTCCAATAACTTGGGTTTCTGAGCCAATTTGAGGTGTTACATCTTCAGGAAAATTTAGTATTTCCGCAAGAGATCTTTGACCAATTTTTTGATCTCCTAATTTAATATTCAACAATTGTTGATCTCTAGCTAATTGAGTTTTTGCTTCTAGAACCTCTAGTTTAGTACCAATACCTGATTGAAATCTGATTTCTGCATCTTTTAATCCAACAGTTGATGATTCAATTGATTTTTTTGCGACTTTTATTTCTTCATTGGCTTTTTGTAAATTGAAGTAGCGTTTGTTTGCCTCTAATTTTAAATCCCTCAAAACTATGGAGTATGAATGTTTGGCTTTCTCATAACCATCTCTAGCTGCAGCTATTTCTGGAATCCTTGCGGGATTGATCAAATCCCATTGGATTTGAGCAGAGATAGATGAACTCCATTGTTTACTAGATGTATCTGATATTGAGTTTGAGTTGTAGTAATTATTAGATTCGAAGTATTGAGGAAATCCATTGGCTGTAAGGTTTATAGTTGGGTACCAAGCTGAAAGTGAACTCTTAAGGAGAGATTTAGACTGATCAATTTGTTCTAAGTAAATTTTAACCGTACGATTGTTTTTGATAAGTATGTTTTCTAATTGATCAATATCAACTTTTTCAAAAGTTTTTACTAATACTTCTCTGGATCTTGAGGGTAAAGATAAATCCTCCGGTGAATTTAATTGATATGAGATTTTGTGATTCTTATGATCTGAATTTTTATGTATTGTCCTTGCTGGATGTGTATAGGAATCTATTTTTTGCAAAGTTGTTGCCCATAGAGGATTAACTCCAGATACAAATAATCCAGCAACAATTAGAAATTTTTTCTTCACTCTCCCCATAGTTTAAGAAAAATTGAATTGAATGTAGTAAAGCAATTAAGATTTACCAAGTGCACTGTTCACTATGTCTTGTGCATCATGAACAATTCGTATAGACACATTAAGTGACGAACGGAGCTCTTGAAGAGTCATGTCATCAAGAAAAATTTTTTCACCTTGTTTTAACATTACCGATGGAAGAAGTAATTCATCGCCTAAGTCCTTTCCTGCAAGTCCTTGAATTAAGTCTTGGCCTGTTAGTAAGCCAGTTACTATTTGTTTTTGGCCCCAATACGGGCTCGAAAGTCCATAAAGAAAAAGTCTAAGATTATCGATTTTATTTAATCGATTATATGGTTTTAATAATTCATTCTCAACAAGTTTTCCTACAACCCAGCTGCATGTTCGTTTTGTTTCGATTTTTTTAGGGAGATTTTTAGTTGCATCATCCATTGCTTTAAGAAAAGTTCTAATACTTCCTACACCATTTTCTTTTTGAGGTAAGTCTTCATAGGACGTTAAATTGGGTAGTGGCTTTTTTGCTATTAAATACCATTCATCAGATAACCAGGCAAAGCGCGAGCCATTTGATTTATAAAAAATGCGTTGTATTTCCTCTACCTGATTGATGACTTTTTCAGCACAACTGGCATTAACTGGAATTAATCCATCATTACTCGGGCGAAACCTGGTTAGCCCAACAGGTACAACCGCAGCTGAGAGGACAGTTGGAAATGCTCCTTTAGCAAAACTAAATAAATCATTTAGTGTTTTTGTTAAAGCTATTCCATCATTTATTTCAGGGCAAACAACAATTTGAGCATGAATTTGAATCTTCTTTTCGGAAAACCAAGCTAATTGATTTAAAAGATTAATAGCTTTGGGATTTCTTAGTAATTTCGACCTTAAAGAAGGCTCTGTTGCATGAACTGAGACAAATAAAGGAGTTAGTCTCTGCTGATCAATTCTTAGCCAGTCTTGCTCGGATAAGTTAGTAAGCGTTAAGTAAGACCCATACAAAAAACTCATTCTGTAGTCATCATCTTTGAGATACAGACTTTTTCTTTTCCCAGATGGCTGTTGGTCAATAAAACAAAATGGACATTGATTATTGCATTGTTTTAGTCCATCAAATAAAGCTTCAGTAAAAGCAAGGCCAAGTTCATCATCATTATCTTTTTCAATTTCAATTGTATGAGTATTACCTTTTTCATCTAATATTTTTAGCTTAAGCTTTTCCTCTGCAATAAGGAATTTGTAATCAATAAGATCTCTTGGTCTTTCACCATTAATACTGATTAATTGATCACCAACTTCAAAACCAATTTCTTCACCTATTGATCCAGGTTCTATTGATTCAACAATAGCGGGTTTTATTTTGTTGTGATTTAAATTTATTTTGCTCATTTTTGTGCCTGAACTAGAAATATATTTTTTTCATATTTTCTGATTGGGTTGAAAAATAAAATTGAACTGGAAGAATCAATTATCTTTTTTTATAAATATAATTAAATTTTTGGCAAAAAGCACTTTAAAAAATTTTTTGCATTACCTCTATTTAGATGATTTAAGATCGAAAGTGAGGAAAGGTTTGCAATCATTGAGAAGTAGTAGGTTTTAAGAATTTTTTCTTGTCTTTGTTAGTTTAATTCTAAAGACATTTTGGAATGTGTATCGGCTTGAATGTAAATTCATAGGAGGTTTCTCTGAAAACCAACTCAGTTTTTATTAATTCTGATTAACTCAAACGATCCCAACAAGCCCATCTTTATAGAAACGTCCTATCTGTCAAAGCCAAGGACATTGCAATTTTGGGCTGGCACAATGGTTGTCCTGCCGGTTTTTGTGCAGGCACCTTGGGTGCATGTGCATCCTTTTTCAGCTTTTTTATTTAGCTTTATCATATTTTTTCTAGGATTTTATTTACTAAATTTCTGCGGCGAAAAATGGTCTGATGTTGGTTCTTTATTACTTGGAGTTAGTTGGAGCTGGTTGGGAGGGTGCCTTTTTTGGGGATGGTTAAGGTCTCATCCTGTTTGGCATTTGCCTGTTGAGTCAATTGCCTTACCAATAGCAATTAGTCTCCTCAATACTCGATGGAAAATAGGAGCAAGCTTTTATTTGGCTTCTTTATTAGGGACGGCATTTACTGACGTGATGATTGTTTTAACAGGAGTTATGAAGTCTTGGCCTGAAGTGGTAGAGGAGCCTTTTTCAGAAGCATCCAAAACCTTGAGCTTGACTGCTAACCAATTATTGGAACCATTTTCTTTAATATCAATTTCCATTGCTGCACTTTTAATAATTTGGATTGCCAATTGGATGAATAAAAGATCTAAAATTGATCTAGCTTTTTGTGATGCTTGGCTTGTATCCAGTGCAGCTTTGACAACCACCTTATGGGTTGATGGTTTATTTTTTGCCACAACATTGATTCAACCTCAATTAAGTGGATTGATCTAAAAATAATCACTTTATGGATTTAAATACTGAATTTAATCAAAATTCTTTTTACTCAACTAATTGGGATGTAGTTGTTGTAGGTGCAGGGGCTGCTGGTTTAATGACTTCTCTTGAATTACCAGAAAATTTGAAAATATTACTTTTAAATCGTAATACTAGTAAGCGTTCTTCAAGCAGATGGGCACAAGGAGGAATGGCTGCTGTTACTCGAATTGAAGATAGTGAAGATATTCATGCTTGTGACACGATTAAAGCAGGGGCAGGGCTTTGTGATCATGAGGCAGTTCAGAGGTTTGTTAAGAGTGCTCCGAAATTAGTGGATAGACTTTTAAAACTAGGAATGGAATTTGATAGAACCTCTGGAAAGTTATCTACAACACTTGAGGCTGCTCATTCTCATAGAAGAGTCCTTCACGTAAAAGATAGAACTGGTAAGGCATTGGTTGATGTTCTTAATCAGCAAGTTGATCGAAGAGATAATGTTCTTCATCAACGTGGAATACGAGTTACTCAGATTTGGGTTGAAGAAGGAATATGTAAAGGGGTTCAGGTTCTAGATGGACCAGCTTTGCGTTGGATCAAAGCAAAGGCAGTTATTTTAGCTACGGGCGGCGGTGGCCATTTGTTTGCCAATACAACAAACCCAACCCAAGCAGCGGGTGAGGGAATTGCTTTGGCTTGGAGGGCGGGGGCTGTTATAGAAGATCTCGAATTTTTCCAGTTTCATCCAACTGCTCTGAAATTAGATGGTGCCCCTTCTTTTTTGATTTCTGAGGCTTTAAGAGGAGAGGGTGCAGTTTTAGTTGATTCCCTAGGACAAAGTCCTGTAAATCATCTTGAAGGAAAAGATCTTGCATCTCGAGATCAAGTGAGCAGGGCATTGTTTAAAGCAATGCAAAAGCAAAAAGTTGATCACATAGGACTTGATGTCCAATCTATTGCTGTTGAGGATGTGGAAGCACGTTTCCCCTCAATTTTTCAAAGGTGCAGAGAACTTGGCTTAGAACCTTTAAAAGAGGTTATTCCGGTAGCACCATCTGCCCATTATTGGATGGGTGGTGTTTCTACAAACTTGCAGGCTCAAACAAATATCAAAGGACTTTTTGCGATAGGTGAAGTTGCATGTACTGGTCTGCATGGTGCAAATAGGCTTGCAAGTAATTCATTAATGGAATGTTTGGTTTTTGCTAATCAAATGCGAAATATTGAATTAAATGATTTCAAAAACGAAGAAATATCAAGAGATAATTCAAGTTTTAATAAGGTCAATCTTCGCTTTTCTAAAGAACAAGGAACAAAGTATTTAATCAAAGAAATCGAAAAACTTAGACAATTATGCTGGCGTGAAGCTGGAGTTGATCGATCGCAAAAAGGAATGAGTTCTGCACTTGCAAAAGTTAAACGAGATTATGAAAATCTTTTAAACGAGCCCTTATTAAATTTGGTATTTTCTCAGCCAAAACATGAAATTAATGTATTTGATGAAATTCCTAGAAGGGATCTTAATTTGCTGCTTGATTTGAGTAATCGACAAATGTCGAGTTCGCTAATGTTGGAGGCTTGCTTGTTTCGTAAAGAGAGTAGAGGAGGGCACTTTAGAGCTGACTTCCCTACTTCAATACCTTTTTGGCAATGTCATACACGCCAAGTAAAAGGTAAAGATATTCATACAAGACCCATTATTGATTAAAGATAATTTTTCTAAAAATCTTTAGAGCCTTTGTAGTTAGTAATTTTAGCCAATTCTTCTAGGCTTTTCACTCCTGAATCAATTGAGCCATTTATTTCCCAAGAAGGGAAACCTGTTATACCTTTCGCTTCGCAAAGTTCTCTTTTGTTATTAAATCCATCACTTGCACATTCAACTAAATTTAATTTTTCTGAAGCTTCTCTCCCAAACATTTCTTTTTGATCATGACAGTGTGGACACCAATAAGCGTTGTACATTACAGCTCCTTCTTTTGTTAGATGTTCAGCGAATTTAATTTTTTCAGTTGAACTTACAGCCATTACAGCAGGAGGCATACCTTCAATTTTATTTGATATTTCCTTCGCAGATGGGTCTACCGATGAAGACCATATTAGTCCTGCGATGAGAACTGCTACTGACATAAGGAACCCTCTGAAAAATAATTCACCATAATCTTCCCAACTTCCTCCAAAGATATTTAATAATAGAAGTGAAAGTGATATAACACAAGAAAGAAGACAGAAGAAACAGAATGCTTTAATTGTAAATATCATTATAGATATTAAAATTAAGCTAAAGATAAAAGTCGATATTGATATATAAAATATTCCCCACCATGTAAGTTTTAATATATTATTTTTTTGGTTTTTGAGAATAGGTATTAATGGAAAGATAGCCATTAATAATATTAATAAATAACTTATTAAACCTATTAAGGATAATGGAATAGAAAAATTATTTGTTTGTAAGAAAGTCCCCCAAGGGCTATTTAAAACTTTATTGCATCCTTCTATTCCACCCGGGCAATTCAGGTTCCCTATCCATCCCCATTTATTTAATGTTATTGATCCAGTATCAATAACACCAACTGTTGATAATATAGATACTGTCACTCTCGCCCACTTAGAACCTAGATCTTGGCGACGACGACTTTTAAGCCTTAAAGCTCCCATGCAGTTTGTTGTAGATAGTTAAACGAATTATTCTTATTATAATCAAAATTTCATTTCAAGTCAGAAGAATTTTTTCCGATTTCAAGGTTCTTGATGTTTAACTAATGTAGTAATATTTTTAGTATTTATTTTCATATTAATTTAATAGCCTTAAGAGCTTTTTGAATCAAGAATGCTGCAGAAAGTCCAGCTCCAACAAAAACTAGGTAAAAAAGAATTCCCATTTGATTTTAAATTTCTAAATTAATAATAGAACATCCAGCGCTTTTCCTTTGAATTTAGTAATTTTTAATCTTGTATGTATTGTTTACCGTTTCTCAGGCATTCCTCGGCTCGCTGCAATTCACGACCAATGTAAATGGCATGATCTAATCTACTAATAGGAAATGGAGCATTACCTTCGGAGATCTTAATACCTAATTCCTTGGCACTTTTACCTCTAAAAATATTTGTTGGTTGGTTTGCTCTTTTTGAGTTGCAACCAATTGGTTCTCCTGATTCTGGATCAATTGCGCGACCTTTTTGATCAATATTATTTAAAAAATGTTCAAGTATTAATTCATTCGTTAAAGGGTCGATTTTAATTAAGAAATAACCTTTTGGATCAAGGTCAATTTGACGCTTGGATAATTTTTCGTCTAAAAGCCTTATTGATTGATTCAATTCTTCTTTAAGATCTAGATTTTTCATTTCTTTAATTTACAAATGAAAAAGGAAATATACAGGTTTTTATTATGACTTCATTAAATTCATAGACTTTTCTTGTTAAATATTTATCCAGATATAAAGCTTTTTAAGATTAAAAATATAAGTAAATTGACAAAAATAAAAGATAAATAAACTATACCTGGATTTTTTAGACCTGCTGGCGCGGTTAGCTCATAGCCAAATAGAGTAATAACTCCTTGGGTCCCTTTATCTTTGTAGCTAAAAATTCCTTGAGCAAAAAACGGTTTTTCTTCATTAGAATTTGTCTCATTTTTATCGGTGGAAACTGATTCCTTTTTTTTAGGAGGATCTACCAAATTGTTGTCTGACATTTAGATTTGTTCTTTAATTTTCTGAAGTTACTATGTATTTGATAGTTTTGGCTCTTTAAACTTAAAAGGTACTTCATTATTTGTAGCGTTTATCTGATCGAGCATTAACTTATTAGCTTTAGGTAACCATTCTCGAATTAAAGAGTCCATAGGCAAGTTGTACCATCTATGAAGACTTGCATTTGGTTTGGCAACAAAACCTCTTCGTTTTTTGTGACTACCGCCTGCTCCAGGATCAAAATATTTGATTTTATTAGTTATTGCCCATTCGATTGGTGAGTAATAACAAGCTTCAAAATGTAAATTGTCTATATTTTTTTCTGAACCCCAATATCTTCCCCAAAGCATATTTTTGTTTTTTACACATAATGACATTCCAATAGTTTTATCTATTCCTTCTTCTTTTGCTTCAAATAAAACAATATTTTCTCTAAGTTCTTTTGATGCAAGTTCAGTGAAAAATGATTCAGTGAGATATTTACTTCCCCATATTCCCCATCTAGAACAATGAAGCTCATAATAGTAATGCATTTTTTTTAAATGCATTATATTTATTTCAGATCCACTAATAGGTTGAACTTTTACACCACATTTTTTGATACTCTTTCTTTCTCTTTTTATATTTCTACGTTGATTGGAATTAAATTTTTCTTGAAAATCAGAAAAATTGTTCTCTTCATTTAATGTCAATAAACTTTGTTGGTTTATCCATTTAGCGCAATTAAGAGATTCAGCTACTTTCATCCATTTAGTATCTACATATAAAAAATTACAACTGAGAATACCGTTTTGCTTAGCAAAACTATCAATTGCAGAGATTAATATTTTTGTGAGCTCTTTATCATTAACTTCTTCTGCAAAAAGAAAACGATAACCCTCTATAGGACTTAATGGACTCATCCCTATTAGTTTTGGATAATATTGAAGTCCCATATCTTGAGCTAGTTGGGCAAACGCATTATCAAAAATAAATTCTCCATAACTATGAGATTTAAGATAGAGAGGTGCACATGCAATTAAATTATTTTCACACCAAGCAGAAAGGAATAATGGTTGCCAACCATATTTTGTACTGACACTTCCTGACATTTCTAATGCATTTAACCAATCCCACTTATAAAAAGGAGTTGAATTTTTTCCTTGGAAATCATTCCAAATAATTTTAGGAATTTCTTGGATTGATTGATGCCATTTGATTTTTATATTTTTCATTTTTGAAATAAATATATATTTAGGAAAAATTATTTCTAAAATATCTTATGAGTAATTCATTATTTCCAAGTTTTTTACTTTCTTTTAGAATCCAATTATTTTTTTTATTCATAATTGTATTTAAGTTTCTTAATTGAGATGAAACCCAGCAGTAATCTCCTCCTAGAAGATGCGGTGTGATAGTTATTTGTAATTCATCGATTATATCTTCTAGAAGAAAGTCTGAAATCAGATTTGCACCTCCTAGTAATACAATTTTTTCAATACCCTTGCGATGTAAATCATCAAGAGACTCGCGCCATGTAATCTTTAAATTTATTTTTTTATCGAATCCATTTGGTAGTGTAAGTTCATTTTTTGTGCCTTGGTTTTGGAGTAACCATCTTTGAATAGGTTGTTTAAAAAAAAGCCAATTGACTGGAAAATTATTTTGATTGCTTGCTAAGAGAGCAATTGGCTGTTCATCTTTTCCCTCTAAAATTCTTTGTTTTAATAAGCTTTTATTCTTGATAATACAGATTGATTGATGATCTCTAAGAGTTTGCCCTCCCATTAAAATTCCATCTGACCAAGCAAGTGATTCTTCTAAAACTAAACGATCACCAGACTGACCTAATTGTGTTTTTCCTCCCTCTGGATATGCGAGACGTCCATCAATGCTAGAAGCTAAAACTAATTTAACCCATTGATTTTTCAATTATCTAAGTAAACCAACCTGATCTTTTGATTCTTTAGTGTCGCTCTTAGATTCTGGTACTTTTGCATAAACTTCAGCGGCATTGTTTGGACTTTCTTGTAGTTTTATTTTGTATAAATTTGCACCAATCGCGTTAATTGGATTAGTTAATTTATCTGAAATATGTAATGCAATATTTTCAGCTGTAGGGACACAATCAGCAAAGTAAGGAATATCTTTATTTAAAAAAGTATGATCGAAAGGCTCTACAACTAAATCATTAATTAAGCTATTTAATGCAGATAAATCACATATCATTCCTGTCCTAGGATTAATCTTTCCTTTGACAGTTATGTCGACTATATAATTATGACCATGACCATTTGGTCGAGCACATTTACCAAATATTTTTTCGTTTTCGTTTTGAGGTAGATCTTCTCTAGCTAGACGATGAGCAGCTGAGAAGTGAGTTTGAACTGTTAAATAAGCTTCCATAGGGTTTCCTTGATAGTCAGCCCAAAGTTTTGGGTTTTCGTAAAGTCGTAGAGATTTTAGAGGTAAGAATGATTTGAGGCGTTTCCAAATCACACGAACTAAACTTTCAGTTGTAGGAAGGCAACCGTCAGATTTAGAAAGATCAAATTCTGGCCATGTGTCATTTAAAAAGCGAAAGTCAAGTTGACTTGTGATTTCGTTTTTGATCGCCTGTTTTACGTTTGACAGGTTTAGGACCATGCCATATTGATTAAGCTCTCCTTCCATGGTTACGATTAGTTCGTAATTATGACCGTGGCCAGGTGCTATTGAGCATGGCCCAAAAAGAGCTGAATTATCATCATCAGATAATTCAGGAAGCTTATAAAGGTGACTTGCGCTGAAGCAAGCGCGCCTTGTGATTAAGCAACTTCGCCCTTCTCCATGAGAGCACTGAGATGTGATTTCTTCCATAGTTTTTTCACATCGATCCATATCTTAATAACTTTTCGTTACTTCTGTCTTTATGGCTGATCAATCAACCCAGAAAACTCTTAAAGAAAAGTTAGGTGGTCGAAATATTTTCTTGATAGGGATGATGGCTTCTGGCAAGAGTCAGACTGGCCCTGATCTTGCTAAAATGATCAATTATGCTTTTGTTGATACTGATGATGTAATAGAAAAAGCATCAAAACAATCTATTGCAGACATTTTTGAAAAAGATGGAGAAATGGTATTTAGAGGTCTTGAGACACAAGTTTTAAAAGAAATTAGTCAACATCATTCACTTGTAATTGCTACGGGTGGGGGTTTAGTAACAGTTCCAGAAAACTGGGGTATTCTTCATCAAGGAATAGTGATTTGGTTAGATCTGGACCTAAACCGTTCAATTAAAAGAATAAAAAGTGATGATAAGAAACGACCTTTACTTAATGATGATAATTTATCTCAAACCTTTAGCCAGATATATGAAAGTAGAAAACCAATGTATTTAGAATCAGATTTGAGGATAGAAGTTGAAGAGCAATCGCCATACCAAGTTGCATCTATGATTGCGGAACAGTTGCCAAGTATCCTAATCAATCCGGAGACTCAAGCCGAACGGCATACCACTGAACTTTAAAACCAGCTTTGATTTCTAGGTCGCACGCTGTATCAAGTAAATGTTGAGCAGCTTCGGCTATTGAAGATTTACATGCAAGATCTAATGGTAATGAATCAAATTTATTTAGCCAAGATTGAAGCCATAGAAGTGTCTGCTCTTTATCCAAGAATTTTTCACTTTCTCCAGGAACCAAAACAACATAATTATCCATTTCTCTTATTAGTGGATTAGACATGAGACAGAAATCTTTTTCTTTTTTTGCTTCTATTGTAATTATCTTTACTTGTGTTCAACCTATTTTTGCTGAAAATATTCCTGACTTAAATATTATTCAAGCTTCAGAGCTTTTGGATCGTAAATCAATCTGGCCTTCATGGCGTGCTCCTTCTTTCTTAAAACGTCCAAGTTTGAAAGATGATTTAATTTATCCTGATTGGTTTGAGGGCATATGGGATGTTAAGAGCAAAATAGAAGGTGATAAAAATGAAAAATCTATTATTCATTCAGCCAAATTCATACGTAACTCTTCTGGAAAATTAGTTGCAGATCGTGAATATAATACCCAGTCTTTTGCTTTGAACTCAAAAAATGTTGGTTTCTTGTTAGTAAAGACTGATCCTAAATCTCCTAATAGGCAATTTGCTAAATTAACTGAAGATAGGTATTTAGAGACAAAGATTATTGGCAGACTTTCTGAAAAAATAAAAAATGATATTTTTATTACCGATGAATTGATTTTACAAATATTTCATACACCAGAATTTAGTAGAGTTAGCCAAGTAGAAACACTAACTGAATTTAGAAAATGTGGATCTGATGCAAATACAGTGTCTGAATTAAGTAGTTTTAATATTTGTGGAGAACAATTTCAGGCTATTTACAATCAACCAGGTCAGGCTTTGATTTCTTCACCAATAAAAACAGAGCGGTCTAAATTAATACTTAGTAAGACTCCTTTTGATTAGTTTTTATTAATTTATCTTCAATTGAGTCTCTCCATTCGAAAAGATTCTTAAGACTGGGATCATTTATGAATATTGAACATCCTTTTCCTTGAAGAGCTTCCCCAGATGATTTGGGAAAACTCAGCAATGATAAATGAGATGCTACTGAAAGATCTGCAATAGAAAGTTCTTTCCCAACAAGAAAGTTTTCTTTTTCAACTAAATTTGTCAGATAATCTAGATTTAATTTGAGAGATTCTTTTTCTTTCTGGTTTATTAATCCAGAAATTTGACTACCAATTTTTAGAGGCATATTCACAATAAACTTTTGAATAGAATCTGAGATCTCATTTGGTAGTAAAGAGGAAATCATGGCTGGGCTTTTCATGATTTCTTCCAAAAAGACAATTTTTATCGATTTTGACAAAGTTGTATCTGCCCAATTCTCAATGATTTGAGCCTGAGAACGCTCCTTTGGATTATCTGGAATTAATTTTGGATCTATTTGAATTTTCTCTAAGTGTCGTATTATTGAACTTGAATTATGGATCGTTATTTCATTATCAAAAAGTACAGGTAATTTCCTTTGACCTGTTTTTTGAAAGATATCTATTTGCCCAATGGCTGGAGTTATCTCTACGGTTGTATATTCAAGCTTTTTTGCAGCTAATGCCATTCTTACTTTCAAACAATAAGGTGAGTGCCTAAATTGATGGAGTTCCAACATTTTATGTTCCTTCTAATGGTTGGCAGAGTAGCTATTAATTACGTCTTTTGGGGTTGAAAATGGGTGAGTTTTTTTCCAATGTTTCTAGATATCCCAAATATCTCATCACGATAGTTTTGGGGGTCTTTACTGCTGCAATTTCACCTTTAATTAAACGAGGTAGGAATCCAATTACCGCCATTTCTCTTGTTGGAGCATTATTAAGTGGATTTATGACAATAATTTTTTTATTAAAGGCTATGGCTTTTCCTTCCCCAATCACATAGTTATGGCTAATTCTAGAAGGGTTGAAAAATTATCCTCTTTACTGAAAAGAGAAATTAGTGAGCTTTTAGTTAATGGGATTAGAGATGAAAGAATTCATCAAGCCATGATTACTATTACTACTGTTGAAGTCTCTGGTGATTTACAGCATGCGAAGATTTTCATAAGCCTTTTTGGTGAAGAGCAAAAGAAAAACGAAGTGCTATTTGCTTTAGAGGAAGCAAAAGGATTTATTCGTGCTGAGCTTGCCCGAAGGCTTCAAATGAGACGATCTCCTGAGCTTGTGTTTAAAATTGATAAAGGCATGACCAAAGGTCCTTCAGTTTTAGATCTTCTAAATTCATTAGAACTTGAACGTAAAAGTAAAGATACAAGTAATCAAGACTCATAGATTGATTAATGTCTTTTAATGAATAAGTCTGATCTTAGAAGAAAAGTTGCTGAATTATTTATAGTAAGAGCAAGTGGATTTAATCTTGATTCCCAACGTTTATATCCTAACTTAGAAGAATCTAATTCAAATCTTAAGAGACTTTTAGAAGAAGGTGTTGGAGGAGTTATTTTTTTAGGAGGAACTGTAAAAGAATTAGAAATTCGTTGCAATGTCTTAAAAAAATGGTCTGGTAAACCTCTTCTCTTGTGTGCTGACATTGAGGAAGGTGTTGGTCAAAGATTTTATGGAGGAACAAAGTTTATTCCTCCAATGGGCATCTCTCAGATTTATAAAAAAGATAAGAATTTAGCAATTTCTATTGCTGAGAAAATCGGTTATTTTACGGGTAAAGAAGCAAAATATATTGGTTTAAATTGGTTATTAGCTCCAGTCTGTGATATCAATAATAATTCAAATAACCCTGTTATAAATCTAAGAGCTTGGGGAGAAGAACCTGAAACAGTAAAAAGTTTAACTTGTGCTTTTCTGAGGGGTGTTTCTAGATCAAAAATGTTGACTTGTGCGAAACATTTTCCTGGGCATGGAAATTCCGAAGTTGACTCTCACTTGGATTTACCTGAAATACAGAATGACTTATTTAAATTAGATAAATTTGAGTTGATTCCATTTAAATCTTTAATCAATCAAGGCGTAAATAGTATCATGATCGGACATTTACTTTTGTCGAAGATTGATCCTATTTATCCTGCAACACTTTCAAAAAGAGTAGTGACTGATTTGTTACGTATCAAATTAAAGTACGATGGTTTAGTTGTCAGCGATGCGTTAGTTATGAATGCAATATCTAAGAAATATAGTAGTGGTATGGCTGCAGTAATGGCATTTGAAGCAGGAATTGATTTGATTATGATGCCAAAAGATATCGATGAGGCAATTGATTCTCTTACTGATGCTTTTTATACAGAAAAAATTTCTTTAGAAAGGTTACTTATATCTAGAGAAAGAAGAAAAAAACAACTTGATTTAATAATTAATGAAAATGATTTAGAAAAAGAAGAATTGAGGAATGATGATATTAAGAATAAATTTTCATTGGATGCTTCTAGATTTAGTAACTCTATAATAAAAAATTCAATTTTTGTCAGAGAAGAAAGTAGTATAAAAGCTGAAGTTAATGATATTAATCTTGTGCAAATTGATAATTTTGATCAAATATCTAATAAATTTTTTCCTGCATTAGATTTACCTAAGGCAGTAGGTTTTAAAAATTTAATTATACATCCACTTGGTATCAGTCCATGGCAAAAAACTAATAAAAAATTTTTAAAATTGGAGCTATTTGGTAATAGTAAAATTCTTGTTCAGCTTTTTGTAAGAGGGAAACCATTTATCGGATTAGATTATCAGAATGATCATTGGATAGATGCTATAAAAATTTTAGAAATTGAGGAAAGATTATCAGGAATTATTATATATGGATGTCCATACTTGTATGATAAAATCAAGAAAACTATTAATGATACTATCCCTTTAGCTTATAGTCCTAGTCAAATAGAAGAAGCACAAAATCAAATTTTAGCTCGTATTTTGCAATTAAAAATAGTTCAAAAGGAAATTGATAAAAGATCAAGTAAAGAATTTACTGATTGAAAATTGCTTAATCGAGAATTTAGTATTCAAGAAAACCCGTATTATTGTTTAAATAAATGCATAGTTATTCTTTAGACTTCCTAGAAAGAAGCTTGCAGAAATGGATTTAACCGAAAAGAAGATAATTATTACTCGTGCCCTAGATCAGATCTCAGAGGCTCGTGAAATCTTTCAAAAAAATGGAGCTGAGGTGTTTGATCTTCCTTCATTAGTGATTGGACCTCCAGATGACTGGGCTCCTTTAGATGATGCCTTAAAGGAAATTACTACCTTTGACTGGATCATCTTTTCTAGCGCTAATGGTGTTAGAAATGTTGAAGATAGAATGAAAGAAATAGGCTTATCTTTGTCGAAAATTTCTAAGACTATTCAAATTGCCGCTGTCGGAAGAAAAACAGCTTCTTTGTTATCAGTTATGGATGCAAAGATTAGTTTTGTTCCTCCTAGCTTTGTTGCAGATAGCTTGGTTGAATATTTCCCTCAGAATCCAAAAGGTTTAAAATTCTTTATTCCTAGAGTACAAACTGGAGGCAGATCGATATTATCTGACTCTTTCAAATTAAAAGGAGCAGAGGTTATGGAAGTAGCGGCTTATGAATCTTCTTGTCCTAAAGATATACCTCAAAATACTATAGATGCTTTGAATAAAGGGGACATAGATATTATTGCTTTTACTAGTGGTAAAACAGTAATAAATACTGTCAGCTTATTTAAAAAATATTTTGGTGAAAATTGGTTGAAATTAATTGAAAAGATTAAACTTGTTTCCATTGGACCTCAAACAACTATTAGCTGCATAAACCTTATTAGAAAACCTGATAAAGAGGCTTCCCCTCATGATCTAGAAGGATTATTAAAAGCTTGTTTAGAACTAAACTTTAATTAAACTTATGCTGATTTTTCGACGAGTTCTTTAAACCCGTCAAGATTTTTTTGTAATTCTTTTGTAACCATTCCTCCAAGCATATTTGCTTTCATTAAATTTGCTAAAACTTGGGGTAATTCATAGGATATTTTTAATTTCACCACAGTTTTAAAGCTATCTTCACTATAAAAACGTACTGAACCCTTAGTAGCCAAACCACCAACTGATTTCCATTCTAATTTCTCTGCTTCTACTCTTTCTGTTATTTGAGCTTTCCATTTAAAACGAAAGCCATTAGCGGCTAGTGTCCACTCCGTTAGATCGGGAAGTGTTGAGGTCTTTTCATCGACTGTCTTAACTGACTCAATCCACGTCATCCATAAAGGCATTGAGTCTAAATCACTCCAAAACTTCCAGACAAGTGCAACTGGAGCATGGATTTCACTGATTACGGTGTGATCAAGCCACTTTCCCATTACTTAAGCAACCGAAGAATTTTTTGCTAGTGAAACAGACTTAGAGAGCATTGCTGAAGCAGCAAGATGTCCGCTCATTGTTGCTCCCTCCATAGAGTCAATGTAGTCTTGTTTTGTGTAACTGCCTGCTAAGAAGAAATTATTAAAAGAAGTTTTTTGATCTGGTCTGTATGGCTCCATGCCAGGAGCCTCCCTGTAGAGAGAATGAGAAACCTTGACGACATTGCTCCATAAAAGCTTTAGACCTCTTGAAGAGGGAAAAAGTGTCCTAACCTGTAAATCAGTATGCTTTACGATTTCATCTGAGGACTTTGTAATCCAAGGATCTCCAGGGGTTAGAACACATTGAAGTAGAGAGCCCTGACCATCTTTTTTATAGTCTTCTGGGCTTGATAAAGCTAAATCTGCAAAACAACTAAAATCAGCATCGGCTGTGTATAACAAGTTATCTAAACCAGATGGACTTTTGAGGTTTGTTTGAGCTTTTTGACTGTTGATCTCTGTTACCCAGCCGTCGTATCTAAGTTGTACAGTTGCAACTGGAACAGCATCAAGTTTGAAAAGTGAGTCAAATTCTTTAAAACGTCTCCATGATCTAGGTATTATTCTTTTGATGCCAGAGACATCACAAGCAGCTAGATACTTGTCTGCTTGAATTTTTTTTTCACCCTCAGGAGTTTGAAGGGTTAATCCAGTTATAGATGGTTGGTCAGAATCCTCTGAATGAATTTCTTTAACAATATTCTCTAAGTGAAGTCTTCCGCCTCTTAGTTCAATGTAATCGAGTATTGGCTTGGTTAGCCATTTGTGGGGTGAGCCCTTCAATAGGTTGAGCTTAGATGCCTCTGTTTTCGAAGCGAACATCATAAAGATAGTAAGCATGCATCTTGCAGAAATGGCTTCGCAATCAATGAATCCCAGAGCATATGCAATAGGATTCCACATCCTTTCGATACTATTTAGGCTTCCTCCATGGTTAAGAAACCATTTTTGAAAGCTTATAGAATCAAGAGATCGTATTGTTTTCATCGCACCCTCGTAGTCAATAAGCCCTCTTACTATCGGACTTGTTCCAAGAGCAAGAGCATTCCTTAGTTTGTCAATCCAATTTAATTGAGGTGTGGTGAAGAAGGCTTTTAAGCCATTAAAAGGAGCTCCTGCAAAAAATCGAAAATCAAGTGATTTAATATCACCACCCTTGTTAACAAAAAGGTGAGTGTGGTCTTTTGGCAAAAGATTTTCAAATGCTCCTACTTTTCTCATTAA
The DNA here is from genome assembly GCA_003216295.1 of Prochlorococcus sp. AG-402-P16. Lineage (GTDB taxonomy): Bacteria > Cyanobacteriota > Cyanobacteriia > PCC-6307 > Cyanobiaceae > Prochlorococcus_B. Next base: position 40,097 of record QCJB01000002.1, on the reverse strand, counting down.
TGCAAATAGATTGGCATAGTTGAAAAAAAAGACATGCAAACCCATCTCTATATGATTGCCATCAGAATCTTCCCAGCTTCCAACTTTGCCTCCCATAAATGGTTTTGCTTCATATAAATCGACCTCATGCCCTTCATCAACAAGGTCAACTGCAGCAGTCAATCCTGCTAAACCTGCACCTATTATTGCGATTTTCACTCGTTTAATTTGATGAATACACTAACTCTATGAATAAAAACTCTTTTTTGGTACTTTTAAAATCGAATATAATTAATAGAGTGTTATTAAAGTTCAGAAAACAACAATGAGTGAATCAAACGCGCCGCCCAAAACTCATAAAGCTCAAGGTGGCAAGGGAGTACTTATTACCACTCCCGCATTGGATCAGTTGTCTAGACTTTGCAAGGAACAAGGCTCAGGGAAATTATTGAGAGTAGGAGTACGTTCGGGAGGATGCAGCGGTATGAGTTACACAATGGACTTTGTGTCTGCTGATGAAATTCAAAAAGATGATGAAGTTTATGAATATTCAGTAGGTAACAGTTCGTTTAAAGTGATTTGTGATCCAAAGAGTCTTTTATATATATATGGGATGCAGTTAGATTTTAGTACAGATTTAATTGGTGGGGGTTTTAATTTTACTAATCCAAATGCATCACAAACTTGTGGCTGTGGAAGTTCATTTGCCGTTTAACTTTAACTTAAGGAATTTTTAAATTAACAATGGATCAATCCGAGGAAAGTCTTTTTGAAGAGGCACTAAATCGCTATAAAGCTGGTTCACCAGCAGATGAATTGATTGAAGATTTTCAGAAAATAGCTTCTACCACTCCAAACAATGCTGCTGCATGGACATGCTTATCTTGGTTGCAATTGTTATGTGATTCGCCTCAGGAAGCCTTGCGCTCTGCTCGACATGCAGTGAAACTTAACGGTCAAGATCCACAGTCAAGGATAAATTTGAGTCTTGCATTGTTAGAGACGAATTCTAAAGGAGTTAGAGACCATATTGATTATGTTAAAAGAGCTATGTTTGTTCTTCCTGAATTAGAAAAAGAATTAAAAGAATCATTTGAAGATGGTCTTTCACGGAAACCTAATTGGAAAACATTACTTAAAATAAAAAATTGGTTAGACCTTTGATTTCTTATTAGATTCGATTAAAAATTTTAAGTTAATATTGCTATAAAAGCGTCATTAATTTTTGGGAAACTGAATTTGAATTTTAGTTTTTTTAATCTTTGAGGCTGTACATTTTGTCCCTCTAATACTACACGAGCTCCATCTCCTAAAATCAACTTCAATATTGGCCCAGGAACTGCAATAAGACTTGGTCTACCAAGTACTTGACCAAGTGAATTAGAGAACTCATTCATTCGTACAGGATTTGGTGCAACTCCATTGACGACACCAGACCAGGCTGAATTTTTCACACTTTCGTTAATAAGCTTACAAAGATCTGTTCTGTGTATCCAGCTCATCCATTGTTTTCCATCTCCTATGGGACCTCCAAGACCAGCTCTAAAAATAGGAAGCATTTTCCCAAGTGCTCCGCCGTCTTTAGCTAATACAATGCCAATTCTTACAATTAAAAGGCGAGTCGCTCTTGGTTTGTTTTTTGCAATAGATTCCCATTCTTTACAAAGATTTGCTAGGAAATCATCACCCTGAATATTTTCTTCAGTGAATTCAGTTTGAGGATGTGAGCCATAAAAACCAATTGCCGATGCATTAATTAGAACTTTGGGGGGTTTTCTTAGATTCCTTAGGTTTTCAATCAGATTCTTTGTTGTCTCTATGCGACTATTTGTAATTTCTTTACAGTGTTCGGTCGTCCATCTTTTTTCAGCAATGGGTTCGCCAGCGAGATTGATAACCCCTTCGCAACTTTTAAGAGAGTTTTTAATTTCTTCTTTATCCCAAGAGGAAGGGTCAGCTGGATTCAATTGTATGAAACGGATATCTTGGCCATTAGCCATGGCTTTTAATTTTCCTTTGGATTGTCTCGAAATGACTGTGAGGCTGTGCCCTTCTTTGATTAGCAAAGGAATTAATTCTCTTCCTATAAAACCAGTGCATCCAGTAAGTAGTAATTTCATGATTTCTCTAATTAGATTTGATCAGCTTAGAGGGATTTTGATTAAGTTATGGTGTTGATCTATCAAGAATATTTGCGTTATGGAATTTGCAATTAATTAATGACATGATTTTTACCATTTTGTTTTAACTGCTATTCTTCATTTGAATATTTGAATGAAGTCATTAGTCTTTTTATTAATTATTTAAAATGTCTGAACAAACCGGAAAAGTAGAGGATTCACAATCACCTCCAAAGATACAAAAGAAATTCAAAAAAGGAGCTCTTGTAAAAGTTGATCGTGAACAATATTCTAATAGCTTGGAATCTAAAGCAAGCGATACTAATTTACCTGAATATATTTTCCAAGGTCCTGGGGAAGTATTATTGATTAAAGGTGATTATTGTCAAGTTAGATGGAGAAGACCAGTTCCTGATGTTTGGATCAGTTCTGATCATTTAGTTTCATATCAATAAAGATTGAAGTTATAAGATAAGCCATTCTTTTTTATTGCTTTGTAAAAATTTTCTTTTTTTCTTAGCAAGAGCAATCATTGCCTTGCCATCATGGAGATAATTGTCTACATATCCCATTGTATAGCGTTCTAATTCATTAATACCATCCTCAACATGTGATAAGCAATGATAGAGATCTAAGCTGAAATCCCTTATGATTGATGGACTTGCATAAGATGTATAAATTTTTTTAATTTTTGTTATTTTATTTTTACTTTTATCAAGATAGAGACAGAAATTATCCATTAATATTTGATCATAAGGATCAGCTGATAAATCTTTGATATTTGAACCTAAAGGATTAATTATTTGTCCTAATAATTTATCAATAGGGAGATATACATTGTGAAACCAATTTTTTAGATCTTCAGATTTAGAGTAATTATTAGTTTCTCTTTTATATTCATTATGGTTGTAAACTTTTGAATTATTAACTTTATCTAAATTAAGATCTTTATGTTTTTTCTTTAATATCTCCCATGCTGAGTTTACTTCGATCATTATTGCTGAATCTCCTCCCTTGTCTGGGTGATGTATTTTGACAAGCTTTCTATAAGCTTGTTTAATTTCTTCTAGTTTTGCGCTGGGATGAATTTTCAATATTTGATAAGGGTCTTTGCTCATTGATGTATAACTTTTTCTTTTTTAGAGGTACTCATTCCCTTTTGCTGGGTTTGCAGGGATAGAAGTAAACATAGTTGTAGAGAGATATCTTTCACCAAAACTAGGAAGGATCACAACCAAACGCTTATTCTCAAACTCAGGTTGATTTCCTACTTTTAAAGCAGCGGCTACTGCAGCACCACTGCTGACACCACTAAGCAATCCTTCCTCTTTGGCAAGTCTTCTCCCTATGTCCATTGCTTCATTATCATTGATTCTGATGACTTCATCAATTTGATTCATGTCTAATACATTAGGGATGAAGCCAGCACCGATGCCTTGTATTGCATGAGATCCAGGATTCCCTCCTGAGAGAACAGGGCTTGATGATGGTTCGACCGCAAAAACCTTGATTTTTGAATTTTTTTGTTTTAAAAATCTTGCACAACCTGTGATTGTTCCTCCTGTTCCTACTCCAGCAATTAATGCATCAAGTTTGCCTTCGCAATCTTCCCAAATTTCTTCAGCGGTAGTTTTTTCATGAATTTCTGGGTTGGATAAGTTGTCGAATTGCTGAAGCAAATATGCGTTTGGAATTGATGCTACTAATTCTCTGGCTAGCTGAATGGCACCTTGAATTCCTTCTTTCCCAGGAGTTAGTTGAAGCTCTGCCCCAAATGCTCTGAGCATGGAGCGTCTTTCCATGCTCATTGTGTCAGGCATTGTCAGTATAAGTCGGTAACCTTTTGCGGCGGCGACCATAGCCAATGCAATACCTGTATTACCGCTAGTTGGTTCAATAAGAACTGTTTGACCAGGTTTAATAGTTCCTTTGTTTTCAGCTGATTTAACCATTGCGCCAGCTATTCGATCTTTGACTGATGCAGTTGGATTGAAACTTTCTAACTTGGCTACGATTTCAGCCTTACAATTAAATTCATTAGGTAATCGGTTTAGCTTAACTAGGGGGGTTTGGCCAACTAGAGAAGTTATGTCATTAGCAATTGGCATAGATCTTTTTTGAAATAAACTTAAATCAGTTTTTGTAGCAAAAAGTTATTTGATAAATACATCCTGTTTTAATAATGCGTGAATATTTTTTTTATAAAAGCTTTATTGACATTTTAGAGATATAAAGAGATGGAATATTTTTTGTTATTGACTGAGAGCATTACCCACAACTATAAACCTCCAATTTGGTGGTTATTTCTTTTGTGGACGATCGCTTGTTGCATTTTATTCGTTTCTCTTGGGGATTTACCTTTAAGAGATTTTGATGAAGCAACAGTAGCTCGTGTTGCCTTTGAATTGAATCAAAAAAGTGGACTGGATAGATTGCTTCCTGCTATCTGGGATAAACCCTATTTGAATAAACCCCCAGGATTACATTGGATAATATCTTTCGCTATTGGAGTAAATAAAAGCTTTCAAACTGAGTTGAATTTATTACCTTCAGAGTTCTCCATAAGATTTTTTCCAGCTCTTTTTTCTAGTTTTGTTGTTCCATTGGGTGGTTTAATTCAATGGAATTTACGACCTAAAGATCGAATAGCCAGTATTGCCACTTCCAGTGTTCTTTTGACTTTATTACCTATTATGAGACATGGACGAATGGCAATGTTGGATGGGACACAGCTAAGTGCGATTGCATTTTTATGGTTTTGCTTGACCTCTATAAAAGTAAAAAAATCAAATAAATTTAATTTTCTTGCAGCTGGATTTGCTTGCAGTTTTTTGCTATTGCTTAAAGCCCCTGTCATGATTCCTGCTCTTTTAGCTGGTTTATTGCCTTTGATTTGGGAAAACAAATTAAAAAATAATTTAAAAAATCTTTCATGGGATTGGTTCTTTTATGGACTGCTTCCAGGATTCTCATGGCATTTCTGGAATGTTTTCTCTTATGGATCAGGAGCTTTTTGGTTATGGTGGGGAGATGGTGCAGGGCGAGTGTTGTTAGAGCGTGGCTCTGGAAGTGAACTAGGCGTGTTGGTACCAATAATTGAAATTTTGGAAGGCGGTTGGCCTTGGATTTTTTTATGGCCAGTAGGTTTGATATTGGCATGCTTTAGTTTTAATACTCGTTGGGGAGCCTGGGCATTAAGTACCCAGATAATAATCGCGGGAAGTATTCTACCTTTAAAAATGCAGTTGCCATGGTATAGCTTGCCATTATGGTTGCCTTTCTCTTTATTATGTGGTCCTCCTTTGTCATCTTTAATTCAAAGGAATGAGAATGATTATGAATTAGTCAGAAAAATCTTAGAAAAAATACCATATTTAATATCTTTTTTAGGATTTTGTTTGCTTATTTTTTCTTTATTAGTTTCGTTTGATCTTTTTTACTGGGCAGTACCTTATTCCAAAATAATATTTTCTATTGGAATTGGTTGGTTTCTAGGAGGCTATCTTTTGTCTGATTCAATTATTAACTTTCGAAAGATTGGGTTTTTTGGAATAGTTTCAGGAAGCTTAACAGGTCTATTTTTCCTTATGACTTCTAACTTTTGGTTATGGGAAATAAATGAGAATTGGGATGTAAGGCCTTTGGCTGAATTTATATCTATTCTTCCTAATAATGAAATTTATATTAGAAATAGCTTTGAGCGTCCGAGTTTAAATTGGTATGCAAAAAGACAAGTTAAAAGTTTTAATGATGAAGAACAATCTAATTGCTTTGTTATTAGAGAAAGCAGAGATTGGTCTCTATACTCCTGTAATGATTAAAGTAAATATTTTTCATTTAAATATTTTTAAAATATTATTTTTTAACATAATCCTATACTATTCTTCTTTTTTTTTGTAAGACTTAGGAGGTTTTCAGCTTTTTAAAAGTGTATTCTATCGAGTTAACTATTAAATTAAGCCCTTTACCATTGATAGTACAGAGGAAAAAACACGAGGATGCTCAGAGGCTTTACAACGAGGTTATAGATTCCATGCAGAACGGTAATCAAAGATTTCTTGAATTGAGTTGTGAAAAAGTTGAAGATAAAAAAATAACTGTTCTCATTAGTGAAATTATAGCCGTACAAATTTATGAAAAAACTAGTAGTGGTGCAAGCACCAAACGTCCAGGATTCTCTCTTTAGAGATGAGAATATATAGATGGGGATAAAATTTTGAAATCAACTGAGTTGAATGGTTTGCTATTCGATAAAGTTTCTTTCTCTTGGGCCAATGGAACAAGGGTTATTGATCAATGCTCTTTTTCAATTAAAAAAAATGGTTTATGGATGTTGGTAGGTAAAAATGGTAGCGGAAAGAGTACTTTATTTCGCCTTATAAGCAGAGTAATTACTCCACAAAGTGGAAAAATTTTTTGTTCTTTGAAGCCATCTTTGATGTTTCAAAATCCAGATCATCAATTGCTCATGCCAACTTGCAAAAGCGAGTTAATGCTATGCGTTCCTAAAACATTCGCTTTGAATGAGATGTCTGATGTTATTCATTCTGCTATGGAAAAAGTAGACCTGGGCGAAATGCTAGATAGACCAATACATACCCTTAGTGGCGGCCAAAAGCAACGATTAGCTCTTGCCGGAGCACTTGTTAGCAATTCCAATTTACTTTTACTTGATGAGCCTACCGCTTTATTAGATCCAGAAAGTCAGAATTCAGTTTTAAAAGTTGTCAGAAAATTGACAGCTTCTTCTTCAAACCCTATTACCGCAATATGGGTGACTCATCGCTTAGAGGAATTATTTTTTTGTGATGGAGCTGCAATACTTGAAAATAGAAGTATTTCTGATTGGAAACCTGGCTCAGAAGTGTTCCAACAATTAAAATCACTTGCCGTTAGGTAGCTGGCAAGGTTAAGTTCTTAATGTTGTAATCCTCGGTAGCTCAGCGGTAGAGCGATCGGCTGTTAACCGATTGGTCGCAGGTTCGAATCCCGCCCGGGGAGTTTTCTATAAGCCTGATGAATAAAAAGCAATAGGATGCTTTTTTCCAAGCTTTGATGATCATGTAAAAAAAACATTGATCATCAACTTGCTTTTGTCTATTTTCTCGATGAGTTTTGCGAGTTCCTTAACAGTAAAGGCCTCGAATTGGAAGACTTTCTAAAGAGAGTAATTATTGTTTTTATCGATTTTTTCTTTGAAAGCCAGTGAGAGAATAGGTTTTTAGCGATTGACTCCTCCAGAAGTCGATTTTGCGAATTCTGCAATAAAAACAAAATTTTGAGAGAATCATAAAAATAATCAGTAATCGCAATAGCGAGTGCTATTCAAAACATGGGCAATTATTAATGAAGCCTTGCATTTTACTCATTGAAGACGATCAGGATATGAGAGATCTGGTTGCAGGGCACCTGGAACATACAGGTTTTGATGTTCAAAAAGCAGAGGATGGTATCAAAGGCCAAGCTTTAGCCTTGCAGTATGCCCCTGATTTAATTCTTCTTGATTTAATGTTACCTAAAGTCGATGGCTTAACACTCTGCCAGCGTCTTAGAAGAGATGAGAGAACATCAAGTATCCCAATTTTGATGATTACTGCTTTGGGTGGTATTAAAGATAAAGTTACTGGTTTTAATTCAGGTGCAGACGACTACATCACAAAACCATTTGACCTAGAAGAATTACAAGTAAGAATTAAAGCTTTATTACGACGAACAAATAGGGCTCCACTCGGAAGTAGCAATCAGCAAGAAATTCTAAATTATGGACCTCTTACACTTGTTCCTGAAAGATTTGAGGCAATTTGGTTTGAATCACCAGTGCGCTTGACACATTTAGAATTTGAACTTCTCCATTGTTTAATGCAAAGACACGGACAAACAGTTGCACCGTCATTGATTCTTAAAGAAGTGTGGGGTTATGAACCTGATGATGATATTGAAACAATACGTGTTCATGTAAGACATTTGAGAACAAAGCTTGAGCCAGATCCTCGCAAGCCAAAGTTTATTAAGACTGTTTATGGTGCTGGTTATTGCTTGGAATTGCCAACTGGAGATAAAATAGAAGAAATAAAATCTCTTATAATTGAGTCAAGAGTAGATAAACCTCTCAATACAAGCACAGATGAACCTGTAACTGTTTAATTTAGACAGTTAACTCTAATAAAATTACTTCCCATGCGAGTCTGGGTTGTACATAGTTTAAAAGTTGTTTTCTTAATTCTTCGAGTTTTGTAATTGATTTTATATCATTTTCTTTTTCCCAAAGATTATTTTGTTGAAGATTAATTAGCCATAACTGTTGCTCTATATTTAGTTCATCAGTTATTTCTTTAGCTAATTTTAATGCGTCAATTTTGTTAGTTGATTTCATTATTAATTTGCCCTTCAAAGTCTGTGGAATATCTAACCAAAATTTGAGATTATCAAGATATAGACCTGGAGATCCATTGGAAAAAATTAAGAGGTCTTTGAGCTCTTGAATTGATAAATTCGTGTCTATTTGAGCATTTTTAATTTTTTGAATTATTGTATTTGTTTGATTGATAGTTAAACGTTTAAAGGGAACTATTTGACATCGAGATCGAATAGTTGTTAATAATTTTTCTGCCCTTTGAGTGATAAGAATAAATAGCCCTTGATTTGGCTCCTCAAGGGTTTTTAATAATGCATTTGATGCAGATTCATTCATTTGTTCAACATCTTCAATAATTACTATGCTTTTCTGCGATTGAAGAGGTTTCTTCCCTAGGAATTCTATTATTTCTTTTATCTGGCCAAGTCGGATTTTGGGTGGTGCTTTAATAGTTAAATTTTCTAACTTTGCTTCTGATTGAGAAATACTTTTACCTTGAACTAAATAAGAAGGTTCAATCCATAATAAGTCAGGATGATTATTATTTTCTATTTTTCTTTGAGTCCTTTCCCTATTTTGATCTGAATCTAGAAGTGCTTGTATAAAAACTTTTGCTGTTGTCCGTCTTCCCACTCCTTTTGGACCTGAGAATAAATAAGCAGGAGCAATATGTTCTTGAGAAATTGCAGACTTTAAAATTTTAATGGCTAAGTCTTGGCCAAATATTGTTCCAAAATCATTCATTTTCTTTTTAATAACTTAATTATTTCAAATTGAATCTCAGCTGTAATTTCTTCTTTTGATTGAATTGCTGATAATTTTTTCCATTTATTTTCTTCAGACAATCTATTAAAGCCCAAAGAAACATTTTTTAGAAAGTCTTTCCCTTCTTTTTCAATGCGATCGTCTTGTTTTGTTGCCCTTCTCTTCATGCTTTCGTCAACTGATATGTCTAATAGAAATGTGATATCAGGAGATAAACCTTGGGTTGCAATTGACTCTAGATTTTTTATTAAATTAATATCTAACTTTCTTCCATATCCTTGATAAGCAAGAGTTGATCCGCAAAATCTATCGCTTATAACCCAATCACCATTATTCAAAGATGGCCGTATAATTTCATTTACATGTTGGGCTCTATCTGCGGCATAAAGTAAAAGCTCAGCAATTGAATTAGGGCTTTCTTTTATTGAAGTATCAAGTAAGAGTGATCGAATTGATTCACCTAATTCAGTTCCTCCTGGCTCTCTAGTTATTACTATTTGATTGTTTTTAGGTATGACTTCTTGTTCTTTTAGCCATTTTGCTAATTGATTAATTTGAGTCGTCTTTCCAGAGCCATCTATTCCTTCGAGAACAATAAATTTTCCTTTCATTTTAATTTTAAAGATAAAGCATTAAATACAACACTTATTGAACTTAAGGCCATAAGTAAAGCTGCGATGGGTGGAGAAAGTAATAAACCTGAAGAGGGTAGTAGTAAGCCTGCTGCAATTGGTAAAGCAATTAAGTTATATCCAAATGCCCAAGCCAAGTTTTGTTTTATTTTTTGCATTGCTTTTTTAGATAGTTGCAAGGCATTGGGGAGCGACTCTAAATTTTCTCCTAGTAGCACAAGATCAGCAGAATCTTGAGCTATTTGAGTGCCAGTACCTATTGCTACTCCTAAGTCTGCAGCTGCAAGAGCAGGAGCATCATTAATTCCATCACCGATCATCGCTACAAATCCTTTATTTTTGAGAGCATTTAACTTATTTAGTTTGTCTGAAGGCAACATTTGCCAACCAATTTGTTTTTCATGAAAGCCCAATTTTTTCCCTAAATTTAGAACTGCAGAATCTCTGTCTCCACTAAATAAATTCAATGCAAATCCTCGTGAGCGCAGTTTCTCAATTGACAAGAAAGCATCTTTTCGCAATTGATCATCAATCAAGAAAAATCCTAATAATTTCCTACCTACAGCGACAGCAACTATTGATTGAGCTTTGTTTTGCGAAAGTCTAAAATTTCTTTCAATAATTTCATCCCATTCAATTCCTTCATTGATTATCCATTCAGGAGTTCCAACTCTAATTAACTCATCTTCATTATCAATCTTGCCAGCTATTCCTTTCCCTGGAAATGTAGTTACTGAGGATGGTTGTTTGAGCTGAATTTCTTGCTCATGAGCCTTTTGAATAATTGCTTGGGCAAGAGGATGTCTACTATCTTGTTCAATACTCCCAGCTAAGAGAAGCATGTAATTTTTATCTGAATGGTTGTTTTCCCAGGATCCAACTACTAAAGGTCTTCCTATTGTTAGTGTGCCTGTTTTATCAAAAATGATTTGACTAATCTTTGATGCCATTTCTATAACATCACCTCCTTTAAAAAGCCAACCTCTCTTTGCAGCTTCCCCTGAAGCAACTGTTATTACCGTTGGTGTGGCAAGGCCAAGAGCACATGGACAAGCAACAACTAAAACAGCTATTGACAATTGAAACGAGAGCCCAATAGGGGTTTGGGCTGTATTCATTAAATGATTATGCAAATGGTGGCTTTGCATAAAACCTCTATTAGATACTTCTAAGACTTCTGGCCAAATTTTTGTACCTAGCTTCCACCAAAAAAGAAAAGTAATTAATGAAAGAGTTGTGACTCCATAGCAAAATATTCCAGCCACCTTATCGGCTAATCCTTGAATAGGTGCTTTTCTGGCTTGGGCTTCTTCAACCATGCTTATAATTTTTGCTAGAGCTGTTTCAGAACCTATTTTTTGTACTTCCAAGATTATTGTTGATTCTAAATTTAGACTTCCAGATGGAAGTTCAACTCCTGGGGATGCTTCTAAAGGTAATGATTCACCAGTTAAGCTTGAAATATCTATAGCTGAACTACCCTTTAAAACTAATCCATCGACAGGTACTCTATCCCCAGCTAATAATTGTATTTTTTCTCCTGGCTTTAGCGCACCTATTCTTATTTCGCGAATTTCATGGTTGTCTAGAATTAGATTTGCTGTCTGAGGTTGTAATTTTGCTAGTTCTTTTAAAGCAGTTCCTGTGTTTAATCGAGCCCGCTCTTCTAAGAAACGCCCCAACAAGACAAATCCGAGCAGCATAACTGGCTCATTGAAAAAGCAAGGCCATCCAACTTGAGGCCAAATCAAAGCAATGATGCTTGCCAAGTAAGCACTTGTTACACCAAGGCTTACTAATGTATCCATGGTGGGTGTAAATATGAGCGCAGACTGAAAACCTGATTTTAAGATTGATCTACCAGGACCTAGTAAAGAAAATGTTGCGAGGGATGCATGAAAAGGCAATGATCCAATAATTGGTATAGATATTTGTTGGCCTTCAACTAAATGACCCATCCCAGAGAAGATTAGCAATCCAGTTGCGATTATTAATTGTCGCCATTTAGTCCATAAATTTTCATTTCCTTTTTGATCTAATTCAATAATGTCAGTTGTTTCATGATCTCTTTTTTTTGAAGGGAAGCCTTTAGAGATAAGCGAGTTTAATAATTCGTTCAATGGTTTATTTGCTTCTATTAGCTCTATAACTGCAGTCTTTGTAACTAAATTGACACTTGCATGATTTACATTTGGGTCGCTGTTAAGTATTTTTTCAACTGCTTGAACGCAACTTCCACACTTCATTCCATCTATTTCAATTAGAATGGAATTTTTACTTTGGGCAATTTTTTTGTTGCTCAAGGGAATATAAATTCTTGATACTTATTTTAAATTTAATAAATAAACAGCAGGTTGCATTCATTTAATAATTTCTTCATACATAAAAAGTAAATTCATTATTGTTATCCAATTTTCTTACTTCCAGGCAGGATAGAATTATAAGTATTGATATAGGTTCAATTGTGCCTCGTAGTCAAAACAAAGACAATTTTCTTGATAAGGCCTTTACGAAGATGGCTGAAGGGATAGTGAAAGTCATGCCTATCGCATCTAAAGAAAAAGAAGCTTATCTTTATTATCGAAAAGGATTAGCTGCTCAGAATGATGGAGATTATTCAGAGGCGCTAGAGTATTACGAGGAGAGTTTGAAACTAGAAGACAATCAAGTTGATAGAGGAGAGACATTAAAAAACATGGCAATTATTTATATGAGTAATGGAGACGAAGATAGGGCTTTAAATACTTATAAAAAAGCTTTGGAACAAAATCCAAAGCAACCATCCTGCTTGAAAAATATGGGATTGATTTATGAGAAAAGAGGCAGAATTGCTCAGAGGAATGGCAATCAGGATGAAGGAGATATCTGGTTTGATCAGGCAGCAGATGTTTGGAGTAAAGCTGTTCGTCTATACCCTGGTGGATATTTAGATATTGAGAATTGGTTGAAAACAACTGGGAGAGGTAATGTTGATGTTTATTTATAAAGGAGTAAGTTTATTCTTTACTACTTAATGCATAAATTAAAGCTTGATTTATGTTGGAAGCTTTAAATATTTTTATATTTTTATTTTCTTCATATTCATATGTATTTATTCCTTCTGGAATAATTAATTTATTATATCCAAGCCGAATAACTTCATTAATTCTTTGTTGCATTTGTCTAACCAATCTTAATTGCCCTGCAAGACCTATTTCACCAATAAATACCATACCTTCTTCAAGTTCAATATTTTTAAAGCTAGAAACTATTGCAGCTGCGATACCTAGATCTGCCCCTGGTTCTTCCACCTGCAGTCCTCCAGCAACAGCTGCGTAACAATCAAATCTTGAAAGTGTGAGATTCATATGTTTTTCCAAAACTGCCAAGATTTGATGAAGCCTATTTATTTCGATTCCTGTTGTGGTTCGTCTTGGACTAGAATAACTTGTTGGATTTAATAGTGCTTGTAGATCTATAGCTAAGGGTCTTGTGCCTTCACAAGTAACAATTGTTGAAATACCAGGAGCAGAGGTTTTGCTTAAAAATAATTCGCTTGGATTGGAAACCTCAGATAAGCCATCTGTTTGCATTTCGAATACACCTAGCTCACAAGTGGCGCCAAATCGATTTTTAACCCCTCTAAGTAGTCTGTGAGATGCGAATCTATCTCCTTCAAAGGTCAGTACAGCATCAACAAGATGCTCTAGAACCTTTGGTCCAGCTAGCATCCCATCTTTTGTAACGTGACCAATAATTATTAGAGATATGTTTTCTCTTTTAGCAATTTGCTGTAAAGCAGATGAACATTCTCTTACTTGGGCAACTGATCCAGGAGAACTTGATAAATTTTGATCATTTAAAGCTTGAATACTGTCAATGACTGCAACTTCAGGTTTTAAAGAGGTAAGCTCTTCAATAATTAGCTCTAGATCTGTTTCAGCTAATAAGTGAAGCTTGGAATCTGATTCTTCAATTCGATTCCACCGGATTTTTACCTGTTCAGCAGATTCTTCAGCAGAGACATAAAGAACTGCTCTCTCATGAGCCATAGCAGTGGCACTTTGCAAAATCAGAGTGCTTTTACCTATCCCTGGGTCTCCTCCAATTAAAACAAGTGATCCAGGCACTAATCCTCCGCCTAGGACTCGATCAAGTTCTTCGTATCCACTTGGGATTCTCTCGGTTTTTAGGTTTTTTGTGTGGCTTATTAGTTGGGAACGATATGGAGATTGCTCTTTAGGAGAATTAATCTTTGTGTAAATTGATTTATCTGATTTTCGATGGATTTTTTCCTCTATTATTGAGTTCCATTCTCCACAATTGCTGCAGCGGCCAAAGAATTGCCTGGTTTGCGCACCACAACTTTGACAGACATAAATAGAGACAGAACGAGACACTTAGTTGTAAAAAGGAAGTTGGCTGTAGTTGAATAAAGGTTGATCTTTCATTGTGGGATCTCCTTCATTTAAGATCTTTTTGCAGCCGCCAAAGCTAAAGAACAAATGACGGCCACTAGTCCATCAAAGGAAACTATCCTCGTGGCTGATGATGAGGCCAGTATCAGGAGGATTCTAGAAACTCGCCTATCAATGATTGGCTATCAAGTTGTTACGGCTTGTGATGGCAATGAGGCTCTGGACCTTTTCAGGAATTGTGAGCCTGATTTAGTTGTGCTTGACGTCATGATGCCCAAATTAGATGGTTATGGCGTCTGTCAGGAACTAAGGAAGGAATCAGATGTACCTATAGTTATGCTGACAGCATTGGGAGATGTTGCAGACAGAATTACTGGTTTAGAGCTTGGTGCAGATGATTATGTTGTCAAGCCATTTAGTCCAAAAGAATTGGAAGCAAGAATTAGATGTGTTTTAAGACGAGTTGAAAAAGAACAAATAGCTGGATTACCCAACTCTGGGGTAATTGCGGTTATGAATTTAAAGATAGACACTAATAAGAGACAGGTATACAGAAATGATGAACGTATAAGATTGACGGGTATGGAATTTAGTCTTTTAGAATTGTTGGTAAGCCGTTCAGGAGAACCGTTTAGCCGAGGGGAAATACTTAAAGAAGTTTGGGGTTATACCCCAGAGAGGCATGTAGATACCAGAGTAGTAGATGTTCATATTTCTAGACTTAGATCAAAACTTGAAGATGATCCTGCTAATCCAGAATTAATCCTTACTGCTAGAGGAACTGGTTATCTTTTTCAGAGAATAGTCGATTCTATGATTCCTCAAGGATCATAAATCAAGTGGAAAAAAATAACTTCAATACTAAAACAAATCGCTCTAAGGCAATTAGACGATTGGTTATCTGGTATCGCCGAAATTCTGCAGTAACTAGTCTTGTTGACACAGCTACAAGTTCAGCGACCGTAGCTGGGAATGTTGCAGGAACAGTTGTTTCCAATGCGGGTTCAGTCGTTACAAGCGCTGGATCAATAGCAAGAAGTACCCTTGAACCATTTGTTTTTGATCCGCTAAGAAGATTGCAAGGAGGAGAAAATATTCAGACAAAATTATCAATTAAAGATTCTGAGAGAATCTGGGTGTCTGTTGATGGAATGGGAGGAGATTTTGCTCCTGCATCAATTCTTGAGGGGTGTTTAAAATCTTTGAATTTATTGCCCTTGAAGATTAAGTTTGTTGGTGAAATTGAAAAAGTAGAAAAAGCAGCTGCTGAATTTGGTTTATCTGACTCGCTTGATCAGGCCATAAAAAATGGAAATTTTGAATTAATTCCAAGTGGACCTTCAGTAGGCATGGATGAAGAAGCTACTGCGGTTCGCAAAAAAAAAGATGCAAGTATAAATATAGCTATGAAGTTGGTTAAAGAGGGAAAAGCCATGGGAGTCTATTCAGCAGGTAATTCGGGAGCATTAATGGCTTCTGCCATTTTTAAATTAGGACGTTTAAAAGGAATTGATCGACCTGCAATTGGTGCATTATTTCCAACAAAAGACCCAGGGCAACCTGTATTGGTTTTAGATGTTGGAGCAAATATGGATTGCAAACCAGCCTACTTACATCAATTTGCTCTTCTAGGAAATATATATTGCCGAGATGTTTTACAAGTAGATAAACCTCGAATAGGATTATTAAATATTGGAGAAGAATCTTGCAAAGGGAATGATCTTTCCTTGGCGACTTATGAGCTTTTAACTGAGGAAAAACGTTTTCATTTTGCTGGGAATTGCGAAGGTCGAGATGTCCTATCCGGAGAATTTGATGTAGTTGTTTGTGATGGATTTACAGGAAACGTATTGTTGAAATTCCTTGAATCAGTTGGAAGTGTTCTTTTAGGAGTCTTGAGGGCTGAACTACCTAGAGGAAGACGTGGAAAAGTTGGGTCTGCTTTTTTGAGAAACAACTTAAAACGAATAAAGAAGCGACTAGATCATGCTGAGCATGGTGGAGCTTTATTGCTTGGAATTAATGGAATTTGCGTTATTGGTCATGGAGGTAGTAAAGCTTTGTCTGTCTTAAGTGCTTTGAGAGTTGTTCATTCAGCCGCTAGCCATGGAGTAATGGACGATTTGGCGGAATTAAATAAGCCAAATATTTTAAAGGTCTGAATTGAGCTGCCTAGCATGTTATTTACTTATGAATTGAGGGACTTTTTTAGATTTGAATAGCAACTCTTCATTCAATTCGGCTGTATCTTTTGTGGGGTGTGGAAGCGCTACCCCACAACAAATTATTCATAATGACGAGCTTAGTCAGAGAGTTGAAACTAATGACGAATGGATTAGGACAAGGACAGGTATTCGCCAAAGACGAGTGATTGGTGAAAATGAGTCTCTAATTGATTTGGCTAGCGATGCTGCTCGAAGTGCAATAAAAATGGCTAAATGGGATGAGAAATCTGTTGATTTAATAATTCTTGCAACATCTACACCTGAAGATTTGTTTGGATCGGCTCCTAAAATCCAATCAAACTTGGGAGCTACAAATGCAGTTGCTTTTGATTTGACTGCTGCTTGCAGTGGTTTTTTGTTTGCTTTGGTAACTGCATCACAATATATATTTTCTGGCTCTATGAAAAGAGCAATTGTTATTGGTGCCGATCAATTATCAAAATGGGTTGATTGGGACGATAGAAAGACTTGTGTTTTAT
Organism: Prochlorococcus sp. AG-402-P16; assembly: GCA_003216295.1. Taxonomy (GTDB): domain Bacteria; phylum Cyanobacteriota; class Cyanobacteriia; order PCC-6307; family Cyanobiaceae; genus Prochlorococcus_B. The sequence continues at coordinate 23,145 of QCJB01000002.1, read as the reverse complement.
TTGGTGATGGGGCAGGAGCAGTTGCCATTGAGGCTTCTAATGGAGATAGTGGTCTTATTGGATATGGTTTGAAATCTGATGGAAAAAGAGGAGAGTGCCTAAATCTCTCTCAATCAAATATGTTTTCAGATTTAGTTAGAGGATTTACTCACCAAAGAGGTGGATATCAACCTATAAATATGGAAGGCAAGGAAGTTTATAAATTTGCAGTTAAAGAAGTACCAATAATTCTAGGAGAACTTTTAGATAGATATAAAATTGAATCAGAGAAGTTAGATTGGCTTTTATTACACCAGGCCAATCAAAGAATTCTTGATGCTGTGGCTGCAAGATTTTCAATACCTTCCGAAAAAGTTTTATCTAACTTAGAAAATTATGGAAATACCTCAGCAGCTACTATACCTTTGATGCTTGATGAGGCAGTTAGAAATGAAAGAATTAAATCCGGAGATTTAATCGCATGTAGTGGATTTGGCGCAGGTTTGAGTTGGGGTGCAGCTTTGTTTTATTGGCAAGGTCCCCATTAGGCTATTAAAGAATTAACTAAAGAAATCATGACTATTGCCTGGGTGTTTCCTGGACAAGGTTCTCAAAAAATAGGTATGGCAAATTCATTAGTTGAATTGCCTGGCTCGAGAGATCGTTTTGAATTGGCTTCTCAAATTCTTGGAAGAGATCTTTGGAAGATTTGCAATGGAGAGAACGTTTCTAATGAAGAGACATTTGATTTGAACGATACAAGAAATACGCAACCTGCACTTTTTGTAGTTGAATCACTTCTGGTGGATAATTTAAAAAGTCAAGGAAGGAAGGCGCAAATGGTTGCGGGTCATAGCCTTGGTGAATTCGTTAGTCTTTATTCTGCTGAGGTTCTAAATGTCGAGACAGCTTTATTGTTACTAAAGAAAAGATCTGAATTGATGGCTTCTGCAGGAGGAGGATCAATGATTGCAATTATGGGATTTGATAGAAATGAATTAAATGACTTGATTAGAGAAACTGAAGATGCTGCCATAGCAAATGACAATAGTGATTCTCAAGTTGTTTTATCTGGCTCACCTGAAGCAGTAAAGAAAGTAGCAGATAATTTGAAATGCAAAAGAGCAATACCTTTAAATGTTTCAGGTGCTTTCCATTCCATTTTTATGACTGAAGCATCAAATAGTTTTTCTGAAGAACTTGATAAAGTAAATTTTAATGATGCCAAATTACCTGTCCTTAGTAACGTAGATCCAAGTCCAGCATTAAAAGGTTCAATATTGAAGGATCGCTTAAAAAAACAAATGACAACTGGAGTACGATGGCGAGAGACTATGACTGTTATGCAAAATGAAGGGGTAACTTCGTTGATTGAGATTGGACCTGGAAATGTACTCAGTGGCCTTGCTAAGCGATCAATGAAGAATGTCTTGATTAATCAAGTAGCAAATGCGGCTGACTTGGGTTATTGATTTTGAAGAAATTAAAAGTAGTGCAAGGACTGGAAAAATTAAATAAAGACACTCCCAGACAAAGTTTCGTTTATGGGTGCGTAAGTTATTTATTTGTTTTTCCAATTTTTCGATTGTTATTTAGAGGGAAAACATCAGGGATCTCGAATTTACCTAAGACTGGTGGAGTTGTTGTTGTATCAAATCATGGCTCTCATTTAGATCCACCAATTTTAGGGCATGCACTTGGACGCCCTGTAGCTTTCATGGCTAAATCTGAACTTTTTAGAGTTCCAATTTTGTCATTTATAATTTCTGCGTGTGGTGCCTACAAAGTTAATAGAGGCACTGGTGATCGAGAGGCTATAAGAACTGCTTCAAAGCGATTAGTTGAAGGTTGGGCCACAGGCGTATTCCTTGATGGAACTAGGCAAGATAATGGAAGAGTTAATGAACCCAAGCCAGGAGCTGCTCTTTTGGCGGCAAGAACAGGTTCTCCTGTCCTTCCAGTGGCAATAGTCAATAGCCATAGAGCCTTCCCAAAAGGTTCTTTTTTCCCAAGATTAGTATCTATTCATTTGAGGGTTGGAGAATTAATTCAACCTCCTTCAACAAGAAAAAAAGAGGATTTGATATCAACTACTAAAGAAATTCAATTAGCTATAAATTCAATGTTAGATCAAGGCCTAATAAACAGTCATTCAAGATAAATTTAGAAATTTTCTGGTAAAAATATCTTAGAATTCAGGAGGTTTTTTATTGTCTACTGGTGATGTTGGATAAATTGGTAATGCTTTATCCCACTTAGAATTAATTCTTTTATCATGATGAAATTGAGAATAGTTTATAAGAGAAATAATATCTTTTTCTAAATCATCAGAAGCATTAATTGAAGGATTTAAATCTATTTCATTATTTATTAATTGTGGTGATAATAGTTCAATATATTCGTGAAATTCTGATTTTTTATGGATTTCTTTTAGTTGATACTTACCAGCTAAAACTCCTCTTCTTGGTAAAATATCTTTAATCCAGAAAGGGGCAAATATATTTTTTTTAGGGAGGTATTTTTGCAGTCTGGGAGCCATTAAGTGAAATGAACTTATGGCATCAAGCGAACAATCAATTTGCTGAGAAATAGTTCTAGCCATAGAAAGTGTTAATCTAGTGCTGGTGAAACTTCCAGGACCAGTCACAACTGAAATACGAACAATTTGCTTCCAGAATTTTTTTGGAAGCAGTGTGTCTACACAACTAAGTAATTTATTAGATAAGGAGCGACCAGTATGAAATATTCTTCTTTTTATTTCTGGCTTTCTATTTTCTAAATCTTTTACAGCAATCCCAAAAGATTCTGAGCAGCTATGTAAGGCTAATAAATATTTTGAATTTGAAGTATGGAAATTTTGCAATGGATTAATTATGATAATTATTTTGGAATTTCTTCTCCTGGCCTTAACCTGCTCCATTTCCCTTGATCCTGTTTAAAGCTATCGCATCCCCTCACATCCCATTCGATTCCTATAACTTTATTTTGCATTTCAGAAATATTGATGTGTATTTTTGGATTAAGTCCTTGAAAGTCTGGATTTTTGGATACATGTTTTACCCCATGATTTTCTTCAACTTTGTAGTAGGTCTTACATCGATCTACCCAAGCACAATCAACACAGATGCACATGAATTTTCACCTATACCTTTTTTGAAGTTTTGAGAAGTAATAGGGCACTACAGTCAAAAGAACTTTTGAAAAGTTTAAACCCAAAAGGTTGGCCTGTAAGGATAACTGATTTTCCCTCAGGAAGTGCCTTGGTAGGAGGCTCTATTAGAGATGGACTTTTAAAGAAATTGAGTCGTAAACCTGATTTGGATTTTGTTTTACCAATAAATACTATCGAGTTCACAAGAAAATTAGCTACAAAAATTAATGCAACTTTTGTAATGCTTGATGAAGCCAGAGATATAGCTCGAATAGTTGTTGATGGATGGACACTTGATTTCGCTAGGTTGGTTGGTGACAACCTTAGAGATGACTTATTAAGGCGAGATTTTCGGATAAATGCGATTGCCTTAAGGCTAGGGTCAGAACCTCAATTATTTGATCCAACTGGGGGTATAGATGATATATATTCTAAGAAAATTGTTGCTATTAGTGAAAAAAATTTAATAGACGATCCTCTTAGGATTATTAGAGGTTTTCGATTAATGTGTGAATTAAATTTTGAAATAGAAAAAGAAACTAAAAGATTTTTAAAAAATAATGTAAGCAAGTTAATTGACGTCTCTCCAGAAAGAATAAAAACAGAAATATTGAAAATAGTTGATGCAGAATGGGATCATTCTTTTTGGAAAACATACTTAGAACTGCAATTATTTAAAAACTGGAATGACAATGATATTCCCAATAAGGTAGTTAATCAAAAAGAACATTATTCAAAAGAACTAAAAGATGCTTTTCCATTAGCAAGACTAATATGTTTGATTAGTGACGATGGTCTTTCGAAATTAACATTTAGTAAAAATCAAATTCAAAGATGTAGAACCCTAAGATTTTGGATGAGAAAAATTAATAATTTTGGTCTAGAAAATCTTACAGAGGACGAAAGGTTCCAACTCCATATTGATTTAGAAGAAGATTTACCTTCTTTAATACTTTTCCTAGAAAACAAATATGTTAATGAATGGTTTAAGCGCTGGAAAGATCCTTCTGACGCTCTATTTCACCCTTCTTCCCCAATTAATGGCCATTTGCTGCAAAAGGCTCTAATGATACCCCCTGGCCCATCTCTGGGAAAGTTGATGCGATACCTGGCTAAGGAAAAAGCATATAGTCGTTTGTTTACAAATCAGGAGGCTTTGCAGGTTGCTCGTAAATGGACTCTAGAGAATTCCCCCTTTTTGTGATTAACTACACACAAATCAAATTAATTTCGGCCGTATGCCGTTGTCTCCTTATCCCCATTTATCTACATGAGCGTCCGCCTTTACATCGGCAATTTGCCACAAAATTTCAATGTCAAAGAACTTGAATCTCTCCTCGCAACTGTAGGAGATGGCATCAAGTTTAAAGCTGTTTTCGATAGAGATACTAAGGCTTGCAGGGGATTTGGCTTCGCAAATATTAAAGATGAAAAGGTAGCAAATGAATTAATTGAGAAATTAAATGGTCATGAATTTAATGGAAATAAATTAAGGGTTGAGCGTTCTGAGCGTAAAGATTCCAATTCAGGTGGATCAAGAAGAGGTGCAAGTTCAAATAATGCTAATAAGGGCTCTAACCGTAAAGATGTTAAGAAAGTTGTACATAGTGATGCTCCAATTAAAGAAGCTCCCGATCCAAGATGGGCTGGAGAATTATCAAAATTGAAGGATCTTTTAGCCAATCAAAAAACGCCTGTATAAATTTTTAGCTAAAGAGTGTTGATAGTTTATGTTTTTCATCATTAATCGTTATTAAATATGAAATCGGCAGGTTTATAGCCTTTACCCATCCCTTTACATAGGCTCGATTATTGAAAACATCATAATCTAATTTCTCAATTGAATTTAATATTCCGCTGTATAGCCTCAGAGATGTCCAAATAGGCCATCTAGCATCTATTGATAGCCATTTAATACCTTCTTCGGATTTGTCAAACCAATCTCTTGCTCTGGCTAATTGAAATGACATTAAAGCCTTCCAATTCTCATTAATTTTTCCTCTCATTAAATCTTCTTCGGAATAATCAAATTTTTCTAAATCTTCAAGAGGTAAATATATCCGACCTCTTCCTCTGTCTTCTCCAACATCTCTAAGAATATTGGTTAATTGATTTGCAACTCCAAGAGCTATTGCAGCTTTAGAGGTATCTGGAGATGGTTTTGTTGGATTTGAAGTGTATGCAGCATCAATTCCTATTACTCCTTGAGTCATTAAGCCAACTGTCCCAGCAACTCGATAACAATAGAGTTCAAGCTCTTCAAAAGTTTTATATCTTGTTTTATCTAAATCCATTCTTTGTCCTTCAATCATATCTATATATGGTTGAATCGATTGAGGAAATTTTTGAAGAGTATCTGCCAAAACTGCATCAAGATCATCTTCAGTATTTCCAGCAAAAACTTTTTTTGTTTTCTCTTCCCATTGATTCAGGCGATCAGATAATTCATTTCTTGATTTCTTTTGTGCTTCACTGCTGTCCATTAGCTCATCTGTTCGCCTGCACCAAACATAGATTGCCCAGATCGCTTTGCGCTTTGCAGGGGGCAGCAACATCGTGCCAAGGTAGAAGGTTTTAGCCCATAGTGCAGTTTCTTTTCTGCAAGATTCATAGGCATCTTCGAGATTCAAAGAAGTCTGGGCCAAAATTAAAAGTTTGTAAGTTTTTTAGTTTGCAATTTCTTTTTCAATTGCATTTCTGAAAAAGATTGTTGATACATTAATGCTTGGATAAATTTGTGTCAGTTGCGGCTTGGATCTTTTCAGCACATAACTTTCCACTTAACACTGCCCCTTCCATGGAAGCTAAATAGCGTTGCATTGTGTAATCACCTGTTAAGAAAAAATTTCTGATTGGAGTCTTTTGATCAGGTCTTAAGTCTTGACAGCCTGGGACGGCTTTGTAAACAGATTGTGGAGTTTTTATTACCTTGAATTTGCGTAATTTAGCTTGATTTTCTCCAGAAAAATGCATAGGAAAAAGCTTGTTTAATTCTTTCATTGTGGCATCGATAATCTCTTCATCTTTTTTGCTGATCCATTCTTTTGCAGGTGCAAAAACTAATTCGAGCATTGAGCGATTAGGGTCTTCATATTCTTTACAAGTGATACTCATATCGGCATAAACACTTAAAAGTGGAGATCTACTGAACAAAAGGTGATCAATATCAGTAAGTTTTCTATCAAACCAAAGGTGAATATTAATAACTGGAACTCCTTTTAATCCTTCAAGCTTTCTGAAAATATCTTTAGATGCCCATTCAACCGGTAAAATTGTTTTAAAAATATCTACTGGCATTGCACTGACATAAGCATCTGCTTCAATTTCTTTTCCATTAGATTCTTTGGCACTTCCAATTAGAAAATTTTCAACACTACCATCTTCCTTTAGATTTATCTTTCTTAGGGGGCTGTTTAGAAAAACATCGCCTCCTGCAGCTTTAATATGATCAACCATTGGTTTACAAAGCCTTTCTGGTGGTGCTCCATCAAGAAAGGCCATTTTGGATCCATTTTTTTCTTGCAAGAAACGGTTTAAGGCAGTTAGTAATACAGTTGAAGATATTTCATCAGGACCTATAAAATTTAGTGCCTTACTCATTGCAATAAAGACTTCATCATTTACTCTTTCAGGAATATTTTGTTTTTTAAGCCATTCAGTCCAGGAGTATTTATCACATTCCTCTACGTAATTTTGTCCTCGCAACATAGCTGGTATTAGTCCAAGACCAAATGAAATCTTTTCTGACCAGCTAAGCATGTCATTATTGCTCAAAATAGCCGCTACTCCGTTTATTGGAGCTGGAAGATCAGGGAAATCGAAACGACTATATGTACCAGGCTCTTCAGGCTGATTGAAAATCATTGAATGGCTTTTCCATTGAAGACGATCTTCAATATTCAATTCTTTAAAAAGTTGAAGCATGTTTGGATATGCACCAAAAAAGATGTGTAAACCAGTTTCATACCAGTCACCATCTTCATCTTTCCAAGCCGCGACTTTCCCACCAAGTACGTTCCTTGCCTCATAGACAAATGGAGTATGACCTGCATCGGCTAAGTATTTTGCACATGAGAGCCCAGCAAGTCCAGCTCCAGCGATTGCAACGCGCATGCTTAAATAAAAGAGTATTTAACAACTTTAGTTAGTAACACCACCCAACAAGGCTCAAAATCGTTAAATTTGCAGTATAAATTTCGGTTTGATGGTTTCCATTCATGAGCGATACTATTCTTAAATGCACTACACGCCACGTACGAATATTTACGGCCGTCTTGAAAAATAATGATTTGGTTTTAGATAATGATCATTTAACACTAGATATTGATCCTGATAATGAATTTCTTTGGTCAGATCAATCTCTAACAAAGGTGCAAGAATATTTTAGAGAATTGGTAGATGCTCAAGCTAATAAAGAATTGAGTGATTATAGTTTGAGAAAAATAGGATCTTTGCTTGAGGACTTTATTCGAAAGTTGCTTAAAGATGGAGAACTTAGTTATAACCCAAATAGCAAGGTGATGAATTATTCAATGGGATTACCACGAACTCCAGAATTATTATGACTCAAGGTCCTTACAATAGGCGTCCATCATCTCGAAGAAGATCCGACTTAGCTAGAAGACAAGAAGGAAATAGATTCAGCTCTTCAAGAAGAGATTCAAATGTAAGAGATCAATATGATTCTAGAGTGGGTAGATTCAATTCCTCAGGCCCGCCGAATGGAGGGGGAGGTGGAGGAATTAAAATCAACTCTAGTTCAATTGCGATTTTGGCAGGAGTATTGGTGGTTGGGGTTGGTATTGGTAGCTTAATAACTAGTACTACATCAGGAGGTCAGGGCAATATTGCAAGCCAGCAACAGTTGGATATGGCTGTTCCAGACCCAGACTTTTGTCGGCAATATGGTGCAAGTGCTTTTGTGATTGATGTTGAAATGTATACGACACTTAATCCCTCAACTAGCTTTGTAACGCAGCCTGCTCTTCAACCTGGATGTGTAATTAGAAGAGAAAATTGGACAGTATTACAAAAACAAGGAGCAATTAACAATGAAGATGTAAGAGAGTGCAAACAGAGAATGAATACATTCGCCTATATTGGCTCAATTCGTGACCAGCCAATTGTTCGTTGTGTTTATCAAGCAGATGTTAATGAAAATAAATTTATAATCAAAGGTGCTGAAGAAGACGCAGTTGGTATTAATAAAGAAGCTATACAGTTTTAATTTTGAGTATTTTTTAAAGGTGAAAATGAACTGGCAAATAAAGGTAAGATATCCGTAGTAAATGCTTTAGCAGCTCTTGACGAATATCTTCCAGGATTTGTAATCAATTTTAGGTCTCTTTTGACTTCTAGGTCTGCCACAAATGGCCTATGGAGACTCCCTCCAGCCAGTTCTCTTTCAATTGAGACTACAGGCAGGAAAGCTGCTCCAAGTCCAGATTGAACTGCATTTTTAATAGCTTCAAGAGAATTTAATTCCATTTCAATATGTAATCTTTGTACATCAAATCCAGAAGAAGATAAGAGTTGATCCAAGACTTTTCTTGTTGTTGACTGTGTATCTAAGGTTATGAAACCTAGACTGTATAAATCTTCTTTTGTGAGTTCTTTTAACTTTGATAATGAATGATTAGTAGGTAAAACCAGAGCTAATTCATCTGTTGAAAAAGGAACAACATTTAATGATTCGTTTAATTCTAAAGGTAGTTGACCTCCAATAATAGCTAAGTCAATTTGGCCATTTGCAACACTCCATCCTGTTCTTCTGGTGCTGTGTATTTGAAGTTGAACAGAAACTTCTGGATACTTTTGCCGGAATAGACCAATCATTCTTGGCATTAAGTAAGTTCCAGTAGTTTGGCTTGCTCCAATAATTAGAGACCCACCTTTGAGGTTGTTTAAATCTTCTATAGCTTTGCAAGTTTCTTGGCACTCTCCCAGAATTTTTTCACAGTAATTAAGTAGAAGTTTTCCTGCTTCAGTTAATTGGGCTTTTCTGCCTCCTCTATCAAATATTGCAATCTCTAGTTGTTTTTCCAGATTTTGCACCTGTAAACTTACAGCTGGCTGTGTAACGAAGAGACTGTCAGCAGCTTTCTTAAAACTTCCCTCATCGACAATTGCTTTGAGGATTCTTAGTTGGTCAAGAGTGAATGGAATCTCGGCCATGGTGGCAGGTCTTCATGGCAGTTATTAAAATAAAATGTAGGGAAAAACAAGACCAACTGTTGATCCGGTATGGATCTAATAATTTTTTAAGAGGTTTTTTGTAGGAGTGATGACATTTTCAGATACTCATAGTTCTAGTTTTGTAATGATATTACTTTTGTTTTGTTTTGCCATTATTCATAGTGGTGGCGCTGCTTTAAGGGTGAGGGCGGAAGGTTTAATAGGTGCAAGAGCATGGAGATTAGTTTTTGCTTTTGCAAGTATTCCTTCAGCAGTTATTTTGGTTGGTTATTTTATTGCTCATCGTTACGACGGAGTTAGATTTTGGAATTTCCAAGGGGTTAGTGAACTGATTCCGGTGATTTGGATTTTGAGTGCAATTAGTTTTCTTTTTCTATATCCAGCTACTTACAACCTTTTAGAAATACCAGCTGTTTTGAAACCTAAAGTTAGAATTTATGCTACGGGGATTATTAGAGTCACTCGCCATCCGCAGGCAATAGGTCAAATTATTTGGTGTTTTGCGCATTTACTTTGGATAGGCTCAAGTTTTACCCTTGTGACTTGCTTGGGATTAATTGCTCATCATTTATTTGCTATTTGGCATGGGGATAGAAGACTTAGCCTCAAATTCGGAAAAGAATTTGAGGATGTTAAGAAGAAAACATCAGTAATTCCATTCTTAGCTGTGTTGGATGGACGACAAAAATTAGAAATTAAAGAATTTCTTAGGCCCTCGCAAATGGGCATTCTCATTGCAGTATTCTTTTTCTGGTGGTCTCATAAATTTATTTCTGTTGGAGCACAGAGATTTCTCTCTTTTGATTTAACTGAATTACTAGCAAGAATTGCCTAAAATCATTTCAATATGATTTAGCTGGATGCATTCGGCTGCAGATTTTGCTTGGTTAATTCCTCTTCTGCCTCTTTGTGGGGCTGTTTTGATTGGTTTGGGATTAATTAGTTTTAACGATCTTTTTAATCGTTCAAGAAAACCCATTGCGATAACTCTTCTGTCATCTGTTGGTGCTTCGGCATGTATTAGCTATGCAGTTTTAGTTGAGCAACTTTCAGGTAAGCCTCCAGTTGAGCACTTGTTTATTTGGGCAAGTGCAGGTTCTTTTGAGTTGCCAATGGGATATGTAATTGATCCTTTAGCAGCAGTCATGCTTGCTCTTGTCACGACGATTGCTTTCTTGGTCATGATTTATTCCCATGGCTATATGGCACATGACCCAGGTTATGTGCGATTTTTTACTTATTTAGCTTTATTCAGTAGTTCAATGCTTGGGCTAATAGTTAGTCCAAATTTGCTTGAAATATATGTTTTTTGGGCAACTGGTAGTTTTGATTTTCATGGGATCGCTCTAGGATTATCAGAGGCAGTTAATTCAGGGACAGTTCCTATATGGGCAGCTTTGACTCTTTGCATTCTGGTTTTCATGGGACCAATGGCAAAGTCTGCACAATTTCCTCTGCATGTTTGGTTGCCTGATGCGATGGAAGGGCCAACTCCCATATCTGCTCTAATTCATGCAGCAACAATGGTTGCAGCGGGAGTTTTTTTAGTAGCAAGACTGGATCCTTTGTTTAGCCAGTTCCCTTTTGTTGGGTTATTTATTGCAATTATTGGAACTGTTACATGTTTCCTAGGTGCATCGATAGCTTTGATACAAATGGATTTGAAAAAAGGATTGGCTTACAGCACGGTTTCTCAACTTGGATACATGATGCTTGCAATGGGATGTGGAGCACCAGTTGCAGGCATGTTCCATCTGGTTACTCATGCTTGTTTTAAGGCCATGTTGTTCCTTGGCTCAGGTTCTGTTATTCACGCTATGGAGGAGGTGGTTGGACATGAACCCATACTTGCTCAAGACATGAGATTAATGGGAGGCCTTCGTGAAAAAATGCCCATTACAGCAATAACTTTCTTTATTGGTTGTATTGCAATTAGTGGTATACCCCCTTTGGCAGGTTTTTGGAGTAAAGATGAAATTCTTGGTCAAGCTTTTAATAGTTTTCCCGCTCTTTGGTTTATTGGTTTTTTAACGGCAGGAATGACAGCTTTTTATATGTTCCGTCTATATTTTCTTACTTTTGAAGGAGATTTTCGAGGAGAAAACCAAGAAATGCAGCTTCACTTGCTTGCTTTAGCAGGTAAAGAAAAAGATGAGGAACATGAAGATCATCAAATTGGGAAGATACATGAATCTGCATGGCCTATGACATTCCCCTTGGCAGTTTTGGCAATACCTTCAGTTTTAATTGGCTTTATTGGAGTCCCTTGGAATAGCATCTTTGCAAATTTATTAGAACCTCAGGAGGCTATTGAAGCCGCAGAAAAGTTTAGTTGGGGAGAATTCTTGCCTCTTGCAATTGCCTCGGTTCTTATTTCATCTGGAGGAATATTATTGGCTGTATTGACTTACTACTTAAAAAGGCTTGATCTTGGAGTCTCTCTATCTAAGAAATACCCTCAAATCAATTTATTCCTTCAGAAAAAATGGTACTTAGACGAAATAAATGAGAAAATTTTTGTTAAAGGTAGTAGAAAACTTGCAAGAGAAGTTCTTGAAGTAGATGCCAAAGTAGTTGATGGTGTTGTCAATCTGACTGGGTTGCTCACTCTTGGAAGTGGAGAGGGACTCAAATATTTTGAAACGGGAAGAGCTCAATTTTACGCGTTGATTGTTTTTGGAGGGGTGATTGCTCTGGTTGCACTTTTTGGAGTGGTAGGGGCGTAAATTTACATATTTTTTTTAGGTGTGTGTTTCATCCCCTATCTAGAGGGTGCCAATAATCGCATCATTTCTAAACTCAAAAAGTGGCGATTAATTTCGAGTCTTGGAATTCGCTCTCAATACAAGTTTGAACCTAGGAACTATGTTAATTTCCGAGCCAATTCCATCAGATTTCCCTTGGCTAAGTTTATCTATATTGTTTCCCATCGTTGGGTCATTAATTGTTCCTTTTATTCCAGATAAAGGTGAGGGGAAAGAGGTTCGATGGTATGCACTAATAATCGCTTTAATTACTTTTTTAATTACTGTTGCTGCTTATTTTAAAGGTTTTGATCCAAGTCTAGAAGGCTTGCAATTATACGAAAAAGTCAGTTGGCTGCCTGATCTTGGATTGACTTGGTCTGTAGGCGCAGATGGCTTATCTATGCCATTGATCTTGCTGACAAGTTTCATAACTTCTCTAGCGGTTTTAGCAGCATGGCCAGTTAGCTATAAACCAAAATTATTTTTCTTCTTAATCCTTGCTATGGATGGCGGACAGATAGCTGTATTTGCCGTTCAAGATATGATGCTTTTCTTTCTTGCTTGGGAATTAGAGTTGTTTCCAGTGTATCTGTTCCTTGCAATCTGGGGTGGAAAGAAGAGGCAATATGCAGCGACGAAATTTATTATCTATACAGCAGGTAGTTCTTTATTTATTCTTCTTGTTGCTCTTGCAATGGGTTTCTTTCAAGGAGGAGGAATACCAGATTTTGGTTATACCCATTTAGCTGAGCAACATTTTGGCAGGGGTTTTCAATTACTTTGTTATTCAGGTTTACTAATAGCTTTTGGGGTCAAGCTTCCTATTGTTCCTCTTCATACTTGGTTGCCAGATGCTCATGGAGAAGCGACTGCGCCAGTTCACATGCTTTTAGCAGGGATACTTCTGAAGATGGGTGGATATGCTCTTCTTAGATTTAATGCACAATTGCTTCCTGATGCACATGCTCAATTTGCACCTTTGTTAATTGTGTTAGGAGTAGTCAATATTATCTATGCAGCGTTAACTTCATTTGCTCAAAGAAATTTAAAAAGAAAAATTGCTTATAGCTCAATAAGTCATATGGGATTTGTATTGATCGGTATAGGAAGTTTTAGTTCACTAGGAACCAGTGGGGCAATGTTGCAGATGGTAAGCCACGGATTGATTGGAGCAAGTTTGTTTTTTCTTGTTGGTGCAACTTATGACCGGACGCATACTCTTCAATTAGATGAGATGGGGGGAATTGGGCAAAACATGAGAATTATGTTTGCTCTTTGGACCGCATGTGCTTTTGCCTCTCTTGCTTTGCCCGGTATGAGCGGATTTATCTCCGAATTAATGGTCTTTGTTGGATTTGTCACAGACGAAGTTTACACTCTACCTTTTAGGATCGTAATCGCAGCACTAGCAGCAATTGGAGTGATATTGACCCCTATTTACTTATTATCTATGCTTCGAGAAATATTCTTTGGTAAAGAGAATCCAAAATTAATTTCTAAAGCAAAGTTGGTTGATGCAGAACCAAGAGAAATTTATATTATTGCCTGTTTGTTAGTTCCAATTATTGGTATTGGTCTTTATCCAAAAATTATGACAGATACATATATTTCTTCAATTGATGGATTGGTTAAAAGAGATTTGTTAGCTGTTGAGAGGATTAGAAGTAATCAATCAACAATTATTGGTAATAATCGATTATCAATAGGAACACTTGAAGCTCCTCCTCTTTTAGATTGAAAATTATTTTTATCTGGCATTGAATTGATTAGAGAGATAACTTATATGTAGATTATTATTGATCTTTGCAAGTTGATCTTTTAACTAATACTGCAGATTCTGGGGCCAGACTTGCAATTCGTCTATTGCAAGATGCTGCTCAAAGAGGTGATATTGATCCATGGGATGTGGATGTTATTCCAGTAGTAGATGGTTTCTTGGATCAACTGAAACAGCGGATTGAAATTCCCAAACAAATCTCACAACATTTAAGTAAATCTGGTGGAAGTTATGAGATTGATCTTGCTCAAAGTAGTGAAGCTTTTTTAGCTGCCTCTGTTTTGGTTGGTTTAAAGGCCGAGGTCTTGGAGTCAGAGATGTTTCCTGTTGAGGTGGAAGTTGATAATGATTTGGATTTTGGGTATGGAGATCAGGGATGGTTAGATGATAGCTTCCAATTGCCTCTGCGACCTGAGAAGCATCTTCTAAGAAGGCCTGTTGCTCCTCCTCCATTCAGAAGACCAGTTACTCTTGGGGAACTAATAAATCAGCTTGAGAATATTGCAGAATCTTTAAAAAATGATGAGTTGCAAAGTCGTAGAAAGTTGCGACAAAAAAAATTAAGCGATAGGGAAATTATTGCTCAGGTTTCATCTCTTGCTCATAGAGAAAAATTACCTGAAACTACTGCTGCTTTGGCAATTTTTATAAATGATTGGGAACAGGCTTTGCATTGGGTGGATTTTGAGTTATTAGTTCTAAAGTGGAGAGAGGCATCTGAATCGGTTGAATTGGATAGAGATAGAGTAGGAGTATTTTGGGCATTGTTATTTTTATGTTCACAGGGAAAGGTGGAGATAGAGCAAAAGGGATCTTTATTTGGACCAATAACGCTTAAGAGGCTTTTGGCACCAGGTATGGTCGCTCAACTTCCTCTTGCTTCTATAGACGTGACAGATGGCTCGCCGGCTGCTGCTTAACTCTTTGTGGAGTCTGCAGTCTATGTTGGCCTTACTTAGCTTCGGTTAAAGCGCCTATGAAGGCGATGATCCTTGCGGCTGGGAAGGGTACCCGAGTTCAGCCGATCACTCATGTGATTCCAAAGCCAATGATACCTATCTTGCAGAAACCCGTTATGGAGTTTCTGTTGGAACTCCTTAAGGAGCATGGTTTTACTGAGGTTATGGTAAATGTCTCACATTTGGCAGAAGAGATAGAAAATTATTTTCGTGATGGACAGAGATTTGGAGTGGAAATTGCTTACAGTTTTGAAGGTCGTATTGAAGATGGCGAATTAATTGGAGATGCGCTGGGATCAGCGGGCGGTCTTAAAAAGATTCAAGATTTTCAAAAGTTTTTCGACGATACTTTTGTAGTTTTGTGTGGAGATGCACTAATAGATTTAGATTTGACTGAGGCGGTGAAACGACATAAAGAGAAAGGAGCACTAGCTAGTTTGATCACAAAGCGAGTTTCAAAAGACCAAGTAAGTAGTTATGGTGTTGTTGTATCAGATGAGGATGATCGAGTGAAGGCTTTTCAAGAAAAGCCTTCACTCGATAATGCTTTGGGAGATACTATTAATACTGGAATTTATTTGTTTGAGCCAGAAATATTTGATTATATTCCCTCAGGTAAACCCTTTGATATTGGCTCCGATTTGTTCCCAAAACTTGTAGAAAAAGGAGCACCTTTTTTTGCTTTGCCAATGGATTTTGAATGGGTTGATATAGGTAAGGTGCCCGATTATTGGAGAGCAATTAGAAATGTTCTTAAAGGTCATGTTCGTCAAGTTGAAATACCAGGAAAGCAGATAAGGCCAGGTATTTACACAGGTTTAAATGTTGCTGCGAATTGGGATAAAATTAATGTGAAAGGACCAATTTATGTAGGAGGGATGACAAGAATTGAAGATGGAGTAACTATTATTGGTCCCTCCATGATTGGACCAAGTTGCTGCATCTGTGAAGGGGCAACAATTGATAATTCAATAATATTTGATTACTCGCTAATTGGTCCTGGGGTGCAGCTAGTTGAAAAGTTGGTATTTGGGAGATATTGCGTTGGAAAAGAAGGTGATCATTTTGACTTACAAGAGGCCGCACTAGATTGGTTGATAACTGATGCTCGAAGGCAAGATTTAGGTGAGCCTTCACCTCAACAAAAAGCAATGGCTGAATTGCTTGGCACAGATCTTATTAGTACTACTAATTAATTCTTGCTCTATCTAAGATTATTGGTATTTGTTGTTCAGCTTTAACTGCCATTATGTGAACCCCTTGAGCAATTGTTAAAAAACTTCTGACTTGTTCTGCCGCAATTGATATTCCTTCATCAATAGGGTTAGAAGCAACCTCAAGTCTTGAAATAATTGATCTAGGTATGCATGCTCCTGGAACTACTCGATTAATGAATTGAGCATTTTTTGCTGATTTGAGTAGAAAAACACCTGCTAAAACAGGAATTTTTATTGGCTCTGCTATTTTCTTACAAAATTTTTCAAGTACTTTGGGATCCATTACCATTTGAGTTTGCAAAAAATTTGCGCCTGCCTCTTTTTTGAGCTCTATTCTTCTTCTCAAACCATCAAATCCTCTGCAATTTGGATCTGCGGCTGCTCCAGCAAACAAATTTGTGGGGCCATCAGGTAAAAAACCAGATACAGGATCTATTCCTTTGTTAAGTGATGTAACTTGATTAATAAGTTCTATGGAGTTGAGATCTTGAACTGATTTGGCCTTGAATTGATCCCCAACTCGCACAGGATCACCAGTTAAACAAAGAATATTTTTGATACCTAAAGCATGAGCACCGAGTAATTCAGCTTGTAATGCGATTCGATTTCTATCTCTGCAAGATAGTTGCAGAATAGGATCCAGATTTGCTTCTAAAAGCAGCTTGCATAAGGCAAGGCTGCTCATTCTCATAATTGCTCGGCTACCATCCGTAACATTAAATCCATGAATAAGTCCAGTTAAAGTAAGGGCTTTTGAAAGAGCCAAAGATGTATCACCTCCTCGAGGAGGCATGATTTCAGCCGTAATAGCTGATAAACCAGATTCGAGTCGATTTTGAAGTTTAGATTTCACATGTCTTTTTTACTAGATAATTACTATCGGTGATTAAAGGCCCTAATCTAAGTAGTATTAATTAATGAGTTGAGAGTGTGGGTAATGTTTACAGGTGAGATCGCTAATTCATCCCATATGGGCCTCTCGGCAAGGGAAATGGAGATTATTGAATTAGTAGCAGATGGACTTACAAATCAAGAAATTGCTGAAAAGCTTACAATTAGTAAAAGAACTGTAGATAATCATGTGAGTAATATGTTTACTAAAACAGGTTCTAAAAATAGAGTGGCTTTATTAAATTGGGCAATGGATCATGGGAAGATCTGTCGAGATGGTTTTAATTGCTGTTCACTACCAGATGAAACAGATTCATAAACGATTAAATATTTTCGTCTTCTTTAATCTCGGCTAAGGCCATTAGAGAAAATTCAATTGATGACAAATCAAATAATTTGGCATAGGCAATGCAGGCATCTCTGTCTGAGCAAGTGAAGCGAAGAACACCATCTTTATCGTAAAGGCCATACATATTAAACCTCCTGCAAAGGATGCATAGGCAGCTGATCAAGCTTAGAAGAATTATAAAGACAATCTAAAGGATAGTCGGCTTGGTTTCTAAGGATCTTTAGCTTTTATCCGATCTTTTATTGCAAGTATTGATATGGGTATTTTTGCTAGAGAAGCATTACTGAGTGATTTGATTCCAGTTATTTCTTGTCCGCACCATGATGGAACGTCTATTTCTTCCAATTCAGACTCTAATTCAATTTCAGCAATCGTTAGAGAGTCATTAAAATCTTCAAAAGAGTCAACTACCCATGATTTTCCATTAATATTCAAACTATATCGGGTTTTAATCAGTTTATTTTCTGATAGATCTAACAATTGAATTGCATCTTTAATTGGGAGTGGATATTCAAATTCATGATTTGTAAATCCATCTAAAGAAGACTTTAAAGTTATAAAACTTTTCTCTTTATCTATGATTCTAACTCGAACAGTCCATTCATCTATATTTGAATTTAAATACCCTTGACTAAGCTTTTCTCTATTTATTACTAGAGATTTCCAATCTTCATTTTCAACTAAAAATCTTCTCTCTATTTCTATCCCCATAGTTTATTTTATTGCATTTTTATTGAGGCTACTAGCCCAGTGAAGTTTTTGAGTAATTGTTTTATAATAAGAAAGGTTTTCATCTAAAATAATAATTAAAGTTGAATGATTAGATCTCTTGATTAAACATTGGTCATTAGTTTCTATCAGGCATCCACTTGCCCCATCTAACCATAACTGTATTTTCTGATTCTCACCTTTTATGGGTTTGATAACTAATTCCGATTCAGGAGGAACCACGATAGGTCGGCTGGCTAAACTCATTGGACATATCGCACTTACTATAATTGCGTCTAGTGAAGGGTGAAGTATAGGTCCTCCTGCTGCCATTGCGTAAGCTGTTGAGCCTGTAGGAGTAGAGAAAATCAGTCCATCACCTTTGTACTTGTCAACGGCTTCACCATCTATTTCAAGCTCAAGGCTGCAAGTAGGTGAGATTTCATCTGAGCAAGATCGAAAATAGAAATCATTAAGGGCAAAAAATGATCTTTTAATTTTGCTGTTTCTATTATTATTAGAAAATATTGAGGCTTCAAGCATCATTCTCTTTTGTATATTGAAGTTATTATTTGATACTCTTCCCCAGAAATCCTCTTGTTTTAATATCTGCCGATCATGAGTCAAAAAACCCAGATTACCTCCAACATTAAAACTTAAAATTGGTATTTTTTTAGGAGATAAATACCTAGCAGCTCTTAAAACTGTTCCATCTCCTCCTAAAACGATAGCAATCTCAGGTAGAAAATCAGATGCTGTAATTAAATTATTAATATTATTTGTATGTATACCGATTTCGGAAATTAAAACTTTTTTCCCATAACTTTCAATTATCTTCTTACAATTAAGTGTTTCTTCGTATGCAGATTGACTATCTGACCTATATAAGATCCAGATCAGATTTGATGTCATTACTAATGCCTACCACTTGAGTAAGTTAAAACTTTCCATATCAATAGTAACTCTATTTCTGTATAATGAAAGTAGTATAGCTAGGCCGACTGCTGCCTCGGCAGCTGCAACAGTGATAACAAAAATGGAGAATACTTGTCCTCTAATGATAGAACCATCTATGTATGAAGAAAAACTCATAAGGTTAATATTTACTGCGTTTAACATCAATTCTATACTCATTAACACTCGAACAGCATTGCGACTATTTATTAACCCCCAAACACCAGTGCAGAAAAGAAATGCAGCAACTATTAAATATGCCTGAAGTGGGACAGGACCAATAGAATTTTCAAACATCTCAGTAATTAAATCTTAGGTATATTGTTACTATCATTTTAAGGTATTTTCAGAAAGAAGAGGAATTTCCTTTTCAGTTAATGATTTTCCATTATTAAAATCATTGATTTTGCTTGGTTCATTTGAAATATCTCTTCTTGCTAAAACAATTGCTCCAATCATAGCCATTAATAATAAAATTGATGCTAATTCAAAAGGTAATAAATAATCAGTGAATAAATGTTCCCCAATTCTTTCTGTAGCTTTTTCTCCTATGGACGCTGGTCCGGGAATATTCCATTTAGTGATTATGCTAACACGTAATAATAAAACTAATAATCCACTACAAATTGCACCTGATAATATTTTTCGAGTTTTAAGACCCTCAATTGGTTTTAACTTTTCTTTTTTATTAACCAACATAATTGCAAACAATATCAAGACATTTACTGCTCCTACATATACTAAAATTTGTGCTGCAGCAACAAAACTTGCATTTAATAAAAGATATAAACCTGCAACCGCCATAAATACTCCTCCCAATAAAAATGCTGAGTAAACAATATTTTCTAATAAGACAACAGCTAAACTTCCTGCGACTATGATAGAACTAAGAATTAAAAAGCAAATTAATTCAGCAGAATAAGCGAGATTCATTAATCAGAAGAATTTAAATTTTTTGAGTCCATATCAGTTTGATTATTGTTTTCATCTACTTTTTCTTTCTGGAGTTTTTTTACTATGTCAATAGGAAGACTACCCGTTCTCTTTTTATTTGCAGGCAATTCATGAGGATCCATAACGCCTTTGGGTAAATAAGCTAATTCTCTAAGGGGTTTCACTGATGGGTCCGAAGTTACACTTGTTGGTAGTCTTCCGAGAGCGACATTATCGTAATTAAGACTATGTCTATCAAATGCAGAAAGTTCATATTCTTCAGTCATTGAAAGGCAATTTGTGGGGCAGTACTCAACGCAGTTACCACAAAAGATGCAAGCTCCGAAATCTATCGAATAATTCCTCAATTCTTTTTTCTTTGTTTCTTTATTCATTACCCAATCAACAACTGGAAGATTAATTGGGCATACCCTTACACAAACCTCGCAAGCAATACATTTATCAAATTCATAATGAATCCGTCCTCTATATCTCTCTGAAGGAATTAATTTTTCATATGGATACTGAACAGTGACTGGCCTACGTTTCATATGATCGAACGTAACTCCTAGACCTTGAGCTAAATATTTTGCGGCAGAAACTGCTTCTTGGGTATATTCAGCAACTTTTTTAAGAAAACCAAGCATATGAGAATTTACTGCCACCATCCTTTGAATACAATAATCATTCTACAGTTTTTTTCAAGTAAGTGTAGGTACTTTTACTTAAGGTCAAAGGTAAATGTGTTGCTTTTCTTTTATCCACCAAAAGTCATTGGAAATACTAATTTAAGTGATGCTGTTACAAGTAAATTGACCAAGGAAATAGGTAAAAGAAACTTCCATCCTAAATCAAGTAATTGATCAATACGAACCCTAGGAGTAGTCCATCTCAACAAAATTGCTAAAAAAACTAGTAAATAAGCTTTTAGAACAGTCATAACAATTCCCATGGAACCAGCAATTATTTGAACTAATGGATTTTCTATTGAGAGTCCAATTAATGATGAAAACCAATCAATTGATATAGGAAAACCCCAGCCGCCTAGATAAAGAACAGAGACTAATAAAGCTGATAAAACAAGATTTATGTATCCTGCTAAGTAAAACAGTGCAAATTTCATACCTGCATATTCTGTTTGATAACCAGCTACGAGCTCTTCTTCTGCTTCAGGTAAATCAAAAGGTAGTCTCTCGCATTCTGCTAAAGCACAGATCCAAAAAATAATAAAACCTACAGGTTGTCTCCAGATATTCCAGCTTAGAAAACCAGCAGTATTTTGTTGTTCAACGATATCAACAGTACTCAATGAATTGCTCATCATTACTACTGCTAAAACCGCTAGCGCTAATGGGATTTCATAACTAATTGATTGAGCTGCAGCTCTTAGTCCTCCTAACAATGAATATTTGTTATTTGAGGAGTAGCCACTCATAAGCAAACCAATAGGTTGAATACTGCTAAGTGCAATCCACAAAAATATGCCTATACCAACATTGCTGATTAAGAGATTTTGACCAAATGGAACTATCAACCAAGAGAGAATTACAGGAACTAAAACTAATATTGGACCTACTGTGAACAGGAAACTATCTGCTCTTGCTGGAATAATGTCTTCCTTTACTAATAGCTTTAATCCATCTGCCATGGGTTGAAGAATACCCAGTGCCCCTGCATATTCAGGTCCAATTCTCTGTTGAGCTGCGGCTGAGATTTTTCTCTCGAGCCAAACCGTAACTAGTACACCAATAACAGCTGCTACCAAAACTAAAAGCATTGGTAGGGGTATCCACAAAAGATGTGCTAATTGATGAGATAAACCAAGGTTTTGAAGACCTTGAGTAAAACTCATTTCAAGATCTATACCTGAAGTCACTTCGTTTAATTTATCTAATGATTAGGTTAGTGGAATTTTGAGGTAATTTTAAAAACGAACAAATAAATTGCAAATTATCTGCTTTCAAGTGGTTGCCAATTTCTTACTTTTGCTCCTTCATAAATTTGCGATGGTCTGAAAATTCTATTTGCACCGAGTTGTTCTCTCCAGTGAGCCAACCAACCAGCAACTCTTGAAATTGCAAAAACTGGTGTGAAAAGATCTCGAGGGATACCAAGCTTTCGGTAAACGAGTCCAGAATAAAAGTCAACATTTGGGTATATACCTTTTGGTCCAAGCCTGGAAATAGCTTCCTCTTCAAGTTCTTTGGCTACTTCATACATTTCATCTTTACCAAATGTCAAGAAAAGTTCCTCTGCAAAGGCTTGCAAAATTGTTGCTCGAGGATCTTTCACACGATATTCCCTATGCCCAAAACCCATTATTTTTCTTTTTTTTGAAATTGCATCATTCAAGAATGAAGAGGCTTTTTCCGGTGTCCCAATTTCTTCCAACATTGCTATTACGTCTTCATTGGCTCCTCCATGAAGGGGACCAGCTAAAGTACCTACAGCAGAGGCCACTACTGCATAAGGATCCGTCAATGTGCTTGCAGTTACTCTTGCGCTGAACGTGCTTGCATTGAGGCTATGCTCAGCATGAAGAATTAAGCATCTATCGAAAACTCTTGCAGCGAGAGGATTTGGCTCTCTCTCTGTAAGCATATATAGAAAATTTGATGAATAAGGCAAATCATCCTGGGGTTGAATTGGATCATCTCCTTTTCTTATTTGCTCAAAAGCCGCAACCATCGTAGGTATTTTTGCGATTAGCCTTACTACTGCATCGTAGATATATTTTGGGTCATCAATTGCTCTTCGAGAATAAAACAGGCCCAGCGATGCAGCACTTGCTTGCAGAGCATCCATTGGATGCCCAGACTCAGGAAAACACTTGAGCATATCTCTAATTCGAAAACTAACTCGTCGATGCATCTGAACATCTTCTTCGAATTTGTTTAGTTCATTTGCTTTAGGAAGTTCTCCCCAAATCAACAGAAACGCAGTTTCTAGAAAACTACTTTTTTGGGCTAGCTCATGTATTGGATAACCTCTGTAGCTGAGCCTTCCCTCGGTCCCATTGATCTCGCATATACCTGATTTCGTTACAGGAACTCCTTCCAAGCCTGGCTTAAGAATTAAATCAGTTGTTTTTTGTTCGTTATCTATGGCTTTGGCTCCTGCAAAATAGGGTCAAATTTGAACTTCAATTTATAGAATTAAGGTAGCTGGAAAATATAATACTTTCAACATCTTATTAAATTGTTTTTAAGTTGATTTTGAATTTAACGAAGTCTGTATAATTAATTGTAGGAATTGCAATAGATATATCAATATTCTTGGGGAAAT
>QCJB01000001.1 GCA_003216295.1 Prochlorococcus sp. AG-402-P16 | reverse complement strand
TGATGGAGAAACTCCATCGAGTCGTTATTACAGGGCTTGGTGCCATAACTCCTATTGGCAACAACCTCGAAAGTTACCTCCAAGGGCTTAAATCTGGGCGAAATGGGGTTGATCAAATAACACTCTTTGATGCCTCATCCCATGCATGCAGGTTTGCAGCAGAGGTGAAAAGTTTTGACCCAACTGGCAAATTAGAGCCAAAAGAATCCAAAAGGTGGGATCGTTTCTCAAAATTTGGAGTCATTGCAGCAAAAGAAGCTCTGAGTC
Organism: Prochlorococcus sp. AG-402-P16; assembly: GCA_003216295.1. GTDB lineage: Bacteria > Cyanobacteriota > Cyanobacteriia > PCC-6307 > Cyanobiaceae > Prochlorococcus_B. Next base: position 159,327 of record QCJB01000001.1, on the reverse strand, counting down.
ATTCAGGTCTAATAATTGACGATTCAAATTCTGCAAGAATTGGTGTGATTATTGGTTCGGGAGTTGGCGGATTGCTGACCATGGAAACACAAGCTCATGTTCTGGACAAAAAAGGTGCCGGTCGAGTTAGTCCATTCACAGTTCCCATGATGATCCCCAACATGGCTACTGGACTAGCTGCAATTGCACTTGGTGCTAAAGGTCCAAGTTCAGCAGTATCAACTGCTTGTGCCGCAGGATCAAATGCTATCGGTGATGCATTCAGACTGCTTCAATTAGGTAAGGCCGATGCAATGGTCTGCGGCGGAGCAGAAGCAAGTATCACTCCCTTAGGGGTAGCGGGTTTTGCAAGTGCCAAGGCCCTATCGTTTAGGAATGATGATCCATCCACAGCCAGTAGACCTTTTGATTCTCAACGAGATGGATTCGTAATTGGCGAAGGGGCAGGAGTATTAATTTTAGAAACTCTTGAACATGCATTAAGAAGAGACGCAACAATCCATGCAGAAATCATTGGATATGGAACCACATGTGATGCCCATCACATTACCTCTCCTACGCCAGGAGGCGTAGGAGGTGCAGAAGCTATGAAACTTGCCTTAAATGATGGAAAAATTAATCCAGAAGAGATTGATTACATCAATGCTCACGGCACTAGTACTCCAGCTAATGATAGTAATGAAACATCTGCGATAAAAACTGCTTTAGGCAATCATGCTTATCAAGTTCCAACAAGCTCAACCAAATCAATGACAGGTCATCTATTAGGAGGCTCTGGTGGAATCGAAGCTGTTGCTTGTGTTCTGGCAATAAAACATGAAATAATTCCGCCAACAATTAATTATTCCAATCCAGACCCAAAATGTGATCTTGATTATGTGCCCAACAAAGCAAGAGAACAAAAGTTAGGGGTCGTACTATCTAACTCATTCGGGTTTGGCGGTCACAATGTTTGTCTAGCTTTTCGACAAATGATCTAATCAGTTTCATTTTCACTTTCCACTTAAATTTCTTTTTCCCCACTTATTAAAAATGGTTGCCTTGACTACTTCTCTAGACACACTTTGCATTAACAGCATAAGAATGCTTGCGGTTGACGCAATAAATAAATCCAAAAGTGGTCACCCAGGTCTCCCTATGGGATGCGCACCCATGGGTTATGCATTGTGGGACAAACACTTACGACATAATCCAAAAAATCCAAAGTGGTTTAATCGAGACAGATTTGTTCTCTCAGCAGGACATGGATGCATGCTTTTGTATGCTCTTCTCCATCTAACTGGCTATGACTCTGTCACCATTGAAGATATAAAAGAATTTAGACAGTGGGGAGCGAAAACTCCAGGACATCCAGAAACCTTTGAGACTCCAGGAGTTGAAGTAACTGCAGGGCCTCTCGGTGCAGGAATTTCCAATGCAGTGGGATTAGCAATTGCGGAAGCTCACTTAGCGGCAAAATTCAATAAACCCGATTCAACAGTTGTAGACCATTACACTTACGTGATAATGGGAGATGGATGCAATCAAGAGGGTATTTCTTCTGAAGCTTGTTCTCTTGCGGGTCATTTGAAACTTGGAAAATTAATAGCTCTATATGATGACAACCATATAACTATTGATGGAAGAACTGATGTTTCCTTTACTGAAGATGTCTTAAAGAGATATGAAGCTTATGGATGGCATATCCAAGAAATACCAAATGGTAATACAGATGTAGAAGGAATATCTAAAGCTATTGAGAATGCAAAAGCAGTAACTGACAAGCCATCAATAATTAAAGTAACCACAACAATTGGATATGGCTCACCAAACAAGAGTGATACTGCTGGAATTCATGGCGCGCCTTTAGGTGAAGAAGAAGCGGAACTCACTAGAAAAGAGCTTGGCTGGTCATATAAAGCTTTTGAAATCCCTCAAGATGCTTACGATCAATATCGTCAAGCAATTAGCAAAGGTGCTCAACTCGAAGAGAAGTGGAATCAAACCCTTGCTACTTACAAAGCAAAATATCCGAATGAAGCATCTCAATTTGAGCGTATGTTAAGAGGCGAGCTACCACAAGGCTGGGATAGAGATTTACCTACTTATTCCCCCGAAGACAAAGGAGTCGCCACTAGAAAACATTCTCAGATATGTTTAGGTGCTCTAGGACCAAACATCCCTGAACTAATAGGAGGTTCTGCGGATTTAACACATTCAAATTACACCGACATTAAAGGTGAATCTGGTTCTTTTCAATATGACAGTCCTGAAAAGCGTTATTTGCATTTCGGGGTCAGAGAACATGCCATGGCAGCCATATTGAATGGTATTGCTTACCACGACAGTGGTTTAATTCCTTACGGTGGAACCTTCTTGGTCTTCGCAGACTACATGAGAGGTTCGATGCGGCTTTCCGCGCTGAGTGAGCTTGGAGTTATTTATGTTTTAACCCATGATTCAATAGGCGTTGGTGAAGATGGACCCACCCATCAACCAATAGAAACCATTCCATCATTAAGAGCAATGCCAAATATGATGGTTTTCCGCCCTGGTGATGGCAATGAAACCAGTGGCGCTTATAAAGTTGCAATTAAAAACCGCAAAAGACCAAGTTCGCTATGTCTGAGTAGGCAAGGTATGCCCAATCAACAAAATTCGTCTGTAGAAAAAGTAGCTTTAGGTGGATACATTCTTGAAGATTGCGATAGCACCCCTGAACTAATTCTTATTGGAACTGGGACTGAACTCGATTTATGTGTGCAAGCCGCGAAACAATTAACTACAGAAGGCAAAAAAGTGCGCGTAGTTTCCATGCCTTGCGTTGAACTATTCGAAGAACAAAATGAAAGTTACAAAGAACAAGTCTTACCTTCCACAATTAGAAAACGTTTAGTAGTTGAAGCTGCAGAAAGCTTCGGGTGGCACAAGTATATTGGTCTTGATGGAGACAGCGTTACTATGAATAGCTTCGGAGCATCTGCTCCAGGGGGATTGTGTATGGAAAAATTTGGATTCACTATTGATAACGTACTAGAAAAATCTAGAAATCTTCTCAATAAATAAACCCTTTTCAATTTCCAATAGTTAATCCAACAAAAGTTAAACAAAGAACTAATTTTCTTTGTTTAACTTAAGAGGACTCAACTCAGCTGCACCTTTTAGCTTTATTTGAGTATCTAATTTTTCCAGATCTTCATCTGTGATTTTTGTATTCATTGGACAATGATTAGGGCCACACATTGAACAAAACTCTGCTTTTTTGAAAATTTCCTCAGGCAAAGTTTCATCATGATATTGCTTAGCTCTCTCTGGATCTAAAGACAGTTCAAATTGTTTATTCCAATCAAATTCTTTTCTAGCCTTACTTAATTCGTCATCACGATCACGAGCTCCTGATCTATGTCTAGCGACATCTGCAGCATGAGCAGCAATTTTATAAGCAATTAAACCTTCTCTTACATCTTCGGGATTTGGCAACCCAAGATGCTCCTTTGGTGTTACATAGCAAAGCATGGCTGTCCCATACCAGCCTGCCATTGCTGCACCAATTGCACTTGAAATGTGATCATAACCTGGTGAAATATCTGTAACCAAAGGACCTAAAACATAAAACGGAGCCTCAGAACACTCCTCCATTTGTTTTCTAACATTGAATTCAATTTGATCCATTGGAACATGGCCTGGTCCTTCAACCATGACTTGTACATCATGCTTCCAAGCACGTTTTGTCAATTCACCTAAAGTTTTAAGCTCAGAAAGTTGAGCTTCATCTGATGCATCATGAAGACAACCGGGCCGTAATGAATCGCCTAAAGAGAAAGTACAATCGTAGCGTTTAAATATTTCGCAAATATCATCAAAACGAGTAAATAAAGGATTTTGCTTGTAATGATAAAGCATCCATTGAGCAAGAATACCTCCTCCTCGACTAACTATTCCTGTAATGCGACCCTTGACTTTAGGCAAGTGTTCAATCAATAAGCCTGCATGAATAGTTTGATAATCGACTCCTTGCTGGCAATGCTTTTCTATGATGTGTAGAAAGTCATCTTCTGTTAAGCGAGATATTGATCCATGAACACTCTCTAAGGCTTGATATACAGGTACTGTGCCAATAGGGATAGGGGAAGCATTAATAATTGCTGTTCTTACCTCATCTAAATTGACCCCCCCAGTTGAAAGATCCATCAAAGTATCTGCTCCATATTTAACTGCAAGATCTAGCTTCTTTAATTCTTCATTTACATCACTAGCGTTTGGCGAAGCACCAATATTTGCGTTGACTTTACATTTCGAGGCAATACCTATTGCCATAGGCTCTAGGTTTGTATGGTTTATATTTGCGGGAATTATCATTCTCCCTCGCGCCACTTCCTCCATAACTAGCGATACAGGTAAATTTTCGCGCTCAGCAACGTAAACCATTTCTTCAGTAACTTCACCTTTGCGAGCAAAGTGCATCTGTGAAATATTGGCTTTCCCTTTTCTGGAAGCCACCCAAGAATTACGCATGAACTAAAAAGCTATTGAACAAACCAAGGAAGGAATATTCCTACAAGATCACAAGACTTCACTTTCCTTACTTGGTTTAAACCAGGTCAGGTTCAGAGGGTGTGATCTCAGCCATATAGCAAAGCAATATGGCACCCCTAGTGATATTGATAAATTAGCTCGAAATCCTCAATCCAACCCTAAAGTTTTTATAGATAAAAAATCTTTGAAATCAATAGTTTTTTTCCTCCATAGTTTTTCTTACCTCTAAGAGCAACATTCGTCTGCGTCTAAATCTTCTAATGGTTCCTGACAATATAATTCCACTTCCAACTAATAAAGCAGGTAATGCCTGAATTCTATCTCTACCATCTCTATGCATAAAGCCTGTAATTGCAAGCACAATCAGAAAAGGTGCTGACAAAGAAACTAATGGGTTACCTAATCTTTTCATGAAGGATCGACTAATTTTTTTTAAAACTCTTGGTGGACATAATTATTGTTTGAGACAAAATTTTTATACCTAACTCAAGACTTCTTTCATCCAAAGAAAAATATCCGCTATGCAATGGAGCACAACCCTTTTCCCCAGCGACACCTAATCGAAACATTGTTCCAGGAACATCTTGCAAAAAGAAAGCAAAATCTTCAGCACCTAATGAAGGGTTTTCTAAATAAACAATATCTTTTTCATTAATAAAATTCTTCGCGCAATTAGATACTAAGTTAGTTAACTCTGGGTCATTATAAACAGGAGGTGCAATTAATCGAAAATTTATATTCGCTTTAGCTCCATAAGTAGAAGCAATATTTGTTACTATTTCCTCAATCCATTGCGGCAAATTTTCATATAATTTACTATCAAGACATCTAACCGTACCTAGAAGCTTAACTCTTTCAGCAATAACATTAAATGCATTTCCACCTGAAATTTTTCCAAAACTAATGACAACTGGCTTGAGAGCATCAAGACGCCTGCTAATAGATTCTTGAAGTCCACTAATTACTTTTGCCGCAATCCAAATGGAATCTATCCCCTCATGTGGTCGAGCTCCATGGCCCCCATCGCCAACAATATCGATTTCTAATTCAGCTGCTGCTGACGTAAATGTACCGCTTCTTATTCCAATTTTTCCAAATGGCAAATCTGGATAAACATGAACGCCAAAAAGAGCTTGTAATCCATCTAGAACCTTTTCAGCTTTCATCCAATTTGCACCTTGTGCTATCTCTTCAGCAGGTTGAAATATTATTCGAATAGGAGAAGATGTAAATCTGTTTTTTGCTAAAATTTTCGCCACTCCCAAGCCTATGCAGGTATGCAGATCATGACCACATGCATGCATTAAGCCCTGACGTGAAGAGGAGTAATCCAACCCTGTTCTCTCCTCAATAGGTAAAGCATCCATATCAACTCTTAAGCCAACTACAGGTTCACTTTGATCGCCGATTTCAGCAACTACTCCAGTTCTCCCAAAAGCTTCCTTTACTTCCCATCCTGATTGCCTTAACTCACCCGCCACAAGAGCAGCAGTTTGATATTCCTGGCCACTTAATTCTGGGTGAGCATGAAAATGACGCCTGAGTTCAATCAAATCAGGTAATATTTCTCTCAAGGAAATTTCAATTTGTTTGCCTAAATCTTTCATCTATTCTCCAATGCAAGAAATGAAATCAAATCATTCGTAGGTTTAGGAGGCCAACGGCGAAAATTTAGCAACCAATTCTTTTCACGGTATCTGATATCAAGTCCAGCTGCTGCAGCCCAATTACTTTCAGCCTCACCCACAAAGCCTTTCCGCCAAAGAAGCGCGCTTAATGCAGCCCTGGCATCAGCAAATAATGGATACTTGCGTATTAGTAATCTGATTTTTTTTTCTGCAAGTTCAAGATCACCTAATTGATAAATCGAAAGTGCCTCACTAGATCTAGCCATAGCAATTGCATTTCCAGATGAAGCAGCTTTAGCAAAAAATTTCCTCGCTTCGTCCCAATTACCCATCGAGCCCATTACATTTCCCAAGTTATATAAAGCAGAAACATTCTCAGGGTTTTGCTTTAAAACCATGTTGTAATCATTTTTAGCTGCTTCCCAAAGCTGTAAAGCTTCCTTTGCAATTCCACGATTTAAATAAGGATCTAAATCCTCTGGTGAAATTTGTATAGCTTTAGTTTGATCAATAATCGCACCCTCAGGATCTCCAAGAGCTAGGAGAATATTTCCTCTATTACTTAATGCAGCAGGATCATCAGGATTTTCACTGAGAAAAAGATCCCAATCTTTTTTAGCTTGAATAAAATCTCCTTCCTGACTTTCTTGAAGAGCTCTATCAAAAAGAAATTTAGGAATTTGCTTTGCTTGAATTTGAAAAGGCTCTAAAACAAAAATTGAAACAATTGAAAAAAGAAGTATAACTTTACTCAGTCTTTTAATGATCATCTATCCATTTTATTGTCTGAAGTTAACAAGTAATGTTTTTTAGCAGCTGGAGTAACAACCCTTCCTCTAGATGTTCTTTGTAAAAATCCAATCTGCATTAAATAAGGCTCAACTACAGTTTCTAGAGTGGTTGAATCTTCTCCAAGAGCTGCTGCTAAAGTCTCAATCCCTACAGGACCTCCTGAATAGGAATTAATTATTAAAGAAAGATAACCTCTATCAGTTGCATCTAAACCTCGTTGATCTACTCGATATAAGTCAAGCGCATCATCAACAATTTTTTCATCAATAATATTTGAACAAGAATAAACTTCTGCATAATCACGCACTCTTCGAATAAGTCTATTAGCAATTCTGGGAGTGCCTCTACTTCTTCCAGCTAATTTAAGAGATGCTTCATCGGAGACAAATAAATTAATTAATTTTGCAGATCTTTTGATGATATTTTCAAGTTCAAAATGACTATAAAAATCAAATCTTTGTGTAATACCGAAGCGATCTCTCATAGGCGAACTTAATGCCGCTGGCTTTGTAGTTGCTCCAACCAAAGTAAAAGGTGGGATTTCGATTGATCTCATTCTCGAAGATGTACCTTTACCTACTGTCAAATCAAGTCTTCTATCTTCCATGGCTGGATATAAAAGTTCCTCTGATATTCGATTAAGTCTGTGAATTTCATCAACAAAAATTAAGTCTCGAGGTTGCATATTTATTAATAATCCAACAATATCCCTTGGCCTTTCAAGTGCAGGTGCGCTTGTAACCTTTGCTTTGACCCCTAATTCCTCAGCTACAACTAAAGCCATAGTCGTTTTACCAAGCCCTGGTGGCCCATAGAGCATTAAATGATCTAGCGCTTCTCCTCTTGATAATGCAGCTTTAACCGAAATACCTAAAACTTTCTTTAACTCAGACTGCCCTATAAATTCTTCAAAAGATGAGGGTCTCAAAGAATCTTTCTTAGATAGTTGAATCTCTCCTTTTAAAAGACCAGAACCTACTAATCTTTCTTCTCCTTTATCATTGGGAGAAGATGAATGATTAGTAATTGAAGACACAATTGCCATGAACGAAGGTTAGTGGCATATCAACAAAATTGGAGGTAAATAGAAAAATGAGCAAAAAAGGAAAGAAGAAATCCAATAAAAATTCTCAAGTTGATGGGAATCGTCACTTGGCTGAGAATCGACAAGCAAGATATGAATATGAAATTTTCGAAACTATTGAGACTGGTTTGGAGCTTCTGGGAACCGAAGTCAAGTCAATTAGAGCTGGAAAAGTAAATTTAAAAGATGGATTTTGCTTGATTAAAAAAAATCAAATTCAACTTCATAATGTGCATATATCTCCTCATAATTACGCAGGTAAATTCTTTAATCATGATCCTTTAAGAATAAAAAAACTTCTTGCTCATCGCAAGGAAATAGACAAATTAAAAATAAATTTAGAGAGAAAAGGATTAGCATTAATTCCTTTAAGTCTTTATTTAAAAGGCTCATGGATTAAATTAAAAATAGGTATAGGAAAAGGAAGAAAGTTACATGATAAAAGGGATAGAGAAAAAGTTAATGCATCAAAGAAGGATGTTGCAAATGCTCTCAAGCATTTTTAATTTTGTGATGTTAAATATCTTTTTAAATCAGTCGTAACGTCAACTCTAAATAACCAATCTTCAAGCAGGATCTAAACTCACGTTCTCTGGTGGAGGAGTTGGATCAGGGTCAGCAATTAGCATATGTTGCAAAACTATTTCAGGGCGCTCACTATCACGCCATCTAATTCGATAAGCAGGCATTTTAGTTCCCCTACTTGTCGTTTGCTCGACAGGTTCCATAACCCAGCCACGTCTTGAACGCCCCTGGGGATTTCGTTTCACAACCGCATCTGCGTGTTTGAAACGAAAACCAACTCTCTCGCCACTCATCTGAACAAAATTCTTACTCGCCTATTATCCACTGTGATGGGTCACTTTCCACTTTGTTTTAAATTTGATTCTGGACGCATCAAAGGAAAAGCAATGACATCTCTTATTGAAGGGCTGTCAGTTAAAAGCATTACGAACCTATCAATCCCTATACCAAGACCTCCTGTTGGAGGCATTCCTACTTCTAGTGCGTTTATAAAATCTTCATCCAAGCTATGTGCCTCAAGGTCTCCAGCTTCTTTTTTATCTTGCTGTAAAAGTAAACGTTCTTTTTGATCTACTGGATCAATTAACTCACTAAAGGCATTTGCGGTTTCCCTTCCTACAATAAAAAGTTCAAATCTTTCGACCAAACCATCTTTAGATCGATGTTTTCTCGCTAATGGAGAAATCTCAATAGGATAATCCATAACAAATGTTGGTTGAATCAACTTAGGCTCAACAGCTTGCTCAAAAGCTTCGTTTAAAAGTCTTCCTACACTGTCAGCCTTATCTGGGACCTGGAGCCCTTCTTGAAGCATTGCAGCACGTGCCTCCATGATTGAATCTCCAAATATTCGAAAGTCAATTCCTGTAAACTCCTGAACTAATTCATGCATAGTTGCCCTTCTCCAAGGAGGACTCAAATCTATTTCTTGAGATTGATAAATAATTTTGGTAGATCCACAAATCTTTTCACAAACAGATGAAAGTAATTCTTCTGTTAATTTCATCATGTCAAAATAATCAGCAAAAGCCTCATAAATTTCAACCGAAGTAAATTCAGGATTATGACGAGTACTAATTCCTTCATTTCTAAAAATTCTTCCTAATTCATAAACCTTTTGAAAACCCCCTACGACTAATCTTTTAAGATGTAATTCTGTTGCAATTCTCAAATACAAAGGTAAATCAAGAGTGTTGTGATGTGTGATAAAAGGCCTTGCATCCGCTCCTCCAGCCTCTGATTGTAAAACTGGAGTTTCAATCTCAAGGAAATTTTTTTCATCAAGCCATCTTCTAATTGAGCTAACTAATAAAGCCCGAGTTCGAAAAGTTTTTCTTGACTGAGGATTAACAATTAAATCTAAATATCTCTGCCTATATCGTTTTTCCACATCAGCCAGTCCATGCCATTTGTCTGGTAGAGGCTGTAAAGATTTAGACAACATTGTCCATTCAAAAACCTTTATCGAAAGCTCCCCTCTATCGGTTCTCCTCAATATTCCACTTACTCCAATCCAATCACCAGAATCAACGAGAGAAGTAATATTTTCAAAATTATTCTGAAGATTTTTATGATTTTCATTTTGATTTAATGTCGCCTTCTCTAAAAACAGTTGAATTGTTCCTGTTTCATCTGCGAGAGTAAAAAAAGCAAGTTTGCCCATAACTCGACGAGCAGTTACTCGCCCTGCCATTGAGACTACTTCTGAATTTTCTTTACCATTTGGCAAATCTTTGAACTTTTCTTGTAAAAAAACTGATGAGTCAGTAGCTTTAAAATTCAATCCATACGGACCTTGACCAAGGCTTTGAAGCACTTTTGCCTTTTCAAGGCGAGTCTCTCTTAAATCAGACAAGGAAAATCAAGCATACAACAAAAATCTAAAGACAATGAAAAACCTTTCAATATTCAGCTAGTAATCTCTAACTGGCAATAGCCGTAGGAAATTCTCCCATCCTTTGAGAAGCATAACCAATACCTCTTACAGTCAATATTAATTCAGGATTCCTTGGATCAGGCTCAAGCTTGCCTCTTAACCTAGCCACATAAACATCAACCACCCTTAAATCAGCTGCTCTTCTGGGAGGATAACCCCAAAGTTGTTCCAAAATCTCTGCTCTTGGAACCACACGTCCAGGGTCACGAAAAAGTAACTCTAATAAACTGAATTCAGTGTAAGTAAGGCCTATGCGCTCTCCACCTCTACTAACTTGTCTTCTATTGGTATCTACGACAAGATCACCAAGTTTCATTACACCTTGCCCAGAAGGCACTTCTCTTGGCTCATCAACTGTTGGAGCAGGTCCAACTCTTCTCAATATTGTAGCAATTCTAGCCTCTAACTCCTTCGGACTAAAAGGCTTAGCTAAATAATCATCGGCACCTAAATCTAAACCTGCGACTCTTTCAGAAATCGCCTCAAGTGCAGTCAAAAATATTATTGGAACACAAGATTCTGCTCTTATCCTTCGACAAACAGCAAAGCCATCCATCTTTGGGAGCATTACATCTAGAACAACTAAATCTGGAGCTTCTTTATGAAACACCTCAAGAGCTTGCTCTCCGTCCTGTGCAGATAGAACTTGATAACCAGCAAGATTCAGTCTTGTAACCAAGACTTTTAGTACTGCTGGTTCATCATCTACAACCAAAATACAGGTCATAAGATTAGCTGTTGTCTTCGTGACAGGGCCATCAAAATTTTATATCGAAATGGACTCCTTGTTTAATGAAGATATCATCTTAAAGGCCAGTAAAGATAACTCTTTGTACAATTTAAGAGACAGAGTCCCTGCTAATAAATAAGTATTTATTCTATTTCTTAAGATTTCAATAATTTCTCATTAGTTTTTTTTATAAGAAAGAAGCAGCCAAGAAGAAAAAAATGGAGCAACTAGGCCAGTGATAATTATTTCTGATATCAATACATATATTGCCCACGAATTGAACCAATGATTTCTTAAAGAGTTATAAAATAAGATTTTTTGAATCCAAATTGAAAATCCAACACAAATAGTTCCAAAAATAGACATCAAACCGATATTAAAAAGTAATTCTATTTTGTTATTTTGTATTCTATTTCTACCCCAAACTAAAGATAAAAAGACTAGAGATGGTATATAAGAAACTTTATCAATTGTAAAAGAATCCATGAAAATTCCCAAGCAAATTGCAGCAAGAAAGGCTATCCAAGGACGGCTTTTAAGTGAAAATGGCAGCAACCAAATAACTGGCCAGCAAGGCGTAATCCCATTAATCTTTAACCATTCAGGTGATCCGATTACAAAAGCTGGTAAACAAACTACCGTAAAAAATAATAATAACTTTTTATTATTTCGAATCATTATTTTTTAAAACTTGGACCCAATCTATAGCCTCAGGTGAGGCAGTTAATTGCACTATTGCGTAAGGAGAAGGTAAAGCTTTTGCATCTACAAATCTTACAATCCCAATTGTTAAATTTGGAGGCAATATAGTACTAGCTGGGGACGTCGTTACAGCATCACCAATTTGAGCAAGACTATTTTTATTTAAGAAAATTAATTTTGGTCTATTTGTTCCCATCCCTGTCAAAATTCCATGCTGCTTAATTCGCGAAATCCAAGCTCCTATCTGATGCCCTGGATCAGTAAGCAACCTAACTCTTGATGTGAGAATAGTAGAACTATCTACTATTCCAACTAATCCTCCCGGGCCAATTACAGTTTGTCCCGCCGTGACGCCATCCTTTGCTCCTTTATTAATTTCTAATTTTTGCCACCAATTTCTTGAAGATCTTGCAATAACAGCTGCTGAAATCCTTTGATCGGCATTAAAGCTTTTCAAAGATAATGCCTTTCTCAATCTATTATTATCGTCTTCCAATAATTTAATCCGAATCTTTTGTTCAATCTTTTCGCCTTCTTTAATCCATTCTCTTTGTGCTGTACCAGGAAGAATTGGTTTCACCAAGACAGCATAGAAATCCATATATCCCGTACCTTTTGTCCAACGAACACCAAATAATAAAGCTCCAATTAAAAATATTAACCAAAAACTACTTTTGGCTAGAAGATGCAACCCAATTTTCCTTCGGGCTTTAATCAATTTATTAATCTCTAATTACATTTCTGGCAAAATCAGGAGTATCTAAAACTCTCCTCATTGCTTTGAAATCATCTAGTACCTTTCCACATCCATTAACTACACACAACAAAGGATCCTCCGCAACATGAGTAAAAATTCCTGTTTCATGGCTCAAAAGATCACTAATTCCTCTCACTAAAGCTCCCCCTCCTGCAAGCATGATCCCCCTATCAACAATATCTGCAGCAAGTTCAGGAGGCGTTCTCTCAAGAGTTCTTTTTACAGCATCGACAATCTTATTTAAGGGTTCAGACATCGCCTCACGTAAATCACCCGCTTTCAAATTTATTGATCGAGGTAAACCTGAAAGTAAATGTAAACCCCTTACATCAATTGATTGCAGATCAAATTCATTAGAGGGAAAAGCTGAGCCAATTTTGATTTTTATTTCTTCAGCTGTTCTTTCCCCAACAACTAAATTATGAACTTTCTTCAAATAAGTTGCAATCGAATCATTGATTTCATCACCTGCCACCCTGACAGATTCACTTAAAACTGTTCCACCCAAGCTCAGAACAGCTACTTCAGTGGTTCCACCTCCAATATCGACAATCATTGTTCCAATGGGTTCTGTTACTGGCAAAGAGGCCCCAATTGCAGCAGCTACAGGTTCATCAATCAAGTGCACCTCTCTTGCCCCAGCTAAACCAGCCTCTCTAACAGCACGTCTCTCTACTCCAGTCACTCCACTTGGAATACCAACTACTAGACGAGGTGCAATAATTCCTCGCCCCTCATTACATTTTTGAATAAATGTCTTGAGCATTTGCTCTGCAGCGTCAAAATCAGCTATTACTCCATCTCTGAGAGGTCTTACAGCGCGAATATTTCCAGGCGTTCGTCCTAACATTAACTTTGCATCATCACCTACGGCCAAAGGCACTCCTTCCTCTAAGTCCATTGCTACAACAGAAGGTTCTTGCAGCACAATCCCCTTACCAGAAACATAAATCAAGGTATTGGCTGTACCTAAATCGATCCCAATATCTCGGGAGAATTTGAAACGGTTAAAAAACACGGATTTCAATCATTTGAGCAATCATAAAGAGAGTTCAACTAAGATAAATACATTATCAAGCAACCAATAAACACCGGAGACCAAAATGTCAATAAATTCAGTCACTCTTGTAGGCAGAGCAGGAAGAGATCCTGAGGTCAGATATTTTGAATCTGGATCAGTAGTCGCAAATCTGACTTTGGCAGTTAATAGACGAAATAGAGATGATGAACCTGATTGGTTCAACTTAGAAATATGGGGAAAGCAAGCTCAAGTTGCAGCAGATTATGTGAAAAAAGGATCTTTAATTGGAGTAAGTGGTAGCTTCAAATTAGATACCTGGAAAGATCGTAATACTGGAGAAGATAGAAACAAGCCGGTTGTAAGAGTTGATCGTCTTGAATTATTAGGCTCAAAAAGAGATACAGACAATAATAGTTTTAACAACAGTGGCTCATTCAATCAAAAAGCAAATGACGATGAGATTCCATTTTGAAAAGATACTTTATTATTTAATGATTAATTTACTCAGAGTTTTATAAATTAAAGTTATGAAAGTAGCAACTACAATTGTGATGAGTATTATTTTAAAAAACCTTGAGAAAGGGCTTATCCACTGTTCAATATTTCTATAACTATCTCCAAGATAAAAACCCATAATTGTTAAAAATAAAGTCCAAATCAAACTTCCAGCAGAAGTCCAAATAAGAAATGGAGTTAAAGGCATCAATTCCACGCCAGCAGGAACTGAAATCAAAGTTCTAATACCAGGTACCAATCTTCCCCAAAAAACAAGTGATACTCCATATTTATTGAACCATCTCCTACTTCGAGAAAGGTCATTGGGATTAATCCCTATCCACCGACCATTTTTCTTGAGCCATTCCTCAAGTCTTTCTTCATTAACTAATCTTCCTATTCCATACCAAGGCAAAGCACCTATAACTGTCCCTATTAATCCTGCTAAAACAACTGGTAAAAGGTCTAATTGACCTTGATGCACATAAAAACCACCTAAAGGCATGATCAATTCTGAGGGAATTGGCGGGATAAGATTTTCCAAAAACATTGCGAATAAAATTGCTCCATATCCAATCCATTGATTTGTTTCAACTGCATTTCCAATTAGTTCAGGTAAAGAAGATATAAATTCTGAAATTCCCATTTTTATAAAGTTTATTTTTTAAAGAATTTAATAACGATATTGATCTGTCTTATATGGTCCATCCACTGGAACATTTATATATTGAGCTTGCTCTTCCGTCAACTTAGTTAATTTTGCACCTATCTTGTCTAAATGGAGCATGGCAACCATTTCATCTAGATGTTTTGGTAAAACATAAACTTTATTGAGATATTTAACACCATATTTGAATAATTCAATTTGAGCTAAGACTTGATTTGTAAAAGAATTACTCATAACAAAACTAGGATGACCTGTTGCACAGCCAAGGTTAACCAGCCTTCCTTCTGCTAAAAGAATTATCTTATTTCCACTTGGCAACGTAATGTGATCAACTTGAGGTTTGATATTTTCCCATTCGTATGACTTCAAAGAAGAAACTTCAATTTCATTATCAAAATGACCAATATTGCAAACTATCGATTCATTCTTCATCCGGATTAAATGTTCATGTCTAATAACTTGAAAGTTTCCAGTCGCAGTAACAAAAATATCTACATCTTGCACAACATCTTCCAATCTAACAACTCTGAATCCCTCCATAGATGCTTGCAAAGCGCAAATGGGATCTATCTCAGAGATCATTACTGTGGCGCCTAGGCCTCTTAATGACTGTGCAGATCCTTTGCCAACATCTCCATATCCAATAACTAGAGCAACCTTGCCAGCGACCATCACATCAGTAGCTCTTTTTATTCCATCTACTAAAGATTCTCTGCAACCATAAAGATTGTCAAACTTACTTTTAGTTACTGAATCATTCACATTTATAGCTGGAAAAACAAGTTCTCCGCTTTTTTCCATTTGGTACAGACGGGCAACACCAGTTGTTGTTTCTTCAGTGACACCTTTAATAGAGGATTTCGCATTTGAATAGAATTTTGGATCTTGAGAAAGTTTTTTTCTTATAGATGCAAATAAGGCAATTTCCTCTTCATTAGTAGGTTTATCAAGGACTGAAATATCTTGTTCGGCTTTACTGCCTAAAATCAATAGACCAGTCGCATCTCCACCATCGTCAAGAATCATATTTGCAGATTCACCATCACTCCATTCAAAAATCTTATGAGTATATTCCCAGTACTCGTCTAATGTTTCTCCTTTTTTTGCAAATACTGGTACCCCGGAGTCTGCTATTGCGGCAGCTGCGTGATCTTGAGTAGAAAAAATATTGCAAGAAGCCCATCTTACTTTTGCTCCAAGATCAACTAATGTTTCTATAAGAACTCCTGTTTGAATAGTCATATGGAGACTACCGGCAATGAAAGCCCCCTTTAAGGGCTTTTCAGATCCATATTTTGTTCTCAATGCCATTAACCCTGGCATTTCTGTTTCTGCAATTAAAAGTTCTTTTCGACCAAATTCAGCTTGAGTTATGTCTTTTACGACGTAATCAGGATTTTTCTCAATACTGTTGAGATTTGATTTAGTTGCTGCAAACATAAAAATAAGCTCTTTTAAGGAGATTGTGGAAAAAGATTCTGAAAAAAAATTCGAGGTTTTTAATTCATTTGGTCAGCAAACTAATAATTTCTGCTGGACTCTGGATAAACCTGAATCTACGATAATATTTGGTTCAACGTTAACAAAAAAATTTCCTGATCTAAGTATTCTTCTTTTACATGGTCCTCTTGGAGCTGGAAAAACTACTTTAGTTAAGGGAATTGCAAAAAGCCTAGGGATCAATGAAACTATAACTTCGCCAACCTTTCCTTTATCACAACATTATCCTTCAGGATCTCCGCCATTGATTCACATTGATCTATATCGAATTGACCAAGCGAAAGCGGCAAACGAATTTTTCCTACAAGAAGAGGAGGAATTAAAAGCAATGGGTGGATTAATGGTAGTTGAATGGCCTGAAAGGTTATCTCTTTCTCTTTCAGATGCATGGAGAGGAAAATTAGACTATGCATCTAACAACCAAACCAGACTTTTTCAGCTTTTTCCTCCATTTGATAAAGCTAATAATTTATCAACATCATCAAGATAAGGTTGTGGATCAATAGCTCCTACCCCTTGGCAAACATAAGCACCACAAGCAGTAGCAAATTTAATGATTTCCTCAGCCAAAGGTTTACTAATTTGATCCAAATCAATAGATAAGAGTTTATAAATTAATCCTGCAGTGAATGCATCCCCTGCTCCAGTTGTATCAACAATTAAAGATGGTGAGATTGCTAATGAATTTCCAAAGTGATTATTTAATAACCATGAAATAGGATTAGAACCATCAGTGACTATTACAGAGGGTTTTTGTGGCAAAGTTGTTGAAATTTCAATTGGATTGCAAGAATCAAAAAACCATTGTGCCTCTTCTTTCGCAAGTTTAATTAATGAGACATTTTTTAAAATATCTTTAATAACTTTTTTTTCATTAGAAGATGGTACGGACAAATTAGAAACTTTATTTCGCCAAAAAGTCGGACGCCAATTCAAATCCAATGCAATTTTAATATCAGAATTTAAAGCATTTTCAATACACCATAAATAAGACTCGGAAGAAATTTTAGACGCCACAGGGATTGTGCCAAGAATCAACCATTTGACATTTTTGATAGAACAAGGCCAGTCTTTAATAAGTTTTTCCCGAGATATTGCTTGGTCTGCAAATCCCAATCCTTTATCGCCTTTGAACCCCTCAAAGAATCTCTCTCCATCAACATCTCTACGCACCAAAACAATCCTTGTTGGACGTAACTTATCTTGCTGCAATCCACTTATGTTTATTCCTCTATCAATCATTAAATTCTTAAAATTATTCCCAAAACGATCATCGCCAAGAGAGCCAATAAAAGAAACATCCACTCCTAAGCGACTTAATGCGCATGCAACATTAGCTGGAGCGCCACCAAAACAATCTTGAACAGGTAAATCATAAGAAGGATCTCCTCCTGGAGGACCAAGTCGATCTACTAAAGCTTCTCCCATCGAAATTACACTTGCGACTTTCATTTTTGATTAATTACTAGATAAGTTGCTATTGATAAGTTAAGGTTTTTTATTTTCAATACCTAGATGTTTATGCAATGCAGAAATAATTTTAGTATTCGCCGCAGGGAAAGGAAAATTAAATAGTTGATCGGGAAACACCCATAGGAACTTTTGACTGGCTAAAGATTGAGGTTGACCAGATTCCCATATACATATATGAACAGTAAAAGAAAGTTTCTTATGAGTATATAAGTGATCAAAAGATATGAGCCTTTTCCCTGTTCTAACAATAATCCCTAGTTCTTCTCGAATTTCTCTTTCAATAGTTTCTTCAATAGTTTCCTCAGAGGTTTTTTTCCCTCCAGGGAACTCCCACATCCCACCCATACTTGAACTTTCCAGACGTTGATCTATTAGTAATTCTCCAGATTTATTAAAAATAAGACCAATACCTATTTCTTCATGAGGCTTACTTTTTTTCACTTCTTTTTTGGGAAAATTGATAGGATCGTACTTCATATAAGCAACGCAATGATTTTGTAATGGACATGTAAAACAATTTGGTTTTTTAGGAGTACATACCATGGCTCCAAAATCCATCAAAGCTTGATTAATATTCCTTGGACTATCAGTTGAAATGAATAAAGAACTCAATTCCCAAAGCCTTTTCAAGTTTTTCCCTTTTGTGTTTTCATTAGCAATTAACCTAGAAAAAATTCTTTTTACATTTCCATCCAATATTGGTGTAGGCAAGTCAAAGGCAGAAGAAATAATGCTTCCTGCAGTATTTCTACCAATACCAGGGAGAGACATCCATTGATCCATTTCCAATGGCCATGAAAGAGGATTGAAGCTTTTATTGTTTTCAACAAATTTAAGTAATAATTTTGAAGATTGATATATTCTTTTTGCCCGTGAATAATAACCAAGACCTTGCCAAAGCAAAAGAACATTTTGCTCCTTAGCTTCTGCTAAATCATTAAGAGAAGGAAAACTTTTTATCCATTTTTCCCAATAGGGAATTACCACTTTAAGCTGCGTCTGTTGAAGCATTACCTCTGCAATCCAAATTTCATATGGAGATATACTTTCTCCAGGCCTAGGAATAGAGCCATTTTTCTTCAATTTCCAAGGAATCCAATGCCTACCATTTTCCCCAAACCATTTGAGAAGAATTTTTTGAATATCTTGAATAGAATCAATCATATTAATAACAAAATCTAAAATTCTCAGGGAAAGTTTAAAAGAATATCATTGTAAATATTTTTTTTTGAGGTTTGATTGGTTTAGGAGAGTTATTAAATATAATAATATAAATAAATAAGTTAATTTCTTTACTGAAGATAGAATTTTACGTATAAATGAAATCGTATCATTCAATGCAGTTATGCAGCAATTCTGGAATTGGAAAGGTTATCAAATTGCATGGAAAGTCGAAGATGAGAGCAATGAAAATAGAATGGCAATAGTAATGATTCATGGTTTTGGCGCATGCAAAGAGCATTGGAGATATAATCAAAACAATATTAGCTCAATAGCACCATGCTATTCATTAGATTTGATTGGATTTGGGGAGAGTAGTAAACCAAATTCACAGCTCTTATATGAAAAGAAACGTACTAATAATTTTCAATATTGTTTTAACAACTGGACTCAACAAATTATTGATTTTTGCAATGAAATTGTTCAAACCCCTGTCTTAATAATAGGCAATTCCATTGGGGGAGTAATAGCATTAAATGCTTCCCAAAGGTTATCTAAAGAATGTCTAGGAGTTATATTAATTGATTGTGCACAGAGAACAATGGATGATAAGAGATTAGCTGAGCAATCATTATTGATGCGTTTTCTTAGACCAGTAATAAAAACATTAGTAAGACAAAGATTACTCAGTTCAAGCCTTTTCAACAATGCTGCAAATCCAACTTTTATCGAAAAAATTTTAAAAGTAGCCTACCCAAGTGGAAAAAATATAAATAAAGAATTAATAGATATACTTTTCAAACCAACTCAAGGTAAAGGAGCAGAAGAAGCTTTTCGAGGATTTATAAATTTATTTGATGATCATTTAGCACCAGATTTATTAGCCTTGTCAACCAATCCTGTTTATTTAATTTGGGGAGAGAAAGACCCATGGGAACCTCTCAAAGAGGCTGAACAATGGTTGAATACTTTTGAATGTATTAAATCATTAGACATAATAAATAATGCTGGACATTGTCCACATGATGAAATGCCTGAGAAAGTAAATCCGATTCTTCAAAAAATAATTCAGGAAGCCATGTAAGCCTGAACAGTTTCACCTGCTTTTCTTAAACCTCTCAAACCATCTCTTTCTAAATTTCTGACTCTATCTCTACTAATCCCTAAAACCCTTCCTATACCAGTAAGGCTCATTGGATCATCACCATCCATGCCATACCTCATTCTTAAAACACGATTTTGTAATTCAGGAAGTTGTTCCAGCAATGTTTCTAGATCTCCTTTCATACAATCACTTTCAATTTGTTCTGAAGGCATATCAATTTCATTTGATAATAAATCTAATAAAATAGTATCTTCTCCATCACCAATTTTTGTTTCTAAACTAACAGGCTGACCAGCTCTACTCATTAAATCTTTAACCTCATTTTCGGGGAGTTCAACATATTGAGATAACTCTTTCAAGGTAGGAGTTCTAGACAGTTCCTGACTTAATTCTCGTTGTCCTTTTTTTAATTTATTAAGCATTTCAGTTATGTGAATAGGAAGTCTTATCGATCTACTTTTTTCTGCAATTGCACGAGTAATTCCTTGGCGAATCCACCAATAAGCATAGGTAGAAAATTTGTATCCACGAGTGGGATCAAATTTTTCTACACCTCTAACAAGTCCAATAGTTCCTTCTTGAATTAAATCAAGTAGTTCCATATTCCTTTTTGTATACTTCTTGGCAACACTTACAACAAGTCGAAGATTGGCCGCAACCATTCTTTCTTTAGCTCTTCTACCACTTTTAATCTTCTTTTTCAATTGAGTTGGAGAAACACCAGCTTTTTCAGCAAATAAATTAATTTCAGGCTTTTTGCCCAGATCACTTTCAAGATCAGATTCAATACTTTCTAGCACCATAAGATTTTGTACCTGTCTTCCTAGAGTTATCTCTTGTTCGTGAGATAGCAAAGGTACTCGTCCTATATCTCTTAGATAGGAACGAACCAAATCAATATCTGATAATGACCGCGCGGAAGGCATAACAGATTTAGTTTTGACAGAAGAAGTCTCCACCGCTAATGACATTGGTTTGTTTAGTTTTGTAAAGCTTACTACTAAGAATTGTAAAGATCAATTAAGTAGAGTCCACCTTCTGCAACTTTGAGTAAAAACACTCATTCGGCTTCTACGCCAGCCTATCTAAAAGCCAAGAAGCTGTCTTCAAATAAATCAATACCCCCGCCACGTCGGTAGCCGTAGTAATGAATGGAGCAGACATTAATGCAGGATCTAATCCCATGCGATCAAAAAGCAAAGGTAATGATGCTCCTGCAGTCGCAGCTAAAGTTGTAATAGCCATCAAACTTATCCCCACAGCTGTTGCTACCAATGGGCCCTGACCTTGCCACCAAGCGAAAGGTACTACAAATAGAGCCATCAGAATACCTAACAAAGCTCCTGCGAAAGCTTCTCTTGCAATAGCTCTAAAAAGGCCAAGCCTTTGAATTCGTTGAGTACTCAAACCTCTAATAACAACCGTTGAACTTTGAGCTCCTACGTTACCGCCAGCACCAATCAATAAAGGTATAAAGGCAGCTAGTAAAACTACTTTCTTCAGAACCTCATCGTTCATTGCAATCACTTGTGTTGTCAATCCATTAGCTAATACCAAAACTGCAAGCCATACAATTCTTCGTCTGGCTACAACGAACAAATTACTTTGAAAATAATCATCCTCATCGCCTGCTTGGACTGCACCAGCTGCATAAATATCCCGAGTTGCTTCTTGCTCAATAACATCTATCACATCATCAACAGTGACAATACCAACTAGTCTTTTTTCAAGGTCCACAACTGGTAAAGCTAAAAAATCATATCTTTGAATTGCTCTTGCAACCTCCTCTTGATCAGTATCTGTTCGAACATTCACAACATCTCTCGTCATTACTTCGCCAATTAGCGATTCAGGGTCAGCTACCACCAAATCCCTAAGTGACAAAATCCCAGTCAGATGCCTTTCTTTATCAGTGACATAAAGACTATAAATTGTCTCGGTAAAAGGTGCTCTTTGCCTTACTAATTTCAATGCTTGAGAGACACTTAGAAATTCTTTAAGATCTATAAACTCGGTTGTCATTAACCTGCCAGCAGTTTCAGATTCATAACCCAAAAGTTGAGCAGTTACTCGTCTTTCTTCAGGGCTAAGTTCCGCAAGCAATCGCCTAACTACTTTTGCAGGCAACTCATCAAAAAGGCGGACACGGTCATCAGGAGACATCTCCTCCACTAAATCCAACACCTCATTAGATCTCAAACGATCTAAAAGATTTTGCTGAACTGAAGCATCTAAATACTCATAAACTTCAATTGCCTCATTTTTATTTAAAAGCCTAAAAGCCAAAGCCTGCAAAATCATTGGCAAGGTCCCAATAGCCTGTGCGATATCTACAGGCTGAACAGGATTGAGCAGTGATTTGACTCCATCATAATTGCCTGCAGAAAGCATTGCCTCTAACTGCTGAGCAACTGCCTCTGCAACCAAACTCCCATTCTTCAAATGAGCAGTCTCACTGGATGCCCCAAGGTGATCATTCATATTCGGAGCAGCAAGCATTTATTATTTTATGACTAACTTCAATTTTTGTTTTTTCCATATCCATGTCCATAAACATCAGCAAAGTGGAAATCTTTTCTTTTGAAAACGAAAAGATGACTTTAGGACATTTCAAAGGAAATGTTTTATTGATTGTAAATGTTGCCAGCAAGTGCGGATTTACTAAACAATATAAAGCTCTTCAAAATCTACAAAACAAGTACGGATCCAAGGGCTTAAAAGTTTTGGGCTTCCCTTGCAATGATTTTGGGAATCAAGAGCCAGGATCTTTGGAGGAAATCAAAGAATTCTGTTCAATATCCTATGGAGCAAGTTTCCCACTTTTCCAAAAAGTTCATGCAAAGGGAAACACAACAGAGCCTTTTACAACTTTGAATAAAGTAAGTCCAAGTGGAGATGTTGAATGGAACTTCGAAAAGTTTCTCATCAACAGAAGTGGAGATGCGGTGGCTCGGTTCAAAAGTTCCGTAGAACCAGAAAGTGATGAAATTACAAAGGCTATTGAAAAGTTATTGGACTAATTTATTATTTTCTTAGCAACTAAATTTCCACATGCGACTGCAAATAAGCCTAACAATAAAATCGAAATTATATTGAAAAATAACATTTCATACAAACCCTCATTTATTAATTCATACAAGTAAAAAATCCATCCACTAAAAGTAGTTAAAGAAGCACAAAAACCAAATCCAAATAAAAGTTTGATTTGCTTTGATAAAGGTAAGGCATTAATAAATCCTATGAGAAAACAACCAATTATATTAACTACAAAAAAATCTTGAGATTGCCACCTCAATATAGTTCCTGGGATAGCACCAAGTGAGATCATAAAAAAATTATTTCTTTGAAAATAATTTCTCATTTATAGCTTGCCAACAGTCAAACCAATAACCAATGAAATCATTCCCAAAAATAAAGAACAAACCAATATTATTAATGCTTTATCAAATTTCAATTGAGATAACAAGTCATACAAATCATAGATAAATGTTGAGAAAGTACTAAAGCTTCCTAAAATTCCAACGAAACAAAACAATCCTAATTTATTGGCATAATTGAGATTATTAATATCTATGGATATAGAATAGAACAAACCCAAAAAAAATGAAGCAATACTATTTATTAGTAAAGTTATGATTTTTTTATTATATCGAACTTGATCTAATCTTGAGTAAATTACAAACCTCATATTAGATCCTATAATTGCTCCAAAAGAAACTAATAGAAAAGAAAATAGATTATCAACTGATCCCAATATGAACCCATCCTCTTTTATAAAATAATTGATAGTAATTCTGGCTTAAAATATTAACTAATAACCATTGCTCGCTATCACTACTATACCAAACTTTCATAACTTGGATTGGTGTACCAGCTCTAACTTTAGTTAAAATAGAAGAATTTTTAGAGGCCTCAGAAAGTAAATTAAACTCTTTAAATGCTATTAATGGCGATCTAATATTATTTTTTCTATGTTCTATTATTATTTTTTGCGTAGCACCAGCTGGGAGAGTAGTTGGGACTATTAAAGAAAAACCTAAAAGCCATGACCAAATTATTAATGTGCTAATTAAGTTCATTAAATATCTAAAGTCGCAAGATCAAGTTCAACACTGTGAGTTTCAATAAACTCTCTTCTTGGTGCGACCTTATCACCCATTAAAATTGTAAAAATTCTATCGGCTTCAAGAGCATCCTCTATCTCAACTCTTTTCATCATTCGAGTTGTTGGATCCATAGTGGTTTCCCATAATTGTTTTGGCATCATTTCCCCTAATCCTTTAAATCTCTGAATTGTATAGTTGGCTTTTTCTCCAAAGCTTGCAAGAGTTTTTTGTAAATCTGATTCGTTATAACAGTAAGTATGGTTCTTACCTCGTTCAACTTTATATAAAGGAGGGCAAGCAATATAAATATATCCTCCTTCGACAAGTGCCTTTTGATATCTATAAAAGAATGTCAATAACAAAGTTCTTATATGTGCACCATCAACATCTGCATCGGTCATAATTACTACTCGGTGATATCTAAGATTCTTAATTTCAAAATCTTCTCCCTTTATTCCCAATCCAAGGGCTGTTATTAGCGATTGAATTTCAGTATTTTTATATATCTTTGCATCATCAGTTTTTTCGATGTTAAGTATTTTTCCCCTCAAAGGTAAAATTGCCTGAAATTTCCTATCTCTGCCTTGCTTAGCTGATCCACCAGCAGAATCTCCCTCAACGATATATATTTCTGATTCGGAAGGATCTCTTGAACTACAATCAGCCAACTTACCTGGAAGAGTTGAGCTTTCGAGAACACTTTTACGTCGAACAAGTTCTCTTGCTCTTCTTGCTGCTTCTGCAGCATTAAAAGCCTGAATAGCTTTTTCTAAAATTAAATCAATTACACCTGGATTAAATTCTAGATATTGACTCAAAGATTCACCAACCAAGCTATCAACAATTCCTCTCACCTCGGTATTCCCTAATTTTGTTTTCGTTTGACCTTCAAATTCAGGGTCTGGAACTTTTACTGAAAGAACAGCTGTCAATCCTTCTCTAATATTTTCTCCTGCTAAGTTAGAGTCTCCTTCCTTTCTTTTGCCTCTTTTTTTTGCAAATGAATTTAAAGTTCTAGTTAAAACGGTTTTTAATCCCTCTATATGAGTGCCTCCATCAATAGTCCTAATATTATTAGCAAAGCCTAAAATACTATCTGAATAAGCATCAACACACCATTGCAAAGCTGCTTCTACTTGAACACCATCTTTTTCAGAATTGACATAAATAATTTCTGGATGTAATGAGTCTTTTTCTTTAGTCATATAATCTACATATTCCTTAATTCCACCCTCATAAAAATAAACTTCCTCGTGAGGTTTTTGATTTGAATCTAAAGCCTGTTTTCTCTCATCACGAAAAACTATACGAACCCCACCATTCAAATATGCTAACTCTCTAAGTCTTGAGGATAATATTCCATATTCAAAAGAAGTTCCATCAGTAAAAATCTGATTATCAGGTTTAAAACAAACTGTAGTTCCAGTTAAATTTTTATCTGCTTTAGCAAGGTTTTCAGATTTTAAGCTTCCAATTGATGAACCTCTTTCAAATCTCTGGAAATGCACTTTTTCTTGCCTACGCACGGTGACTTCAACCCATTCACTCAAAGCATTTACCACCGAAATACCAACACCATGCAAACCTCCAGAGACCTTGTATCCACCACTTCCAAATTTTCCACCTGCATGCAAAACAGTTAAAACTGTTTCAAGAGCGCTTTTACCAGTTCTTGGATGTATGTCAGTGGGAATTCCGCGACCATTATCGGTCACAGATGCAGAGCCATCTTCGCCAAGTAAAATTGTAATTAGATCACAATGTCCAGCAAGAGCCTCATCAACAGCATTATCTACAACTTCATAAACAAGATGATGAAGCCCTTTAGACCCAGTTGAGCCTATATACATACCTGGACGCTTTCTTACAGGTTCCAAGCCTTCAAGAACTTGAATCTGCTCAGCTCCATAAGCCGCTTGAACTTTAGAATCTTTACTCATTCTGATGACAGCAAACAGGCAAGGTTGTCTTTGATAAAAGCATTAGTCAAAACCTTTCCCGAGATTTCAATTTAACATTGGTATTAAGGAAAGTCTTAGGAAAATTTCAAAACCAAATCAAAAAAATTAATTGTCATGCAATTACTGCTAATAAACCCTCTCAAAGAGAATTATGCAACCCAATAAACCTCTTCTAATTGCGATCATGGGGCCAACAGCAAGCGGAAAAACTGAACTTGCAATAGATATCGCAAAAAACCTCAACTTAAATATTCATAATGTCGATTCCCGTCAAATATATATTGATATGGATATTGGCACCGCAAAACCAACACTCAAACAAAGGCAAGAAGTAAATCATTTTCTTCTAGACTTATCCTTACCTTCGCAACCTATCAATCTTCATAAATTTCAATCCATAGCTAGCAAGTCGATGGAGAAAGAAATAAAACAAAAACAATTGATACTTCTTGTGGGAGGAAGCGGCTTATATCTTCAATCCTTGATCAGAGGACTGAATCCTCCTGCAGTACCGCCTCAAACATTCTTAAGAAATCAGCTTAAAAAAATTGAAACTAACGAACGACATAATTTATTGAGAAGTTGTGATCCATTGTCTGCTGAAAAAATACATCCAGAAGATTCAACAAGAACAATTAGAGCTTTAGAGGTTTTTTATGCAACAGGGAAAAGATTTTCTTTGCAACAAAAAATCAATCCTCCTGCCTGGGAAATATTGGAACTTGGATTAAACCCTCAAAATCTAAATGAAAGAATCCAGCAAAGAACGGAAAATATGTACAAAAATGGATTAATCGAAGAAACTGAAAATCTGATCATTAGATACGGAAATAATTTAGAGTTGCTGAAAACCATTGGATATGGAGAAGCAAGGTCTATTATTAATGGAGAAATAAATTACGAGGAGGCTTTAGCAATAACCATCCAGCGCACATGTCAGTTCGCAAAAAGACAAAAAACTTGGTTTAGGAATAAGCACAATTCAAAATGGTTAAATGATAAGAACCAATTATCTCAAGCTTTATCTTTTATAAATGAGTTCCTAGGTTGATTATTTCATATATACTTAGAGTTCTCTCAAAAGGTATTTACCTTCCACTTAGTAACTGAATGCCACCACGTCCCCGTTTTGATCGTCGCGCTCCAGAAAGAGAGCTGCCAAACATTAATGAAAGAATAAGCTATCCCAATTTGCGAGTTGTTGATTCAGATGGCACTCAACTTGGAGTAATTACAAGAGAAGAAGCTCTAGGAGTTGCAAAAGAGAGAGAATTAGATCTTGTTTTGGTTAGCGAAAAAGCTACACCACCAGTATGTCGGATAATGAATTACGGCAAATTTAAGTTTGAGCAAGAAAAGAAAGCTAAAGAAGCCAAGAAAAAATCTCATCAAACTGAAGTAAAAGAAGTAAAAATGCGTTATAAAATTGATTTACACGATTATCAAGTTCGTATCAATCAAGCAACTCGTTTTTTGAAAGCGGGGGATAAAGTCAAATGCACTGTAATTTTTCGAGGCAGGGAAATTCAACACACCGCTCTTGCAGAAACTCTTCTGAAAAGAATGGCCAAAGATCTTGAAGAGAAAGCAGAGGTACAGCAAGCTCCTAAACGGGAGGGAAGAAATATGATTATGTTTTTGACTCCCAGAAAAACTCCTCTATTAAAAAAAGACAGTGATGAAAATTCTCCCAAAAAAATTGAAAGAACAAAAAATTAGTTTTTAATATTTTTATCAAGTGACAAACAAATAATTGTCACCTTGCCCTCTATTCATTATGGTGTCCACATTGAAATCTTTCAAAAAGGCGTGAGATTCCACATTCAACAAGAAAGTGAAATCCCGGCATCCAGCCAACTATATAATCAAATTTGTTTTGCAATTGCTGCAAGGCATTACCCTCCTGGCCATAGACTTCCAAGCACTAGGCAACTCGCGATGCAAACCGGTTTGCATCGAAATACAATAAGCAAGGTATACAGACAGCTAGAAACCGATGGAGTAGTTGAGGCTATTGCAGGTTCAGGAATTTATGTTCGAGATCAACAAAAACAAAAAGATATAAGAAATAATTCTAATTCTATTCGTAAAAAAGCAATTAAAGATGTAGATCTAGAAATCAGGAAAAGTGTTGATGAGCTCTTGAATGCTGGATGTACTTTGCAACAAACTAGAGAGCTATTTACTCGTGAAATTGATTGGAGGTTGAGATGTGGTGCGCGATTACTCGTTAGTACTCCCAGGGAAGATATAGGAGCCTCACTACTAATAGCTGAAGAATTAGCACCTCACCTAGATGTGCCAGTTGAAGTTGTCCCAATGGAAGAACTTGAGAGTGTGCTTGAAACTTCCAGCAAGGGAACTGTGGTTACAAGTAGATATTTTTTGCAACCTTTAGAAGAGGTAGCTCAACGACACCAAGTAAGAGCAATAGCTGTAGACCTAAGCGATTTTCAAAAAGAACTGACTATTTTAAAAAAATTACGCTCAGGAAGTTGTGTAGGCATAGTTAGCATTAGCCCAGGAATATTAAGAGCTGCTGAAGTTATTTTACATAGTATGAGAGGCAACGAAATACTTTTAATGACTGCTAATCCAGATGTTGGGAGTCGTTTAATTGCGCTTTTAAGAGCGGCTAGCCATGTAATTTGTGATAGCCCTAGCCTTCCTTTGGTAGAGCATACTCTGAGACAAAATAGATCCCAATTAATGAGAATGCCTCAAATACACTGTGCCCAAAAATATCTAAGCGACTCTACAATTGAAGAGTTAAGAAAAGAGATTGGTCTTCTCGAATAAAAAGATTATCGACTTAATCAATGCAATGCTCCGATCAATTAGATCTGACTTCTCAATTATTAAAGAAAGAGATCCGGCCGCGAGAGGTTTTCTAGAAATAATTTTGTGCTATCCGGGGTTTCAAGCCTTGGTTCTTCATAGAATAAGTCACAAATTATGGAAATTCAAATTCCCGCTTGCACCAAGATTGTTAAGTCAGGTCACAAGATCATTTACTGGTATTGAGATACATCCTGCAGCAAAGATTGGTCAAGGAGTTTTCATTGATCATGGAATGGGCGTAGTGATTGGAGAAACAGCTGAGGTAGGAAATCGTTGCTTACTTTATCAAGGAGTAACTCTTGGAGGTACAGGGAAACACCACGGGAAGAGACACCCAACTCTGGAAGAAAATGTTGTCGTTGGTGCTGGTGCGAAAGTTCTTGGTGCTATATCAGTGGGTACTAATACAAGAATTGGTGCAGGCTCAGTTGTTGTAAAAGATGTAGCTGCAAATAGCACAGTTGTCGGAATACCAGGGAGAGTAGTTCATCAAAGTGGTGTAAAAATTAATCCACTAGCTCATTCCGCCCTCCCAGATACTGAGGCAAATGTGATAAGGAACCTGATGGAAAGAATTGATCAGCTTGAAAATCAAGTAATCACTATTCGTACATTCATCAAATCAATTAAACAAGAAACAACCTCAAAAGATCTAGAAGTACTGGAATCTCAAAATCTACGAGACAAAGAAATAATTGATTTTATCGGAAATATAGATAAAGATAATGAAGTAAATATTTAACAATTTTTTCAAAGATATCAAACCAAAAAAGGAAGTTTCTTTCCTTCTTGTTCCAAATACCAAAAGGAAAATAATAATCCAATAATATTAATTAGTAAGATAAAAAATGCATTACCATAAAAAACATACCCGTTAATAATGCTAAGTCGAAGAGGGTCTAATATCTTAAAAATAAAATTAAAATTAGTTATCCACGATAAATTTCCTAAGCTTTCTTTTCTATAGAGAATAGGTGAAATTAAAAAAACTAACTGTAGCAAGATTGGAACCAGTTGAGCAAGATCAGTAAATCGAACACAAATCAAACAAATCAACAAAGGGAACCAATATAAAAAAATGACAAAATTTAAAAGTGGAATCCAAGAAGCGAAAATAAAATTTAATAGGACTGATCTATCTAGGAAAGAAAGAACGAAAAAGACTAAAATAAATGACTGAAAAAATGTCTGAATTTGAAAAGCCCACTCTTCAAGGGTATAAAAAAGTGCATTTAAATTCATATTTCTAATATTTGAAGAATTATGAGAAAATAGATAAGGTGAATTTGATATAGAAGATGAAATAGAATTCCAAAGTATTAAACCCACACCTAAATAAATAAAATAAGATTTCAAATCTTCAACTTTAAAAACCGTTCCGTAGACAAGCCCTAATGTCGCAATTGACAACAAGTTGGATAAGCCTAGCCAAAAACTGCCGAGTGTTGTTCGGGCGAATCTTGCTTTAGTTCTTGATGTGGCTGTATAGAACCAAGCCCTTCTAGTCTTGTAAGCAAATTTTATATTTTTTAAAAACATAATTGAGAATAATCATATGTATGGTAATAATTAAGAGCAGCATCTAATGTACCATCAAAAACGATAAATCCCTGACTAAATACTATACCTCTAGTACAGAATTGTCTTAATAATTGCTCAGAATGACTAGCCAAGAATAACGTCCCAGCGGAATTAATAAATTTCTGCATTCTTTGTTCTGCGCGTTCAAAAAAAGCTGCATCACCAGTACCAAAACCTTCATCTATGGCTAAACAATCATGTTTTATAGATGTAAGAATAGAAAAAATTAATCTTGCACACATACCTTCACTATATGTCTTAATAGGAAGGGAAATATAGTTTCCCAATCCTGAGAAATTTATAATATCTTGTATAAAAACTTCATATCCATCTAAACAATTTTTCATTAGTAGATAATGTGCTTTTGCTGCTTCTAGACCACTTAATTCAGTACTTGTTAAAAAGCTCTTTTGTAACATTGGGTATACATTAACATCAACTTTTAAGCTTCCCTGAGTAGGTTTATAAATACCAGAAATCAGTTTTAAAAAACTTGTTTTCCCAGATCCATTGTGGCCAACTAATGCAACTCGCTCGCCATTCATTACGGTTAAGTTTAAATTACTTAGTGCTTCTATAATCGTACTTCGATTTAAGTTCCTTAATTTCCCACCAGTGACTCGCTTAAACATACCTTTTGTAATTTTACTTGTAAAATTTTTGTTATCTGAATGATATATGGGAATATTCAAAGAAATATTTCTCATTTCAATGACTGGTTTATGAACAACTTCTATTGGCATTGAGGAAATTTTACTCAATGACATTTTTACATTTTCTATAGTTACTCTATTTTGAAAATTCACTTGGCTTAAAAATTCAATTCCTGCAAGCAATGCCTTTCCCTCCTTCCAAGGTTCAACTGACTCAGGTCTATACAAATCTACCCAAATTAGACTTAAGCTTAACTCTTCAGTAAACAGTTGAGCAGCATGTATTCTATTATTTAAAACTTTTAAATCATAACTACTTATATTTAACTTATTTACAATATTTTCCAAATCGAAAGAAATTAAAGCACATATAATATCTGAAATATTATAGTTACCTTTTTCCAAAAAAGATAACCAATATTTTAAACCTTCGAAATCAACTTTACGACCAAATAAATTTAAATATAATTGATTTATTTGATAATCAGTATCTCTATTAAATATTATAAATTTTGTATATTCATCCTGTCGGGATAATTCTATTGCAATCTCTTTTAAATTAGATCCATTTTTTGACTTTGCAAGCCAATAATTAATTCCATTTGGATCAGCTGGTCTTCCAAAATAAGCTATATATAGCTGTTGAATCTGTTTTGAACCAACGCTAATCATAAAATATTATTTATCTAAGCTTCTGATTTTTTTGAAGCTGGTTGAAACATAAACATGGAATATATAATATTTCGTCTCATATTAATCATCATTTCTAAAAACATATCATAACCTTCGTTTTTATATTCAATTAATGGGTCTTTCTGACCATAGCCTCTTAAACCAACGGATTCACGTAATGAATCCATTCCTTGCAGATGCTCACGCCATAGGGAATCTAATTGTTGAAGAATAAAAAATCTTTCGGCTTCTCTCATCATTCCAGGATTAATTTTTTCAATTTGTGCCTCTTTTAAATCATATGCGTTTCTCATTTGTTCTTTTAAAAAATCTTTCAAAGATTCAACATTTAGTCCTTCAAGATCATTAGATTTTAAATCTTCTAATAAATAAATAAATTCTTTAACCTTGGAAACTAATTTCTCTAAATCCCATTCTTCAGGTGGTAAATCAATATTGACATATGCATCTACAATTTCTTCCATTGTTCTTTGGCCATAGTCAATAACCTGCTGCTTTAATTCACTTCCATCTAATACCTTTCTTCTCTCTGTATAAACTGCTTTTCTTTGATTATTCATTACTTCATCATATTCAAAAATTTGCTTTCTGATATCATAATAATAAGTTTCAACTTTTTTTTGAGCTCCCTCGAGTGACCTCGTGAGCATTCCAGATTCGATTGGCATATCTTCTTCAACTCTGAATGCATTCATAAGCCCAGCGACCCGATCACCTCCAAATATTCTTAGTAAATTATCTTCTAAAGAAAGGAAAAATCTAGTACTTCCAAGATCTCCTTGACGACCTGCTCTTCCCCTAAGTTGATTATCAACTCTTCTAGATTCATGTCTTTCTGTTCCAATTACATGAAGACCACCAGAATTTCTTACACTAATCTCCTCATGTTCAATAACTGCCTGATACTCTTTTTTTATTAAATTAATTGCTGATCTTAATGATGAAATGTTTTGATCATTAGTGGGACTTTTCTCCGCGGCAGTTGAAATGCGATCTTCCAAATCAATCAAACTTAAAGATCTATCACCCCATTCTTTAACAAGTTTTGAAGTTAATGCAGCAAGATTTTTATCAGTATCATCACTTAATTCAATTGGAAAAAGTTTTTTCAAAGATTTGATTCTTTTATTTGAAATATTTTGATCATTGCTCGCATTTGATTTAAAACCAACTGATTCAGATTGTCTTTGTAAAGGTATTGGAGGTTTGTGATCTTCCTCCAACTTAACAAGACGTGGACTCAAAATTTCTTTGATTTTTAGTCTTGCCATATAATCACTATTTCCACCTAAAATAATATCTGTACCTCTTCCGGCCATATTGGTTGCAATTGTAACGGCACCCATTCGGCCAGCTTGAGCAACAATTTCTGCCTCTCGCTCTACATTTTCAGGCTTAGCATTAAGCAAATTATGAGGGACTTCATCCTCTGATAATAAGGAACTAAGCAACTCACTTTTTTCTACACTGGTTGTTCCTACAAGTACTGGTCGACCTTCTTTATGAATTAGGGAAATCTCTTTAGCAACAGCTCTCCATTTTGCTGATTCTGTTTTAAAAACTTGATCTGGCCAATCTTTCCTTGATATTTGCCTATTAGTTGGAATAACAGTTGTTTCTAATTTATATGTCTTTTCAAATTCAACCTCTTCAGTTTTTGCGGTACCAGTCATCCCTGATAGCTTTGGATAAAGCAAAAAGAAATTCTGATAAGTGATTGATGCAAGAGTTTGAGTTTCTGGCTGAATTGGCAAACTTTCTTTTGCCTCTATAGCTTGATGTTGTCCATCACTCCACCTTCGACCGGGCATAACTCTTCCAGTGAACTCATCAACAATTACAGCTTCGTCATTTCGGATTATGTAATTAGTATCTAAAGCAAAAAGTTCTTTTGCCTTTAAAGCATTTGTTATGTAATGAGCCCATGGATCCTTAGGATTAAATAAATCTTTAACATCTAAAAGCTGCTCAGTTTTGGCAAATCCATCATCAGTCAAAATACAACTTCTTTGTTTTTCATCAACCTCATAATCTCCTTCTGGATCAATACCATCTTTACTTGTGCCTGAAGCTCTGATCAATTGAGAAACTACTTCAGCAGCTTTTTGATATTTTTCTTGTGGCCTCTCAACTTGACCAGAAATTATCAAAGGAGTTCTTGCTTCATCGATAAGAATTGAATCAACTTCATCAATTACGCAAAACTGAAATGGTCTTTGAACAATTTCCGAAGACCCTCCAGCCATATTATCTCTCAAATAATCAAATCCAAGCTCAGAATTTGTAGCATAGGTAATATCACATTGATAATTTTTTAATCTTTCCGCAGGCGACATATTTTGCTGAATCAAACCAACACTAAGACCTAAGAAGCGATGGACTTGTCCCATCCACTCTGCATCTCTTCTAGCTAAATAATCATTAACAGTAACCACATGCACACCTTTACCAGTCAAAGCATTCAAGAAACTGGGAAGCGTAGCTACCAAAGTCTTACCTTCGCCAGTTTTCATTTCAGCAATCTGGCCCTCGTGCAAAACCATTCCACCAATTAACTGAACATCAAAATGCCTCATCCCTAATACTCTTTTTGAAGCTTCTCTTACAATTGCAAAAGCTTCTGGTAAAAGATCATCAAGGATAGCTTGCTGATCTTTATTGGTTGAAATTTTAGATATTCTCGATCTAAAGGTTCCAACCTTTTGCCTTAGTTCATCGTCTGATAATTTTATTATTTCTTCTTCAATTTCATTTATATCAGTCACCAAGGGTTTATAGCTCTTCAACTTTCGGGCATTGGGATCACCCAGAAGTTGTTTCAACATAAAAACAATAAATAATTGAGTAAATTATAGAACCTGATTGAACAATTTTAACATATTAAGATGTTGTGTTATCACGAATGAAACTTCAATCAAGTCAAAAAGTTATTGTTCAGCTACATTAAATGACTTATTAGGTTCTCACATAGTATTTTATGTCTTTAGTGTATAGTAATACAAAAACGTGGTTGTGAAAAAGGCACTTATCACAGGAATTACAGGGCAGGATGGTAGCTACCTTGCTGAATTTCTAATAAATAAAAATTATAAAGTACATGGAATTATAAGAAGATCAAGTCAGGATAATACATCAAGAATTGATCATATAGTAACCAAATATAAAGATAAAAATTGTATTTTACATTACGGAGATTTAACAGATGGTGCTAACATACTTAGTATCATAAATGAAATACAACCAGATGAAATCTATAATTTAGGAGCACAAAGTCATGTCGCTGTTAGTTTTGAATCTCCTGAATATACTGCACAAGTAGACGCTCTAGGTCCTCTAAGAATTCTTGAAGCTGTACGAATATTAGGTTTAACCAAAAAAACAAAAATATATCAAGCTAGTACTTCAGAACTTTATGGACTTGTGAGAGAAAAACCTCAAACTGAAAAGACACCCTTTTATCCAAGAAGTCCCTATGGAGTAGCTAAACTTTATGCATATTGGATTACAATAAATTACAGAGAGTCATACAAAATATTTGCCTGCAACGGTATATTATTTAATCATGAATCTCCAAGGAGAGGTCCAACATTTGTGACCAAGAAAATAACAAAAAGCCTTTCAAGAATTGATATAGGTTTAGAAGATTGTCTATATATAGGAAATTTAGATTCACTAAGAGATTGGGGACATGCAAAGGATTATGTTGAAATGCAATGGCTCATGCTGCAACAAACGAAGCCAAATGATTATGTGATTGCAACTGGTCGACAATGTTCAGTAAGAGAATTTATTGAGTTAACTGCGAAACAACTTAATTGGGGCGAAATAATATGGAAAGGTGATGGAGTAAATGAAGTTGGAATTAGGTCAGATAATAATCAAATTGTAATTAAAGTTGATTCTACTTTTTATCGCCCTTCTGAAGTAGAAACACTGCTAGGTGATGCATCAAAGGCAAAGAAAGAGCTTGGTTGGACTCCAAAAATATCATTGAGTAGCATGATAAATGAAATGATTCAGCTTGATATGAAAGAAGCTAAAAAAGAATTGTTATTAAGAGTTCAAAACTAATAAAAGATAATGAGTTTTAGTTATACATACCTTATTAATCAAAATCATATTAATTTCTCGAAACTGGCGGTGGGAGAAAAAAACGAGACATTAACATATTTTTTTGATACTCAAATTGGAGATAAATATCTAGATAGATATTATACAAGTAGCGTTGGTTTTGTTCATAATACTAATGCTATTCAAATTACAAGCATTGGTAACTTCCAAAATAGCCATGAATTTATTAAAGATTTATTTATAAGATTAGATGAGATTATAGATCTTGATTTTATTGAAATGTCACATAATAATGGATCAATTTTAGATATTTATCCTATTAGTTTTTCATCAAACTTTCAGGAAAATACAGTAGGTATGTGCATTAAACAAGAAGTAGAAGCTGGTAAATGGTTTGATGTTTTATGGTTAGCTCAAAGTCAAAACAATTTAAATTCATTTGATAAGAATACTATTATTCACGAAATTGGACATTCAATAGGTTTGTCGCACCCAAATGAAGATGGATTTGACGAAAGATGGAATTCTGAAGATACAGTAATGTCTTACAACAAAGGAGATAATGATTGGAACTTCTGGTTTTCCGAGGGAGACATTAATGCTTTAAAAAAAATATGGGGCAGAGAAAATGATAGTGGTACTATGATCTTTAACAAAAACTTCGAAAAATACAAATTCTTTCAATCTAGCGACCATAAATACTCAATAGAAACTTCAATAGGAAAGGAAAGCATTACAGGGATGAAAAATCTCAAATTTGCAAACAAAATCATTAATGTAGAAGATGACATAGAGGGTGTCTTTAATCAAATTACCGGAATTAAAGATATAACAGGAAAAATATTTAGATTATACAATGCGGCTTTCAATAGATTTCCTGATTCAGAAGGTCTAAATTATTGGATAAGAATGAATCAATCGGAAGAAAATACATATAGACAAACATGTTCATCATTTATTATTTCAAATGAATTTATTAGTAAATATGGTAATTTAATTTCCAATGAATCTTATATTGAGAGACTTTATAATAATGTTCTAGAAAGAGGTGCAGATGATGAGGGCATGCAATATTGGCTATCTAATTTAAATCAAGGAATTGAAACAAGAGGTGAAGTATTAATGGGATTTTCAGAATCAAATGAAAATATAGGTATTTTTCAAGAAGTTTTAGGCTGGAGTTAGAGACTTATCTTAATTACAAAAGACTAAGTTAAATAGAAAACTAAGTATTGATATGCTTAGCAATTTTATACGGTAAATAGCTTGCACGGGTAACCGAACTAGACTTGAAGACCACGTAGAATTAACTTAATTTCAACTTTAAATAAAAATCATGGCAAAAATAACAATTGATGGTCAGGAATATGATTCAGAGAGTCTTTCAGATAATGCTAAACAGCAATTAGGAAGTCTTCAGTTTGTTCAATCTGAAATTAATAGGCTTCAGGCTTTGTTAGCGGTTAGCAAAACTGCTGAATTAGCTTATTCAACTGCCTTAAAAAAAGAAATTGAAAGCTGAATAAATTTTTTTCTCCTATCATCTATAATCCAATTAAATAAACTAGATCAATTTACATTGATATAATGGAATTGAAATCGTTAAATGTTCTAACTGAAAATTGTATTGACTTACTTGAGAAAAATCAGTTATTGGATTCA
The DNA here is from genome assembly GCA_003216295.1 of Prochlorococcus sp. AG-402-P16. Classification (GTDB taxonomy): domain Bacteria; phylum Cyanobacteriota; class Cyanobacteriia; order PCC-6307; family Cyanobiaceae; genus Prochlorococcus_B. Next base: position 121,668 of record QCJB01000001.1, on the reverse strand, counting down.
CTAATTGGATCTGAATTTGTTAGACAAAAGTTAAAAGCTGTAGAACTTGAAAAAGAACTTGAGGAAAATATTATTAAAGATTTTTCAAAAAATCTAGGCATTAAAAACGAAGAGTCTATTAAAGATTGGTGTATCAAAAAAAGAATTACTGAAGAGCACTTTCGTGATGTTGCATTAAAAAAGGCTCGTGAAGGAAAATTTTGTAAACAAAACTTTGATTCTCAAGCAGAAGCACATTTTCTAAAAAGAAAAAATGATCTAGATACTGTTGTATATAGCCTCATTCAAAAACAAAATGTTTTTCAAGCAAGAGAGCTATATCTAAGGATCGTAGAAAATGAATCAACATTTGAGGAAATAGCTGCAAATCACACAGAGGGTCCTGAAAGAATTACTCTAGGAAGAATTGGTCCAGCAGCATTAGGAAGTATTAATCCAGCAATCAGAGAAGTACTTAGAAATAGTAAAGTTGGAGAGACACAACGTCCCGTTCCAATAGACGGGTATCATATGATTTTGAGAGTTGAGTTCTATACTCAAGCTAAATTAGATGATGGAATGAGAGGATTAATGCGAGAAGAACTATTTTCAAATTGGATAAATTCTAATGTTACTGAGCTAAGAAATATACTTCTAGAAAGTAAAAAATCCAATACAGATGTAACGGAAGAATTATGATTTCCAACCTAAAATTATTCAAGGCTTTTCAAAATATCAGTACCGAAAATCTTGAATATCTGGAAAAGAATTCTGAAATCTTAGAGTTTGAGATGGGAAATATCATATGTAAACGAGAGACTATTCCTAATAAAGTGCTCTTTTTACTACAGGGTGAAGCAAGATTACTTCATTCAAGTAAGCTTGAAACAATTGGAAAACTTGGACCAGGTTCATGTATTGGTGTTGCTTCGCTATTAAGAATAAAAGGCTGTGAATATACAACATGTAGTAAAAATGTAATAGCAATTGCAATAGCTGATCACATTATTATCAAGTTATATAAAGAAGAAATTTCCTTTAGGAATTGGTGCAATTCAACCGTTTTTATTTCAGAAATTTATCAACAATTTCTAAGGCTAACTGAATCTATACCTCGACAAGAACAAAAAGTTAGTCAAATAATGAAAACGCTTTATGAGAATGTGAAGATTCAATGTGTAAAAAACGGCGATAAAGTGAAAGGATCCGAAGATTCAGAATATATTGTTGGCAGTGGAAATATTCTTGAAAAAGAAATTGGAGACTTAATTAACCTTCAAGAAACAATTAATACTAGAGGCGACTTACAAGCAAGAATATTAGTGTTTCCTAAATCAATAATCCAAAATTTATCTATATCTAATAATAATTCGAATAAAGAATCCAAAATAATAGAAAGCAATAAAAATGAAAAAGAAGAAAGCTTAAAAGTTACTAAAGTATTGAATTCTTTAGATGAAAGTACTGAACAAATAGGTCAATATGAGCAGAAAGAAAGTTTTAAAATAATAAGAGGAGATGGATTATTAAGAGAGACACTTGCATGTCTTCAGATGCTTTCAAATCTGATGAAATTACCTTTCAGAGTTGATTCAATCGAAAAAATCCTTAAAGATAGTATACAAAGAGGACAAAAACCAAATCTACAACTTCTTGGTGGAATTACATCAATGTTGGGTTTATATAGTACGACTATAAAAGTTCAATCTAGTATGGGAAGTAGGCTCCCATCACCTTCAATAATATCGTGGAAAAATAGCTTCGCTATTGTCAAGGAAAGTAATTTAAAATTTTTAGAAATAATATCTCCAAGTGAAGGAAAAATTATCCTAAATCCAGATGAATTTGAAAAAAGTTTTGAATCAGGTGAAGTCGAACTTTTAATAGTAGAACGAACAGAACAGACACCAAATAGTAAGTTTGGAATTAATTGGTTATTACCAGTAATAAATCGATATCGAGGTATTCTTCTTCAAGTCCTATTAGCCTCTTTTGTTGTTCAATTATTTGGATTAGCTAGTCCACTAATGATTCAAGTAATAATTGATAAAGTTATTAATCAAAGAAGTTTAGATACATTGCAAATACTTGGAGTAGCACTTGTTGTCATAACAATATTAGGAGGAGTAATTAGTAGTTTGAGAACATTTCTATTTCAAGAAACAACTAATCGTATAGATACAAGGCTTGGTGCAGAAGTTATAGATCATTTATTAAGACTTCCATTAAATTACTTTGATCGCAGACCTGTTGGTGAATTGGGCCAGAGGGTAGGTGAATTAGAAAAAATAAGAAATTTTTTAACTGGCCAAGCTTTAACAACTATTTTAGATGCGGGATTTTCCTTGATTTATATTGTAATCATGGCAGTTTATAGCTGGTTATTAACATTTATTGCACTAGGTGTTGTTCCAATTCAGATTCTAATCACAGTTATAGGTACTCCATTAATTAGAAGACAAATTAGAGAAACAGCTGTAGATAATGCAAAAACACAAAGCCATCTCGTTGAAGTTTTAACTGGTATACAAACTGTGAAAGCGCAAAATGTTGAGAGAGTTAGCCGATGGAAATGGCAAGAACTTTATAATGGATATATATCTAGTTCTTTCAGAAAAACGATAACTGGAACTGCTCTCTCAGAGACCAGTAAAGTTCTTCAGCAATTATCTCAACTATTAGTACTATGGATTGGTGCCTCACTTGTACTTGATGGGCAACTTAGTCTCGGCCAACTTATTGCATTCAGAATCATATCTGGTTATGTAACACAACCCCTTCTAAGACTCAGTACAATTTGGCAAAATGTACAAGAATTAAGGGTATCTTTTGAAAGACTTGCAGATATTATTGATACTCCAGAAGAGGCAAACGAATTAGATAAATCAAAGATTCCATTACCCACTATTGAAGGCGATGTTGAATTTGAAAATTTAACCTTTACTTTCGATCCCAATCAACCTGCAGTACTTAAAAAAATTAATTTAAAAATTAATAAAGGACAATTTGTTGGGGTTGTAGGGCAAAGCGGTAGTGGCAAAAGTACTCTAATGAAATTATTACCAAGACTATATAAACCTAACGTTGGAAGATTATTAATAGATGGATATGACGTAAACAAAGTTGAGCTGTACTCTCTTCGCAGACAAATTGGAATAGTTCCTCAAGAACCTTTATTATTTGCAGGATCTGTAAGTGACAATATTGCACTTATTGATCCAGAATCACCGAGTGACGATATTGTAAATGTCGCAAGAACTGCTGATGCTCATGATTTCATTATGGACCTTCCTGATGGATATAGTACGACTGTAGGTGAGAGAGGCGCAGGATTATCAGGGGGGCAAAAACAAAGAATTGCCATTGCAAGAACATTGCTTAGCAATCCAAAATTGTTAATACTTGACGAGGCCACAAGTGCACTTGATTATGAAACAGAAAGAAAAGTCTGCGAAGGTCTTAGAAAATCCTGTAAAAACTCAACAGTTTTTTTTATAACTCACCGATTAAGTACTGTTCGTAACGCAGATATAATCGTAATGCTTGATAAAGGGACTATTGTTGAGATAGGGACCCATGACGAATTAATTGAGCAAAAAGGACGATATTATGCTTTATTCCTGCAACAAGAATCATCTTAAAATCTATGAAAAAAAACATTTCAAATTTTTTAAATAAATTAAATGAAAGGAAAGAGACTATTCTCTTGAAAATAGATAAAAATAAATCATTTTATTTCATAAAAAAGCAAACAAAAAAACTAAAATCCAAAATCAAGGATAAAACTAATTTTTCATTAAAGTTAGATAAGTTCAAACCATCAATTTGGATACAATTACTTCAAGATAAAGTTGAGTCAGTTGTTAGTAGTGACACTGATCAAATAGCCTTAAAACAATCGAGGTTTTGGGCCAGATCAATAACCTGGGTTTTAATGGGTGGAACTGCCTTCTCTATAGGTTGGTTAAGTTTCGCGGAAACAGAAGAAATAGTTCAAGCCCAAGGAAAGCTGGAACCAAAAGGTGGCGTTGTAGACGTGCAAATGCCCCTAGAGGGAGTTGCTAGAGAGATTTTGGTTGAAGAAGGTGAGAAAGTGAAAAAAGGGCAAGTATTAATTCGATTAGATACTGATATCACTGAAGAAAGATTTAATTCACTAAAAAATAATCTCGCTATCAATAATCAAATCTTAGAGAAACTCAAAGTTTTAGTTGAGGAAGGAGCAGTCTCAGAGCTTCAATATCTACAACAAAAAATATTAGTCCAAGATATTGAAAGCCAGATTAAAGCTAATTTAATTACGCTTAAATATCAAGAAATTATTTCACCTATTTCTGGTATTGTATTTCAATTATCACCAAAAGGTCCTGGTTTCGTAGCTAGAACTTCTCAACCGGTTTTAAAAATTGTACCAACAGATAATTTGCTTGCAAAAATTGAAATAGATAATAGAACAATTGGATTTGTCCAACCAGGAAAAATTGCAGACATAAGCATAGATTCATTCCCTGCTAATGATTTTGGAGTACTAACAGGGACCTTAAAAAAAATAGGATCAGATGCTCTTCCGCCTATTCCCTCGGAAGGAAAAGGTTATCGTTTCCCTGCAGATATAGAACTAAATAATCAATATCTTTTATTAAAATCTGGGGAAAAACTACCTTTACAAGCTGGAATGAGTCTAACTGCAAATATAAAACTTAGAAAAGTAACATATTTACAATTATTACTGAAAAATTTTAGAGAAAAAACAGATTCATTAAAATCTATTTAAGAATTTTCCAAATTACTAAATTCTTCAACCCACTCTATTTGCTTAGGTAAGCATATACTTTTGAGATCATAATTTTCCTTAGTAAATGATCTTGCATTCTTTCCAAGTCGATTCCTAGTGATTGGATCATCAAGTAGTTTGCAAACTTCATTTGCAAGAGAATTTATATCAAAAAAGTCAACTAAAATACCTGTTTCATTATGCATAATTGCTTCTTGAACAGGTTGAGTATCACTGGCAACAATTGCACATCCTATACTCATTGCCTCAAGAAGACTCCAAGATAAAACAAATGGATAGGTTAAATATATATGAACACTACTAAGTTGAAGCACAGCAATAAATACATCATATGAAATTAAACCTAAAAAATGAACTCTTTTCCAATCATCCTTGCTAATCTTTTCTCTTACTTTCTCCACATAAATTTCCCTCCAAGTTTTACCATTTTCTGGTCTTTTTCCATAACTAACCTGATTCCCTCCGACTATCAAGACATGAACATTAGGTCTTTGCTTTAAAATTTCTGGTAAAGCTTGCATAAAAACATGATATCCACGATAAGGCTCTAAATTGCGATTTACAAAAGTAATTACTTCATTCTCTTTGGATAAAGTTAAATCACCATTAATGCTCAATTTCACTTCCTGGTTAGGAACTAATACTTCAGTATCAATTCCATCATGAACTACTTTGATTTTTGATCTGAAATACTCTGGGAAAGTACTAGCTTGCCAATAAGTGGGACTCAATCCAGCATCAGCAATTTCAAAATGCAATTTATTATTTAAATTCTTTAAAGATAAAATACAGTATTCTTCAGGATCTTTAAGTGGAAACTCAGGGTCAAATCCCATATCTGCCCCTTTTGGTTTATAGAAAAATTCACAATAAATAGCTAATTTTGCTTTTTTCCAAATCTCTTTAAGGAAAAGACTTTCGCCCCAACCATGATGGGCAATAATCAAATCAGGTTCAAAACCAGATTTTTTTATTTTTAATGCCATGTTAAGACATGCCTCTGCTCTAATAATCTTCGGTTCAAAATCACTCAACCAAGGATGAATATCTGGTGTACTTCCTTTAGTAACTGAATAAGGAATAAGTGTTACTCCATTTACCTTTTTTGATTTTTTATTTTGCATATTCATAGCAACAATATTATGACCACGTTGAGCCAATTCTGGAGCTAAAAATTTAAATTGAGCGGGAAAATTTTGATGAATAAATAGAATATTCATTACATAATCAATTGAACTTTTAAAATAGACATTCTTACTTTCAGTTGCATTTTAAATAAATGATTATTACTGTAATTCATTAAGAATACCTAATTTAACAAGCCAAACCAAACTTCTGAGAACACAAGGTTTTCGTTTAGCTGGAATATCGGAAATCAATTGTTGCGGAGACTTTGGTCCATTTAATGCAGCTTCAAGAACTAAAGTAATTTCATTTTCACTAGGTAAAACAAATGCTGCATAATTTATCATTTTCAAATTGAGATATTTTTTGATGCGATAAAACGCAGTTTCCACACTTGAATCAACTAAAGATAAAACTGAGTCCGAAGACAAAACCTTAGTAGGGTAATCACTAAATGTGTGAAATGGGTCCAAAGATGCAGACCAAGAACAACTATGCCTATTCGACTCTTCTTTGTTAGCTAAACGCAATTCATTTAACTTCATCCATAAAGATTCATATTGAGGAATGATTTTTGACCAGTCATATAAATCAACAACACGATTGCGTCCAGCCTTACCCATTTTTTCTCTAAGTTCAGAGGATTCAAACAATTGAACAAAGGCTCTTACAGCAACTTGAATATTTACAGAGATAAGCGAACTTGTATAGCCACAATACATATCATAAGTATCCAATTCCATAGCATGTCTATAGGCTAAGTCATTTCCCAAGCCAGCATGTGGAATCAAGGTAGGTATACGAAAACCGTCAATACCATCTCTAACTGTATCCTTATATCCATCCCAATCGGAAACAACTACTGGTAATCCTGCAGCCATAGCCTCTAAGGGAACAATTCCAAAAGTTTCCTGAATATTATCGGAAAGTGAGCAGAAAATATCGGCAGCTGACCAAGCAATTTCTCGGTTTTCAGCTTTTCGCCCATCAAGATGAACGACTCGAACATTTGGACAGGTCTCCATTGCGGCTTCTTGATAAGCCTCGGCAATAGAATCGTTGGCATGCCAACCACATTCGACAAGAAGAATATCTTTCCCACTAATTTCCACTGCTTTTTCTAAAGCTTGATACATAGCTAAAGGATGAGCTTTTGCATGAAAAGATAACCTACCCATATAGAGAACAATTAATGTATCAGGAGAAGCTTTGAGTTCTAACCTTGCTTTAGATTTTCGAGAAGAAGAAAAATTAAAATCAGAAGTATGAATACCAAGAGGTATTATTGGCAACTGTGGTAAAACGATTTTTCTAATGCCAAGTCGGTCTTTTAAATAATTAACTTGGTTTTGCAAGATAAGCTCAACGTTGTTTTTTACAGTTTTACTGGTACAAATCACTGCATCCCATGGCTGTATTGGAGCGGTAATAAGATTGGTAATTGAATTTATGGCGTTTAATGAGGATGTGGTATGTGTTATTCCACAGAGACTCCATGAATTAGATCCGCTTACAGATCTATGGAAAGCATGTTCCGAAATTCCAGGTCCTGGAAAAAAAACACAGCCGGGAGTAGATAGCTGTCCCAAAGAAGACTTATCAACAAAATGAACCAATTCTTGGCGACCAGCAGAAATTAACTTTTTTGAAAAATGATTAGCATGATCAACACTTTGAACTTGTGCCCAAAACTCTGTGGCTTTACTGTGAGAAAAAAAACCTCTTAGAAAAGATTCGCCTGCAACATTTCTTCCCATTAATTTAGGATTGGAAGTCGTATAAGCTTCCGGGTGATAAAAAATTGCGGTATTCATTAAATTAAGACAAAAGGTTAATCATCACCAATAATTAGATTTCATGCCACTTAATTAGATTCTAAATAGGAAAGGAAGTAAATCAAAAGTTTTTAAATTTAAGAATAAATAAAAGACAAAAAAAAACCCGACCAAAGTCGGGTTTTTTTAATCATTAAAACTTAGTTTTATACGAAGTCTAAGTTTGCTGCAACTAGAGTTGATACATCAGTAACTCCTGAAAGTACCGCAAGGTCAACTCCTCTTAAGTTGGTGTTAGTGATACCAGATGCTGAAGCAGAGTTGTCATCAGATGCGATAACTGAAGCTAAAGCGAGACGTACTTCAGTTCCATTCTCGTATGCGAATAAGAAAGCATCAGCTGTGGTGATGTCAGATTGGTGTACCAGAGTATGAGCACCAGCAATCTCGAATGCATCTACAGCGATAGCTACGTTTGCGAAAGTAGCCGTTGCAGAGTCAAGCAATAGTAGCTCAGCGGCCTCGAATACAGCAGTTGTTTCGTTGTCACCGTCGATAGTTGCAAAGCTAACAGTGTCGGTAGCTGCTACGTCTTCAATGGTGGCAGTGGCTGAGAAAGCAACTAACTGATCAAGTGTACCTGATGTAACTGAACTGATTTTAACGAATTCAGAGATATCAATTTGGATAAGGTCGCCACTGGTGCCAGCCGTGAAACCTGTGATTGTATCTAAGGTAGCAGCCTGAGTCATGAGGATTGTATCCGCTGAACCGACGTCATAAGTCGTTTCAAGGCTAATAATGTCAGCTCCAACTCCAGAGTTGATACTGTCAACACCGTGACCAGCGTAGATAGTTTCAGCACCTGCACTACCAGCTAGGGTATCAGCTCCAGCATGGCCAAATAGATCATCAAGATTAAAGTTGCCTGCGACTAATGAAGTTATGTCTGTAACTCCACTTAGTACAGCAACGTCAACAACTTCATCCACACCACCTGCATCTGCTACTTGAGCAGTAGCAATTCTTGCATCGCCACCAGTTGAAGCTTGATATACAAGAACAACATGACCAACACCACCAGAAGAAATACCACTACCAAAGGTGACACTTCCACCAGACGCTAATGCAGTGCTAATTGCTGCAGCGTTAGCGAATTTACCTTGAGTCAAGGTAAAGATGTTTGAGTTAGCAGCAGCTGCAGTTGTGTTAGTTGTGATATTTGCGACTAATGAGGTGTCATCTTTAATGAAATCAGCACCCTGATAAGTTGAGTTGTGAAGGGCAAGTATGTCTCCTGCACTTGAACCAGCATTGAAGTTCTGAATTGTATCAATGTTAGTTGTACCTGATCCACCAAGAGAGGTGTAAACATCAATGGAAGAATCAGACGCTCCTAGATCAATAGTGTCATTACCAGCACCACCAGAAAGTGTGTCGGCACCTGCTCCACCGACTATTGAGTCAGCTCCAGTTCCTCCACTCAATTGGTCAGCACCGCCAGCACCAGAGATAGTATCGGCTCCTACACCACCAGCAACTACGTCAACTTTTGATGAACCTGTATAAGTAACGCCAACTCCGTTAGTAAGCATTTTTATACCCAAACCCTTAACTCCTGATGCATCAACAGTAGAAGCTGTAACGTTGGCACCCATAAGGTTCAGACCCTCAGTACCTGTAACAGTCAAGGTTGTTAGCGCAGCAGCTGTCATATCGACAGTATGTACTTCAACAGTTGTTGTTGCTGTAGCTTCAGCAGTAGTAAGAGTAATGTTCTCTACAGATGCAATAGTCAATGCATCAAAGTCAGTAGAAGAATCATTCTCGAGGTTAACTGTTACTGAATCACTAGAACCTGATGTTGATGCCAGTGTAAGAGTTAAAGCAGAAGCACCACCTGTATCAGCTGTTGCAAGAGTAATGCTTGCACCATCAGCAAGACCTGAAAGTGTCTCAGCACCTGTGTATCCAGCTGCCAAAGTGATGTTACTAATACTGTCTAAGCGAGCTACATCAAATGAACTTACGTTCAAAGCACTTGATATAGACATATTCTCGATATTCGAGATATTCGCATTCAATGTTGTGACGTTAGATACAGATAGTGCATTTAACGCGCTAATACCACTACTTGAAGCACCAGTAATACTAATGGTGTCAGTACCAGCTCCACCATCTATGGTGTCAGCCTGAGTAATATTATCCCCAACAGTAATGGTGTCATTACCAGCACCAGCTGAGATGGTGTCATTACCAGCTCCTGAGGTGATTGTGTCAGCACCAGCTCCACCTACAAGAGTGTCGTTTCCTGAACCACCAGTAATTGAGTCACTACCAGCTCCACCATCGATGCTACTTGAGGCATCTCCAGTAAGTGTGTCATTACCTGCAGAACCTGTAATTGATTCAACTCCTACAGGAGTCCCCATTGTAAATGTGCTACCACTTGAAGCAGCAGTTAAGCCTGAGGCGTCAATCACATCTGCAGTAATTGCGGCAGTTGTGAGTTTATTCGTACCTGAAGCTTTGAATGTTGCAGTACCACCAGTATCAGGAGTCATGGTGATGTCATCAATATTCTGAGTTGACTTAGCACCAGTAGATGTTGTTAAGACATTGAAGGTTTCAAATCCATTAATTGTTAAGTCAACGTCTGTCCAAACACTTGCTGTAGCTAGACCATTCTCAAAAGTAAGAGTGTCATTTGTAGCACTACCAGTATCTGTGACAGTGAAACTCTCACCATCAGCGAATGCAGCAGCTTCGAATTCAACTTGCTGAGTACCAGCCTCCAAAGTCAAGGTCAAACCAGTGGCAACATCATCATCAAAGATGACTTCTGTAATTCCCTCTTGGATATTTGCAACAGTTAAGCTTGCAGCTAAAGCTGTACCAATTTCAAGCTTTTCAAAACCATCAATTATGCGAGTTGTAGGAGTGGAATAACCAGTAGCATTTGAATCATCTTCAATAATCAAGGTATCAGTACCAGCTCCACCAGAAATTGAATCTGTAGTTCCTAAATTCGCTGTGAAAGTAACCTTGTCATCTCCAGCTCCACCAACAAACTTGTTGGCTGCAGCTGTGTCTTCTGTAAAGGTGACAACATCATTTCCTGAACCACCAGTAACAGTTGCAGCAGAGGTGTTATTAGAAATAACAGTCAACCCAGCAGTTGCTTCCGCAGCGCTAATGGTTGTTGCAACAGCATTGAAAGTACCAAGATCAAGTGTCTGACCACCAGAAACGTTGATCGTAGTTGCCGCAGCTGCAGTTAGAGCAGTTAAAGCGTTAGGGCCGCCTGAAGAAACGATATTTAATGTTTCAATACCTGCAATTGTATGAGTACCAGCAGTGACGTTTGACAAAGTCAAAGTTGCACTATCAGCTGTTCCAGATACGGCAGTGCTTGTAAATGTATATGTTGCGTTTTGATCTGTACTTGTTGCTTTTAAAGCGACGTCTGTAGAAGCAATATTGGTGAATATTGCAGCTGCAGTAGAAGCATTTGAGTTTACTGTTGTAACTCCTGTTGAACCAAGAAGTGAAATGGTTCCAGCAGCTCCGAAAGTACCATTAATTGTTTCAATACCAGATACGTTATTTGCCTGGTAAGTAGCTGCTACTCCAATAGTGGCGTCAAGAGTATCGCTACCTCCTCCACCAACTAGTGAATCACCAGTATTAAATGTTTGATTTGCAGCATTTGTAGCGGTGTTAGCAGCAGTGAATGTATCTGCAGCATTACCACCAGTAAATGAATCAATACCAGTTGTCAGAGTGAAGGACTTAGCTTCACTAGGAGTTCCATTAGCAGTGATAGTTGAGACACTTGAAGCAACACCGGCAGCAGTATGAGCAGTGTCTGCATCAATACCAGATAAGTAAGATACTGCTTCAGTAATATTTACACCTGCAACCCATGGGTCAGTTGATTGAGCTTGGAAAGCAAGAATTGCAGTTGTACTTTCTTTAACTTTCGCTGTATAAGCAACAGCGGCATTGGTTCTATTAGTTAATGCTGTTTTATCAGTCTCACTACCAGCGTTGTTTTGAGCTGCATAAATTAGATGATTTGCAATTTCAGCAAGCTTTATGTTGCCGAGATTGATTTCAAGTGTCCAATAATTCAATCCATCTACGTCAGCTTCTCTATCAAAGAGATTTTTATAAATCTGATTTACCTGTGCCTCAGTTGAGAGACTGCCGTATGCATCTTTAAATTCGGCTTGGGCATACATATCAGCGGCGAAATCTGCTGTAGAGATCCCTTTTTTAGTCCAGTAATCCAGACCTGTGGGATCAGCAGCGCGCCCGAAGTATGCAACGTAAAGCTCTTGGAGTTGTGTGCTAGTCGCGTTGGCCATGGGGGAGAAGAAAAAATTTGTTCTTAAGTTAAGGATCTCCGCAGATGAACTGCGGCTATCTGTTTTGAGCAGGCACTATATAACCTGATGAAACAGAAACTCAAGTAAATATACGGTGCATGAGTGTAATAGCAACATTTTTTTTATCTCAAACAAGGAAATCCGAACATTTTATAAATAAAAAACAGAGGGGAAATCGAGCTAAAAAACAATTTTACATTCAATCCCTAGTACATTGAAAAAGACTTTGATATCAAGTAGACTCATTGCAAATAAAGACATCTCAAGAAAGCAATAGAGTTAAAATCTTTGAAATATTAAAGCGATTGAGGACACAATTTCAAAGCAAGAAAAAATGAAGACCAACAAGGCAGAAGATCCAGAAATTAAAGTGCACACCCATTTTTGAAATAACAGATTATGAGTAATTTTTGATACAAACAGGCCAAATTCCGAAGATCATTTGAATTCATCAAGCATCGGAAAAGGACTTAAAAAATAAATTGGACAGTTGATGAATATCCTGAAAAGACGGACAATGGTCAATAAATTAAAATTAATTTTGACTGCAAAGACAGCTCTTATATTTGGTGCCAGTGGTCAAGATGGGTCACTAATTTCCAAATCCCTTTTAAAAAAAGGCTTCAGGGTTATTGGGCTATCACGTTTGCAAACAAAACAACCTATAAAAAATCATTTGATATTAGGTATCGAAAAAGAAGTAGAAATGATTGATGGAGATATCGAGAAATATTCAACAATTTCTAGCTTGATAGAGAAATACCAACCAAGAGAAATATATAATCTAGCTGGACAATCATCTGTAGGAGAATCATTTAGACACCCTAGAAAAACATTAAAAAGTATTATAAATGGTTCTCATAATATTCTTGAAACATGTAGAAAATTAGATTTTAAGGGTTCGATTTTTTTTGCTGGCAGTAGCGAAATCTTTGGAAACATGAAAAAACCTGCCTCAATTGAAGATGTTCATCAACCAATTAATCCTTATGCAATCAGTAAATCAACTAGCTTCAATCTTGTAAAATTGTATAGAGAAGTTTACGGTCTAAAATGCATGACTGGAGTCTTGTTTAATCATGAATCTCCATTAAGAAAATCTTCTTTTGTGACCCAAAAAATAATTTCAGGTGCAATAGAATGCAAAAAAGGAACAACAAAAGTACTAAAACTCGGTAATTTAGAAATAGCTAGAGATTGGGGATGGGCTCCAGAATATGTAGAAGCAATGCAGTTAATAGCAAATTCAGAAATGATGAATGATCAAATTATTTGTACTGGAAAATTAACTACTCTAAAAAAATTTATAGAAATAGCATTTAAAAAACTAGATTTAGATTGGCAAGAGTATGTAACATCAGATAAAAAACTTTTTAGAGAAACAGAAATAGAAAATAGTTGTGGTGATCCAAGTAAAATATTTAAAGAACTTGGATGGAAAACAAAAATTAGTGTTGATTCTATTATAGAAAAATTAATAGATTTCAAGGAAAGAAATTAAAAATTAATCTTTATTAAATTCAAGACTGTCTATAATCGAAGACAACCGAGGTGCTAAAAAACTAAATTTTCTTTGATTTAAACATCTTATTTTCTGTTCATTATTATCGAATAATTTAGATCCAGAATATTTTTTATTTACAAACAACATTAAATCATTGGCTATTTCCTTTGGAGTCATTCCAGATAAATATTCAACATGATCACTGACATCATCGAAAATATCTAATTTGGAAACCAATATTGGTCTATTAACTGCTAAAGCCTGTCTCACTGCGGCACTTGAAGACTCTTTAGAAGATTGATATGGAAAAACAATTAAATCTGAACAGAAAAGACTAATTAGAGAATCTTTTTCAGACATGTAATCACTATATAAAGTTGTATTTGCTTCAAGACCAAGTGACAACCTTAGTTCCTTAAGCTCTTCAAAATAATAAGAATATTCTTGACTATAAATAGCAGAATATAAATCTAAGGTTATTAGAATTTTCTGATCTTTTAGAATTTTAATTGCATATAATAGCTCCTTAAAACCTTTATTTGGCAAACAGAAACCAAATGATGATATTTTCAAATTTTTATTATTTAACCTAGTATTAATTAAATTAAGTTTTTGCTTTAAAGGAGGATTAAAATCAGGAATACCATGCGGAAATAAGGCTACATTATTAATTATTCTAAGATTTTTTAAATTATTAAGATCATTAAAAGTGTGTACAAATACTCTCCTACATTTTTTTAATGCCTCACTAAGTAAGAACAATTTTTTGTTATTTTGATTATCTGGATCATTAGTAGAATGTAAAAAAACAACAACATTTATTTTAGCTAAAGTTAGTTGATTGATGAATCTAGAAAAATTATCAAAGTCAAAAAAACCATAGTTGAATTGTATAACTAATGTTGTAATTTTAAAAGATATAATATGATTATAAAGTAAACTAAAACTACTTTCGTCAGTTGAATCATAATTCCATGAAGGTACAATCTTAAATGAAGTAGTTTTATGATTTGAGTAACTCTCTTCTAGTGGAGTAAACAAAGTAATATCATCTTCCATATAATCGATTAGATGTTTTGAATAAGAGGCAATACCACATTTACCAAACCATGGAGTTACCCATCCTATTTTCTTTGGAATTCTGACTGAATTACTGAGTAGATATTTTGAAAAATCAAGATTCATCATAGAAACTTGATCCCAAGTGAAACATGAAATCTCTTTCTTAGCTAATGAAGTTTTTTGACTCAATTCACTCATTGAAGAGTAGAAAATATTTTTCATCAACTTACTCAAATGGATATATGATGGTTCAGCCCAATACGACAAATCTAAATTAAAATGTGTATCAGCTTTTTGAAAATTGAAATCAATTAACCAACTATTATTGGAATTACAAAAATCCATATGACCACCCCAGCCTGTCGCAATAACAGGCACACCTAATTGCATTGCTTCACCTATAGGCAAACCAAAACCCTCACCTCTACTTGGAGCAACTAAGGCATTAGATTGCAAATAAAGAGCTTTCATTTCTGATTCATTTAAATCTTCAGTCAATACAACAACATCAGGAAAATTACTATTTCTTTTTTTTAATTCATATAAAATCTCTAAAAGTTTATTATGAGGATTATCAAAAGTTTTTATAATAAGACTTACATCATCTTGGTCATCAAAAGAGTTTTCATAGGATTTTAGTAATACATCTACAGCTTTCCGCGGAAAGCAAGATGAAATATGTAAGAATTTAAATTTCCTGGCCTTAACCTGAAAAGAGTCACAGGGTTCAATGTGATTCAAATGATCTAGTCCTAAGCCAGAAATACTTATAGGAACTGTTACGCCATTATCAATTAATATCTTTTTTACTTGATAAGACATTACACTTATTCCCTGCAAATTAAAATTAAATTCATTAACCCATTCTGAAGGAATTACAGATTCTTCCCAACCATATGAATGCAAAAGATTTAATCGAGAAGACATATCTGATACTCTTGGTGGATATAAGTTCCTGCTGACTACAACTGATTCTGAATTATCATTAATAGAATTAATATAATATGAATTTAATAGAGAGTATTTGCTGATAAATTTTTCATTTACTGGATAGTCTCCAAAACCTTCGGTATTATGAATAGATAAAGAATCAATTAACTTATCAAAAGAGTTCAAAAGATATCTATTAAGAATTGCAAGACTATAATTAGAATCAAAAGGGCCCTCCAATTTCCAAGAAATTTCAGAGTTATAATTGGGAATTAAACGGGAAATATTATCTGCTTTGATATTAATCAAATCGATAGAAGCCGAAATCTGTTTTATAAGCTCTTGATTTAAAGAATTCCTTAGATATTTATTTGTTAAGATCTTGGAAATCAGAAGATCAAATTTTTCTTTATTATGTTTAGAAATAAGGTACCAATTCAATTCTGAAGACAAAGGTTTTTTATCTTTTAAACATTGATTAATACCCGAAATAGCTAATGAAGCACAATTAGCCCACGAAAATAAATTACTTTGGATCTTTGAATTCTCAACAAGAAATGCGTGAAAGCTACTATCTATTAATGCCTTTTCAATTAAGTTTTTAATACTCAAAACATTATAAGGGTCAAATGTCGCTCTCTTATTTCCAATGATCTCAGGTAAACTCGTACAATCAGATCCAATAACGGGAGCTCCACAGGACATAGCCTCTAAGACAGGGAGTCCAAACCCCTCGTGCAACGAAGGAAAAACAAAAAGATGGCAATTTTGATATAGACGCACTAAATCAGAATCATTAACATAACCCAAAAGCAAAATATTATTTGAATTAATATGATATTGTTCAATCCAATTATTTATTTGTTGAATTTCAGCTTCAATTAACTTTCCAGCAATTACTAGTTTATAGTTAGAGACAATTTCTTGAGAAAGAAGAGAATAAGCATGTAAAAGTTTAAAAATATTTTTTCTTGGATCAGCAGCACCAGTATATAAAATATATGGTCCAAATGATGAAATTGATAGATCGGAATGAATATCATTTCTCTTCTTAGGATTAAATAAGAAGCGATCACAAGCTGAAGAAATATTAAATACAGAATTAGAATTAAACTCTAAATATTTAATTGCTTCATTTCTAGAAGATTGAGAGATCGCTAATAATCCATCAAACGATTTTAATTGATCTAATTTATCTTTATAAAACTTTGAAAAATCAGGATTATTATTTAAATACTTTTCTTGATTAATTAAAGGAATAAGATCATAGAAAATAGATAAAATCGGAATATTTAAAAAATCCCTATCAATTTCTGTAAGACAATTCTCGGTAAAGCCTTCAAAATAACTTGTAATCAAAATAACATCAACATGAAGTTTTGAGAAAGCATATGATCTAAGATAAGTACTAATTGTACGTACTATTCTATTATTAGAAAGATAATCCAAAGGGCCAGGAGAAGACCAAGTAAAATAAGTCACGTTATTATTATTTATAATCTCATTAGTAAAATCTACGCTAATATCTGAAAGGAGAGAATTAGCTACAAGTATATATTCATTATCTGGATAATGGCGGATTAAAGATTGAATTATTTCTTTTGAATAACGACCAATACCTCTTGTTCTACTTCCTGGACTCTGAATCCCTTGTAAATCAATTGCTATTCTCATAATTATTTTTTACGCGATTTTTTATCAAATAATTTACTAATTTTGCGAGCTCCTTTAGAATTATTATAATGATTTATTAGTTTATTACTCAGCTTACTTTCACTTGCATCAAAAAGATCAAACTTTTTTGATTTCATGACTATTTTTTCAAATTTAAGTTTTAATTGATCAAGGAAAAAGGACCTAGAAATAAAATAAATTACATTATACATCGTTCTAGATTGGATTACTCTTCTAATAAATTTTAGTTTCAGAATTATATTTAAAATTTTATTTAATATATAGAAACTACATTTCGTAAAAAATTTAAGAATAATTTTTAGTGGAATAAAAAACTTTTTTAATAAATTCAAAATTAAAAAAATAACTCCAAATTGCCTCTTGAGCAAAATAATGTCTTGATTCAAATCATCTAAAAGTTTATTTCTTTCTTGATTACCTAAAAGATTTTCTTGAAGATTATTTAATATTGCTTCATGACGTAAATCAAATTCAATTGCCGCATCAAGAGTAGTTTTTCCAACATCAAAACCTGAAATCCAATTAGCATTTTTATGAAAAATATGATTATCCAAAATATTACTTTTAGTTGCCAAAAATAATACATCCTGAGCAACACCATTCAAAATTCTAGTCAGTTTTAAATGACTAGAGTTATTCAAGGGGCCTGGATTAATATAATAATGAGCAACATTAGTAAATCCTATAGATTCAATAGCAAATTCAAAACCAGTTGGATTAATATGATTAATATGTGTAGGGTCTATATAAAAATTTTTTGTAGATACTAAGATATTATCAATACTTGGTGTCTCTAAAATTAATAGACCAGAATCATTTAAAACCCTATAACATTCAGACAATAATTTAATGATTTTACCATGTTCTAGATGTTCAATTAAATGAAATATAGTGATAACATCAATTGAATTTTTTGATATTTTCTTTAATGATTCAATGGCGTCTCCCTGAATAATGTTAAGTCCTCGAGTTCTACACAAATCAGCCATAGCAGGATCACATTCAATTCCTAAAGAATCAGGCACTTTATTTTTCCATTTTTCTAACCACTCTCCCCTGCCGCATCCAATATCTATAAACTTTGGAACGTCAATATTTTCAATTGTAAGTTCAATCAATTTATCGTAGCAAGAAAATTTCTCTACAATTGAAGAACGATCACCACGAAATTTATTTTCAAATTCTAAATAAAAGTCTTGATTCATAATTACTCTTTTTTTATATACAAAACCAAGCAGATAAGAATTTTATCATAGAATAGATAACAGAAAAATATAATTGTATGTAAAATTCCAATTAATCATAAGAATTAATAGAATTTGGCTAAAATTTGAATTTAATTTAAACCTCTCACTATCTTCTAATAAGTGCAAAATATTAATCTTTCAAAATCTCAAGCAATATTTTATATAGATTTTTAATCATATTAACTTTTTCTTCATTGATACTCTATTGCACCAATCTTGGTTGTTAACATACCATTTCACCGTATTTTGTAATGCATCATTAAATTTATATCTTGGCTTCCAACCTAATTTTTCCTTAATTTTTTTTGAATTAATAGCATATCTTTGATCATGTCCAAGACGATCATTCACGCTTTTAATTAGATTTTCATAAGGTTGCAAATTTGGTCGAATTACATCCAAACCTCTACAAACTTTATTAGCAATTTCTAGATTATTGTGTTCTTCAGAACTACCTATGCAATAACTGTTTCCAATTAAACCATATTCAAATACAAATATTAATCCTTCAACATGATCATCTACATAAATCCAATCTCTTATATTAGAACCATCTCCATATATTGGAATAGGTTGGTTGGATAATGCATTAGAAATTATAACTGGAATTAATTTTTCAGGATATTGCCAAGGCCCGTAATTATTACTGCAATTTGTAATTAAAATCGGTATTCCATAAGTATAATAAAAAGCTTTAACAAAATGATCACTTGCAGCTTTACTTGCTGAATAAGGACTAGTAGGGTTGTAGGGAGTTCTCTCATCAAAATAACCTTTTGATCCTAGCGATCCATACACTTCATCAGTGCTGATATGTAAAAATCGAAAACTATTCTTTCTTTCTATAGCAAGATTTAACCAGTAGTTTTTTAGAGCATCTAATAAATTAAAAGTACCTATTACATTACTATCTAGAAAATTTCTTGGAGAAGCAATTGATCGATCTACGTGACTCTCCGCTGCCAAATGAAATACTATGTCTGGTTGAAAATCATTAACTAAATCAATTATTTTTTCATTGTCAATCAAGTCAGCCAAAACGAATTTATATCTATTACTTGATACATTTAGTAATTCAATGTCCTGGTTAATTCGAGACAGATCACTAGCATATCCAAGTTTGTCAAGATTAATAATTGTAGCTTGTGTGTTTTTTAATAGCCATGAAATCAATGCTCCTCCAATAAATCCTGCTCCACCAGTAACTAATATTTTTTGATTTGTAATTTTCAATATTTTATTCATTATTTGCTCATTGCAATTTTGCTATTTTATGAAGTATCTCTTTCACAGATTCACGCCAATAAATCTGTTTTAAATTTATAGAGTTAATAGTACTAGTAATATCTAATACAGAATAAAGTGGACGACTAGCAATTACAGGGTAATCAATAGTTTTTATTGGATTAATCTTAGCGGGATTAATTAATATTCCCAATTCCTTTCCGTATTCTGATATTGCTTGAGCCAAATCATACCAGCTTGCCAAACCACTGTCTGTCCAATGCAAAATACTAGAACATTCTTTACCAAGATGAATTGTCTTTATTAACTCCAAACAGAAATTAGATAGACTTTTCGTAGAAGTTGGAGAGCTCATCTGGTCAGAAACAATATTAATATTTTCTTTTTGATTTAATAAATCAAGGACTTTAAGTAAAAAATTATTACCATATTGACTAATAACCCAACTAGTTCTGATTATAAAACATTGATTAGACTTTTGAAGTATATCCAAAATATAATCTTCACCCTCTGCCTTAGTTTGACCATAAATATTTATTGGGTTCTTTAAATCAAAAGGTTTATAAGGCATATTGCTTTTTCCATCAAATACATAATCAGTACTAAAATGAATTAGTTTCCCACCATTAATTCTCAAAATTTCTGCAAATGCTTTTGGCGCAAAAGCATTCACAGAAAAGGCCATTTCTGAATTTCTTTCAGCTAAATCAACATTAGTATATGCTGCAACATTAATTAAATAATCTGGTTGTATTTGTTTTACTATTTTCTTACATGATTGAATATCGCATAGATCTAGATCTTTTCTAGTTATTGATAAAACCTCAACTAAATCCATTCCCATTCTAGATGGCATAATTGAATTTAATGTTTTTCCTAGTTGTCCATTTCCACCAATAATTAAGATTTTCATTATTTGACTTTGATTAATGAGATTATTTGAAAGTTTTAAATAAAATTTCGGAAATTAATATGATAATAATCTGATCAGAATATATCATCAAATTCCAGCTCATCTAAGAAGGGCGCCTTATCGTCTTTTTCAGATAGTTGAAAAGAACCTTGCAAAGGGAACTCTATTGACAAAGAAGGATCTTTCCAACAGATAGTTCTCTCAGATTCTTTGTCCCAATAATCAGTTACTTTATACAAAAGTTCTGCATGATCTGACATAGTTAAAAAACCATGAGCAAATCCTGGGGGTATCCAAAGTTGATGAAAATTCTCCGAAGTTAAACTTACACCTACCCATTCTCTAAATGACTCAGAAGATCTCCTAATATCTATCACAATATCAAAAATTTCACCTGCAATACATCTTACTAGTTTCAATTGCTGATGAGGAGGTAATTGATAATGAAAGCCCCTGAAAACTCCCTTGGAAGAAAGGGAATGATTATCTTGCACAAAGTCTATATTGCCTAAGCCAGAGTCAATTATTGATTTTTTATTCCAACTCTCTACAAAAAAACCTCTATTATCTTTTTTTACATCAGGCTTAATTAATTTCAAGCCTTCCATTAATTTTCCAGTATTAGTATAAAGAGAATGAACTTTCATAAATAAGTTTCTTTTTCAAGAATTAAGTGTAAATCAAGTAATTAATAATTCTAAAAGATATTCTCCATAACCACTTTTCAACATTTTTTTTGCAATGTCTTCTAATTCCTTATCGTTAATC
The DNA here is from genome assembly GCA_003216295.1 of Prochlorococcus sp. AG-402-P16. Classification (GTDB taxonomy): domain Bacteria; phylum Cyanobacteriota; class Cyanobacteriia; order PCC-6307; family Cyanobiaceae; genus Prochlorococcus_B. The sequence goes on along the minus strand of QCJB01000001.1, from coordinate 100,239 downwards.
CAACCTTGTTTCCATGCAAGTTCTTCAGGGCAGCCTAATTTTAAACCCTGTCTATTTTCTATAGTTCTAATAAAGGAGCCAGCTTCATGCAAAGAATCAAAAGTTCCAGTATCAAGCCAAGCCATTCCTCTACCCATTACTTCAACATCTAGTTTATGCTCTCGTAAATACATAAGATTAATATCTGTGATTTCTAGTTCCCCCCTTAAAGAGGGAGTAATCTTGGCTGCTTTTTCAATTATAGATGAATCATAAAAATATAACCCAGTAATAGCAAATTTACTTTTTGGATTCTCAGGCTTTTCTTCAATACTAATTCCTTTACCATCTTTATCGAATTCAATTACTCCATATCTTTCAGGATCGCGAACAGGATAGGCAAATACAGTTGCACCTTCTTCTTTCCTATCAGCATCTTTTAATTGAGAAACCAATGAAGAACCGTAAAACAAATTATCTCCTAAAATCAAAGTAACTTGGTCATTCCCAATAAATTTTGCTCCAATTAAAAATGCCTCTGCCAATCCTTTAGGTTCTCTTTGTATCGCATATTTAATAGAAATTCCAAAGTTTGTACCATCCCCAAGAAGTGTTTGAAAAGATTTTTGATCATTGGGAGTGGTTATAACTAGTATTTCTCTAATCCCAGCTAGCATTAAAGTTACCAGAGGATAAAAAATCATAGGTTTATCGTAAATTGGTAACAACTGCTTGCAAACCCCCAATGTAATTGGGGACAACCTTGATCCTTTTCCACCAGCAAGAATGATACCTTTTCTTTTCATATCAACCATTCAAATTGATTTACCACGAGATTAAAAAGAGATATGGAAGCCATAAAGTTAATTCAACATCATCCTGGAGCTCCTCTTCTAAGATTACTTGGTCTTGGACCAAAAATGAACCCAGTAAAAGCTATTGAGAAATTACAAAATCTTCTCGATAAAAATACATTTTGGGCCAAAGGTCGAACAAAAAAAAAGCTCAGAAAAATGATTGCAAATAGTTGCACACTTGTAACAATCTGGCAAAAAGATCAACTGATTGGATTTGGTAGAGCAACAAGTGATTCTATTTATAGGGCAGTTTTATGGGATATTGTTATCGCAGATAGTCATCAAAAACTTGGCTTAGGTAAAATATTATTGTCATCATTACTCAATTCAAAATCATTAAAAAGTGTAGAAAAAATATATCTTATGACAACAAATTGCAGGGACTTCTATAAAAGCTGCGGGTTTATAGAGCTTGCAGATCAAACGCTATTAATCAAAAAGGAATAAATTAAGCAATCTAAATACATGAATATTTTTTTTAATTGAAAAAAATTTGTATTAATTTTTTCAATTTCTAAAAAGCGGATGAAGAGATTCGAACTCTCGACATTCTCCTTGGCAAGGAGATGCTCTACCACTGAGCTACATCCGCACAAAGCAATTCTAATTCATGGAGTAATAATAAAACAATATCTGGACAATGAAAAATTGATTTTTTAAATCTCCAAGTTAGTTAACTAACCACTTTCATCAAAGAACCCATCTCAAGGGCTTGTAAGGCGTAACTCCATCCTAAATTATTCTTAATGCCTGCTCTCTCTAAAGCCTGTTGCATAGTATCTGTTGTTAAAACTCCAAATATAATGGGAATTCCTGTCTCTCTTGAGACAGTAGCTATTCCCTTGCTGGCCTCAGAAACAACCACATCAAAATGAGGCGTGTCACCCCTTATGACAGCGCCTAAAGTAATTACAACTTCATATTTTCCTGATAGAGCTAGCTTTTGAGAAACAATTGGCAACTCAAAAGAACCTGGTACCCAAGCAATATCCAACTGCTGACTTGACTCTGATGTATCAATCCCATGCCTAGATAAACAATCAAGACATCCGCTTAAAAGTTTATTAGTAATTAGATCATTAAAACGCGCAATAACAATAGCTACACGCAATGACGATGAATTCTCAAAGGTACCCTCAATTGTTGCCATTTTTTAAGGCCTTATATACCTACTAACAGTAACCTCTTAAGAGTAATTTTAAAACATTCCTAAAATAATAAATCTAAGTTTTGCAATTTCCATGTGAATCTAAGCACTCATCTGATGTGTAATGTATTCACCCACCAATGCTTGAAGAAGTACCAAATGGAACCATACTCCAGCAAGAATTTCTATCTTTTTAATATTGGGATTTCTATTATCTTCTGGATTCGTTTGAGTCATATAGAAGACAGGCACTCCAATTACCAAAAGCAATGAAGAGAATAAAAGTGCGTTCGCGACGATGGAATTAATAGCCAGCATGGGGGTAGAAAGCTGAAGAAGATTTTCTCAAGATCTAATAATTCTCCCATGTAAGCGTGATTTATGACCCACCTCTTAAGATTTGTAGCGAGGCTTCACATGCAAAAAAAATTAATTCTTCTAATATGCATTGATCAAACGTGTGGGAATTAAATGGCTGCCAGCCAAAATCCATTGCAAGGCAGCCTTTTTGAAGGAGAAGAGAAGAGACCCAATTTAGAATTTGAAAAAAATCAATCTTCAGATATCTCAACTAACAAGCTTGCGAACAAACAACTTGAAGAGGATGCTTACTCAAGACCACGGTTAAAGCAAGCAAACAAAAATCAAATAAATGACCTTAAGGGACTATCTATTCCAAGTATTGAGGAGCCAAAATGGTCTCATCACAGCTTACTAAAAATTGACGATCTCACTCCAGCATTAAGGCATTACGTAGAACTAAAAGTAGAGAATCCAGAGAGAATTTTACTTTATAGACTGGGTGATTTTTTTGAATGTTTTTTTGAAGACGCAATAAAGCTCTCAGAACTTCTTGAACTTACACTAACCAGTAAAGAGGCAGGAAAAAAAATTGGCAGAGTTCCAATGGCTGGAATTCCGCATCATGCTTCTGATAGATATTGCACTCAACTAATAAACAAAGGCTTATCAATTGCTATTTGTGATCAACTTGAAGCTGCACCCGCAAAAGGAAATAAATTAATTAAAAGAGGAATAACCAGACTAATTACGCCTGGTACAATTCTTGAAGAGGGAATGCTGAAAGCAAAGCAAAATAATTGGCTGGCTTCAGTGCTACTAGATTCAAATTTAGATAAAGAACAAATTAAATGGTCTTTAGCAAAAGTAGATGTCAGTACAGGAGAGCTTGTAGTACAAGAAGGAGAAGAAATTATTAATCTGAGACAGGAACTAATCAAACTAGAAGCAGCCGAAGTAATCTCAGAGAAAAATACAATAAATAATTATAATTTGTGCACAAATTCAATAAGAATTACAGAATTTAATCAAACATCATTTACAGAATTAGAATCAAAAACAGCTATATTAAATCATTACTCAGTACATAATATCGATGGATTAGGTTTATATTGTAATCAACTATCAGTTAGAACAATAGGGGGATTAATTGCATATTTAAATAAAACACATCCAAATTTAGATAATCATAATAATAATAAAACTCATATATCCTTAGATTATCCTCAAATTAAATCTGACCAAGCTGGACTAATCATAGATAATCAAACACGAAGAAACCTAGAGATAACTTCAACTCAAAGAGGTGGGAAATTTCAAGGTTCTCTATTATGGGCTATTGACAAAACTCTAACTTCAATGGGAGGTAGATGTATTAGAAGATGGATAGAAGAGCCTTTGACAAATATTGATGATATCGAGAGTAGGCAAAAAATCATTTCATCGCTTGTAAAATCATCAAATTTAAGAAGAAATCTTAGAAAAATACTCAGAGCCATGGGTGACCTTGAGCGCCTTGCTGGACGAGCGGGAGCTCAACAAGCAGGAGCAAGAGACTTAGTGGCCATTGCTGAAGGAATTAATCGATTACCTCTTTTAGCCAAAAACCTAAACAATGAAATATTGAAAGAATCTAAATATTTCAAATCTATCATAAACTTAGATAAAGAGTTAATAAAAATTGCATCTAAAATTAATAATGAGATTATAGAAAGTCCACCTCTAAGTTTAACAGAAGGTGGTCTTATTTATGATGGAGTAAACCCCATACTTGATGGACTTCGTAATCAACTGGATGATTATAATTCATGGCTAAAAATACAAGAAATTAAAGAAAGAAAAGCAAGTAATATAAATAATTTAAAGTTACAATTTCATCGATCATTTGGATATTTTTTAGCTGTCAGCAAAGCAAAATCAATAAATGTTCCTGCGCACTGGATTAGAAGACAAACACTAACTAATGAAGAACGTTTCGTTACCCCAGAATTAAAAGAAAAAGAAGGTCAAATATTCCAGATAAGAGCACGTATCTATCAACTTGAATATGAAATCTTTTGTAAGCTTCGAATCTTTGTTGGAAATAAATCCAAAAGTATTAGACAAGCAGCAAAAGCAATTGCGTCTTTAGATGTATTATCTGCTCTAGCTGAACTGGCTGCAACAAATAATTATATTCAACCCACAATCGTTGATAATGTAGACCCTATCAAGTCGAGGCAACTATCAATTAAAGATGGTCGACATCCCGTAGTAGAGCAAATTCTTGCTGATCAAAGTTTCGTACCAAATGATATTGATCTTGGCTCAAAAACTGACCTAATTATTCTATCAGGACCCAATGCTAGCGGAAAAAGCTGCTATCTAAGGCAAATAGGCCTCTTACAAATTATGGCTCAGATAGGTAGTTGGATCCCAGCCAGATCAGGGACTATTGGGATTGCTGATCAATTATTTACACGCGTTGGTGCGGTAGATGATTTGGCCGCAGGGCAGTCAACTTTCATGGTGGAAATGATTGAAACAGCCTTTATTCTGAATAAGGCAACAGAAAGATCATTAGTTTTATTAGATGAAATTGGGCGGGGGACATCAACTTTTGATGGATTATCTATTGCTTGGTCAGTGAGTGAATTTTTGGCCAAAAAAATAAAAAGTCGATCAATTTTTGCAACTCATTATCATGAATTAAATCAAATTTCTGAATACATTAAAAATGTAGAAAATTTTCAAGTTCTAGTCAAACATAATAAAAATTCACTCAAGTTTCTTCATAAAGTTACCAAAGGTGGATCGGTTAAAAGTTACGGAATCGAAGCAGCAAGACTGGCTGGAGTACCAAAAGAAGTAGTTGAGAATGCAAGAACAATATTAAATGGGCTTGAGAAAAATAGCAGCAACAACATTAAAGTAATTTAACTAGTAAAAAAATACTTTTGATAGTTAATTAAAACTGAAAGCCATCCAAGCAACACTAATCATCAATAGCTCTAAGTAAAGCATTCATAGAAGCCGCAGCAAGAGATGCACCCCCTTTAGAACCCTCTAAAACAATATATGGATAAGTACTATTTAACAAACGAGTTTTACTCTCGCTAACTCCTATAAACCCCACTGGCATCCCAATTATTAAACTAGGTATTTTACTTCCCCTCTCAATTAAGTCTAATAAAGTCATTAATGCTGTAGGAGCACTTCCAATAACAACAATTGGTGCCTCCAAAAACTCTTCTTTTTTCTCTAAATCTAGCCACATTTCTTTCATCCCCATTGCACTCCTAGTAGTCAAACTTTGATCAATTGAGTCAGGAGCCATTTCCAAAATACATTTGACCTTGCAATTTAAAGTTCTGCTCGAGACTGAAGAAACAGCCGCTTTTGCCATATAAGTATCAGTTAAAATCGGTGCGCCTTGTTGCAATGCATTAATCGCAACCTGACATGCACAGGTACTGAATCTCAAGCATGAAGAGATTCCCAGATCACCACTTGCATGAATAATACGTTCTAAGATGGATTGTTGAACACTATCAAGTCCTGTATAACCAATTTGAGATCTGATGTATTCGACACTTTCTAGAAAAATTGGATGCTCTGATTTGTTCACTTTTTAATTTTTTGGGATACTTTAAGATCAGTTCTCTTAACAAGATATCTCTCGAAAATGCCTATACATTTAATATGGGGAGATGACTATGATGCAAGCAATAGGGAAATTGAAGAAATAATTGAAACCTTTATTGACCCTACATGGAAAAATTTCAATTACAGTCAAATTGATGGAAATGATCCAAAACAAAGTTTTCGAGCGCTAGAAGAAATTCAAAGTGCACCGTTAGGGAATGGAAGTAGAGTCGTCTTAGTAAGAAGAAGTTCTTTTTGCAATGGTTGTTCTATTGAAATGGCTAATAAACTAGAGCAAGCAATCAAATTAATTCCAAATAATACACATTTAATTTTAAATAATTCAAATAAACCTGATAAAAGATTACGAACCACAAAGTTAATTCAGAAAACTATTGAATCTAATTCCTTATCAAAAGAAAAAAGTTTTATCCTACCACTTCCATGGGATATAAATGGTCAACGTAAATTAGTGGAAAATATCGCATCTAGATTAAATTTAAAAATGAATAATAAAACAATTGATCTTTTAGTTGAAAGTATAGGTAATGATAGCTCTCTGATATTAACAGAACTACAAAAACTCAAATTACTATCAGAAGCAATTAATGGAAGAGTAAATCCAAATAATCTACAAGAAATAACCTCAGAGGATGTCAACAAATTGATTCAAAATAATTCAACTAATGCTATTGAAATTGCCAACCTCATACTTAAAGGAGATCAAATTAATGCACTAAGTAAAATTAATTCTTTACTTGAAAATGGTGAACCAGCTTTGAGATTAATCTCTACATTGACTGGCCAATCAAGAGGATGGCTTTGGGTGAATCTGTTGGATACTCATGGTAATCAGGATATTAAAGAAATTGCGAAACTTGCTGGATTTGCTAACCCGAAACGTATTTTTGTTATTCGCAAGCAAATTCAAGGGAAATCACCAGAACACTTGCTTGAATTAATGAAAAAACTCCTAAAAATTGAAGCTTCAATAAAATCAGGAGGCAAACCAATTGATTCTTTTAAAGATAATCTGCTAACAGAGAGTAAATTTTTGACTAATAACTGAAATAATCAAATAGTTAACTCGATTTCAATGGCCTTGCTGGTTCAAAAATTTGGCGGCACTTCACTAGGAAGCATTGAACGTATTAAGGCGGTCGCGCAAAGAATTAAAGCAAGCAAAGAAGAAGGAAACGATCTTGTAGTTGTGGTTTCTGCAATGGGTCATACAACTGATGAATTAACAAATTTAGCCTCAGGAATAACTATTCATCCTGCTCCTCGAGAAATGGATATGCTTCTATCAACAGGGGAGCAAGTTTCCATATCTTTATTATCGATGGCGCTTAATGAGTTGGGAAAATCAGCAATCTCATTAACAGGAACACAAGCTGGAATTATTACAGAATCAGCCCATGGACGAGCAAGAATATTAGAAATCCGCACAGAAAAAATAAAAAATCTTTTAGAGCAAGGAAAAATAATAGTTATCGCAGGATTCCAAGGAACAAGTCTTGGTATGGGGGGAATTGCCGAAATAACAACATTAGGACGCGGTGGGTCAGACACCTCTGCAGTAGCGTTAGCAGCAGCTCTTGAAGCTGAAAAATGTGAAATTTATACCGATGTTCCTGGCGTCTTAACAACTGACCCACGAATTGTTAAAAATGCTCAATTAATGCAAAATATCAGTTGTGATGAAATGCTCGAGCTTGCAAGTCTAGGAGCAGCTGTATTGCACCCTCGTGCAGTTGAAATCGCAAGAAATTTTGGCGTAACTCTTGTAGTGAAATCAAGCTGGGAAAATCTTCCTGGAACAATTCTGACTAGCAAAAGAAATCATCTCATTTCAGAGGGTGGAATTGAGCACCGCAGCCCTGTTGATGGCCTAGAACTAGTTGAAGATCAAGCAGTTATTGCTCTATCAAACATTCCAGATCGACCTGGAATTGCTGCTGAACTATTTGAAGCGCTATCTGAGGGAGGTGTAAATGTAGATCTGATTATTCAAGCAACACATCAAATTAACAAAAATGATATTACATTTTCCGTAAAAGAAGATGAGTTAAATAATGCATATTTTCAGTGCCAAAAACTGATTAGCTCTATAGGAGGTGAAATATCTACCCAAAGAGGTCTTACAAAAATAAGTATTTACGGAGCTGGAATTATGGGAAGACCTGGAATAGCATCATCTCTTTTTCAAACACTTTCAGATTCAGGGGTTAATATTCGTCTCATAGCAACAAGTGAAGTGAAAGTAAGTTGCGTGATTGACTCAGAGTTAGGGAAAAAAGCATTACGTTCTGTTGGCGAATTTTTCAAACTCAACGATAAACAAATTACTATTAATCCTATTGCAGAAAATAATAATGAGCCTGCAGTAAGAGGAATAGCTTTAGATAGAGATCAAATACAAGTAAGCGTTAAGAATGTACCAGACAAGCCTGGAACTGCTTCAACTATATGTTCAACTTTAGCTGAAAATAATATCTGCTTAGATACAATAGTTCAATCTGAAAGAAAGCATAAAGATAAAACCAAAGATATTAGTTTTACATTAAAGAAAAATGATAGAAATGAAGCTAAATATGCTCTAGAAGAACTTATATCAAATTGGGAAGGTGCAACATTAGAGGAAGGCAACTCAATAGTTAGAATAAGTGCAGTCGGATCAGGTATGCCTTTTACAAGAGGTACAGCAGGTAAAATATTTAGAGCGCTAGCAAACCAGAAAATAAATATCGAAATGATTGCAACTAGTGAAATAAGAACCACTTGTATTATTTCAGAGAAATATGGAGAAACAGCCTTAAATCAAATTCATTCTTGCTTTAAATTGGGGAAAAAATGATACTTAGTAAACTATTTTCCTACTAATCTATGACGTAGTTTTTTGATTCGATCTCTCAGAATTGCAGCCTTTTCAAAATCTAAGTCTTTTGCTGAGATTTTCATTTTAGATTCAAGTTTCTCGATTAATTCAGGTAAAGACTCTAGAGCCAATCCAGCATCAGAATCTTTAGAAACCTGATCAATAAAGTTATCTGTAGCCTTAAGAAAATCATCAGTGTTTCCATCTTTATTCAGTCTTCTAGATAACTCTAAAAATGAAAGTATTGAATTATTAGCTTTCTTTCCAGCGGCCTTAGGTATTATACCGTTCTCTTTATTATGTATGTCTTGTATCTTTCGCCGTCTTTCAGTCTCACTAATAGCTTTGGCCATTGAATCAGTCATTTTATCCGCATAAAGCAAAGCAATACCTTCTACATGCCTTGCCGCTCTCCCAATTGTCTGTATCAAAGATCTCTCCGCTCTCAAAAAGCCTTCTTTATCAGCATCTAAAATCACCACAAGAGAAACTTCAGGCAAGTCCAACCCTTCTCTTAAGAGATTCACGCCAACCAAAACATCATATTCACCAAGTCGTAAATCCTGTATAATCTCTATACGTTCTATTGAATGAATCTCAGAGTGTAAATAGCGAACTCTTACTTTATTTTCAGACAAATAATCCGTCAGGTCTTCAGCCATTCTTTTAGTAAGTGTAGTGATAAGTATCCTTTGATTCTTATCTGCTCTTTTTCTGATTTCAAAGAGTAAATCTTCAACTTGACCTTTAGTAGGTCGTACTTCAATTAAAGGGTCCAAAACACCAGTCGGACGGATAACTTGTTCAACTATATTTCCTTTAGTTTTAGATAATTCCCAATCACCAGGAGTTGCACTAATAAAAACAGTCTGTTTTGCCTTATCCCAAAATTCAATATCTTTTAAAGGACGATTATCGGCCGCACTAGGTAATCGAAATCCATGATCTATTAATACTTTTTTTCTAGATTGATCTCCATTATACATAGCTCTTAATTGAGGACAGGTTACATGACTTTCATCAATAAGTAATAGCCAATTGTCAGGGAAATAATCAATTAAGCACTCAGGAGCTGAACCAGGATCTCTGCCAGATAGATGACGTGCATAATTTTCAACCCCATTACAATATCCAACCTCTTTCAACATCTCTAAATCATATATAGTTCTTTGCTCCAATCTTTGAGCTTCAAGTAATTTTCCCTCTTGATTAAGAAAGTCTAATCTATCTTTTAATTCTTTTTTTATTTCTTTTACTGCACATTCCAAGCGATCTTTTGGAGTTACAAAATGCTTTGCAGGATATATATTTATTACTTCAAGATTTTTAAGTATTTCTCCGGTTGTTGGATCTACATAATTTATACTTTCTATTTCATCACCAAACAATTCGATTCTAACTAGCCTATCATCATATGCAGGCCCAATTTCTAACACATCACCTCTAACTCTAAATCTACCTCTACTTATTTCTATATCATTTCGAGTATATTGATTTGATACTAGAGATCTCAGACACAATCTGAGATTAAGACTATCACCAACTTTAAATTTAATAGAAGCCTTTAAATACTCACTTGGTATTCCAAGACCATAAATACAACTTATAGAAGCAACAACGATCACATCATCTCTTTCAAATAAAGACCGCGTTGCAGAGTGTCGCAACATATCTATTTCTTCATTAATTGAAGATGTCTTGGCTATATAAGTATCACTAACTGGAACGTAAGCCTCTGGCTGATAATAATCATAATAAGAAATAAAATATTCAACTGCATTATCTGGAAAAAACTCTCTTAACTCATTACATAATTGAGCTGCAAGGGTTTTATTATGTGCTAAGACTAAAGATGGTTTCCCTGTCTTAGCTATTAAGTTTGCAATTGTAAAGGTCTTACCGGTTCCAGTAGCACCCAGCAATGTTTGAAATTTTTGACCCTCATTTACACCTTCCACAAGACATTTAATAGCTGCAGGTTGATCGCCTTTAGGCACATAAGGAGCTTGAAGATTATATTTAGACATCTTCTTCTCAACTAATAAGTAAAAAAGAAAGTATCAATTTAGTATTTATCACGTTAAAACTAAAAAACACAAATTCACCTTATAAAAGTCAATTATTAATCGTGGAAACAAACTCAAAAGAATTCAAGTTTTTACGAAGACCTTTCACAGTTGCAATCATAGCTAATTCATTGTTCAATTTATTAATAGCTGAGCCTATACCGACACCATTTGCTCCAGCAGATATAGCCATAGATACAGTGACTTCCGAGAGTCCAGAAGCACAAATTAAGGGGACAGACTTATCACTATCTTTCAAGGCCGATGCAATGGTGAAAGTTGCGGCCAAGGTTGGGGCAGCCTTTTCTATTAAGCCTAAAGTTCCTGCACTTTTAGGACTGGAGCTTGTGCCCCCCTCTGTTTGAAGTAAATCGACCCCTACTTCAACAAGATCTAAAGCCAATTGAGCTTGATGGTCTAAGGGCAAAATATGAGGGATAGTTACTGATAAAACGACATCAGGGAAAAGAGATCGAGATTCGACAGCGAGTGCAATAACCTCATCAGCATAGAAAAAACGGCCATCTGGATAAAATGAATCGTAATTTCCAATCTCAATCACCGAAGCTCCTGCATCAAGCGCCTCAGAAAAACGTTTTGGTTCAACCGAACTGACACATACGGGAATATTGCAAGCCTCTCTGGCTAGCCTGACCAGATTAGAGTCACATGCAATATCTAATAAATCCGCACCCCCAAGCCCTGCTGCCTTAGAAATAGAAACTACTGATTCTGGATTAAAATTATTTAAGCCAGAGATTATTTTCAACAAAGACCTATTCTTAATACTCTTTTGGAGTGAAAATGGTAGAGACTGTAAACGTGTCATAAAAACATCAACTATTAATCTGATTGTGACACTGACTCAGCAAAAGAACTTAAAAAATGCCAATAGGATTTTAAAACCAAAGCAAATGTCACAATCTGCTCAAAATGACAGGTCTTGGAGTAAATGGCATCTGCGTTTGCACAAAAGGCTTAGACAAAATAAATCTCTACTTCCAAGCGGCGCATCAATTCTTTTAGCTATCTCTGGAGGGCAAGATTCTATGGCCCTTCTAAGGTTAATTATTGATTTACAAAGGCTTTATAAATGGAAAATTGAAGTCTGGCATGGAGATCACCAATGGCATAGCAAGTCCGAAAAAATTAAAAACGAACTAAAAGCTTGGTGCTTAGAAAATAAAATATCATTTCACTCTAATCAAGCAGATAAAGAAAAAGTGACTAATGAACAAAAGGCTAGAGATTGGAGATATAAACAACTAATAACAAAAGCTAAGCTATTAACATCAGATAATGTCAATTTCCCATGCACAAGAATATTAACTGGGCATACAGCGACTGACCGAGCAGAAACAATTATCATGAATTTAGCAAGAGGTACTGATCTCACGGGACTTAGCTCACTAAAAGAAAAAAGAAGTTTAGAAAATAACTTAGAATTAATTCGTCCACTACTAATATTTGATAGAAACGAAACACTCAAAATTTGTGATAAATTTAATTTACCAATTTGGATAGATCCTTCAAATGAAAATTTGAATCTAGAAAGAAATAGAATTAGAAAAGAAATATTACCTATTCTAAATTCAATACATAAAGGAGCAGATTCAAGGATAGCCTCGTTAGCAAAAAGACTTGAAAGTTATAATGAAGATCAGAAATTTTTTGCAAAAATAGCATTAGAGATTTGCAAAGTAGAACAAATTAATTCATTATCTAGAGCAAAAATAATCAATTTTCCAAATTCAATTAGACAAATAATAATTACTAATTGGCTAATAATGAATGGAGTTAAAAGAATAACTACTTTACAAATCGAAGAAATAAACAACAAAATATCTCATAAAAAGCCACCAGGCACTATTAATCTTCACGGAGGTTTTCTCCTCAAATGGAACAAAGAAATTATTTGTATTGCAAAGAATCTTAGTTAGAAAAAAACAAATACGATATCAACTAATTGCTGATCTACGGCGTCTTGTTCTACCTGATGGCATCTCTTCAGATTTAGATTCATTTTTAGCTTTTTGTTCTGATAAAGAACCTGTCTCCTTATCTATTGCGGGCGCAGAAGAGGACTCTGGGGCTTTCTCAGGACTTTTCCTAACTACTTGTCGTGAGTCTGGCTGTTGATCCAGTTGTGGTTTATATGCACGAGTGCCACCTGGAGCAGGCTGAACAAGACAAAGAATTAAAGGTTCCGCTTGAACCTCTCTTCTCAATCTACGAGATAATCCAGATTCCACCTCTCTTTGCAATCCAATCCAATCAACTTCAACTGACTTACCTCCTGTCTTAAGAACAAGTTGTTTCCATCTATTTTCTAAAACCCAATTAATTTCTCTTTCAGTCCAATTGACCATGGTTTTGGCATCAACATTCGTGATAACGCCACGAAGATTGACCCTGGGTGGTGCAACCATCACGCCATCAGTACTGATTGGTGTGAGAACAGTTATCACACCATCATCAGCAAGTTGCTGACGTTCTTTTAATACCCGAGTATCAACTACACCAGTTCTCGAAGAGTCAAGTAATTCAACTCCAGATTTTACTGGAGAAGCTTGCACGAGCGAATCAGGTCTTAATTCAGCAACGTCACCATTTTCCATAACCAATACATTTTCAGGATGAACACCCATTGAGACAGCTGTTTTCCCATGAAGAACTTGCATTCTGTACTCCCCGTGAACAGGAATAAAGTATTTAGGTCTGGTTAATCCAAGCATCCATTTTTGATCTTCTTGGCAACCATGGCCAGATACATGAATGCCTTTGTCTTTTCCATAAATAACTTTTGCACCCAATTTGATTAATTTATCAATCGTATGCATGACAGAGATAGTATTTCCAGGAATAGGACTAGCAGAGAAAATTACAGTATCACTAGTTTTCAACTGAACATGCTGATGCTCTCCTCTGGAAATACGACTCAAAGCTGCCATCGACTCTCCCTGGCTACCTGTCATTAATAAAAAAGTTTCCCTATCAGGCAAATCCCTAATTTGTTTAATTGGGAAAAATAAATCATCGGGGAATCTCATATATCCAAGCTCTCTAGCTTTACCAACTACGTTGAGCATTGACCGACCTAGTAAACCAACTTTTCTACCGTTTTTCATGGCTAACTCCAAAAGCATTGCCACACGATGAGTAGAACTAGCAAAAGTTGTAACCATCACCCTGCCTTCAGCCGTAGCAATATATCTATCTAAATTTGGAAAAACTGAATACTCAGACGGAGTGAAACCTGTTACTTCAGAGTTGGTTGAATCTGATAAAAGACATAACACTCCTTTATCTCCATAGTGAGCCATTCTAGCTAAATCTGCAGGCTGTCCATCAGGTGGGGTATGGTCGAACTTAAAATCACCAGTAAAAAAGACCACCCCCACTGGAGTAGTTACGGCGAAGGAATAACTATCCGAAATTGAATGTGTATTTCTTACAAACTCAACAGAAAAGTGTTGTCCAACTTTAACAACTTCTCTAGGACCACATACTTGAATCGTTGTCCGATCAGCAACTCCTGCTTCCTCCATTTTTCCCCTAAGCATCGACATGGCTAGTGGAGGGCCATAAATAATTGGAATATTAAAGTTTTTTAAATGATGGGAAATGCCACCAATATGATCCTCATGGCCATGAGTAACAACCATCCCTCTTATTCGACTTTGATTTTCTCGCAAATATGTAGTATCTGGCATAACAACATTGACTCCATGCATCCCATCAGTTGGGAAAGCCAGACCAGCATCAAGAATCATGATGTCGTCACCATATTCAAAAACGCACGTATTTTTTCCTATTTCTCCTAGGCCGCCTAAAGGAATAATCCTCAAACATGGAGCTTTAGATTGATTATTTGTTGAAATTTGAGAGTTCATTGAACTTGATGTCATGGAAAATGTATGTAAAAAACTTGGTTGTCACTTAAATGAAAGACAGATCCACTCCAGCACGAGGGTATAGATCAGATCAATCTCATAGAAGAAAGTATCTTCGAGAGTTCTTCTTTCATTTCACTGTTTAAAGAGACTAAAGGACTTCGAGGAGGTCCAACAGACCAACCAATTAATTGAAGTGCAGATTTAACAGGAATTGGATTTGTGGTGGCAAAAAGAGATTTAAAAAGAGGTTGTAACTTCTCGTGCAAATAAAGAGCCTCAGTATATTTTCCTTCTAAAAAACTCTCGATAATTTTCTTCAAATGAGGACCGACTAAATGACTGGCAACACTCACAACACCTACTGCGCCAACTGCAAGCATTGGTAAAAGCAAAGCATCATCACCGCTATAAATAGCTAACTTTGCTCCACACTTGTTTCTTAATTGAGTCACTTCCTCTGTTGTTCCGCTTGCAGCTTTAAAACTGACTACATTACTGCAATCCATAAGCTTACTTACAATAATAGGCGATATTGAACACCCTGTCCGCCCAGGAATGTTATAGATCATCAAAGGTAATTCTGGAGCGGCATTTGCAATAGCCCTAAAATGAGCCTCTAATCCTTCTTGCGGTGGTTTGTTGTAATAAGGGACAACTACTAAAGCACCATCAGCTCCAGAATTAGCTGCTTCTTTTGTCGCCTCAATCGCCTCAGAGGTCGAGTTACTTCCAGTTCCAGCTAAGACCTTTGCTCTTGAGCCTAAAGAATTTCTAACTGTTTCAAGCATCTTTTGTTGTTCTTGCCAAGTTAAAGTCGGAGACTCTCCTGTCGTTCCGCATACAACAATGCCATCTGATCCTTGATCTACCAAAAAATTCGCCAGATCTGAGGCCAAGGAATAATCCACATGCCCATTTTCATCAAAAGGTGTCACCATTGCAGTTATTAGCTTTCCAAAAGGAGCTGGGGATAATAAAGCTGACTGAATCATGATTTCTTAGGTAGCAAGAGTTCAGCAATTTGCACGGCATTAAGTGCTGCACCTTTCCTGATTTGATCTCCGCAAAGCCATAGATCCAGTGCATTGGGGTTGCTTATATCTTGCCTTATACGACCAACGGATATTGGATCCTTGCCGGTTACATCTAATGGCATTGGAAAACGATTTTTTTCAAGATCCTCAAGTATTTCAACTCCAAGTGCAGATTCCAAGACCTCATAGGCTTCTTTTACGGGGAAAGGCTTTGTGAATTCAATATTTACTGCTTCTGAATGCGCTCTTAAAACTGGAACCCTTACACATGTTGCCGTTAAAGAAAGCTTTGGTTGGCCTAGAATCTTTCTAGTCTCATTAACCATTTTCATTTCTTCTTCGCAATAATTATTTGATTGCAAAGGGGAGTTATGCAAAAAAAGGTTAAAGGCCAAAGAATAAGGAAGCACTTTACTTTTTGGAATTAATCCATCTAAAGCTTCTTGACTTAATTTCTCTAATTCCTCCATTGCCTTTGCTCCAGCGCCACTAGCAGATTGATAAGTTGATACAACAATTCTCTTGATTGGAATATGCCTAGCCAAAGGAGCTAAAACTAATGCCAATAAAATCGTCGTGCAGTTTGGATTAGCAATTAAACCTTTGTGTTTTTTTGCATCAGAAGGATTGACCTCAGGAACAATCAAAGGGACTTGATCATCCATTCGAAATGCACTTGAGTTATCAATCATCAAAGCGCCTGAACTTTGAATTACATTTTTCCATTTACGAGATATTGAACTACCAGCTGAAGCCAAAATTAAATCTACATTTTTAAAACTCTCTTGAGTTGTTTCTTGCACAATCAATTCTTTGCCACAAAAACTTTGAATCTCTCCTGCAGAACGATGAGATGCTAATAAAATTAATTTCTCAACAGGAAAAGATCTTTCCTGCAGCAAAGATAAAATTTCTTTGCCTACAGCTCCACTAGATCCGAGGATCCCAACTGTAAGAGGTCTGTCTGGTAGAAGAAATTGAGGTTTCAAACTTTGTGAAAAGAGAATTAAAAGGCTTTTAAAAAATTTTCTTATTGGAAAAATCAACAAATACTAAATTTTTCGATGCTTTTAGGCCACAATAGCTTTGGAAGTGAACTAACGCTTTCTTAAGCTAACCAAATTTGAGAATTGCTATTCAATGAGTGCTGCCAAATTAAAAGTAAAAACCAGTTCTGCGCCCAATAGCAGAATTGCTGTAGAGGTAGAAGTCCCTGCAGATCGATGCAAAAATAGTTACAACGAAGCTTTAAATAAACTAAGCCGAACCATTTCAATTCCTGGATTTCGCAAGGGGAAAGTACCTAAGGCAGTAGTAATTCAACAGCTTGGCGTCAAAAGAATACAAGCATCCGCTCTGGAATCACTTTTACAAAAAATTTGGACAGAGACCTTAGATCAGGAAGGAATAGAACCTTTATGTGAGCCAGAATTACAAGATGGCTTTGAAACTATGTTGGAAAATTTCAACCCTGAGAAAATTCTTACATTAAAACTTGAGACTGATATTGCTCCTACTCCAACTTTAAAAAAAACTTCGGGGCTCACTGCAGAAGTAGAGAAATTGAACTTCAACCCCAGCAAAGTTGATGAACTCATTGAGCAATCACGAAGTCAACTCGCAACTAAAGTCCCTGTTACTAATCGTTCAGCTCAACCAGGAGATATTGCAATTGTAAGTTTTAAAGGAAATTTCTCAGATGACGGAAGTGAAATTGAAGGAGGAAGTGCAGATTCAATAGAAATAGAATTAGAAGAAGGTCGGATGATACCTGGATTTATTGAAGGGGTTATAGGAATGAATATTAACGATGCAAAAATTTTAAAATGCGAATTTCCTAAGGATTATCATCAAGAAGATGCAAAAGGCAGAAAAGCTGAGTTTAATGTAACTCTAGAAGATTTAAAAATAAAAGAATTACCAGAACTTAATGATGATTTTGCAAAGCAAGCAAGTGATAAAGATAATTTAGCCGATTTACGTTCGGACCTTGAAAAAAGACTTAGAGAAGACAATGACAAAAAGCAAACTCAAAACCGTCAAGACTCTCTCCTTGATGCCTTGGTTAAAGAACTGGAAGTTGAGCTTCCAAAAAGTCTTATTGATCAAGAGGTTAGGTTAATTGTTGAACAAACTGCTCAAAACTTTGCTCAACAAGGAATAGATGTCAAATCTATGTTTACCCCAGAGCTTGTGAAATCGTTAATGGAATCCTCGAAAGGGGAAGCAGAAAAAAAACTTCGACAAAAATTAGCTTTAAATGCTTTGGCTCAATCAGAAAAAATTGAAGTTTCAGAAAATGAAATCAATGCAAAAATCAAAGAAATTGAAGCTGATTTAAAAGTTGCGAACGAAAAAGATATAGATGCTGATCGATTAAAAAACGCGATTACAGATGATCTATTGCAAGAAAAATTACTTGCCTGGCTTGAGGAGAATAATACTGTTATTGAGAAAAAGGCAAACACAAACACTACAAAAAAGATTGAGAAAAGTTCAAAAAAGAAAACAACAAAAACAAATAAAGAAAAGAAAAGTTCTAAAACCCCCAAATCCTAGTTTCTCCACATAGATTAAAAGTGTTAGCTACCTAAACTTTCAAGGTGATTGAAGCTAGAAAAAATTATCCAATAAAAAGTTACTGGAACAACTCCTCCCTATTCTCTGGACCTGGAGTTTTGCCAACAGTCATTGAGCAATCTGGTCAAGGTGACCGTGCTTTTGACATTTATTCCCGATTACTTCGCGAAAGAATCATCTTTCTCGGAACTGATGTCAACGATCAAGTAGCAGATGCACTTGTAGCTCAAATGCTTTTTTTAGAAGCTGATGATCCAGAAAAAGATATCCAATTGTACATCAACTCACCTGGAGGATCTGTCACTGCTGGACTTGCCATATATGACACCATGCAACAAGTCAGTCCTGATGTCATAACAATTTGCTATGGGCTTGCAGCCAGCATGGGAGCTTTTTTACTTTCAGGAGGGACAAAAGGGAAGCGCCTTGCTCTACCAAATTCACGCATAATGATTCATCAACCTCTTGGTGGTGCTCAAGGTCAAGCTGTAGAGATTGAAATTCAAGCAAAAGAAATTCTTTATCTTAAAGAAACTCTTAACTCACTTTTATCTGAACATACTGGTCAAAATATTGACAAAATTTCAGAAGACACTGACCGTGACCACTTCCTTTCTCCTCAAGAAGCGGTTGAATATGGCCTGATCGACAAAGTAGTTTCAAATCTCAACTCCATATGAATCATTAAGGAAAGCTGACAAGTCACTAATCCTCAATGATCCTATTAATTGAGACTGAATAAAATTAATTATCGGTCTATTAATCCCTTTATTTTAAAAGAGCTCGATGGCAAAATTTGAGGCCCATCTTAAATGCTCCTTTTGTGGCAAGGCCCAAGACCAGGTGAGAAAACTCATTGCTGGTCCAGGAGTTTACATATGCGATGAATGTATCGACTTATGCAACGAAATTTTAGATGAAGAACTGATTGATAATCCTAGTCATCAAAGGAACGGTACTGATCAAAACAATAAAGCTAAACCCGCGTCTACAAATCGAACGAAACCTGCGCCAACTCTTGCTTCGATTCCAAAACCTATTGAAATTAAAAAGTTTTTAGATGCTCAAGTTGTCGGTCAAGAACCAGCCAAAAAAATCCTTTCAGTTGCTGTCTACAATCACTACAAGAGACTGACATGGCAAGGGGATGGGTCTGGGGAAACTGATTTAACAGCAACCAAATTACAAAAATCAAATATTTTGTTGATTGGACCAACTGGGTGTGGAAAAACATTATTGGCTCAAACATTGGCAGAAATGCTTGATGTGCCTTTTGCAGTTGCTGATGCAACAACTCTTACTGAGGCTGGATATGTTGGAGAAGATGTAGAAAATATTCTTTTACGTCTACTGCAAAAAGCAGACATGGATGTGGATTTGGCTCAACGAGGAATTATTTATATCGATGAAATTGACAAAATTGCAAGAAAAAGTGAAAACCCATCTATTACTCGTGATGTTTCGGGAGAAGGAGTGCAGCAAGCACTTTTGAAAATGCTGGAGGGCACTGTTGCAAATGTTCCGCCTCAGGGAGGCAGAAAACACCCTTATCATGATTCTATTCAAATAGATACAAGCCAGATTCTCTTCATCTGTGGAGGAGCTTTTGTTGGCTTAGATGATGTAGTGCAAAAAAGACTTGGAAAAAATTCAATTGGTTTTGTACCAAATGAAAATAAAACTAGAACTAAATCTAGTAGAGATAGGAAAGGAGCCAACTTAATTAATGACTTAGAACCTGACGATCTTGTGAAATATGGACTAATTCCTGAATTTATTGGAAGAATGCCAGTCAGCGCAATTTTAGAACCTTTAAACGCAAAAGCACTAGAATCTATTCTTACCGAACCAAGAGATGCCTTAGTCAAACAATTTAGAACCTTATTAAGTATGGATAATGTAGAACTTACGTTTGACGAAAATGCTGTTGAAGCTATCGCACAAGAAGCTTATCGAAGAAAAACTGGAGCTAGAGCTTTAAGAGGAATAGTTGAAGAAATCATGCTAGATCTTATGTATAGTCTTCCCTCTCAAACAAAAATTAAAAACTTCAACGTAACAAAAAAAATGGTAGATGAAATTACTGGTGGCAAAATTGTACCTCTACCATCAAATGACGCAAGAATCGTTAAAGAGTCGGCTTAAAGATAAGCTTTGATCATATCAAGTTTAAATTAATAGAAAAAATGAAAAGATTCTCAGAAAAAAACTGAATATAATTTTCTTACAACTTTGAACTTAGATTATGATAAATAAATCAAGGTTAAATTCATACATTTCTTTGAGAGCAAATGTTAAAACCTTATGAACCTTTACACCATAAATATCGACCTACACGCTTTGATGAGCTTGTTGGTCAAACTCCAATTACAACTACCCTCAAACAAGCATTAATCAGCGACCGTATTGCTCCTGCTTATATATTTTCAGGTCCTCGAGGAACGGGCAAGACCTCAAGTGCAAGAATTTTTGCAAAATCTCTTAATTGTTTAAAGAGTGAGCAAGCTACAATTGAGCCTTGCGGTGAATGTGAAATCTGTAAAGGAATTAACTCTGGCAATGCTTTAGACATAATTGAAATTGATGCAGCATCCAATACTGGAGTTGAAAATATTCGCGAATTAATAGAAAGGTCTAGGTTTGCCCCCGCAAAAGCTAGATGGAAAGTTTATGTAATTGATGAATGCCATATGCTGTCGACTGCCGCTTTCAATGCTCTTTTAAAGACCCTTGAAGAGCCGCCTGCTCAAGTTGTGTTCATACTTGCGACAACAGATCCGCAGCGAGTTTTACCTACAATTTTAAGTAGATGTATGCGATTTGATTTTCGCAGAATCGGGCTAAAGGATTTGCAAAGTCATTTAAGTAATATTGCTTTCAAAGAAGATATTTCTATAAATGATGAAGCAATATTGCTAATTGCTAAACACTCTCAAGGAGGATTAAGAGATGCTGAGAGTTTACTTGATCAAGTTAGCCTACTCCCACCCCCGATAACTCAATCAACTGTTATTAATTTAATAGGTGCAGTACCAGAAGAAGAATTAATCAAATTAGCTTTATCACTAACAAGTAAAGATGCAAGTTCTATTTTAAATATTTGCGGAAATTTAATTGAAAATGGAAAAGAACCTATTGCAATATTGCAAGGTATAGCATCAATTTTAAGAGACTTAGTCGTTATTAAAGTTGCACAGAATGAAGTTGATCTATGCAATATATCAAAAGAAAATAGTCAAGACCTAAAAAATATCGCAAATTCTATTGAGCTTGATCAAATACTAAATTTACAAGCTAAATTAAAAGGCTCAGAAAATAATTTAAGAAATAGCTTTCAACCAAAATTGTGGCTAGAAATTCAATTGTTAGGAATGATTGCAGAAGTCGATTCAAGACAAAATGAAAATATAAAAAATTCAATCCAAGATACAGTTAAACCTAATAATATTGATCCCGCCAATCAAAACAATGAATCTGAAAGAAAAAAATCTTATAATAATCCTAAAGATATTTTAATAAGGTCTAGTCAAGATGATTCTTCTTCCAATCAAAAGACGAGTTTAGATCAAACCTGGCAAAAAGTTATAGCAATGCTAGAACTTCCTTCAACAAAAATGCTTCTTTCACAGCAAGCAAAACTGATAAATTTAAATTCAGACTCAGCCGAAATAGCAATATCAGAAAAATGGATAAATATGATTCAAAGTCGAAAAAAATTAATTGAAGAGGCATTTTATAAAACAATTGGAGGATCAATAAAAGTTATTTTAATACAACAAAAAGATAGCTTAATTAGTCAAAACAAAAAGGAAACAACTATCAAGAAAAAAGAAAATAAACTAGAGTTAAAATCGATTCATAAAAATGAAAAGTTATTAGATTCTAAAACAGAAATACAATCAGCAAGTAAATTTAATTCGAATATTATAGATAATCAAGCAAAGCAATTTGCTGATTTTTTTAATGGAGAAGTTATCAATCTTGATTAAATAAAAAATTAAATTAAAAACCAACATGATTAGTTTTTGCCCAAACTAATTTCTTTGGATATATTGACATCTTGATAACTACATAAGGTATAACAATAAACCAGTGAGCAAGATAAATTGTTGCTCCAAGTATATTCATTAGATTAGGTGATGGTAAATCTGGACCTTCACTTTTTTTAGAGCACCCTTTCCAATAAGCTAAGCAAGAAATACTCAATGCAACTATGGATAAAGGCCAATACAGTGGCATTTTAGATAAAATAATTGAAAAAATAAAATCTATGAATGATACAACTGGTAATGCGTATTGCAATAGAAAAAAAGCAGTCAAATCTAATTTTTTGAAATTTGTAATACGTTTCGAGATTAATAATGGCCAATAATCAAAAAATCTTTGAAGTCCACCTTCAGCCCATCTTTTTCTCTGTCTAAAAAGGGCCCAAATCGATTCAACTGCCTCTTCTTGAACAGGAGGGTCCCACATGATCGCAATTGGAGAGCGATTTAATAAAAAACGAAAACTTAAATCTAAATCATCGGTAATAGTTTGTTCATTAAATCCACCACATGATTCAAGTATTTGTCTATTAATTAATTGACCGTTTCCCCTTAACTCAGCTATACCACCACAAGCAAGTCTTCCTCTCTGGATAACAGCATCCATTGCCATCTCCATTGCCTGAAATGAAGCAATTTGATTAAACTTATAATTGATAACAGCTTTTCTTAATTGAACACCAGACCACCCTCCTCCCAAAGCAAGACTTATAGCTCTTAGTAATACATTACTCTGCAATTGAGCATCCGCGTCCAGAATAAATAGCCATTCTCCGTCAGTTTTTTCCAATACTGAATTGAGAGCTCCTGATTTACCTCCTCCACTATGTCTTTTACGAGTTAAAACATTAACACTAGTGTACTTTTCACTTAATTCTTTTAATAACAAAGGTGTATTATCTTGACTTCCATCATCAATGATCCAGAGTGATATTTTTTCCGCAGGATATTCAATTGATAAAAGTCTTGAAACTAATCTCTCAATAACATTTTCTTCGTCACGAGCAGCAACTAATACATCAACTTTAGGAAGAGTTTCTAACAAATCCTTTTCTTGAGGGACATCCTCATCTGGTAACAGGTAATTTTCCCTCCGCTCTCTTAAAACAACTCTTAATCCATAGCCTCCCAAAAGCAAAGCTAAAGTAATTGCAGGGAATAAATTCCTGGGTGGGTCAATGAAATGAGGAAAAATCCCTGCTAAAGCGCAGCAAATCAAAAATAATATTGACTTACTACGTCGGTTTTCTCCACTTATTTTGGCTAAAGCCATGGAGTAATCCTTAATCAGCTAATTACTCTAAGGTGCTGCCATCACTCAGACAAAAATCCATATTTTGTTTTTGGATAATAATGAGAAAGAATTTGTTTGGTAGTCCATCCATTTTTTGCTAATTCTATAGCCCCAGACTGCGACATTCCTGCTCCATGACCAAAACCTCCACCCGAAAAAAGCCATTTACCTTCTTTAATTTCTTTAACAACAAACAAAGTACTTGGCAATTTTCTCAAAACTCGACGAATCTCATCAAGTTTGAGGGATATTTCGGATCCACTATCTCCTACAATTTTTAAAAACGTAACTCTTCCACTTGGACCTCTATTTTCAACTTTAATTTTTTTTGGATAAAAAGAATTAGAAACTTTGCTAGAGCTCTTTAAGTAATCTAAGACCTGAGAAGTTTCTAGGGTTCTATTCCACCTGAAAAGTGGATGATTAGAACCAAAAGCTTCAGACTCTGAAAATAAAAAAGTTTTCAAAAATTTTTCATTTGACAAAGGCAACTCAATTCCACGAGACCATTGTTTTGGTCCATCCAAGCGAGCGCTTAAGTAAGGAACCGAACTAATTGACCATGCCTCATTGACTGAAGCCATTACTCCGCCATTTGTAGCGTGATAAACAGTATTAATTGGTTGATTATTCCAAGTAAGAATTTTGCCAGCTGTTGTTTGAATAGCTTTTTTGATTTTATTGTTAGCCGAGGAAGGATTTTTATAAACTTGACATTGTGTGTCACTACAAAGGTTATATCCATCAACTTTGAATCTATGACTGTTAGCGACAGCCCATGTTCTCGCTAAAACTGCTTGAGCTGCTAGAGCTGCTTCTGGGGAATTAAATCCAATCTCATAAGGAACTACTCCCTGGAGATATCGCTCTATAGGAACATGTTCAACCAATGTCCAAGTTCCATATGCATTTAACTGAATTGAAAAAGGTCCCAAGTAAACCCCATTGCCCCAAAGCAATCCGTCTGGAGCTTCTAACGAGATTGGTCCTTTGAGAGCAATTTTGCCATTGGTATCATTTAAAAAAGGAACAATAGACTTATTAACTGTGATTTTTATTAAATTAGATTGTATAGACTTAGGAATCGTTAAATCACCAGCCACCCAAAGCTCCCAATCAAGTGGATGTGCAATTATTGATGGAATATCTTTTTCTTTTAGATCATTAGCCAATCTTTCAGCAGACTCGAAACTCGCCAGTGGACCGATTACTTGACGAACAAACACTTTTGGATTTGTTAATTTTTTTGCTCGCCAACCAATATTAATTTCATTAGCCTTTCGAACAACTCCGTTGGCATCTTTTAAAATCAAGTTACTACCATTGCTTACAAGCCTTAATGATGGAGAGGCCTCATCATTGAAAATTTCTTTTCCCAAATATGGTTTGATCCCAACAAGCAATACATTTTTTGCTGGACTAATTGAAATAGTTTCAGGTGGAACATGATGAGTTGGAAAAAAATTAACTTTGCTTGAATTTGCTGAATAACTTTGATTGAAATGTTGCCAACCAATGAAGACCAGAAAACTACAAGCAAAAATGCGTTTCTGAGCACTGAAAAAACTTTTAATCACAACAAAAATCTCCCTCCAGCAAGAATTTCATAATTTTGGGTTGGCTTAAGTGAGCTTTAGGGCGTATTGTTATGTACTAACTATGCTTTATCAATGCCAAAGCTCAAGACCCGCAAAGCTGCCGCAAAGCGGTTCAAAGCGACTGGCACGGGCAAGTTCATGAGACGACGTGCATTTCACAATCACTTACTCGACCACAAAAGTCCTAAATTAAAAAGACACCTGAAAACAAAAGCTGTTGTTGATGAACGTGATGCTGAAAATGTCAGTCTTATGCTCCCTTATGCATAAAAACTATTAAAACTTTATCAGTTCAATTAATTTTGATTTCTTATTAACCATGGCACGCGTAAAAAGAGGAAATGTAGCAAGAAAACGTAGAAACAAAATCCTTCATCTAGCTAAAGGTTTTAGAGGAGGTAATGGAACATTATTTCGTACTGCTAATCAAAGAGTTATGAAAGCTCTTTGTAATGCATATCGAGATAGAAGAAGAAGAAAGCGGGATTTCAGAAGACTTTGGATAGCAAGAATAAATGCAGCTGCAAGATTGAATGGATTAAGTTATAGCAAGTTTATTGGCGGCTTAAAAAAAGCTGATATCAGAATCAACAGAAAAATGTTGGCTCAATTAGCCGTTGCTGATCCTAAAAGTTTTACAAACATTGCTGCTAATTCAAAAGTTTAAAAATATTTGATTAGCTTGCTTAGCCATTTAAATACTGAAAAAATTGATTAAAATAATTTGAAAAGTTAAAATTACTAAAACAAAAATATGGAAAAAAAATATATTTATATTTTATTTAAATTAGAAACCGAGGTATAAGAGATGCAACTTAATCTTCCTCAAGCTTACTTAATAGGTCTATGTTTACTCTTATTAGTGATATCTATTTTAGTTGGAAGACAACTTTATAAAGTAAGAAGAGATGAACTCAAGCTAATAAAGTTAGAAAATAAAGATTCAAATACCAAGGAAAATTCAGCAAAAATGTATGAATTAGCATCGGTTCAAATAAAGAAACGATTATATCCTCAAGCCACATCAACTTTAAAACAAGCATTAAAAAAAATTGAAGGAGAACCTGATGAAGCCAAAGCCCTTATTGAGAACGCATTAGGTTTTGCACTCGCTGCTCAAAATGACTTTAAAACAGCTATTATTCATTATAAAAAAGCATTAACAGCAAAATCGGAGTATCCAGTTGCATTAAATAATCTTGGATTTGCTTATCAACGCTTACTTAAAGAAGATGAGGCTTATAAAAATTATCAAGAGGTTTTAAAAATAGATCCTAAAAATAAAACTGCAATCACTCAAATAAAAAGGCTTGAACGTATAATTGGTAAAAATAAAAATCAATCTTTAGACAAAAAAGGTTTCTAAATAAATCTTAATTAATTATATTTTTAATCATGAAAAACTCTAATCAATTACTCAAGATAGGAAACAAAGAATTCCAAAGCAGGCTGCTAGTTGGAACTGGAAAATACTCATCAATGGAGGTAATGAAAAACTGCATCATCAATACAAAATGTGAACTAGTCACTGTCGCAGTGAGAAGAATTCAAGGCTTAGAAAATGGTCATAAAGGTTTAATGGAATCAATCAACTGGAAAAAAATTTGGATGCTTCCAAATACTGCAGGTTGCACAAATGCTGAAGAAGCTATTCGAGTAGCAAGATTGGGGAGAGAATTAGCAAAGCTAGCTGGTCAAGAAACTAATAATTTTGTCAAACTAGAGGTAATTCCTGACAAGAAATATTTATTACCAGACCCAATCGGGACTTTGAAAGCGGCAGAACAATTAGTGAAAGAGGGTTTTACTGTCCTTCCTTATATAAATTCTGATCCGTTAATTGCTAAAAAACTTGAAGAAATTGGATGTGCAACTGTTATGCCCCTTGGCTCTCCAATTGGATCTGCTCAAGGCATCAGAAATTTAGACAACATTGCCATGATTATCGAAGAAGCTCAAATCCCAATAATTATCGATGCAGGAATCGGAGTTCCAAGTGAAGCAGCACAAGCTCTTGAAATAGGAGCAGATGGAGTTCTAATCAATAGTGCTATCGCATTAGCAAAAAACCCTGTTTTGATGGCTAAGGCCTTTTCTAGGGCCATCGAAGCAGGAAGAGATGCATATTTATCTGGAAGGCTGGAAAGAAGTCTCATTGCAAAGCCCAGTTCGCCATTTGATGGAGTTGTTTCAAATAATTAGAGCAATACGTTAAAAATTAGTAACGTAATAGGCTAATTTAAAAAAACCATGGCAGTAACTCAAGAAAGTCAAGGTAGGCTTAATGTTTTTGCTGATGAGCCAAAAATTGAAATACTTACAAAAGAAAGTAGTGGCAACAAAGGTTCTTGGCTTTTTACCCTCGCTGGAGTTATCCTTATAATTGTGCTTATCGCGTATTCTTTAACAATCAAGTGAAACCCTTGTAGTAGCTTGAATAATATGAGCATTTGCTCTTTCTTTTGGAGTTTAGAGTGAAAGTTTTCGTTCTTGGTGGTGATGGCTTCTGCGGATGGCCTTGTGCAGTAAATCTTGCTGACAAGGGTCACGATGTATTCATCGTGGATAATCTCAGTCGTCGAAAAATAGATATAGACCTAGAAGTTGAGTCATTAACTCCAATTACAAGTATTGGAGAAAGGATTCAAGCATGGTCTGAAATAGGTGGCAATCCTATTCGATTTATTCATTTAGATCTTGCCTCTGAATATCAAAAGCTTTTAGATCTGCTAATAGAAGAAAAACCAGATTCGATAGTTCATTTCGCTGAACAACGTGCTGCTCCATATTCGATGAAAAGCAGTGCAACAAAGAGATATACAGTTGATAACAATGTGAACGGTACTCATAACCTCCTAGCCGCAATTGTTGAATCAAATTTAGATATTCATATTGTTCATCTTGGAACAATGGGCGTATACGGATATGGCTCACATAGAGGTGCAACAATCCCCGAAGGATACTTAAAAGTTGAGGTACCTCAACCTGATGGAAGTCGTTTTGAGGAGGAGATTCTTCATCCAGCTAGTCCTGGGAGTGTCTATCACATGACAAAAACCCTAGATCAATTACTTTTTCTCTATTACAACAAAAATGACCAGATCAGAATCACTGATCTTCATCAAGGAATTGTATGGGGAACAAATACTGATGTTACAAGCCGTGATCCAAGACTCACAAACCGATTTGATTACGACGGAGACTATGGCACAGTCCTAAATAGATTTTTGATGCAAGCTGCCATAGGGTATCCATTAACTGTCCATGGAACAGGTGGACAAACTAGAGCTTTTATTCATATTCGCGATTCAGTCAAATGCGTACAACTTGCTCTAGAGAATCCTCCGGATAAAGGCGAAAGAGTCAAAATATTCAACCAAATGACGGAAAGTCATCAAGTAGGTGAATTAGCAAAAAAAGTGGCCTCTCTGACTGGAGCTAAGATTAATTACCTACCAAACCCTAGAAACGAAGCTGTCGAAAATGATTTAATCGTTGATAATCGATGTTTTATTGAACTTGGATTAGATCCAACGACTCTTGATAATGGTCTATTGGCAGAGGTTGTAGATGTCGCGAAAAAATACTCTGCTCGATGTGATTTAAAACGAATACCTTGTATATCTGCTTGGACATCAACCCAAGCAAAAGCAATAAATAAATCCTAAATCTAATTTGTACAAAATCTTGAAAAGCCTAGCTCAGTGAAAATAGCTTTTTTTACAGAAACTTTCCTTCCTAAAGTTGATGGGATTGTTACTCGCTTAACAAAAACAATTCAAAATTTAGTCCAATCTGGTGATGAAGTTACCGTTTTCTGCCCAGAAGGCTGTCCATCAAGTTACATGGGTGCAAAAGTTGTAGGTGTTCCCGCAATGCCTTTACCTCTATACCCAGAACTAAAATTAGGGCTTCCTGGTCCAGGTGTATCAGATGAATTAGAAAACTTTAAACCTGATCTAATTCATGTAGTTAACCCTGCTGTATTGGGATTGGGTGGAATTTGGCTGGCGAAAACAAACAGTATCCCATTAGTAGCTAGTTATCACACGCATTTACCTAAATATCTAGAACATTACGGCATGGGAATGTTAGAGCCTCTTTTATGGGAATTACTTAAAGCTGCTCATAATCAAGCAACCTTAAATCTTTGTACTTCAACCGCGATGGTACAAGAACTCTCGGAGAAAGGCATACAAAATACTGCTTTATGGCAAAGGGGAGTTGATACGGATATTTTCAAACCAGAACTAAAAAATGAAAAAATGAGAGCTCGCCTTTTAGGCGAATTTAGTGATGAAGGATCTCTTTTGATTTACGTAGGCAGACTCTCTGCAGAAAAGCAAATTGAACGAATTAAACCTGTACTGAATGCATTACCCAAGACTCGACTTGCGCTTGTTGGAGATGGTCCATATAGACAGCAATTAGAAAAAATTTTCCAAGGAACTGCCACTACCTTTGTAGGCTATTTAAGTGGAAATGAGTTAGCAAGTGCTTATGCATCTGGTGATGCTTTCTTATTTCCCTCAAGTACAGAAACCCTTGGATTGGTTCTATTAGAAGCCATGGCGGCTGGATGTCCCGTCGTAGGAGCAAACAAAGGGGGAATTCCAGATATTATTTCTGATGGAGAAAATGGATGTCTGTACAATCCAGATGGGGAAAATGATGGAGCGCTAAGTTTAATAGAGGCCACAAAAATATTACTGGGGAACGAAGAAGAACGTACAGCAATGAGAAAAGCAGCTCGCTCAGAAGCCGAACGATGGGGATGGGCAGGAGCTACAAAACAGTTGAAAAATTATTATGAAGAAGTGCTAGAAAAAAAACAAACCAATATTGCTGCTTAAATTCTATGCAGCATGTGGCGGTGGAGTAGGTGAATCAAATGATTGTATTGGTAATACTAAAGTTGCCCAAGTAGAAACTTTTTCGGGCCTTTTTTTCTTAGGCTGACGAACACCAAATGGAACTCTTACGACATTAGTGCCATCAACTTTAAAAAGTTCTCCTTTTTTTAAAATAGATTCAAAGCAATTAGAAAAAGAAGGTAAGGACAAGTTGTCCTTTTTTTTCATTCGATCCTCTAGATCAAATGATGTCTGTTTGTTCATTTTGTCCCCATAAAATTTAAAGCTGCGGCAAGAATTAATAAAAAAAAGTGCGAAACAGCTAAAAAAAACCAAAAATTTGGTTTTCGTTTGAAATTTAACTAATAAAACAGGTTTTAACCAGTCTTAAAGAGAACTAATTTCTTCTAATTCTTCTACTGTCGGGCAACTACATATCAAATTCCTATCTCCATAAGCATTATTGATGCGTGAAACTGATGGCCAAAATTTATATTTTTCTTGGCAAGGTAAAGGATAAGCTGCATTTTGACGAGAATAAGGTCTATTCCAATCATCAGATGTAACCGTTTTCAAAGTATGTGGCGATTGTTTTAGAAGATTATTAATTGGATCTATCTTTCCTGATTTTATTTCTTCAATTTCTTTATAAATACCAATCATCGCATCACAAAAACGATCTAATTCAGATAAACTTTCACTTTCTGTTGGTTCAACCATCAAAGTCCCAGCGACAGGCCAACTTATTGTTGGAGCATGAAATCCATAATCCATCAATCTCTTAGCAACATCTTCAACTTCTATACCTAATTGGCTTTTTAAAGGTCGCAAGTCCAATATGCATTCATGGGCAACCAAGCCATTGGGATCTTTGAATAAAACTGGATAATATTGATCGAGTCGTTTAGCTAGGTAATTAGCAGAGAGAATAGCTATTGAGCTTGCTTTGCGTAAACCATCGCTACCCATCATTCGAATATACATCCAACTAATAGGCAATATTCCAGCACTACCAAATGGAGCAGCAGAGACAGCAGAAATCGCCTGATTCCCTCCGCATTTAACAATTGAATGACCAGGAAGATAAGAAACAAGATGTCTGGCAACAGCAATTGGACCAACGCCTGGTCCTCCACCTCCATGAGGAATTGAAAAAGTTTTATGGAGATTTAAATGACAAACATCTATTCCATAAGTACCTGGTCTACAAATGCCTACTTGAGCATTCAAATTTGCACCGTCAAGATAGACTTGTCCTCCTTCTTTATGGATTATTTGACACATTTCGCGAATATTTGGTTCGAATACTCCATGAGTGGAAGGATAAGTAACCATCATTGCAGCCAAGTTAGTTGAGTGAATTTTTGCTTTATTGCGCAAATCTTCTAAATCAACATTTCCATATTCATCGCATTTCACAGAAACTACTTTGAACCCAGACATCACAGCACTGGCTGGATTTGTACCATGTGCGCTAGTGGGGATCAAACAAATATTTCTATGCGCTTGACCCGATGACTTATGCCATGAGCGTATTACCAATAAACCAGCTAATTCGCCTTGAGATCCAGCATTTGGTTGCAAAGAAACACCCTCGAAACCTGTTAAAGCAGCAAGCCAACTTTCAAGGTCATTCACAATTTCTTTAAAACCAGTTAATTGATCTTGAGGAGCAAAAGGATGAACAGAGGAAAACTCATTCCATTCAATTGGTAAAAGTTCCGCAGCTGCATTCAATTTCATTGTGCAACTCCCTAGTGGAATCATTCCTTGAACCAAAGAAAAATCTTTAGACACTAATTGATGTATATATCTCATTAAATCTGTCTCGCTTTGATATTTATTAAAAACAGCTTGTTCGAGCCATGCTTTAGTTCTTAATGGTATTAAATCTAAGGATAAATTTTGATCCAAAAAAGTAGAAATATCTTTTAATTCTTTTCCTTTTATTCTTGATAAAATTTCATACAATTTAATAATTTCTTCATCACAAGTTAATTCATCAAAAGTCACTCCAAACCCCAAAGAAGTCTTTACATCAGAGCCGATAGGAAGAACTCTAAGATTATATCCCTCATCAGAAGCTAACTGAATAATTTGAGGAGCTTCGGAACAATAAATATCAACACTATCAAATCTTGAATATGATTCTAAGGGGTATTCCAAATATCTCAAAATAGCTTCAAAGCAAGCTCTATAATTAATAATCTTTTTTGCTATTTCTTTCAGACCAACTGGGCCATGATGAACTGCATAAAAAGAAGAAAGAACAGCTAATAAAACCTGAGCTGTACATATGTTACTTGTTGCCTTATCTCTTCTAATATGTTGCTCTCTAGTTTGCAAAGCAAGTCTCAAAGCAGGATTACCTTCTATATCAACCGAACGCCCCACTATCCTTCCTGGAATTTGTCTTTTGTATCTGTCTTGAGTTGCAAAAAAAGCTGCATGAGGTCCGCCACAAGCAATTGGGACACCTAATCTTTGCGCGCTTCCAACAACAATATCGGCTCCTAATTCACCCATAGGTTTAATTAAAACTTGAGCCAAGGGATCAATGGCAACAGTTACAAGTGCATGCAATGAGTGTGATTGATTAATGACTGAAGTTGGGTCCCAAATACGACCATTTTTTCCAGGCAACTGAACGAATATTCCAAAAACGTTTTGATCAATTTTGAAATCATTACTATTAAAGAAATCAAGATCAATTCCTAATGGTTCGCATCTAGTTCTTAAAACATCTAGTGTTTGAGGGAAAATTTCTTGATCTACTAAAAATTTATTAGCATTTTTATTTTTTCGAACAGCTAAACTTAAACTCATTGCCTCAGCTGCTGCTGTAGCTTCATCAAGTAAAGAAGCATTTGATATCGGCAAACCTGTTAATTCACTGATTAAAGTTTGAAAATTGAATAAGGCTTCCAATCTACCCTGAGAGATCTCTGCTTGATAAGGAGTGTATGCTGTATACCAATTAGGATTTTCTAAAACATTTCTTTGCACCACTGGAGGAATAACAGTCGAGTAGTAACCCAATCCGATAAGAGAGCGGAATTCAGCATTTTTCTTTGAAATTAGCTTTATTTGCTTTAAAGCATTGGTTTGACTGCATCCATCGGGAATAGAGGGAAGTTTTTGTTCTGAATCAAATATTTCAGCAGGTATTACTGAAGAAATAAATTCTTCAGAATCATGAAAACCAAGATGTTGAAGCATAAGCGCCTCATCATCGTTATTTGGACCGATATGGCGAGACTTAAAAGTGGAATCCTTTAATTCTGCGTCGAACATGAGCTTGTTCTCAAGCACAAGCAAATTAAGTTATAAGAAAGAAGGTAACTGTAGAGAAAATTTTTCTAATTTGTTGTAAGAAAAATCATTCAGCTAAGTTTTATGCCGAAATTTTTGTTGAATAAGTCTCAGAATCCATCAGCTCTTTAATTTGATCAGGATTATTAGGACGAATTATCAATAACCATCCTTCTCCATGAGGATCATTTTGGAGTTCTTCTGGGCTGGCTAAAACAGAATCGTTTCTATGAATAATTTCCCCACTAACTGGAGCATACATATCCTCAACAGCCTTTACAGATTCAACAGAGCCGAAGGGCTCTCCTTTAGCGATTGAACTACCTTCTTCTGGAAGATCAACGAAAACAATATCTCCCAATTGATCTACCGCAAATTCACTGATGCCAATTCTCACTAAAGAATCATCAAAATAAGCATATTCGTGACTATCAGCAAAACGAAAATGATCGGGAAAGGAAAATGCCATTGCGTCGACACTAAAAACGCTTATTCATTCTGGGGCAATTTTATAAATCCTGCCTGAAATAAATTGGATAGTGCATGAATCAAAGCAATTTTGACATGAGAGCGATGAGATCCTCCTTGAATGAATAAATCATATGGAGGCTTCATAGGAGCATCTGCAGAAAACTCACTGGTGCTTCCATCCACGAAAGTTCCACCAGCCATCACTAAATTATTTTCATAGCCAGGCATTGGAGCAGGTATAGGATCAAGAAAAGATCCAATAGGAGATTTCTCCTGAAAAGATTTACATATTATTTGTAAAATCTCGGGATTACCAATTCTTACTATTTGAATCAAATCCGCCCTGCAAGAATTAGGAGTTGGTAACACTTGAAATCCCAAATCTCTAAAAGCAGTAGCAATCATCTCAGCACCAATTAAAGCCTCAGCTACCATCTGAGGAGCAAGAAAAAGTCCCTGCAAAATAATTCTATTCAAATCAAAAGTAATCCCTCCTTCAGAACCAATACCAGGGGCAGTCAAACGCGAACATGCTTTATCAACCAAATCAGCTTTTCCAGCTACATATCCTCCTGTAGGAACAATTGTGCCTCCCAAATTTTTTATGAGAGAACCTGCAATTAAATCTGCACCGACTGCTGTAGGTTCTTTAGTTTCGACGAATTCTCCATAACAATTATCAACAAAACAAATACAATCTGGTTGTTTTTGATGACATAAGTTACAAATTTCTTTAATGATTTCAATACTTAAAGATGGCCGCCATGTATAGCCACAACTACGTTGAATAAAAATTAATTTCCGAGGAATATTTAAAGCCTTTTCCAAAACTTTAAAATCTATATTTCCAGCATTATTGAGAGATATTTCCTCATAGATCGTCCCAAACTCAATAAGAGATCCATTACCTCTTCCACGTAATCCAATTACTTCTTCTAGCGATTCATAAGGTTTACCTGTAATAGACAAAAAATTATCTCCTGGCCTCAGGACTCCAAACAAAGCCGATGCTATAGCGTGAGTTCCACTAACAAACTGAAGTCTTACAGCTGCTTTCTGAGCTTCTAAAACATCAGCAAAGATTTTATCAATTGTATCCCTTCCAAGATCTCCATGCCCATAGCCGGTTAGGGATGAAAAATGTTGAACATTTAAACGAGACTTAGAAAAAGCGTTTAATACTTTTTCCAAGTTAAGTGTTACAATATTAGACTTATTTTTAGTGGATAAATATAGACCTTCTTCGATATCATTTACAAAATTTTTAGCATTCTTATTAGAGATTTCTGGATTTATTTTAGTCACAATCAATAATATTAAATTATTCTGAAAAAATAATTTCCAACTTTTCTTGGTCTTTTAGCAATAATCCTCTTTGACGCAAATTCTCTAAAAAGTCATCTGCCCCCTGCAAAGTGATGGAATTTAATACTCTATTTGTGGCATGTAAATCCAATAATTCTCCATCAAGCTCCTCAGCTGTGTAATCTCTTAAACCCGCCATAACCGCCTCAAATCTTTCTCTGCGTTGTTTTTTGGTTACTGAATATGCAGACATTACTTGCTCGCGACATATTCTCCAAGATCTACCTTTACACAAATAATCTGCCAAAGCTGCGCTTAACATTGGTGCCTCAGTTTCCTCAATAAACCAATCAAATGAAGAAGGTAAAGATGCGAGACCGACAAAAATCTCAAAAAAGTCGCCTGCTGAAAGTGGATTGCCATTATTTCCTTCAACAGGAATAGCTGATTCTTGAAGTGATCTAAACAACTCGGGATGAACACTTAAAATTTGATCTTCTATATTTTCAAGCTCCCTAGAAAGAACTTGATTTACTTTTCCAAAAGCAAAAAAAACCTCAGGACTGGGGGAGGCCAGCTTACCGTTCCTTAAATTTGAAATTTGAGAACTATGCACTCTTCCAAGATCCAAACATTCAGCCAATGCAGGAAGAACCTTATGAGACCAGCCATTGCGCTCATGCCAAACATGTACTAGATGAGCCATCGCTCTTCTGCCTGAAGCTAATTGGTCGCGAAAACTAGAACTCACAAATCACATTCAAGATTGTCCAAAAGACCTGATTAGGATCCTTATCGTATATTATATACGCCAAGTAGGCGGATCACTAATGGTTTCAAGTTTAATCGAGGCCTCAGCTCCATTAAAAAAACCTGTTTCTCGAGATAAAGCGATGGCTGCGTCTGAGAGGCTACAGGGACACGTACCAAGACGAATTCAAATCCAAAGAGCTCGAAAAAGATGGGGCACAGTCATATTTATGGTCGCAATACATGCTCTTACATTGTTTACTCTGCAAGCTAAATTTTGGAGTTGGCAAGCATTTTCAGGATTCCTTTTCTTGTATTGGTTAACAGCTTGCTTGGGGGTAACGACTGGATATCATCGTCTTCTCTCTCACCGTGCTTTTCAGGTTCCTAAATGGCTGGAAAGGTTTTTTGCAACTTGTGGAGCATTAAGTTGTCAGCATGGACCAATTGATTGGGTTGGTCTTCACAGACATCATCACACTTTTTCTGATACTGAAGCTGATCATCATGACAGCAATAAAGGTTTTTGGTGGAGTCATATGGGATGGATGTTTGAAGATGTACCTGCCATGAAAGCTGTTCCAAGACTATCTGGGGATTTAATCAAAGATCCCTACTATCGCTTCTTAAATAAAAATTTTTTACTTCTACAAATTCCTTTAGGAGCTTTACTTTTTTTGATTGGTCAATCGGCTGGAGTTGGGGGATGGGCGATGGTTCTATGGGGAATTCCTTTGAGACTTGTATTTGTTTATCACATAACATGGCTTGTAAATTCAGCGACACATTGTTGGGGTACAACTGCATATGAAAGTGGTGATAATTCAAAAAATAACAAATGGGTTGCAGCACTAACATTTGGTGAAGGATGGCACAATAATCATCATGCTTTCCCTAATTCTGCCAAACATGGCCTTCAACGAAACCAAATAGATCTAACTTGGCAACATATTCGTTTTTTGAAGGCAATTGGATTAGCTAAAAAGATTAGACTCCCTATCGCGTCGTAAAGTAATCAAATAATTAAATAGATTAAATTAATTTTTATCCATGGCTAAGCGAGTTCAAGTTGTTCTGAACGAAGACATTAAAAGTCTTGGTAAAGATGGTGACCTTGTAGAGGTCGCTCCTGGTTTTGCAAGAAACTTTTTATTACCCAATAAAAAAGCTTTGCCAGTTACTCCAACAGTTTTAAAACAAGTTGAATATCGAAAAGCAAAACAAGCGGAAAAAGAGGCGGCTAAGAAACAAGAAGCAATTGATTTCCAAACAGCTCTTACAACTATTGGAAGATTTACTGTCAAAAAACAAGTTGGAGAAGATGGAGTCTTATTTGGAACCGTGACAAATGGTGATGTAGCTGAAGTGGTAAAAGAAGCTACCAAGAAGGAAATAGATCGAAGAGATATTTCAGTCCCTGAAATACATGGAGTTGGCAAATACAAAGTACAAATCAAGCTCCATAGCGAAGTTAATGCTGAAATAAACCTAGAGGTTACAAGTTACTAATAGTTGCATCTTGATCTGAACAAGCCAAAGTAAGTGTCCTTGTTAAAGAAGCGATAAATGATCAGCACCCCCTCTGCAAATAATGGGGACTTTTCAAAACAGACCAGAGATTTTGGAACCCTGAATAACTCCAAAATTGATAAACCACGTTTTGAAGCTCAACCCGACCAAATACCGCCACAAAATTTGGAGGCAGAGGAATCTGTGCTTGGTGGTATTTTGTTAGACCCTGAAGCGATAGGAAGAATAGCTGATCTATTACAAGCAGAGGCCTTTTATATATCCGCTCATAGGGAAATATATAGAACAGCATTAATGCTTCATAGTCAAGGTAAACCAACAGATTTGACAGCCATGAGTGCTTGGCTAGCAGATACAAACTCTTTAGACAAAATAGGAGGAAATAATCGCCTTGTAGAATTAGTAGAGAGGGTTACATCAACAGCCTCCATTGAACAAGTTGCTAAGTTGATTAGCGATAAATTTCTTCGAAGACAATTAATCAAATCTGGAAATGATGTAATCAAATTAGGGTTTGATCAAAGTCTCCCGATGGAAGAAGCAATTGATCAGGCGGAACAAAAGATTTTTGCAATTAGCCAAGAACAGCCATCGAAAGGTTTAACACCTACAGCCGAAATTCTTACCACTACTTTTAATGAAATAGAAAGTAGATCATTAGGTACATCAGTCGCAGGCATACCAGTCAATTTTTACGATCTGGATGCAATGACTCAAGGTCTTCAGAGAAGTGATCTGATAATAGTTGCAGGCAGACCAGCAATGGGAAAGACTTCAATAGTTCTAAATCTTGCAAAAAACGTAGCTGAACTGCACGATTTACCTGTTTGCGTGTTTAGTCTTGAGATGAGTAAAGAGCAGCTAACTTACAGATTGCTATCTAGTGAAGTAGGAATTGAAAGCAGTAGATTGAGAACTGGCCGATTACAACAAGATGAGTGGCCATTGCTTGGTCAAGGAATTAACACACTTGGTCAATTACCGATATTCATTGACGACAAACCAAATTCTAGTGTTCTTGAAATGAGATCACTATGCAGACGCCTAATTGCCGAACAAGGCAAAGAGCTTGGTTTAATTGTGATTGATTACCTTCAACTAATGGAGGGAACATCACCCGATAATAGAGTTCAAGAAATTTCAAGAATTACTAGAGGTCTTAAAGGTATGGCTAGAGAACTTAAAGTACCTGTCATAGCTTTATCACAATTAAGTAGAGGGGTTGAATCAAGAACTAACAAAAGACCAATGCTTAGTGATTTGAGAGAGTCTGGCTCAATAGAACAGGATGCAGACTTAGTTCTGATGATTTATCGAGATGAGTATTACAATCCAGAGACCACCGATAGAGGGATTACAGAAGTAATAGTCACAAAACATAGAAATGGACCAGTTGGAACAGTTAAATTACTTTTTGAACCTCAATTCACTAGATTTAGGAATCTGGCTGCTTAATCATTCCTAAAACAAAGTCGCCAATACTTAATTGATGATTACTCAACAATCCTCAAATGAAAGTTTTGATGTAATAGTGGTTGGTGGAGGTCATGCAGGTTGTGAAGCTGCTCTGACTTCAGCCAGATTAGGACTGGAAACAGCATTATTTACTCTTAATTTAGATCGAATCGCATGGCAACCATGTAACCCTGCTGTAGGAGGGCCTGCCAAGAGTCAACTAGTACATGAAGTTGATGCACTTGGAGGAATAATTGGAAAATTAGCAGATTCAACTGCTCTTCAAAAAAGAGTACTTAATGCCAGTCGAGGCCCTGCTGTAAGAGCCTTACGAGCACAAACAGATAAGCGTTTATATGCGAATAAAATGCTGAAGATCCTGCAAAATACGCCAAATCTAAAACTTAGAGAGGCCATGGTTACAGGGCTAGAGATTGAAAGCTGTAAATATAAGAGCAACAATAACAAGCAAGAAATTGAAAATAGGATTGGATGCATTAAAGGAATTAAAACCTATTTCGGAAGCATCTTTCGTGCAAAAGCTGTCGTGCTTACAACTGGAACTTTTTTAGGAGGAAGAATTTGGATTGGCAATCAATCTATGAGTGCTGGACGAGCAGGAGAGCAAGCCTCCGAGGGGTTAACTGAGGCATTACAAAAATTAGGCTTCACTACAGATCGTCTAAAAACAGGAACTCCTGCTCGAGTAGATCGAAGAAGTATTAATCTGAATTCTCTTGAGGAGCAATTCAGTGATGCTTCAGATAAATTCTTTTCATTTGACCCAATTGCTTGGAAAAGTGGAGAACAAATGAGTTGCCATATCACGCGAACTACACAAGAAACTCACAAACTTATTAAAAATAATCTTCATTTAACTCCTATTTATGGAGGTTTTATTGATAGTAAAGGTCCTAGATACTGCCCATCCATTGAAGATAAAATTGTACGTTTTGCTGATAAAGATTCACACCAAATCTTCTTGGAACCAGAAGGCAGAGATACTCCAGAAATTTATGTACAAGGTTTCTCCACTGGTCTTCCTGAAAACTTACAATTAGAACTTTTACGGACTCTCCCAGGTCTAGAAAATTGCATCATGCTCAGGCCAGCATATGCAGTCGAATATGACTACTTACCTGCGACACAACTAGAAGCAACGCTAGAAACAAAAAAAATAAGTGGCCTATTTAGTGCAGGGCAATTAAATGGGACAACAGGATATGAAGAAGCTGCTGCGCAAGGTTTAGTTGCTGGATTAAATGCAGCAAGATTGGTGAATAATCAGGAGGGAATAATTTTTGAACGAGAAAATAGTTATGTAGGAACTATGATTGACGATCTAGTGACAAAAGACTTACGAGAGCCATATAGAGTATTAACTAGTCGCAGTGAATATCGATTAATTCTTAGAGGTGATAATGCAGATCGAAGATTAACTCCATTAGGGTATAAATTAGGTTTAATTGATGAAAGAAGATGGAAAATCTATAATTCTAAACAAAAATTAATTGATGAAGAAAAATCAAGGCTAGAGAAAGAAAAAATTAAACAAACTGATAAGTGCGCGCAAGAAATTCACTCTTCAACTGGTACAAAAGTTAAAGGATCTATAACATTAGCAAACTTTCTAAGAAGAACAAATATTCACTATAATGATTTAATTAAATATAATTTAACACCTCAAAATATACCTTTAGATGTTCAAGAAGGAGTTGAAATAGATATCAAGTACAGTGGATATTTAGAAAGACAAAAAGCCCAAATAAATCAATTAAAACAGCAAAGCAAAAAGTTATTACCAAAAAATTTAAACTACAATAATATAAATACCCTATCGAAAGAAGCAAGAGAAAAACTAACCATTTCTCAACCAAAAAGTCTTGGTCATGCAGCTCAAGTTCCAGGGGTGAGCAAAGCTGATCTAACCGCACTGCTTGTATGGTTAAAAATACAACAAATGAAAAAACCGAAAAAAACAATCCAATTTAAATAAAAGGCTAATCAAAGTGAATTCAAATCAATCTCAATTATCTTCACCTGAAGTAATTTGGAAAGCAGAAAAAGAAAGTGTTCTTTCCGGCAAAGGTAACAACAAGCTCTCTGGCCCATGGCAATTAATGCTACTAGGAGATGGCAGTCCGACCAGGCATCTTAAACTTTTAACAGGACATGAAGTTGCTGTAAAAGTTATATCAATGTGTATGGAAAATAATAATGCAAGCGGAGTCCCCGAAGAGGTTATCGAATTACAACCACCTTTATTGAGACGTCAAGTCTGGCTTACATGCGGAGACTTGACTCTGGCATGGGCAGAAAGCTGGTGGAATTCGCAAGAGGCTGCGAAACATCTTCAAAATAAAAATCAAGCAATCTGGAAAAGCCTGACTCAAGGACGATCAGAGCTTTTTAGAGAAGTGGATGGCTTAGCTTTAGTGAATGCAGATTGGCTAAGATTAGAATTTCAAGATGAGGGTCCTTTTTGGAGCAGACATTATCGATTTTTTCGCCAACAAAAAGAATTAACAGTAATTAGAGAAGTTTTCAGCCCAAAACTAGAAAAATGGTTGGGACCAATACCAAGAAAGGCTTTCTGAATAAAACTAGTATTTTCTTCTATTTGACCTTGGTAATTTTCTTCTTCTAGAGCTTGCTTCATCCTTTAGAGAGTTAGTTGTTTGCTGATCTTTTGGTTTTATCAACGTGTCTTTTCTTTCCCACTTATTCACCTTAAAAGAGTCATCTTCAGGCCACTCATTAATTTCAGCTAAATTCTTTCTTTTGCTATCTATCTGAGGAGGTAATGCTTTCGGAGCTCTAAGTGAAATTGCTCTAAGAGGTCTTTTCTGATTACTTTCACTTTCAGGTTGAGGCTGCTCCCCGAAGTCTTCATTATCCAACCAATCGTCATCATCCTCAAAAAACCAATCAATTTTCTCTTCCATCCAACGACCAACTTTTTCAAAATTTGCTGAAGTCTCTTTATCTTGCCACCCTCTCCTTCTTTGACCTGGGCGATTACCTGCAACACCATCTACAACCTGTTTTCCAGTTTGTATCCATTTATCCATTCTGCGATCAAGGGGTTCTCGAGATCGCTTACGAATTTGATTACGATTGTTATATGAGCTCATCTTTTAAATTTAACGCTTTCAAACCAACAAGTGAAATTATTCAAAAATTCTAATAAAAGCTAATTAAAGAAGAAAATTATTTATTACTCCTAGAAAAAGGTTGAAATTCAAGTACGCATTTTTGATCCCATCGACCTCCAAAATAATTATTACAACAACTGCGGCAGGCAGCGCCTTTAACAATACGTCGATAACTAAAACTTCTTTTACATGAAGGGCAAGTTGCCACCCATTTGGGGATTCTTTTTGATATTGGGAACGAGTGTCGAACTGTTACTTTGAAATCAGTTTGAGCGGAATTAATCTCTGCCATACGTTGGTGAAAATTTGGCCCATGTGCCTCTTCAACTTTCAGGACAAGATCAATCCAGGCATGAATCATTTCGTGGCACAATGTACTCTTCAATGCCTTTTGGGGAAGATTCTCTAATACTGGTCTTGACAGAATTATTTCACTAGCTTTATATCCGAAGAAATTCGTTTTACTTCTATAGATCCCAGCCGTAGTGCGCATACGGCCATCACTCCAACGAAGAGAGACTCTGGGAACTCCGTTCTCGAACAAAGAGTTCTGAAAATATTGCCTGTTGAATTCAAGAAATAATGGTAAAACAGGTATTAAAGACATTGATGCAAAGAACTCATGAGCATTATTATTCCGATAACATTCTGTCTAACTATCAATAACAAACAAGCTAATCTCATGGCTAATAAGTCAGAATCTTTAACTAAACGGAATTAAAATGGATAGTGCTCTTATCAAA
Organism: Prochlorococcus sp. AG-402-P16; assembly: GCA_003216295.1. Taxonomy (GTDB): domain Bacteria; phylum Cyanobacteriota; class Cyanobacteriia; order PCC-6307; family Cyanobiaceae; genus Prochlorococcus_B. The sequence goes on along the minus strand of QCJB01000001.1, from coordinate 57,366 downwards.
GCAATTGGGTTAAAAGCTCTCTTAGTTGGAGTTGGCGCTCTTCTCCTGTTTTGGACTTTTAACGCAATTAAACTCGTCATAAGTGCTAGAGGCATTAATCCACTTGTCAAAAAGTTTTTTGATCAAATTGCTGCCGGACGAGTTGATGGAGCTTATAGACTTACGACAAAAGCTTATAAAACACATGTCAATAGACAAGACTTCATCAAATTTTTGGGTAGCTTGCAATTAAATCGATATAGAAACTTGAAGTCAGGGCGTCCAAGGATAGAAGACAATCAAATAATGCTCACACTAAGCTTAAAATCAGAAGATAAAAAAAATGAAATGCCGCTTGACTTCACTTTTATTAAAATAGACGAGAATTGGCAAATAGATCGCATTGCGAAAGCCAATACATAATGAAGCCAAATGTGATAAGTGAATTCAAACTTGAATCAAAATTATGAACGTGCAAAAGAGCTTAGAGCTTTACTCAATAAAGCAAATTACTCATACTATGTATTAGATTCACCAGAGATAGACGATGCTGTTTATGATCAACTATATCGAGAATTAATTGAAATTGAAAATATCCACCCATCTTTAATTACTGATGATAGCCCTTCCCAAAGATTAGGAGGTATTCCTTCTGAAGGATTCAAAAATATTGAGCATAATATCCCCCTTTTAAGCCTAGATAATGCTTTTAATGTAAATGAATTAGAAGCTTGGTACAAAAGGGTCCGCAAATTAATAAGTTCTGAAAATGAAACTATCAAGGAAGTTGATAATCCAGAACTAATATGTGAATTAAAAATTGATGGAAATGCTATTTCTCTAAGATATGAAAATGGAATTTTAACTAAAGCAGCAACTCGTGGAGATGGAACAACTGGAGAAGATATTACTACTAATATCAGAACAATTTCTACAATTCCTTTACGTTTACTATTAAAAAATCCACCCTCTTGGATGGAAATTAGAGGCGAAGCTTTCATGCCCAATAATATATTTAAAAAACTCAATATTGAGAGAAAAAATAGTGATCAACCACTTTTTGCCAATCCTAGAAACTCTTGTGCAGGAACATTAAGACAATTAGATCCAAAAATAGTTGCATCTAGAAAACTTGACTTCTTCGCATATAGTCTTTATTTACCAAAAAATTGGGAACCGACTAATAGCAATTTTGAAAAACCAAAAACTCAATCTGAATCCCTTGAGTTTCTAAAAAATATTGGTTTTAAAGTTAATACTAAATATGAAACGAAAAAAAACTTAAATGAAGCCAATAGCTATTACAAGTACTGGGAAATTAAAAAAGATTCTTTAGCGTATGCAACTGATGGAATAGTAGTAAAAATAGATAAATTTGAAATCCAAAATGTCTTAGGAGCAACAAGTAAAGCTCCAAGATGGGCCATCGCTGTCAAATATCCGGCAGAGGAGAAAGCGACTAAGTTAAGAAAACTAATTTTCCAAGTAGGACGATCTGGTGCTGTTACACCTGTAGCAGAGTTTGAATCGATAGAGCTTGCAGGAACATCTGTGAATCGTGCAACTCTTCATAATGCAAAAAGACTTTCCTCTTTAGATCTTCATTATGAAGACACCATAATTGTTAGAAAAGCTGGAGAAATTATTCCTGAAGTTATTAGAGTTATAAAAGAATTTAGAACAGTGGATTCAAAATTAGTAGAATTTCCTCAAAACTGCCCAGCATGTAATTCCAAGTTAATTCAAGAAGAAAACGAAGCAATAACGAAATGTATTAATTCTAAATGCCCAGCAAAATTAAAAGGTCTTTTACGTCATTGGGTCAGCAAAGGATCAATGAATATAGATGGATTAGGTGAAAAAATTATTAATCAATTAGTAAATGAAGGATATGTAAAGTCAATCGCAGACTTATACAAACTTGAAATTGATTCCCTTTTAAAACTTGAAAGATTTGGTGAAAAATCTGCAAATAATTTACTAATAGAAATTAACGAGTCTAAAAACAAAAACTGGCACAAACAGCTCTATGGATTAGGTATTCCTCACATAGGAGAAGCTAATGCTAAATCTCTTTCAAAAAGCTTTAATAGTATCGAAGAACTTAATACTATTGCGAAGGAGGCACCTGAAAATATATCCAATATTTATGGATTTGGAAATGAGATGAAAGATGCAATAATTAAGTGGTTTGATGATTCTAATAATCAAAACTTAATTAAAGAATTAAAAGCAATCGGATTCTCCCTAAAAGAAAGTTTAGATCTAAACTACAATTCAAATCAATCAAATATTTTTGATGGAAAGGTTTTTGTCTTAACAGGAACTTTGGATTCGCTTACAAGAGATGAAGCAAAAGAATTGATAGAGAGTGCAGGAGGAAAAGTCAACTCTTCAATTAGTAAAAAAACTAATTTTTTACTATCAGGAGAAAAAGCGGGTAGTAAATTAAAAAAAGCACAAGAGCTCGGAGTAAAAATAATTAACGAAAATGAATTTAAGCTATTATTGTAAAAATAATTCGACTTTAAAAATGGATAAGAATCCAATCTTTTCTTTAATTAAAACAGAATGTGGACGCGCAAAATATGAGATGCTGGCTTCTAAAAAAGGTATATTTAATCGGATAAGACTTTATTGGTTCATCTTATTTGCAGCGATTGAAGATTGGAATTTAAAAGCTGATGATTAATCTAGTGATTGAGAATCCTGATTGAGTTTTCTTGTTGAACGTAAAACTAAAATAACAACTAAAATAGTCGATAGAATGCTAATTAAGCTCCAAATAAATGAACTAGTATCAGATCTTCCTGAGAGTACTTCACCAAAATTTGAAACTTTGAGGGCTAATGAACCTAAACTGCAATACAAAATTGTGCCAGGTAATATACCAATCATTCCAAGAGTAAAATCACGAACTTTTACCTCACTCAAGCCATATGTAAAATTAAGTAAGCCAAATGGAAAAAGAGGAGAAAGTCTTGTGAGAAGGATGACTTTTAGACCCTCGCGTTTCACAGCTTTCTCCATGATTTGAACTTTTGGAAAATTGGAGACCTTTTTTTGAGCCCATTCTTTTAAAAAAGTTCTTCCTAAATAAAAAGTTAGATGAGCTCCAATAAAAGCACCTACAAACACAACCGAACTTCCAAGCCAGGTGCCATAAAGAAAACCTGACAACATGGAAAGCCATGAGCCTGGCAACAAACAAGACACCCAAAAAACATATACCAAAGCAAAAACCAAAATTCCAAAAGGGCTACTTAAAAAAGGAATGAAATTATTAACCAGAGTTTCGAAGTTGTTTGACATAGTTGAGAGAGTTCAATCCAATCCCCTTAGACGCTCATTGACTAGGCGGACTTGCGCTTCTGACTCTGTTAAGTTTGCTCTGCATTCCTCAACAACCTCTTTGGGAGCTTTATCAACAAAATTCTTATTTGCTAGACGACCAGAGAGACTTTCTATTTCCTTTTGTGCTTTATTTAAATCCTTTTCAAGCCTTGATCGTAAAAAAGCTATATCTACTAATCCTTCAATAGGAAGAACCACCTCTAGCTCTCCACTGACACCGGCTAAAGCTTTCAAAGAAGGTAATGATTTTGCTTGCTCTGGAGATAATATTTGAACTTCCTTAGCCTTAGTCAAAACAGCAATATCATTGATTGATGTTTTTAGAGTTTTTTGCAAGACTTCCTTGCCAGAGACCAACATGACAGGAACTTTTTGAGAGGGTTTCAACCCAGCAACTGCTCGTAGATTGCGAATCAATCTGATAGATGCAAATAAATCAGAGAAAGAACTCTCTAAATCAATATTCAAGTCTTGTTCATTTGATTTTGGCCAAGACTGCAAAGCTAGAAATTGATCCTCTGCTAAACCAGTTAATCCATGCCAAAGCTCCTCTGTTAAATGAGGCATTAGAGGATGAAGCATAATTAAAAGCTCACTTAACACTTTGTATAAGATACTTTTCGCTATTTTTTGATCTAATAATGCATCATGAGAAAGATTTTCTGAAGTATTCAATCGACCTTTGATTAATTCTAAATACCAATCACAAAAATCATTCCAAACAAATTCATATAATCCCTTAGCTGCCTCTCCTAAAGCATAATTTTCATATCGATTAGCAGTCTCACGATTGACCCGAGCAAGTCTTGACAAAATCCACTTGTCTGATAATTGCAACTGAGAAGAATCATATTTCTCCAAATTTTCAAAATCTTGATCCGCAAGATTAATAAGAGCAAATCTAGTTGCATTCCAAAGCTTGTTAGCAAAATTTCTAGAGGCCTCAACCGTTGCCGAAGTTTGATTTTTACGATCAAAGTCAAGACGTATATCTTGTCCCGCGCCTGCAACTTCACGAACAAGAGCAAACCTCAAAGCATCTGTTCCATATCTTTCTATTAGTAATAAAGGATCAATACCATTTCCTGCACTCTTACTCATCTTTCGATTCTGCTCATCTCTAACAAGTCCATGAATATAGACGTCAGAAAATGGCATCCTCTCGGTAAAGACTCCAGCCATCATTGTCATTCTTGCTACCCAAAAGAAAATAATGTCAAAGCCAGTAACTAGTGTATTTGTAGGATACCAACGTTGAAAATCAGGATGCGTTTCATCAGGCCAACCTAATGTAGAAAAAGGCCATAAACCGCTAGAAAACCATGTATCTAGAACATCTTCATCTTGCTCAATTTTGACTGAATCCCCATATTTTTCTCGTGCTAATTTCTTCGCTTCATCTTCTGTTCGAGCAACAATATATGGTGTTTCGTTAACAACTTGATTATCTGTTTGACTAATCACAAACCACGCCGGAATGCGATGTCCCCACCATAATTGTCTACTGATACACCAATCTCTGATATCAGTCAACCAATCTCGATAAACTTTCGACCATCTATTAGGAATAAATTTAGGTTGTCCTTGATCAAAAAATTCAGCACAGCCAGTAGCGAGAGGATCCATTTTGACAAACCACTGTGTAGAAAGCATTGGCTCTACTGGCACTTTCCCTCTATCAGAGAAAGGAACACTATGTTTATAAGCTTCAATCTTTGTTAAAAGACCAATTTCCTTTAAAGAATCAATAACAGCTTCACGAGCTTGAAAACGATCCAAACCTTCAAATTGACCTGCATTGTGATTCATTGTTCCTTTTTTAGTCATGACTGTTATTTGAGGTAAGTCATGTCTCTGACCTATCTCAAAATCATTAGGATCATGAGCTGGAGTAACTTTGACACATCCAGTTCCAAAATCTTTATCTACATGAGAGTCTCCAATAATGGGAATAGTTCTGCCAACAAGAGGCAAAGTAAGTTTCTCCCCTATTAGATCTTTATACCTTTCATCTGATGGATTCACAGCAACTGCGACATCACCAAGCATTGTCTCAGGACGTGTAGTCGCTACCTCTAAGTAATCAATTTTTTTCGCACTTGATACAGATGACGTGACTAACGGATATCGAAAATGCCATAGATGTCCATCTACTTCTCTCATTTCAACTTCTAAATCACTCACAGCTGAACCAGAGGCAGGGCACCAATTCACTAAATATTCTCCTCTATAGATCAATCCCTTCTCATGTAAACGAACAAATGCCTCGGAAACAGCTTTGCTCAGACCCTCATCCAATGTAAATCTCTCTCTACTCCAGTCTACGGAATATCCCAAACGCTTTAATTGATCAACAATTCTTCCACCACTTTTTTCTTTCCACTCCCAAGCTTTTTCCAAAAAGGAAGTTCTACCAAGATCACGTCGATTTTTGCCTTGTTCCTTAAGTTGTCTCTCGAGAATAGTTTGAACCGCAATTGAAGCATGGTCTGTTCCTGGAAGACAAAGCACATTCTTTCCTTTTAATCTCTTATACCTGACAACTGTATCGATTAAAGCAGTATTAAAAGCATGCCCCATATGCAGACTCCCTGTGACATTTGGAGGAGGAATAACTACGGAGAATGGGTCTCCAGGGGCTGATGGATCAGGTTTAAAAGCTCCTTTTTCTTCCCAAGCTTTCTGCCATCGATTTTCAGTACCAACTGGATCATATGTTTTAGGAAGCCCTGAAGCTTCAGATGATTTTGTAGTTTTTACCCGCTCTATCACAGAAAAAAAAAGTGTTTAATTTAATTTACTCATACTCGACAAAAGTTTTACATCATTCTTGCTTTTCCTAAATTCAAATGTCACTTTTCACGTTCCAAGGAATCGAAACTATTGAGTCATGCCTTTTCCATGAAGCCGAAGATAAAGAAACCTTTTCACTTAGACCAATCGTTTGTAACGCTTGAACTACATCTGTATCATGAATCTCCTTATGTATAGCTATTGGCATTATCAAAACTTGCGCTTCTGCAGGATCAGCCATCACATGTAATGACAAATCTTCTAAAGATCTCTCAAAAAACAATTTTCTCATTCGAGTTGTTAAAGGAGATCCCATAGCTTTTGCGAATAATTCCAAACTCTGCTTTTCCCCAGAAAGACCACAATTTAAACTTAGCCAAATTAAAAATTTAACCCAACTATCAACACTCCACAGTGGTTCAAAGCTATCTCGCTTACTGTAAATTAATTCAAGCAAAGCAAATTCAAATGCTTTTGCTTGTATGGAAATGAGAGATATTTGTTCCATAGAAGACATTTTCTCGAACGAAAGCCAAAGTTGCGTTTATTGTTCATAATATTTTTATTTATTATGGATCTGAACGACCCAGAGCTTGAGTTCTCCGATCTTGTTTTTGCATACCAAAGTTGGGTAATAGCAGTAATCAATGATGAAAAGTTAAATGCTAAAGAAAAATTGCTCACAGAAGAGATCTCAGATGATGCACTGAATGCAATGAGATTTTTGCCCGGTGAAGTGACTAATGCTATTGAAACAAGCTTAGCCCGCGTATATGAAGTTGATTCTGAGGAGCTCTCTTCTATTTTATTTCCAGAAGAGGACGATTAATTTGAGAGTTTTCTAAATCCAGACCCACATGGAGACGCTTCATACCCTTGTGGCGTACTTATAAGAAATCCACCTCCGCTTAAATCACCAAAATAATTCAATTTTAAACCTTGAAACAAAATTATTTGATCTAACTGCGCATACAAAGTTATCCCATCAGCTCGTGCAATCGGAACAGAATTTTTCATTCCTGGTTGAATCCTAATGAATTTCCAGCCCTCATTACTTGTATCATCAACTAAATCAATATGCATCACTCCTGGACTTCCAGTAAAAGCAGCTTGACGATTTAACTCAGCAACTGCAGTTGCTGAAATTCGCAATCCAGAACCATTTCGCATAAATAGAGAATAATCTTAGATGGGCGATCCAGGGTTCGAACCAGGGACATCCTGCTTGTAAGGCAGGCGCTCTACCGCTGAGCTAATCGCCCATAAATGTTTAGTCCTATGACTAATTAAGTTACTTTATACCTCAAGCTGCTCTGTTGCTCATAATTAATCATAATTAAATCAACGATTCAAAAAAAATCGTTTGCTGAGCTTATCAAGCGCTCTTTCAAGAAACAAGAAATGCAAAACACAAACCCAATAAATTCAGAAAAAAAGATCCATAAACTCATCGAAATAGTCTCAGCGTTACGAGATCCAATCACTGGTTGTCCATGGGATCTAAAGCAAACTCATCTTTCATTAATTCCGTATGTTCTTGAGGAGGCTCATGAAGTTGCTCATGCAATAAGAGAAAATAATCCAAACGAATTAAAAGAAGAACTTGGAGATCTCTTATTACAAATAATCTTGCATGCTCAAATAGCAAAAGAAAAAAACTTATTCGACATAACAGATATCATGGAAATAATCACTAAAAAATTAATTCGAAGACATCCACATGTTTTTGAACATACAAGGAAAGTGAGTATAAAAGAAGTTCAAGATTCATGGGAAAAAATCAAAAAAGAAGAGCGACCATCAAAGAAATCAAAAACTCCTATTAGTGATCAATTAAAGTTAAAAATACGACCACAACCATCTACTAAAGCAGCACTAATTATCTCTAAGAAAGCTTCAGAGAATGGATTTGAATGGGGAAAAATTGATGAAATATGGAATAAATTATATGAAGAATTAGAAGAGTTAAAAGCTGCATTAAAAGAACAAAAATCCTCTGAAGCTGAAGTTGAATTAGGAGATGTATTATTTACATTGATAAATATTGCTAGATGGAACAAATTATCTATCGAGGAAGGATTGGCAAAAACGAATCAAAAATTCTTAGAGAGATTAACATATATAGAAGAAAAGATAGAAGGAGAATTAGATTGCCAATCAAAAGAAAAGTTAGAGAAATATTGGAACTTAGCAAAAATTAATTTAAAGCATTAATATTATAATCATGAAAAAAGCATTCAAGGAAGAAATTAATTGGATCGATGAATATCATCAAGGCGTTAGATATGGTCTAGAAGGAAAATTGATATTAGAAGAGTCTACCCCTTTTCAAAAAATTACTATATATGAAACCAAAAGGTATGGAAAAGCATTATTGCTTGATGATTGTTGGATGACAGCAGAAAAAAATGAACAATATTATCATGAATCTCTTATTCATCCTGCTTTATGTGGTTCTAAAAAAATAGAAAATATTTTAATTATTGGTGGAGGTGATGGCGGTAGTGCGAGAGAATGTTTAAGATATCACGAGGTTAAATCTGTTGATTTGATTGAAATCGATATAAGAGTTATTGAATTAAGTAAAGAGTATTTACCTAAAATTGGTGGAAATGCATGGTCAGATTCAAGATTAAATTTAAAAGTAAAAAATGGAATTGATTGGGTAAAAAATACAAAAGATAATTCTTACGATGTCATTATTATTGATGGAGCAGATCCTATTGGGCCATCAAAAGAGCTATACAAATATTCTTTTCTTAAAGATTGCAAGCGAATACTTAAACAAGAAGGAATTTTAGCGACACAAAGTGAATCACCAGAATCTTTTCATCAAATTCACTTAGATATTATCAAAATTCTGCGTCAAATATTTGATTATGCAGATCCTATGTATGGATCAGTATCTATATATCCAAGCGGTTTATGGAGTTGGACATTTGCATCTATGGAAAAGCCAACATATATGAATCCTATAGAAAGTCGAGTAAAAGAAATATCTGACAAATGTCTGATATGGAGTGAGCAATGGCAAAAAGGTGCATTTAATACTATTCCAGCATTCATAAAAAGAGAACTAGCAAACAAATGACCAACTCCAACCTGCAAGATTTCTCACTATTTAATAACGATGGTGCAATATTTATGGGCGCACAAAGAAGCATAGATCAATGCAAAGTTTCTCTTTTAGGTGTCCCTTATGATGGAACTTGTTGCTTTAGACCTGGCTCAAGATTCGGTCCTTCAGCCATTAGAGAAGATAGTTATGGAATTGAAACATATTGTCCTCAATTAAATTTAGATTTAGAGGATATAAACTTTGCTGATATAGGTTCATTAGATGTTCCAATTGGAGATGCAAAATTAATAATTGATCATGTCCGAGATGCGACAAATATTTTACTTAACAATAATTTAAAACCTCTTATTATTGGAGGCGAGCATTCAATAACTAGCGGCGTTATTAAATCAATTATTACTAATTATCCTGAATTAATTCTGATTCAATTAGATGCTCATGCAGATCTCAGAGATGAATGGTTAGGTAGTAAGTTTAGTCATGCATGTACTATGAAAAGATGTATAGAAATACTGCCTAGCAAAAAAATCTTTCAAATAGGAATAAGAAGTGGGACTAAATCAGAATTTATTGAAATGAAAAACTCTAAAAGTTTAATTCAACATTCGGTAGGTGAGAAGGCAAAATATTTAGAGGAAGCTCTAGAAAGTTTTAAAGGAACACCAATCTATTTAACTTTTGATTTAGATTGGTTTGATCCATCTATAATGCCTGGGACAGGAACCCCCGAACCTGGAGGCTATTACTGGAGAGATTTTGCAACAATAATAGATGTTCTTAAGTCTCATAACTTAATTGGTGCTGATGTAGTTGAACTATCTCCCAAATTAGATAATTCAGGCATTAGCAGTATCCTGGCTGCAAAAGTTATACGTTCACTAATTATGTTATTAGACAAATAATCCCGATGAATTCAAATTAATTCTCATTCGAAACTAATACTTTTCCAAAATCGAGTTGTTGATGAACAAACTTTTTAGAAATCTTTGGTAAATTGGGTTCTTTTTTTATCCAATGACAACAAGAAACAAATGTAGAGATCTCATAATGAATTTTTATCTTTCTAAGTTTGCACCATGAAAACAAATCAAAATGGCTTGAAACACACTGATTACAGCCCCTACAACTTCTTTGCGCAGTCATCATGTCATTAACCAAGACTCATAGATTAGTAAAACTTTCCGTATCGAACCACAAAGCATTAAATTTAGTCTTAGAAATTCTTTTAGATTCTCGTTATTACTAGTGAATTTCTCTGTACTGTTCAGCCAAAAATGAAATTACTGCAAACTCCTCTTTATAAAGAATGCCAAGAATTAGGAGGGAAAATGGTCCCTTTTGCGAACTGGGAAATGCCTGTCAGTTTTTCTGGACTAATAAAAGAACACAATGCAGTACGACAAAACGTTGGGATGTTCGACATATCTCACATGGGAGTTGTGCAATTAAAAGGTAAAAATATCAAGAATGCATTGCAAAATTTAGTTCCTTCAGACGTGTTTCGAATCGGGCCTGGTGAAGCATGTTATACAGTTCTTTTAAAAGAAAATGGGGGGATTCAAGACGATCTAATCATTTATGATCAAGGGAGCTTAGATTCAAAAGAAGAAACTATACTTATAGTAATTAATGCCGCAAGAAAAGAATCAGACATTGAATGGTTGAATTTAAATCTTTCTAAATCCGATATCAAAATTTCGGAGTTTATGCCTGAAGGTGCACTAATAGCAATACAAGGACCACAATCAATCAGTACATTGGAAAATATTCTAAAAGAACCTTTATCAGATTTACCTCGTTTTGGACATAGAACTATTAGATCAAATCCCAATCTGATTAACTCAGAAGATTCAATTTTTATTGCAAGAACAGGTTATACAGGAGAAGAAGGTTTCGAATTTTTATCATCGGCAGACACAGCTAGATCAATTTGGAAGAAGCTAATTCAAGCGGCAGTAACCCCCTGTGGTTTAGGGGCAAGAGATACTCTGCGACTCGAGGCTTCAATGCACTTGTATGGAAACGATATCAACTTAGATACAACGCCCTTCGAGGCTGGTTTAGGGTGGCTAGTTCATCTAGAAATGCCTCATGATTTTATAGGTAGAAAAGCGCTAGAAAAACAGGCCAAAGAAGGAACTCGCAAAAAACTTGTTGGTATCAAACTTCAAAATAGAGGAATTGCTAGAAAAGGATATCCAGTTTTATACAATGAAAAAAATGTTGGCATAGTTACTAGCGGAACTTGGTCTCCCACATTGAAAGAACCCATAGCTCTTGCTTATATTCCAAGCGAAATAGCAAAGGTAAATACTCAATTAGAAATAGAAATAAGAGGGAAAAAACATGCTGCAACTGTCGTCAAGCGACCTTTCTATAAAAAAAGTTTTTGAGCAAGTAGAAACTGTGTTGTGCATAAAAGCCGGTCTTTATGGGAAACTCATTATTCATGATGATTAAGAATTCCATGCGCAATAAGACTTGCGGAGAAATAAGAGCTTCCGCAATAGGCGCAAATGTTCAACTCTGTGGTTGGGTTGATCGCAGAAGAGATCACGGCGGGGTAATTTTTATAGATCTAAGAGACCGCTCTGGAACTATTCAAATCACAGTTGACCCAGATCAAGGAGAAGAGCTTTTTAGCACAGCGGAAAGTCTTAGAAATGAGTCTGTTCTTCAAATCAATGGATTAGTTAGGGCAAGACCTGAAGAAGCTCTGAATACAAAAATCCCAACAGGTTCTATAGAAGTTTTAGCTGAGAGGATAACAATCCTCAATGAAGTAAGTACTACGCTACCTTTCTCAGTTTCAATTCATGATGAGGAGAATGTCAAAGAAGAAATCAGGCTAAGACATAGATATTTAGATCTCAGAAGAGAGAGAATGAATAATAATCTTCGATTGAGACATAACACTGTCAAAGCCGCTAGAAGTTTTCTTGAAAATGAAGGTTTTATAGAAGTTGAAACGCCTGTTTTAACAAGATCAACTCCTGAAGGAGCAAGAGACTACTTAGTTCCCTCACGAGTTTGTGGTGGAGAATTTTTTGCTCTACCACAATCACCACAATTATTTAAACAATTATTGATGGTTGGCGGAATAGAACGTTATTACCAAGTTGCAAGGTGTTTTCGTGATGAAGATTTGCGAGCAGATAGGCAACCAGAATTTACTCAATTAGATATTGAAATGAGTTTTATGGAGGAGAACGAGATCATTGAATTAAATGAAAAGTTGATCGTAAATATATGGAAGAAAATTAAAGGAATTGACCTTCCAACTCCCTTTCCGAGGATGACTTGGCAAGAAGCTATGGATCGATTTGGTACTGACAGACCTGATACTCGCTATGGTATGGAGCTTGTTGAAACAAGTGATTTATTCTCCAAAAGTGGTTTTAAAGTTTTTTCAAATGCTATCTCTTCGGGTGGATGCGTCAAATGCATCACGATTGAGGACGGAAATAATTCAATTAGTAATGTAAGAATAAAACCAGGCGGAGATATTTTTAGTGAAGCCCAAAAGGCTGGCGCTGGCGGGCTAGCATTTATTAGAGTTAGAGATAATGAAGAAGTCGATACTATTGGAGCCATAAAAGATAATTTAACTACCTCACAAATCAAAGAACTCCTATCAAAAACCAAAGCGAAAGCTGGTGATCTAATCCTTTTTGGTGCAGGACCCACAAATATTGTTAATAGAACCTTAGATAGAGTTCGTCAATTTATAGCTCAAGATCTAAAAATCATTTTCGACAACGGACTAGAAACACAATGGGATTTTCTTTGGGTCACTGATTTTCCTATGTTTGAATTCAATTCTGATGAAAATCGTCTGGAAGCAATTCATCATCCCTTCTGCGCTCCAAAGCCTGAAGATATTGGTGAATCAGAAAACTTATGGAAAGACAAATTACCCAGGTCAAAGGCTCAAGCGTATGATCTAGTGCTAAATGGACTAGAAATTGGTGGAGGATCATTAAGAATTCACAACTCGGAACTTCAAAAAACTGTACTTGAAATAATTGGTCTATCTAGCAATGAAGCAGAAGAGCAATTCGGTTTTTTAATTGATGCACTTTCAATGGGTGCTCCTCCACATGGTGGGATTGCATTTGGACTTGACAGAATAGTTATGCTTTTAGCCAATGAAGATTCAATTAGAGATACTATTGCCTTTCCAAAAACCCAACAAGCCCGTTGTTCCATGGCTAAAGCCCCTGCATCAGTAGAAAATAAGCAATTAGAAGACCTCCATATAGCCTCGACTTGGATAGAACCTGATTGAATTGATAGAAATTAGCTGCAAAAACATTATCCTAAAGAGAAAATATGTAAATTCCTTGGCGTTTAGCTGGATCAAGGTAGCTTAAAGAATGATTGAAAAGTAAATGGCAAAATTTGTTTTCGTCACTGGTGGTGTAGTTTCAAGCATTGGCAAAGGAATTGTTGCCGCAAGTCTTGGCAGACTACTGAAGTCAAAAGGGTACAGTGTTTCGATTTTGAAGCTTGACCCATATCTAAATGTTGATCCTGGGACGATGAGCCCTTTTCAACATGGAGAGGTTTTTGTAACTGAAGACGGTGCTGAAACTGATTTAGACCTTGGGCATTATGAGCGCTTTACAGATACTGCAATGTCAAGACTTAACAGTGTCACGACAGGTTCCATTTATCAAGCTGTTATTAATAAAGAAAGAAGAGGTGACTATGACGGAAGAACAGTTCAAGTCATCCCCCACATCACTCGTGAAATTCGCGAAAGAATTAAACGTGTAGCAGACAATAGTAGTGCAGATGTAGTGATATCAGAAATTGGAGGAACAGTTGGAGATATTGAATCTCTACCTTTTCTGGAGGCAATAAGAGAATTTAAAGGGGATGTAAAACGAAACGATGTTGTTTATATTCACGTCACATTATTGCCTTACATTGGTACATCTGGAGAAATCAAAACCAAGCCAACACAGCACTCAGTCAAAGAATTACGTTCAATAGGTATTCAGCCAGATATTTTAGTTTGTCGCAGTGATAGGCCTATTAATGATGATTTAAAAAATAAAATAGGGGGTTTCTGTGGAGTTAACTCTGATGCAGTCATAGCATCTCTTGATGCTGACAGTATTTACTCTGTACCACTAGCACTCAAAGATGAAGGACTTTGCAAGGAAGTCTTAGATTGCTTGGATCTGAATGATCATGAAAGTGATTTAAAAGACTGGGAACAATTAGTCCATAAATTGCGCAATCCAGGTCCTTCTGTCAAAGTTGCATTAGTTGGCAAATATGTACAATTAAATGATGCCTACTTATCAGTAGTTGAAGCATTAGGTCATGCGTGTATCTCGCAAGATGCATCTTTAGATCTTCACTGGATCAATGCGGAGAACATCGAATCAGAGGGAGCAGAAAAACTACTTCAGGGAATGGACGCAATTGTCGTTCCGGGAGGTTTTGGTAACCGTGGCGTAAATGGAAAAATAGCTGCTATCAGATGGGCAAGGGAGCAAAGGGTGCCTTTTCTTGGACTTTGCTTAGGTATGCAATGTGCTGTCATTGAATGGGCTCGCAATTTAGCTGGTTTAGAAGATGCATCTAGTGCCGAACTAAATCCAAATTCAAAACACCCTGTAATTCACTTACTGCCAGAACAACAAGACGTGGTTGATCTAGGAGGAACAATGAGATTAGGAGTATATCCTTGTAGACTTCAAACCAATACAACTGGGCAAAGTTTATACAACGAAGAAGTTGTTTACGAAAGGCATAGACATCGTTATGAATTCAATAATTCATATAGGACTCTCCTAATGGAATCTGGCTATGTAATTAGTGGTACTTCACCTGATGGACGATTGGTGGAGCTAATAGAATTAAAAAATCATCCATTTTTTATTGCATGTCAATATCATCCAGAATTTCTCTCTAGGCCAGGGAAACCACACCCTTTATTTAGTGGCTTGATTCAAGCTGCACAATTACGCGTACCATCCTCACCAAGTGAGGCATTCAATCCACAATCAAAAATTATTGAAAAAAAATCTCTAGAACAGCAATAAATGGAACCATCTCTACCAGTAGTGGAATGTTTTCATTCTCTACAAGGAGAAGGAGAACATGCTGGTAGAAGCGCTTACTTCATCAGATTAGCTAGTTGTAAAGTTGGATGTCCCTGGTGTGATACGAAAAATTCATGGAATTCCGAACTTCATCCACAACAAAGTTTGATAGATTTATCAATTAGCACAGCCAAAGCCCAAAAAGAAGGTGCAGCTTTTGTTGTCATCACTGGAGGTGAGCCATTGCATCATAATTTAGATCATCTATGTAGAGAAATTAGAAAATCTACACTCAACCTAGAGAAAAAATCTATTCCAATTCATCTCGAAACCAGTGGCGTTGATAGACTAAGTGGCAACCCAGATTGGATAACATTATCTCCTAAACGGCATTCTCCTCCACGCCTTGATAATCTCTTATCTTGCCAAGAATTAAAAGTTGTTATACAGAACACTGAAGATTTACTTTTTGCTAAAAAAATGGCTGATTTAATAAAAAACAATGGAAAGATTAAACCTCAATTATTTTTGCAAGCAGGATGGGAAAATGAAGAGGGGCAAACACTCGCAATCAAATTTGTAAAAAATAATCCTGATTGGAGATTAAGTTTACAAACACACAAATGGCTAGGTGTACTCTAACCATCTAGATAAATGAGATTTTGCTTCATTAAATTAAAAAAAAATAATGATTGAACAGACAACAATTGCATTGCTTTCCGGAGGAATTGATTCAGCTACAGCTGCTTGTATCGCTATGGAAGCCGGGCAAAAAGTAATTGGTTTATCCTTTGATTATGGTCAACGACATCTTAAGGAATTACAAGCAGCAGCAGATTTAGCAAAAGATTTAAAACTTGAGGATCATATAACAATCAAGATTGATTTATCTTCTTGGGGTGGATCATCCTTGACCGACACTTCACAAATAATACCCACTAAAGGTATACAAAAAAATACTATTCCTAACACTTACGTTCCAGGAAGAAACACTATCTTTATTGCTATTGGTTTGAGTCTTGCAGAAGCTCGTGGAGCCAATCGAATAGCATTAGGCATCAATGCAATGGATTATTCTGGATATCCTGACTGTAGACCGGATTATTTAGAGGCATATCAAGAATTAGCTAACTTATCCAGCAGAGTAGGACGCGAGGGGAAAGGTATAAAACTCTGGGCTCCACTACTAGATTGGGAAAAAAGAACAATCTTTAGAGAGGCATTACGCTTAAAAATTCCTATAGAAAAAACCTGGAGTTGCTATCAAGGTGGAACTAAACCATGTGGTAGATGTGATAGTTGTCGTATTAGAGATAAAGCATTAAAAGAAATAGGTCGGGAAGATCTATGTAGTCAATATATCTAGTGAATAACATTAAGCGACTACATTGTCAGTGGGAATCACCTGAGTTAGTAGCCCACAAATTGATTGAAAAATGGGGAGAGGCAGGATTTATATGGCTTGATGGCGATGGGAGTGATTTAGGTCGATGGGTCACCTTAGGAATTAATCCTTTAGAGCAGTTTTGTTCTAGAGAATTAGAAATTTCAAAAAAGAATTCAAATCCTTTTAAAATTTTACGCGAATTACCGCCAGGGCATTGGACTGGTTGGCTGAGTTATGAAGCCGCATCTTGGACAGAGCCACAAAATCCATGGCAAGCAAGTTCTATAGCAACTTTATGGATAGCCTCTCATGACCCTATATTAAAATTTGATCTTCAAAAGAAAGAGCTATGGCTAGAAGGCCAAGATAAAAAGCGCCTATCAATCATGGAAAATTTCTTAAACAGTACTTTTAATCAAAAGCTTTCCAAGACTGACACTAAAGCGACAAAACAAACAGAACGCAGGCATAGTATCCCCCTAGACTCCTGGGACTGGAAGTTAACAAATCAAGAATATTCCGAAAGAGTTGATGAAATCAAAAAATGGATTGCTGACGGTGATATTTTTCAGGCTAATCTAACTACCTCTTGCCAAGCCCCATTACCAGAATCCATACGTCCAATAGACGTATATTCAAAACTTAAAAAATGCTCCCCTGCTCCATTTGCCGGAGTAATTATCGGTGATCAAATGGCAAAAGGAGAAGCTATTATATCAACTTCACCAGAAAGATTTTTAAAAGCGTTACCTAGTGGCGAGGTCGAAACAAGACCAATAAAAGGAACTAGACCCAGAGACAGAGATCCAGAAAAAGATGCTGATTGGGCAGCAGAACTTATTTGTAGTCCTAAAGATCGTGCAGAGAATGTAATGATTGTAGATCTCCTGAGAAATGATCTTGGAAGAGTATGCAAACCTGGTTCCATCACAGTCCCCCATTTATTGGTTTTAGAGAGCTATTCTCAAGTTCATCATCTAACTTCAGTAGTTAAAGGTATGCTTAAAACAAATAAAACTTGGGTTGACTTATTGGAAGCCTGTTGGCCAGGTGGTTCAGTTACAGGAGCACCTAAGCTTAGGGCATGTAAAAGATTGTATGAACTTGAACCAACAGCGAGAGGTCCATATTGTGGATCAATATTAAATATCAATTGGGATGGGGTACTTGATAGCAATATTATTATTCGATCTTTAATGATCAAAGAATCCTCTATCACTGCTCATGCTGGATGTGGAATTGTTGCAGATTCAGATAGTCAAAAGGAAGCTGAAGAAATGAATTGGAAATTAATGCCACTTTTAAAAGCATTAACATGATTGAAAATAAGAACAAAAAATTAGGATGGATCAATGGTCACTGGGGAATCTTCAAAGATTTAAAAGTGCCAATTAATGATCGTGGTCTCAACTTTGCAGATGGAATCTTTGAAACAATTTTAATTTTGAATGGAATCCCACAGCTTCTCAATGAGCATTTAAATAGATGGGAAAAAAGTGCACATATTTTAGAAATGAATCCCCCACCATCAAGAGAATGGTTGATTTCACTCGTTGAAGATGGCATTAATCGAGCACAATTAAATAACATCAATGGAGTCATTCGTATTAATTGGACCAGAGGAGAATCCGAACAACGTGGAATAGATATCAGTCAGACAAGCCCTCATAGTTTTTGGTTAGAGATAGATTCTTATCAACCAAATTTTGACTCTATATCTACAATAATTAGCCAAACTGAAAGAAGAAATTCTTTTAGCCGATTGAGTTCTTGCAAAACATTTTCCTATAACCAAGGAATTCAAGCACGCTTAGAAGCAAAAAATGCAGGTTTTAATGACGCACTATTATTAAATAGTCAAGGTGAAATATGTTGCGCCACTACAGCCAATATATTAGTAAAAAGAGAAAATAATTGGTTAACTCCACCATCTAATAGTGGTTGTCTACTCGGCATAATGCGTCAACGAGGAATTGATTTGAATATAATAAAACAGGCTATAATTGAAGCCACACCAAAAGATAATGATGAATGGTTTTTAATCAATAGTTTAGGTTGTCGTCCAATTCAAAAAATAAACAAAAAAGAATTAAAAATATTAACTAACCCCAAAGAATTTTGGCTGAGTTTATTAAAAATTTAAATTAATATCTGACAGACCACCTATATAGGAATTGGGAATGTCACTTTAGCTGGCTTTGGAGAGCAAGCTTCTATTTGAAAATCCACAACTGAACCTATTACAACAATCGCAGGAGACCTTAAATTTTCTTCTTGAACTCGCTCAAAAAGCTTTACCAAAGAGCTCTTAATATAACGTTGACCAATAACAGTACCCTGCTCAATAACTGCCGCGGAAGTCTCAGGATTCATACCTCCAGCAATCAACTCTGCTGAGATAAATTGTAAATTATGAACACCCATATAAATAACGATTCCATCACTGGATTTCGCTAAAGACCGCCAATTTACAGCTGGGCGTTTTTTATCAATCCCCTCATGTCCAGTCACAAAAGTGACTGAAGATCCAGCAAGTCTATGAGTAATAGGTATCCCAACATAAGCAGGAGCAGCTATACCAGATGTGACCCCAGGCACAACTTGTACTGGAACCCCTTTGTTATGAAGATAAGAAGCTTCTTCCGCACCTCTACCAAACAAAAATGGATCACCACCTTTTAATCTAACGATACAAGAAAAACTCTTTGCTAAATCAAACAAAATATCATTCGTTGTCCTCTGAGGAACCGAATGATGACCACGCCTCTTACCTACTGAATGGAGTTGACAATTTGAGGAAACTAATTCAAGTAGCTCTACAGGAACTAAAGAGTCGTATACAAGCGCATCACATTTACTAATCAGTTTTTGCGCTTTAACTGTTAATAAATCGGGATCACCAGGACCTGCTCCGACAAGATACACAGTGCCAAACTGATGTGTATTCATGGCAAGTTACCCAAAATATTAACAAGACCACTATGAATAATATCAACCTCAAGCAAAGATTTAAGCTGCTCTCCTTTACTATCAATTTCTACATTTTTGTTGGGAGTCAAAAGATAGGGAATAGGAAGATAGTTCTTCTCCTTTTTAAAAGTATCTTGATTCCATCTAGACCATGAATAAAGAGGAATATTTAGGAATTTTTCTAAGGAATTAAGAAAAACACTTGAAGTATCTGAAGAGACAGGGTGATGAATCAATGCAGGTTTAACAAAAGGACTCTGACTAGTTATCAGATCATCTATTAATGATAGCCATGGCAGAAAAGAACCTAGGAAAGGAAACAATTTTATATTTTGTCCCTCTTCTTGCAAACGTTTAAATATTTTTGGTACATCAATACAAACATGACTTCCAGGTAACAAAAAAAGAGGAACTAAAAACACTGATCTATTACCGATGTCAATTTGTTCTGGATTATCATCAGTTAAAGCCTCTATTGAAACAGAGCGATTTTTAAGCCGTTTTAATTGGTCAACCAATGAAAGAAGAGATGGATGTATCTCACCACCTCGAGAACCATGAACTAATAAATGTAAATGGTGATGAGGCTCACAATTAATTCTATTTGGTAACAAAGACAACTTTTGATGGACATCTGAAGATGTATTAGTACTTTCAACTAATTTATTAAATTTAAGATGATGAGAAATTCTAGATACTCGGGAACAAATAATTTCAGACGAGAAGAGGGGGTTGATCGAAGAAACACTCAATACAGAGGAAGAAGAAGATTCAAAAGTACTTTTCATAGAGACCTCTTTGCTATGAAAGAGGTTTGGGAAATGCTCAAAAGTGGAGCGATTAGAAGCCTCGGAGAAATTGGACGCCAATACTAAATGAGAAACTTTGAGACCAATTAATCAATTAAATGGATAGATATGATGTATTGAATGATACCAAAAAAAATAAATTTTTTGGTAAGAACTGATACATACAAGATTTAGATTTTCACGGTTAATAATATATGTCATCTCTCAATACTAATGGTTCAATATTATCTAGAAGGCAAAAAACTCAATCAAGTTGAGAAAAATAAAGCTGCTAAAGATGGACTTGAAATAGGAAAGGATATACACAAATTTGCTGAAATGGGATGGGAGGAAATGGATAAAACAGATTTAGAATTAAGATTGAAATGGTATGGGATGTTTTGGAGACCAAAAACACCTGGAAAGTTTATGTTAAGGCTAAGAATACCTAATGGAATAATAAATGCAGAACAATTAAAGGTAATTGCGTCAATTGTTGCGAGATATGGAGAGAGTGGAAGTTGTGACATAACAACTAGACAAAATATACAACTTAGAGGTGTATTAATTAGTGATTTACCTGAGATATTAAATAGATTAAAAAAAGTAAATATATCAACAACTCAATCTGGATTTGATAATCCAAGAAATGTTACTGGAAATCCCATCGCTGGAGTTGATCCAGAAGAAATTATAGACACAAGAAAATATACATCAAAAATGCAAGATCATTTAATTAAAGAAGGCAAAGGAAATTCAGAATTTTCAAATCTTCCAAGAAAATGGAACACAGCTATAGCAGGGTCTAAAGATAATTTTCTTTTACATAATGATTTAATTTTTCATCCAGTTAAAATTAATGGTGTTTTAGGTTTTAGTGTTTGGGTTGGAGGTGTACTTTCATCAGTAATGAATGAATATGCAGTTCCATTAAATGCCTGGATTGAAGAAGAAAAAATTTATGAATTAACATCAATTATTTTATCCCTATGGAGAGATAATGGGGAACGCAATATAAGACCTAAAGGTAGGTTTAGATTTTATTTAAATAAAATTGGTATTGAAACATTCAGAGATCTTATAGAAAAGCAATATGGAGAGTTAAAAGAAGATCCAGGTTCAATCTTTGCAGATAAACCAAGATCATTTTTTGGAATTCATCCTCAAAAACAAGAACATAAATATTTTGCAGGAATTCATGTTCCAGTAGGTCGTCTTTTAGCTGAAGATTTACAAGATCTAGCAAATATATGCGAAGAATTTGGTGATAATGAAATAAGACTAACCGAAGATCAAAATATTATTTTTACTGGTATAGATACAAATGTAATTGAAGAATTTAAGGGGCAATCTCTCTTACAAAAATTTCCATTAGAACCAGAAACTATTTCAGCAGGTACTGTTTCTTGTACTGGAAATACCTATTGTGGATTCGCTCTAACAAATACAAAAGATCAGGCTTTAAAAATCTCGCATGAATTAGACACAGAATTAGATTTGAAAGACGAATTAAAGATTCATTGGACGGGATGTCCTAATAGTTGTGGGCAAGCCTACATGGGAGGAATTGGTTTAACGGGTAAAAAAGCTAAAGACAAAGAAGGAAAAACCGTTGAAGCTTACGATATAAGCATTGGTGGATCACAAGGACCTAATTATAAATTAGGAGAATTAATAAAAAAATCTGTCCCTCAAGATGAATTAAAAGATGTACTAAAAGATTTACTTATTTCAAATTTTGAGGCAAAAGAAAAAATATTTTTAAGTAAAAAATCTGGTTCATTATCTCGATTTATGAATTGGTTTAACAACCTTGGTAAAGATAAACCGTTAGTTAATAGAGCCAATGGCAGCCCCGACATCTTTTCCAAATTTATGAATCGAATTAGTAATTAATTCGATTTTATAAAAAATTATTTTTCTTACTTTTTAAATTTATGACTCAAAGTACTTCTCAAATGAGCTACGTCTTACCTAAAGATTCTATTTCTCGTTTCATGAATTGGTTTAACAACCTTGGTAAAGATAAACCGTTAGTTAATAGAGCCAATGGCAGCCCCGACATCTTTTCCAAATTTATGAATCGAATTAGTAATTAATTCGATTTTATAAAAAATTATTTTTCTTACTTTTTAAATTTATGACTTCAAGTGCTTCTCAAATGGACTACGTCCTACCAAATGAATTGGTAGATGGAATGATTGCTGCAGGTGGCAAGAAATCATCTGTAAGCGTAAAAAACTTGCTAATAAGAGGCTTCTATTCAGGAGCAATTTTAGGTTTAGCGACATGTCTTGCAATTACTATAGGTATTCAATCTGGGATGCCTTGGTTAGGTTCTTTTATATTTCCTTTTGGTTTTGCAAGTATCGTTCTTTTCGGTATGGAGCTTGTTACTGGTAATTTTGCGTTATTACCAATGGCCGTATGGGCTGGAAAGAGTTCTTGGTCTGCAACTGTAAGGAATTGGCTATGGGTTTGGATCGGTAATTTTCTAGGTACAGCATTTGTTGCAGTTCTACTATCCATAAGCTTGTCCAGTGCTGGAAATGTTGATCCATTAACTGCTGCTGAAGGTGGAAAAGGATGGGCAGTTGTTGCAGCAAAAATAATAGCTATACATAAAGCAAACACAGTTGTTAAATATGAAGCACTTGGAAGTACTGGTTTTTTCCTTGCATTTTTACGTGGAGTAATTGCAAACTGGCTGGTTTGTTTAGGTGTAACAATGGCACTTGTAAGTAAGAGTGTTCCAGGAAAGATACTTGCTTGCTGGCTACCTATAACTGCATTCCAAACAATGGGAATGGAGCACATAGTAGTTAATATGTTTTTGCATACAACTGGCCCTCTACTAGGTTCGGGTATTCCTTTTACAAAAGTAATTTTTTGGAATTTCTTACCAGTGACAATTGGCAATATTGTTGGAGGAATGGTATTTATTGGAATGCTTTTCTATAGCACTCACAAAACTCCAATCTCTAACGTTTTACCTGCCGTCAAAGATGAAAAACTAGAAAGAGAGGTAGCAGCACAACTTGGTGCAAGATAAAATTAAAAAAATTAAATTTTAAACTAAATTAAGAAAGCCTAGAAAGTTTTATTCTAGGCTTTCTTAAGATGTCTACTATTTAATAGTTATTAATAGGGTTATAAAGATTTTCAGTTAATCTCTAAACAAATCAGTTACTTGACTTGATTAATAAACAAATAGTAAATTAAAAAATTACTCTGATTAATTATTTTCTAATCCACTCAATTTAAATTCTATGATTATTGAAGAAAGCAATATATGGGATACCATTAATAACGCGAAAAAAAACAAGCCAAGCGCTGAGTGGCTTAAGACTGCATACAATCCAAATATTAGCTTTGAACTTAGGCAAGAAATCGCTATTCGCTTGGGACAATTATCAAAAGTAGGGTGGATAAAAATAAAAGATCTACTTAAGACGTATGGAAAAAAAGATGAACTAATCCTTGCTGCAGGACTTACTTATCAAGATGATGCCAAAGAATGGCTTTTAAACCATCTTTATAGTGATGACACAATGAACATCAAAGTCGTAGAAGCTTTGGCTTGCTGGGGAGGAACCTTACCGATTGAGCTTATTGAAAAAACATTAGAAGAAAAAAGTGAACAAATGAAAATAGCTGGTTTAGAATTATTAAAATTCAAAGCTCATTTACTTTCTGATTCTGATTTACTTGACATAGCAAAATCTCCTTTAAATGATTTCAGAGAAGAGATAGTGATCAAAACACTGACAATAATTCAAAGACGTGAAAGCTTAGATATCTGTGAAGCCATCCGCGATGTAATACAAAAAGGCTCGGATAAATCTGCATACTATGGACTAATGGCTCTTGGTTCAATCGGTACTGAAATTAGTAAAAATATCCTATTAGATTTAGTTAAAAATTTAAAGAATGCTGAGCGTAAAGAACTTGCAGAAAAACAACTTAACTTTGAAATATAAACTCCAATGACAAATAAATATGAAGAATTTAAAACCTATTTAAAAAAAATAGGTAGTGGTGAGTTTACAGGAAAAAGTCTTACTCGCGAAGAAACTAAATCAGCTCTCAAGCTAATGCTGAAAGAAGAAGCAAGTGCAGCACAAATTGGTGGCTTCATGATTGCACATAGAATTAGACGTCCTATCCCTGAAGAATTAGCCGGGATGATTGATGCCTATATAGAACTAGGGCCAAAGATTCAATCACACAGCAATCAACTTCAACCTATATTTTTTGGGATGCCTTTTGATGGTCGAAAAAAAACAGCACCAATTTATCCTCTTACAACTTTACTATTACTAACTCAAAAACAGCCTGTTATTTTGCATGGTGGTTCTCGTATGCCAGTGAAGTATGGCGTTACCCATAACGAACTCTTTCAAGCCTTAGGAATAAATTTAACCGGTCTATCCATAGAACAACTGCAAAGTTTTTTCAACCATAACGACCTAGCTTTAATACATCAGCCAGATCATTTTCCGCTAGCTGAAAATTTAATTCCTTATAGAGATCAAATAGGTAAGCGACCACCTCTAGCCAGTATGGAATTAATCTGGACATGTCATCAAGGAAATCATCTACATATAAGTGGCTATGTTCATTCTCCTACTGAAGAGAGACATTGGAAGACCTTAGAGCTTATGGGAGAACAAAATGTGATTACTATCAAAGGACTTGAAGGTAGCATAGACCTTTCAATAAGTCGTTCATCAACAATTGGACAGTACAAAAATCAACATGGAACTAGAACTGTTTTTCATCCCAAAGACTACGAATGTTCTGGAAAAGATATTGAATGGAGCGACATCACAGAATGGAAGAGATTTGCTTTACAAGCTCTTAATGGCGAGGGTCCTTTAATAAAAGCACTTGAATGGAATGCTGGTATTTACTTTTTTTATGCAGGTATAAGCTCTGATATTAATGAAGGAATTAATAAAGCTAAAGAAGTAATTAATTCAGGATTTGCTCTCAAGCAATTAGAAAAATTAATTCATTGGAGTGACGAAAATATTGATTCCTAAAAGTTTTTTAAGAATAAATTTAATACAAAGTTTTTTCCATCAAATAACGAGAAAAATGCACACCACCTATTTGGATTTCCTCAGGAGCAATAATTTTCCATCCATGACGTAAAAGAAGTTGATAACTACATAAACTTGCCTCCGTTTTTAAAGTAATAGGTCTTTCTTTGAGAGTATCTTCCTCAATTTGATTTAATAGAGCTGTAGCATGCCCCTGTCGTGACGAACGCCCTCTGCAATAAAGCAATGCCAAGCGATTATGGGGATATTTCAAAGCAAATGCTTCAATCGTAGTATTAACACAACTCACCCAACCCACGCCTTGCTTAAGAGGCTTATCTAAAATTCCAGGCAGATATGCCAAAGCTGACCATGCTTCAATCTGTTCTTGGCTATACAAGGATTTATCGCAAGTTCGAATAGCATCTTCATAAACTTCTCTTAGATCCATTTCATCAGAACTCTCACAAGCTCGCAAATATCGATTTAGACTATTTTTATTAAATGAAGCCAAATTCTCTGACAGTATGAGATGGTGAATAAATTATGAGCTATTTGCTTTGAGAAGGCTAAAGATTCCCACCCTTTTAGGAGCTTTCATAACACTTCTAGATGATCGATTAGGTGAAACTATTGTTTTACCTTTGTTACCTTTTTTACTAGAGCAATTCACCACAAGCGCGACAACTCTTGGTTTTCTAACAGGAACTTATGCAATATCTCAGTTTGCTGCGGCCCCATTGATTGGAGCGATGAGTGATCGTTTTGGTCGTAAACCAATCATGATCACATGTGTTGCAGGTTCAGTAATAGGGATATGTTTATTTGCTATAACTGTAAGCTTAAATTGGGATAATTATTTACCTTTATGGGCCTCAATGTTACCGATATCTTTACTATTTTTAGCAAGAATAATTGATGGTATCAGTGGAGGTACAGCAGCTACTGCTACTACAATACTTGCAGATATTTCAACTCCAGAAAATCGCGCAAAAACCTTTGGTTTGATCGGAGTAGCTTTTGGTTTAGGTTTTATTCTTGGACCAGGATTAGGAACTGCTCTAGCCAAGTTTAGTGTAACTTTACCGGTATGGGTCGCTAGCGGATTTGCAATATTTAATCTGATTTTTGTAATTTGGTTTTTACCTGAAACATTGCCCAAAAGTAAAAGAAATTTATTACCAAGAAAACGAGATCTTAATCCGATTAGTCAATTATTAATTGTATTTAAAAATCCTTTAGCTAGAAGACTCTGTTTATCATTTTTTGTTTTCTTTATGGCATTTAATGGCTTTACAGCTGTTTTAGTACTTTATTTAAAAGAAAAATTTGAATGGAGTCCTGAATTATGTAGTGCAGCTTTTATTGTCGTTGGCGTAATTGCGATGATTGTACAAGGGGCTTTAATTGGTCCACTAGTCAAAAAATTTGGGGAGTCGAGATTAACGTTTATTGGTATTGGTCTTGTAATAACAGGATGTATTCTTTTGACACTAGCAAATATAGAAACTTCCATTCCTCTTGTGTTTTCTGGCGTAGCAATACTCGCAATGGGAACGGGAGTGATAACACCGAGTTTAAGAGCGCTAATTTCTCGGAGATTAAACTCCATTGGGCAAGGTGCAGTATTAGGAAATCTTCAAGGTTTACAAAGTTTAGGTACGTTTCTTGGTGCAATAGCAGCCGGACGTTCATATGATCTTTTAGGTCCAAGAAGTCCATTTTTTGGAACTATATTGCTTCTACTATTTGTTATGTTTTTAATTTCTAGCAGAAATAATAAGAATAAAAAAGTTACCGCATAGACTTATAGATGATTAAGATATTAAACTAATAATTAAAATTTAATAATACAGTTGAAAATATGAGCACTCCAAGCATCAATAATGAAACTTATATTAACCGCGAACTGAGTTGGATAGATTTTAATAAGCGTGTTTTAGAACTCGCCACAGAAGAAGAAACACCATTATTAGAAAAAATTAAATTCAGCTCAATTTTTAGTAATAATTTAGACGAATTTTTTATGGTTAGAGTTGCTTCATTAAAGTCACAAGTAGATGGAGGCATCTCAAAAAAAAGCCAAGATGGAAAATCTGCCGAAGAACAACTTATTGCAATAAGGAATTATCTAGATCCTATTTTAGAAAAGCAGCAATATAAATCAAATAAATATATAAAAGAAGAATTGAAGAAAAATAATTTATTTATACTTGAATATGAAGAATTAAACGAAACACAAAAAATTTGGATTGATAATTATTTTACAAATGCAATTTTTCCTATATTAACACCCTTAGCTGTTGATCCTGCTCATCCCTTCCCTTTCATAAGCAATCTTAGTTTGAATTTAGCTGCAATTATTATCGATAGAGAAACTGAAAAAGAACAATTTACACGTATCAAGATTCCAGGTGAAAGTATTTCTAGATTTATAAGTATTCCAATTGAACTCGATAATCATGAAACAGCATATTATACAGGAATTCCAATTGAGCAAATTATTGCAAATAATCTATCAATGCTATTTCCTGGAATGGAGGTTAAAGAATATTCTTTCTTTCGTGTAACTAGAGATGCTGATCTTGAGCTTCGAGATATTGAAGCTGATGATTTAATGAGTGCTCTAGAAGAAGGTTTACGCAAACGACGCAAAGGTGGCGAAGTCGTAAGGCTAGAAGTGTCCTTGAATTCACCAGAAATAATTCTTGATCTTTTACAAGAAGGCATGCATGTTAAGAAAGAAGATTTATATGAAATCAAAGGATTACTAGCCCTAGATGAACTTATAGAGTTAACGGCTATTAATCTTCCAAAACTAAAATTTAAAGAACACCAAGGAACTACTCATAAATTACTTAAAGATAGTCAATTAAGAGAAAATGAAGATTTAGATTCAAAAAATAACAGTAATTTTAAAAGTATATTTTCTATTATTCGTCGAAATGATTTGCTTGTCCACCATCCATATAATCTTTTTGCAACATCAGTAGAAGAGTTCATAAATCAAGCTGCTGAAGATAAACAAGTCATGGGAATAAAAATGACTTTATATAGAATCTCAAAAGACTCTTTAATTATTGATGCGCTAATAAGAGCCGCTGAAAAGGGAAAACAAGTAATGGCTTTAGTTGAACTCAAAGCCAGGTTTGATGAAGACAATAATATACAATGGGCCAAGCAACTTGAGCAATCAGGAGTTCATGTTGTCTATGGAGTAATTGGACTAAAAACTCACACAAAAGTTGCTTTAGTCATTAGAAAAGAAAAAAATAGATTAAGAACATATTTTCATATTGGAACTGGAAACTATAATTTAAAAACATCTAAAACATATACAGATATTGGTTTACTATCTTGTCAACCTGAACTTGGACAAGATCTTATAGAACTATTTAATTATCTAACAGGGTTTGCCAAACAACAATCCTATAGAAAATTATTAGTAGCTCCAGTGACTCTTAGGAATGGAATAGAAAAATTAATCAAAAGAGAGATCAAATATGCACAAAATGGCTTACCTGCACAAATAATAGCTAAAATGAATTCTCTGGTTGATCCTGAAATTATAAAATTACTGTATGAAGCATCTCAAGAAGGAGTAAAAATTGAACTTATCATTCGAGGCATGTGCTGCCTATATCCTCAGAGAAAAGGCTTAAGCGAAAATATAAAAGTAACAAGTATAATTGGTAGATTTTTAGAACATTCAAGAATTTTTTGGTTTAACAACGATGGAAATTCAGAGGTTTTTATTGGAAGTGCAGACTGGATGAGACGTAATTTAGACAGAAGAGTAGAGGCAGTTACACCTATTGAAGATATTAAAATCAAGAAAGAAATTAAACACTTATTAGATTCTTATTTAGAAGACAATAAAGACTCTTGGAATATGCAAAGTGATGGTAGCTACACTAAAAATCAAGTTTTGAATCACAAGAAAAAATATATACAAGATAAAATTATGAAATTATACAAAAAAGAAGCTTATTAAAAGTTTGAAAGATTTTTTTGAAAAAATTTAATCTATTTTTTTGATGCGCTTTATACCTAATCAGCAGAAAAAACATAAATTTTTCGTTTCAATTAGTCAACTTCTGCTGATAAGTGCTAACTTCTTAATAAATCTAATTTCAAGAGGCCAGGGTGATGGGGATCCCGCTGGAATCTGCCAAAGAATTTTCTGATGTTTCATTAGGAAAATCTAATTCGGCAAGTAAAAATGAAAAAGCATCTACATCAACTGTAGGTAGCCAAAAAAATAGAAGTTCACGAAAACAAAGCAGTCGTCTAGCAACTGATGCAATAGGTTTCTATCTTACAAGTATTGGAAGAGTCCCTCTGTTGACTCCTGCAGAAGAGATTGAGCTTGCTCATCACGTTCAACAAATGAAAGATTTGATGAGCCTTCCTCAAGAAGAAAGAACTGCACGGCAAAAACACAAAATAAAAATGGGGAAACGTGCAAGAGATCGAATGATGGCTGCAAATTTGAGATTAGTTGTAAGCGTTGCAAAGAAATATCAGAATCAAGGTCTAGAGTTACTTGATCTAGTCCAAGAAGGTGCAATCGGTCTTGAAAGAGCTGTTGATAAATTCGACCCTGCAATGGGTTATAAATTTTCAACCTATGCATACTGGTGGATAAGACAAGGCATGACTCGGGCGATTGATAACAGTGCTAGAACTATTCGACTCCCGATACACATCAGCGAAAAACTTTCAAAAATGCGCCGTATCTCAAGGGAATTATCACATCGATTTGGAAGACAACCAAATCGATTAGAGTTGGCTAGTGCAATGGGAATTGAGCCTCAAGATCTAGAGGATCTTGTATCACAAAGTGCGCCATGCGCATCTCTTGATGCTCATGCAAGAGGAGAGGAGGATCGCAGTACTCTAGGAGAATTAATTCCAGATCCAAATCATGATGAACCGATGGAAGGGATGGACAGAAGTATTCAAAAAGAACACCTTGGTGGATGGTTATCTCAGTTAAATGAAAGAGAACAAAAAATCATGAGACTTCGATTTGGCCTTGATGGAGAAGAGCCACTTACGCTTGCTGAAATTGGAAGACAAATCAATGTTTCGCGAGAACGTGTAAGACAACTTGAGGCAAAAGCAATTTTGAAACTGAGGGTAATGACTACTCATCAAAAAGCTGCATAAAATTGCCTATTCAAATAGCTATTGTTATTATTGCGTTATGGATAATAACAATTTTATTAATTGCATTTTTATGTAAAAAATATTTTCCTCAAAAAGATGAGTTAAGTAGAAAAATCATTCATATTGGTACAGGACCAGTTATTCTATTAGCTTGGTTCTTTAATATTCCAAAGGATATAGCTTTCTTTTCTGCATTGCTTGTAACTATAGCCTTAGGTATGAATTATCAATACCGTTTATTACCAGCCATTGAGGATATAGAAAGAAAAAGTTTTGGAACAATTGCATATGGTATTAGTATCACACTTTTATTATTAGGATTCTGGCCTAGCTACGCCTCATCTATTTCGATAGGAGTCCTATCAATGGCTTTTGGTGATGGATTAGCAGGCTTAATTGGAAGATCAATTAACTCTCCCAAATGGTCAGTATTAGGACAAACAAAATCAATAGCAGGAACTTTAACAATGGTTTTTACAGTAGCTTTTTTGACTGCAACAATCTCTTCAATTAATCATCTAAATATACTTCCTCTAGAAATTATTGTCATATCACTCATAGCAACTTTTTTAGAACAAATAAGTCCTTGGGGAATTGATAATATAACTGTTCCTATTGGTGTAACTGGTATAGCTATCTGGTTAGTAGGAAGCTAGTAAATTAAAAAATCTTATTTTACAGATTCAGCTAGTTCCTCTAATAAAGCTTCAGTTGTAGAAAAGTTTATACATGCATCCGTAACACTTTGTCCATATGTCAGTTTTGACAAATCTGAATTTAATTTCTGATTACCCTCAACAAGATGACTTTCAATCATGACGCCCATTACGTTCTTTGATCCACCTTTTAACTGTGATGCAACATCCCGTAAAACTTCTGATTGTCTACGAAAATCCTTATTTGAGTTGCCATGACTACAATCAACCATCAC
Source organism: Prochlorococcus sp. AG-402-P16 (assembly GCA_003216295.1). Classification (GTDB taxonomy): domain Bacteria; phylum Cyanobacteriota; class Cyanobacteriia; order PCC-6307; family Cyanobiaceae; genus Prochlorococcus_B. Next base: position 25,809 of record QCJB01000001.1, on the reverse strand, counting down.
TCTTCCAGGCATCTTAAATTGTGCCAATTCATCTGCAATTAAATTAATTGCATCAAGATGATAATTAGTTCCATTCTTACCGCCTCTTAGAACAAGATGACCATCTGGATTGCCTGTAGTACTCACTATCGAAGCGTGACCATCGTTATTAATTCCTAAAAAATGATGAGGTTTTGAAGCTGCTTGCATTGCATTAATCGCTATTGTTGCAGTCCCATCAGTACCATTCTTATAACCAACCGGCATTGATAATCCAGAAGCCATTTCACGATGAGTCTGACTCTCTGTCGTTCTTGCTCCAATAGCGGTCCAACTAATTAAATCAGCAATATATTGAGGAACAACTGGATCAAGTAATTCAGTTGCTGCAGGCATTCCTTTTTTGGCTAAATCAAGTAATAGACCTCTTGCCTTTCTTAAACCAGTATTAATATCGTAAGAATCATCAAGATGAGGATCATTTATAAGTCCTTTCCAACCAACAGTTGTGCGAGGTTTCTCAAAATAAACGCGCATTACAATTTCTAAATTCTGTCTATATTTCTCCCTCAATGGAGCTAGGCGATTTGCATATTCAATAGCAGCATCAACATCATGAACAGAGCATGGTCCAACAATCACCAAAATTCTTGGATCAATACCATGAAGAATTGATTGAATTTTTTTTCGAGTAGTAGATACAACTTCGGAAGCTGCCTTATCTAAAGGCAAATCTCTATGAAGTAATGCTGGTGACATTAATGGACGAGTCTCGACCACATGAAGGTCAGAGGTGCTATCCACCATTGAAAAATATGATGAGGTGGACATTTAAAGCGTGATCATAGATATAAGATTAGAGAAGTATCAGTCATAGGGGGGTAATAAGTTGCATTATCTGAATTTTTATTCAAGAAACATGCTGTTGTAAACAATGAACACAAAAGACGCTCACTCAAATACATTCTCTATTGAGATTTAAAAATGCTAAAAAATTACCTATCACATGTTGCAGAAAGAGAAGCACTAGGGATCCCTCCGCTACCTTTAGATGCAAAACAGACTAAAGATTTAACAGAGTTATTAGAAAAACCAGATAAAGAATTCGATCAAAACTTCTTACTTGATCTTCTTGTTAATCGAATTCCTCCTGGAGTTGATCAAGCCTCTTATGTCAAAGCGACTTGGCTTAGCTCAATTGCTCAAGAAGAATTAAAAAGTCCGTTAGTAACTCCTTTAAAAGCAACTGAACTTTTGGGTACAATGATTGGCGGATATAATGTAGCAGCATTAATTGAAATACTAAAATCTAGTAATAAAGAATTAGCAGCTTCAGCCTCTAATGCATTATGTAATACTCTTTTAGTTTATGATGCACTAAATGATATTTTAGAATTAGCAAAAAATAATATTTTTGCAGAAAAAGTTATAAGTAGCTGGGCTAATGGAGAATGGTTCACCAACAAACAACCTTTAGCTGAGGAAATAACAGTAACAGTATTTAAAGTTGAGGGAGAAACAAATACAGACGACCTCTCTCCCGCAACTCATGCGACAACAAGACCGGATATCCCTTTACATGCTCTAGCGATGCTAGAGACTCGAGATCCAAATGGTTTAAGCACTATTAAAAAATTAAAAGAGAAAGGACATGCGATTGCTTATGTTGGCGATGTAGTTGGAACAGGAAGCTCTCGCAAATCAGCAATCAACTCTGTCCTTTGGCATACAGGACAAGACATACCTTACGTACCAAACAAACGAGGGAGTGGTGTTGTAATAGGAGGCAAAATTGCTCCAATTTTCTTTAATACTGCTGAAGATTCAGGCGCACTTCCAATTGAATGCGATGTAAGAAATCTCAAAACAGGAGATGTAATTACTATTTTTCCTTACAAAGGAGAAGTTAGAAGAAGTGAAAATGAAACAAACGGTGGAGAACTTCTATCAAAATTTGACTTGAAACCACAAACTATTACTGATGAAGTAAGAGCAGGTGGGCGAATTCCTTTAATGATTGGAAGAGCTTTAACAGACAAAGTTAGAATAAAATTAAAGCTTCCTCCCTCTACTCTTTTTATTCGTCCTGGTCAGCCACCTGCAACAAAGCATGGGTTTACACAAGCTCAAAAAATGGTTGGAAAAGCTTGCGGTTTAAAAGGCGTGCTTCCTGGTTCAAGTTGTGAGCCAATAATGACAACCGTTGGTAGTCAAGATACTACTGGTCCGATGACTAGAGATGAAATGAAAGAATTAGCCTGTTTAGGATTTTCTGCTGATTTAGTCATGCAGAGTTTCTGTCATACGGCAGCATATCCCAAGCCAATTGATATCCAAACTCAAAAAGAACTCCCTGATTTTTTTGCTGAAAGAGGAGGAATAGCATTAAAACCCGGTGATGGAATTATTCACAGTTGGCTAAATAGGATGCTTTTACCTGACACCGTCGGCACTGGTGGCGATAGTCATACACGATTCCCATTGGGCATCTCATTTCCAGGAGGTTCGGGAGTTGTCGCATTTGCTGCAGCCATTGGATCCATGCCTTTAGATATGCCGGAGTCAGTTCTTGTACGTTTTAAAGGGTCTTTACAAACTGGAGTCACTTTAAGAGATGTAGTTAATGCCATTCCGTGGATGGCTATACAAGAAGGTCTTCTGACAGTCGCAAAAGCAAACAAAGTTAATGTGTTTAATGGAAAAATATTAGAAATTGAAGGTCTTCCTAACCTAAAATTAGAGCAAGCCTTTGAGTTGACTGATGCAAGTGCAGAAAGATCTTGTGCTGGATGTACTATTCAACTCTCTGAATCAACAATCAGTGAATATTTAAAAAGCAATATTGTTTTACTTAAAAATATGATTGCTAGGGGATATAAAGACGCAAGAACAATAAGTAGAAGAATTAAAGAAATGGAAGATTGGTTAAAAAAACCAGATTTACTATTAGCAGACTCAAATGCTCAATACTCAGAAATCATAGAAATAAACTTGAATGAACTGAAAGAACCTGTTTTAGCTTGTCCTAATGACCCTGATAACGTCAAACTTTTAAGCGAAGTCGCAGGCACTCCCATCCAAGAGGTTTTTATTGGTTCCTGTATGACAAATATTGGACATTATCGAGCTGCTGCAAAAATTCTCGAAGGAGAAGGGAAGATATCAGCACGATTATGGGTGTGTCCGCCAACACGAATGGACGAAGAAATTTTGAAAAAAGAAGGATACTACGAGATCTTCGAAAAAGCTGGTAGCCGAATGGAAATGCCTGGTTGTTCTTTATGCATGGGCAATCAAGCTCGTGTAGAAGATAATTCAACTGTTTTCTCAACCAGTACAAGAAATTTCAACAACAGATTAGGGAAAGGAGCTCAGGTGTTCTTAGGAAGTGCAGAACTAGCTGCTGTTTGCGCTTTGTTGGGTCATATCCCTAGCACTGATGAATATCTTGAGATAGCTTCCAAAAAAGTTTCCCCTTTAACTGACGAAATTTACAGATACTTAAACTTTAATGAAATACCAAACTTTATCGAAGATGGCCGTGTAATAACAAAAGACGAAGAGGCCTCTATTTTACAAACCTAAATTGAGTTAAATGATCAAAAGTCCAATTACCATTAAAAAGAAATCAAGTCAAAGTATAAAAAAACTGCTTGAAAGGAAATGGCTAAATGTAATTCTTGCTCTCATACTTACGGGTTTAGGAGCAGCATTAACAGGAATATTATTTAAAACTGGAATTCATGCATTAGAAGATTATCGATTAAATCTTCTTGCATATATCCCTAGATGGATAGTTTTACCAATCTTAGGAGCATTAGGAGGATTGATTTCAGGATCACTCATTCAAAATTTTGCCCCTGCTGCAAAAGGAGCAGGAGTAAGTCACATCATTGCATTTCTTCGCCATAAGCCAGTCCCTATGGGATTAAGAGTTGGAATCATAAAACTATTTGCTGGAATAATTGCTATTGGCAGTGGATTTCCACTAGGCCCAGAAGGCCCAGCAGTACAAATGGGAGGATCTGTTGCCTGGAAAATGGCTAAATGGCTAAAAGCCCCTATTTCATTTCGCAGAGTCATAGTTGCAGCAGGAGGAGGAGCTGGAATTGCCGCAATTTTCAGTGCACCTATAGGAGGGTTTGTCTATGCAATCGAAGAACTTCTAAATTCAGCCAGACCAGTAGTCCTGTTACTGGTAGTAGTAACAACATTCTGGGCTGACAGTTGCGCTGATATTTTGCAAGCGATTGGACTAGATCAAAAAGCTGGTGGATTTATTAATAATTTAGGTTTTCAATTAGAGAGAGCATATACACCAGTAATCGAATTCTTTCCGATAGATTTTTTATACTTAATAGTTTTAGGAATCCTATTGGGATTCTTAGCAGAAATGTATAGCCAATATGTTTTAAAGATGCAAATCCTAGGAAATCAATGGTTTAAAAATAAAACTATTCAAAGAATGAGTTTGTCCGGATTCTTACTTGGCTCAATGTATTCAATAATTCCAGAAAGTTTTCACAATATCGAAGGATTACAAAAGATTATTGTTAACGAAAATAGTAGTTTTACGGTCGCAATGAGTATATTTTTAGTTTTATTTTTTGCGTCTGGTTTGGCAGCCGCATCTGGAGCCCCAGGTGGTTTATTTTACCCAATGCTCACCCTAGGAGGAGCAATAGGATTAGCTAGCGGTATAGGAGTAGAAGCATTAACTGGCCATGTCCCAACAACCTATGTTTTTGCAGGAATGGGCGGATTTGTAGCTGGATGCTCAAGAACTCCATTAACAGCAATGTTTTTAGCATTCGCGTTAACTAAAGATCTTTTAATACTCAAACCACTTTTGATTACATGTATAGCTAGCTTTTTAACTGCAAGAATGTTTAATGAACATTCAATTTATGAAAGACAAATTTCAATTGAAGAAGGAGAATTAGTATAAAGCTTTTTTAAATTTTTTCAATAAAATGTTATTGCTTATAGAATTATAAATCATGCATCTAAGACCTATTAATAATATCCAACCTAAGATATTTATTCGACTATCAAATAAAGGAATATCTGTCGCATGAAAACAAATAAGAATTAAAGTAGAAGTCCACCAAGCTCGATCAACTATTATATTTTTTTGAAGATTTAAATTATTAAATAATCCATAAAAGGAAGAAATTAATAATAAGCTAAACACAAATATATTTATCAACAAAGAGACTATTACGCCATGGCTAATTGCTAATTCTAAAGGCAAATTATGAGAGTGGCCATGAGATAATCCTGTCCTTAAAGGATAAAGAATTGAAAAAGCTGCTGCTCCCCAACCCAACCATGGTTTTTCAAAAATCAAATTAAATCCTATTTCCCATTGACCAATACGTGTTGCTTCAAAAGGTCTAGTATCAACAAATTGCATATCATTTAGTCTCATCCAAACAGATTCAGGAACAATACTCCTTGCAAATTCTTGAATTCCAAAATCAAAAACTGGTAAAACCGCAATAATCACTGGAAGAAAGCAAATAAGCATTAAAGGTATCAACCAGCTCCATGATGCTGAACCAAAAACCAATGGCAGTCCTAAAACAATTGCACCCCATGCGTTTCGAGAGTCAGTCAAAATCATTGCTGAAACAAAAGCAATTAAAAGAGCACAAGAAACAACTCGATTTCTTCCAAGAATAAAAGGATCCAGAACTGAAGCCAAACATAATGGCCATACGCCTGATAACCATGCAGCAGCAATATTCGCGTAATCGAACAACCCAGACAATCTGCCTAAAGGCTCTCCTCCTGGAGAAATAAACCAAATTATTAAACCATCAAAAATCTGCCAAGGACCCTCCCATCCAAGCCATAACTGACCAAATCCTGTAATTAAAACAGGCAGACTTCCTAATACCAGCAAAGAAGCACATTTTCTTCTTCTTTCAGGAGTTAACAAATATGGTTGAAGGCCCCAAAAGCACCAGAAAAATGGAAACCAATTAAAAAGACCAAGCCAAGCAAGCCAACCGGTATGAGAACGAATACAACCAATTATCATCAAAAACGTTACTAACACTAGCGGATAATTCCAATACTCCCTCCAATAGAGATCCCTTCTTTGAAGACTTCCCTGAACGAGAGCTACAAGCAAAAATGCATAAGAAATTAATGCACTAGAAGGCAAGAAAATTAGTCCTATTTGAAAACATTTCCAGCCAATATTGTCTGATAGATGATTTCTAATATTCGAGAAGTAAACATTATTAATCATGTAAATACTGCTGTTCTTCCCCTATAAACAATAACTTGTCTCCTTAAATGCAAGCGTAAAGCTCTTGCCAAAGCGACTCGCTCTAAATCTCTGCCCTTTCTTATTAAATCTGGTACTTCATCTCGATGACTCACATTAGATATAGTCTGTTCGATTATAGGGCCAGCATCAAGGTCCTTCGTCACATAATGTGCCGTAGCACCAATTAATTTTACTCCTCTTTCCCAAGCTTGATGATATGGTTGAGCTCCTTTAAAGGCTGGCAAAAAAGAATGATGAATATTAATTAAATGAGGAAACTTTTCTAAAAATGAACTACTTAAGATCTGCATATATTTAGCTAAAACACCTAAGTCAATTTTATATTCATTTAATAAATCTAAAATTTGTCTTTCTGAATCCGCTTTATTAGATTGATCTACTTTTATGAGTTTAAAAGGAATAGCAAAACTTGAACAAATCTCCTCTAATTCTGAATGATTAGAAATAACTAAAGGAACATTCATACTTAATTCACCTGCTTTAACTCTCCATAAAAGATCAACCAAGCAATGGCTCTGCTTACTCACGAAGATTGCAACATTGGGGAAATCATCAGAAAAACTTAGCACTGCTTTTCCATTCAAGCGCTGCTCAAGTAAAATTACCTCGGAATTTATTTCATTTTTATCAAGCAAAAAACCATCTAAATCCCACTCAATTCGACTAAGAAACAATTTTGCGTCAGCATCTGTATGATGATCCGCATGTCTAATATTACCATTTTTACTTGCGATCCAACTTGACAAATCGCTTACAAGCCCTGGCTTGTCAGGGCAAATGAACTGCAAGATAACTGTTTTGATGTTCACTCCAGCTATATTCAACAAGCTATTCTCTTTTTTAGACCACTCATTGCAGATTAACAAGCAAATTTAATAGCATTTGTGCAAATGAATAATCAAAAAGCAAAAAAAAATTTAATCGAAATTTCAGTAATTGGTAGTGGGATAGCTGGAATCACAACTGCATTTCATCTGTCTAAAAAAGGTTATAAAGTAAATCTAATTGATCCAAATATCAACTCAGAAATAAAAATTCTAAGCCCAAAAAATGGTACACAAGCTGCTTTAGGTGTACTTATGGGAAATATCTATAAAAGATCAAAAGGAAAAGCTTTTATGCTACGTAATAAAAGTATGAAATTATGGAAAGAATGGCTTATTGAGATAGATTATTTAGAGTCTAATATTAAACTAGAAAAACCATTAATTAAATTAGCTAATTCAGAAAAAGAATATCAATCTATGATTGAAATTAGTAAGAATAAAAAGGAATATGGAATTGAACTTTTATCTAAAAATTCTTTAGAACTCTGGAGTTCAAACTTTGAAAAAACATTAATAGGTGGCTTAATCTCTCATGAAGATGGTCGGTTAAATCCTATTAAATTAATAAAGTCACTAATGTTAAAATTAGATGAAATGAAGGTAAATAAAATTGAAGATCATGTAATCAAAATAAGCAAAAATAGAAATATATTCAATAAAAGTTGGAGAATTGATTTAAACAGCAAGCAATATCTTAATCAAGATTATATCGTACTTTGTTCTGCGTTAAATACTCAAAAGCTTTTAAAGCCGTTAGGGCATGAAATACTTTTAGAGCCAATATTAGGTCAAGTAATCGAATTAGAATTAAAGAATCCAAATTCTAATTGGCATCAATGGCCTGCGATATTAAACTATCAATCTATAAACTTTATACACCATAAACCTAATCATATTTTGATGGGAGCAACTATTGAAAGCGGTACGGTAGCGAGTCTATCTCATAAGCAAAAGATGTTAAACATGAATAATATCGCTCCATCGTGGATCAAAGAAGCCATTATCTGTAATGAATGGAACGGAATAAGAGCCAGGCCAAAGAATGAAGCTGCTCCATTACTAAAAGAATTTGAACCTGGATTATTAATTAATACTGGTCACTACAGAAATGGTATTTTGTTAGCTCCTTCATGCGCTGAATGGATTGGACTTAAAATCGAAAACAATAAAAATTAAAATAAAATTATTAATTTATTTTGTCTCAGTAAATTCAGCATCAATCACGTCATCACCATCATTTTTCGAATCAGAATTGGAATCATCAGCAGCTTGTGAAGCAGCATTTGCTTGTTGATACACAGAAGCTCCTAATGAATACAACTCTTGCTGGAGCTCCTCCACTAATGACTTCATAGATTCATAATCATCTTTTTCAACTGCTTCTTTCAACTTGATTCGTTTTTCTTCAACTTTGTTTTTGGCTGTTTCATCCACTTTGTCACCAAGTTCACCAATTTGTTTTTCAGCTTGATAAACAAGTGTTTCAGCTTGATTTTTTATATCAATTTTTTCACGCTTTTCTTTATCCGCAGAAGCATTCATTTCTGCGTCTTTAACCATTTTGTCAACTTCGTTATCAGACAAAGTTGATGCACCTGTAATAGAAATACTTTGCTCTTTACCACTCCCTTTATCCTTTGCAGTGACACTAAGGATTCCGTTTGCATCAATATCAAAAGTTACCTCAATTTGAGGGACACCTCGAGGTGCGGGAGGAATTCCATCTAAACGAAATGTACCCAAACTTTTATTGTCGGAAGCCATTTCACGTTCACCTTGCAAAACATGAATTTCTACATTTGTTTGCCCATCAACAGCAGTTGAGTAAGTTTCAGCCTTTTTTGTAGGAACTGTGGTGTTTCTGGAAATCATTTTTGTCATAACACCTCCTAAAGTCTCCACCCCTAGAGACAGAGGAGTTACATCAAGTAGCAAAATATCTTTTACCTCTCCAGCTAGAACGCCTCCTTGAATAGCTGCTCCAACAGCTACAACTTCATCTGGATTAACTGTTTGATTTGGATCTTTGGTTGTAACTCTTTTAACTAACTCTTTAACTGCTGGCATTCGAGTAGATCCACCAACCATGACAATCTCATCTATTTCTCCGGTAGATAATTTTGCATCTTTCAAGGCTTGCTCTACAGGAACCCTACAGCGATCAATAAGGTTAGAGGCAAGTTCCTCGAATTTTCCTCTTGTGAGGGTTAAATCAAGATGTTTAGGTCCTTCTGGAGTAGCTGTAATAAATGGAAGATTAATTTCACTTTGAGTTGCATTAGATAGCTCTATCTTGGCTTTCTCTGCTGCTTCCGTTAGACGTTGAAGTGCTTGTTTATCTTGGCGTAAATCAATACCTTCATTACCCTTAAATGTTGCAGCCAAATGATCAACAATAACTCTATCAAAATCGTCTCCTCCTAAGTGAGTGTCACCTGATGTAGAGAGAACTTCAAAAACTCCATCACCTACTTCCAGAACTGATACATCAAAAGTACCTCCCCCTAAATCAAAAACTAATATTCTCTCGTTGCTTTTTCTATCCAAACCATACGCAAGTGCAGCAGCAGTAGGCTCGTTAATAATTCTGAGAACTTCTAATCCAGCAATTTTCCCTGCATCTTTAGTTGCCTGACGCTGCGAATCGTTGAAATAAGCAGGAACTGTAATAACAGCCTGAGTTACTGTCTCTCCAAGATATTTTCCAGCATCATCAGAGAGTTTTCTTAAGACCTGAGCACTAACTTCTTCAGGAGAGAATTGTTTGTCTAGGATTGGACATTTCAATTTGACATTTGATCCTGCTTTCTCGACTCCATAGCTAACTTCTTTAGATTCATCGTTTACTTCATCAACTCGGCGTCCAACAAATCTTTTTGATGAATAAAAAGTATTTTCGGGATTCATAACCGCTTGACGTTTCGCAATTTGACCGACTAATTGATCCTGGTTTTTTGTGTACGCAACAACAGATGGTGTGGTTCTAAATCCCTCAGCATTTGCTATTACAGTAGGCTTACCACCTTCCATAACTGCTACACAACTATTTGTAGTTCCAAGATCGATTCCAACAACCTTCCCCATGAGTGAAGCGCTCCTTAAGTTTTCTTTCTTTAACTCACATCCTCGTCAGAGGAACCACTTTGAGGCGAGGCGTGGTTCCCGAACAGCCTCAAGGCATTCTTGATTCACTATGAGTAAAAAATGAGCACTATCACTGGAAAAACTCATCTGGTAGGACTTCTTGGACAACCAGTAAATCATTCGCTATCCCCAGTCATGCACAATGCTGCATATCAAGAAATGGGGCTTGATTGGTGTTATTTAGCAATCCCATGCGAGAAAAGCAAATTAACGCAAATAGCAAAAACATTAAGACTTATAAATTGCAAAGGATTAAATATAACTATTCCTCATAAACAAGAAATTTTAAAAGCTTGTAATAAATTTACTGAAATTGCAAATAAAATCCAAGCAGTAAATACATTAATTCCAGAAAATCATAATCAATGGATCGGAGCGAATACTGATGTTGAGGGTTTTCTTATGCCATTAAAAAATCAAGATTTAAGAAATAAAAGAGTCATTGTAATTGGCTCTGGAGGAAGTGCTAGAGCAGTTGTAATGGGATTAATTACATTAAAACTGAAACAAATTACAATAATTGGTAGAAGTGAAAATTCTTTAAAGATTTTTATAAATGATATGAAAAATATCTGCAGCAAGAATAATACAAGTATTGAAGGAGTTAATAATCAAAAATTAGATGTTACACCTTATATTCAGGAAGCAAGCTTAATTATTAATACAACTCCAATTGGTATGAATAAAAAAAATAATGTAGAAGAAAATATTCCTCTTGGGTACGCAATATGGAATAATATTAGTAATAAAACAATATTATATGACTTAATTTATACCCCTAGACCAACAAGCTGGTTAGAGATTGGAAACAAAAAAAACTGTTTAACAATTGATGGACTTGATATGCTTGTTCATCAGGGTGCCTTATCGATAAAGCTATGGAGTGGCTTTGACAATGTACCTGTTGAAACAATGAAATCGTCTGCAAAAAAACATTTAATGGTTTAATGTAAAAGAAAATTTAAATTAATTATGCCTTCAGTTGGAGGAAAAGTATTAGGAATTGTTCTTTACATAATTCCATGGTCAGATAGCCTTATATTTGGTAATCATCTGTATATTAAATATCCTTTCACCCAAATTATTCAAATACCAGCAATTCCTATTATTTTGATAGAAAGATCCATACCTTTTGGAAATTTATTACTATTTTTAGCTATCTTCATTGGACTAGTAAGAAACAATAAAGTATCCTATTTTTTACGTTTCAATGCACTTCAATCTTTATTAATAAATATAGGAATAATAATAATTACCTTTATATTTCAAATTTTCTTTAGTCCGTTTGGAAATACATTAATCATAAGAACATTTTCAAGTACTTTATTAATCAGTATTGGCTCAATAATTGCTTATTGTATTTGGTCTTGTTTACAAGGAAATGAACCTGATTTACCAGGAATCAGCAAAGCAACAAAAATGCAATTGTGAAAAGTTACCGCGTCAGTATAAGATTAGAAATCCGCCGCTCTTTTGAGCCATTTAGTCCTTGTCGGAATTTCTATGTCAGAAAAACCTTATTACGAAACCATGTACATTCTTCGTCCGGACATTCCGGAAGAAGAAGTTGATAGCCATTTAAAAAAATATAGTGAAATGCTTGAGGAATCAGGTGTTGTAGTACTAGATAGTCAAATGAGAGGAAAAAGAAGACTTGCTTATCCCATTGCAAAACACAAAGAGGGCATATATGTACAACTAAGTCATAAAGGTAATGGTCAACAAGTTGCTGTTCTTGAAAGAGCAATGAGGCTAAGCGAAGATGTTATTCGCTACCTGACAGTTAAACAGGATGGACCTTTACCCTCTCCAAAATCACCTTCCAAGGAAGAAGCTGAGAAAACTGAAACTGCAACAGAGGAAGTAAAATCAGTTAAAGAAAAAACCGAATCAACAAATAAAGAGAAAGACAACAAAGAAGAAGATTCAAAAGAGTGAAGTAAAAGCTTAGAAGTATCCAATAATTAATTTCATTTATTTATCCAAGACCAAATGCGACTAGGTAATCCCCATACATAAATAAACCCTTCAGCTGATTTGTGTTGAAACTTGTCTTCTCGACCATATGTGGACATATCTGAAATATATAAACTATTTTTAATGGACTGACGACCCACAACATCAGCATTTCCCTTGAAAAGCCTAATTTTCACTGTTCCATTTACTTGTTTCTGAGAGTTATTAATAAATGCATCCAAAGCTTCTTTTAGAGGACTAAACCAAAAGCCTTGATACACCAATTCAGCCCACTGTCTTTCAATCCTAAATTTAGTACTTAATAAATCTGCAGGTAAGGTCAAACTCTCTATTTCTTGGTGAGCTTTAATTAATAAAAGTAAACCTGGTGTTTCATAGATTTCTCTACTTTTTATTCCTACTACCCTATCTTCAATTATGTCCAATCTTCCAAAGCCATGCTTTCCTGAAATAATATTGGCCTTTTTAATAATTGATACTGGATCCAATCCTTCCCCATTAATAGCAACTGGATTTCCATTCTCAAAACTAATTTCCACAAGCTCAGGCTCATCAGGTGCATTTGAAAATGAAGAAGTGATACCAAAAACCTCCTCAGATGGCATTACATATGGATCTTCGAGAGGTCCAGCCTCAATGCTTCTACCCAAAAGATTTAAATCAATGGAGTAAGGATTTTTTTTACTAACAGGTGGAACAATTCCATATTTCTCTCCATAAGCAATAGTTTCTTCGCGGCTCATTCCCCATTCCCTAGCTGGTGTCAATAATTTCAAGTCAGGAGCCAAAGCAGCAATAGTCACATCAAAACGAACTTGATCATTACCTTTACCAGTACACCCATGCGCCACTCCATCAGCATTTAATTCCCTAGCAATCTCAACAAGTTTTCTAGCAATTAATGGTCTAGCTAATGCAGTTGAAAGGGGATATTTCCCTTGGTATAAAGCGTTCGATCTAATTGCTGGGAACGCAAAGTCTTTTATAAAAGGCATAACTAAATTGCCAACAAGAGATTGAGAAGCTCCCGCTGAGATCGCCTTTTTCTTAATTGCATCAAGCTCATCACCTTGGCCAAGATCCGCGGCAAAAGCAATTACTTCCTCAACGCCATATTCCTTTTTCAAATAAGGAATACAAACACTTGTATCTACTCCTCCTGAATAGGCTAAAACAACCTTTCTTGCTCTTCCCATATGATTTTGTCTCTTTTAAGAGATTTCAATTCTTTTAGTAAATATAGAGAACTATTGGACTATATATATAGATTTAAATAATCAATCCTGGTTCAATAAAATTAAATTTATCTTTTGCAAAATTCTAAATACTAACAATTGCTGTAAAATTTTTCAAAAAACTACTCCCATGGCTGTTTAATAGATTTCCCAGATACCCTTTCTTCTAAGAAACCTGAAAGCCATACCCAGGCAAAAGCCAAAAAAGTTAATCCAAAAAAAACTAGAACATAAATTAACCAAGTATTGATATCTCTACCAAAAAACAAAGAATTTTGGGCATCCTTATTTGAGGTAAAAATAAAATAAATAAGAAATTTTGTAACCATCTTAAAAACTCAATTTAATTTACAGAATTAATTGTAAAAAAAGCCCTCTTAAGGGAAAAATAAATTAGAAGACATAAAGAGGGTCCAAATACCAATAACCATATTAAAAAATCATTTATAAAAAATGGGCGAGGATGAACAATTCCAGCTATACGAAGAGAAATACTCACGAACAAAGCCAAAATCCATGTTAAAGACATTAATGTGAGCTTTGAAGTCAGCATAAATGTTAGAAATTTAATCCATAATGCATTATGTTAATTCATCGAATAAAATTTTGATATGAGCGATCTCGAAAAAATCGATTTAGCCGATTTAGACGGTATTAACCCAGCTCTAACTCGTTATGGAAGGCAAGAGCCTGCCCCAGTTCTCCCACTCAGAGAAGAACCAGATTTATTGTCATGGTTAGAAAGCAGTGGGAGATTAGTTTCCGATGAAGACTCAAATGATCAAGAAATAAGCACAATTGAAGAAGAGGAGCTTTCAGCTTTAATGGGTGAAAAAGAAGATTATAAGGCTGAAGAAGAAACAACAGATGAAGAATGGGAAGAGTAAAGATATTAGATAAGTTTTGAATAAAGATAAGAAAAAATTTAAATTATTATTTAAAAGTAGTAATTATCAAGTATTAATTTTACTAAGTATAATCATAATAGTCTGTATTTTTTTTGATATTTATTATCCAAACAATAATTTATTAGCTCCATTTATAATTACAACTGTATTATCTATTGTTGTTACTTCTCTAGGTATACCTAAATTAAATAAAATTAAAATAAAACAAATTATTAGAGAAGAAGGGCCATCAAATCATTTAAATAAAAAAGGAACTCCAACAATGGGAGGTATTTTTGTTGTTCCACTAGGATTAATAATAACGAATATTTTATATTTTGGCCAACATAATTACGATATCATCCTAACATTAAGTTTACTGATTATATTTTTTATGTTGATTGGCTTAGTAGATGACTTGCTAAGCTTAAAAAAACAATTAAATATAGGTCTAACTTCTAATCAAAAATTAATATTACAATTATTTGTAAGTCTAATTTTTATTATTATATGTGCATCAAATGATTATATTTCTCATAATATCTTAATAGCAAATAAAGAAATAAATATAGGATATTTGGTTTTTCCGCTGGGATTATTTGTACTATTAGCGGAAAGCAATTCAACTAATTTGACTGATGGATTAGATGGTTTATTAAGTGGGTGTAGTGTATTAATTTTTACAGGCTTAGCTATTGATATTTTAATAGAAAATCAAGGTCAGAATCATTCTCTAGCAATCATTTGTATAGTTATGGCTGGGGCATGCATGGGTTTTCTTGTTCTCAACAAATATCCTGCAAAATTATTTATGGGAGATTCAGGTTCATTAGCTATCGGAGCATGCTTGGGTGGGATAGGCTTAATAACAAATAACCTATGGTCTATATTAATTATGGGTGGAATCCTTGCCGCAGAATCAATATCAGTAATAATACAAGTTAGTATTTTTAAAATTACTAAAAAACTCTATGGAAAAGGTTATAAATTTTTTTTAATGACACCAATACATCACCATTTTGAATTAAAAGGTAACAACGAAATTGTAATTGTAGGAAGTTTTTGGCTTATCACATTAATATTAGTGATAATAAATCTAATTTTTTTTAGTACCCCTTCAATTTAAAATTGAAAATATGACTTATTTTACTTGGAAAGAGGAAGGCTTAACCAATGACTGCGAGACTCTAGATTCTATGGCTGCTCGTTTTGAAGAATCTGCAAGACTAATGAGAAAAATGTCAATAGAAGGTTTTAAAGTAGAAAAAAAAAATAAACGTCAAATAATTACTCACACAGATCCAAAAATCTTTAATGATTGGGGATTTATCAGTGAAGAGCCCCCATATCAACAACTAACATTAATACTTGAAGATTAAAAATATAAAAAGAATTAATTATTTTTCAAAAATCGAAAATGTTTTAATCCCTCATTAACACTATCTTGAGTTGAATTTGCAAAGAAAACCCTTTGTTGTGATTTAAAGCGTTCTAATGACGAATCATGCTCACTAGGGACAACAGCGGTTGTCATTCCTCTTATCAAATCATCATCACCTTGTTCAGTAGCAACAATCAAAACGTCTTCTAATGATAAACCCCAACGTAAAATCAAAAATCTAATAGCTTCTGCCCTTGAAGCCCGCAAAGGAACGACATCTAGGTACCAATGGCATTTTAAATGTGGTGAAGCCGCAAATCCATATTTCCTAATTTTTTTACGTACTAAAGGCAAAATTGCCTCACCTGATTCTTTGAGTAAATAACTTATCTTAAAAGAACCTTGCTGATCAGAATGTTGAAGCTTTAAATAATCTTTTAAATCAAACAAAGCTTTTTCCACTCCTTTGCGATTCCAATCAACTGAAATTGAATCTTGCCAAAAAATATCTGACTTATTTTCATTACCATAATAAATTTCAGTTCCAGCTTGACATACCCATACAACAGGATCAGGTAAATGCAATTCTGAAAATCTATAACGAGCAGCCTGAAGAGATCGCCCAGTTAAAATCCCCAATTTAAGTCCAGATTTTAATGAACTATCTTTTAAGTTTTGTCTCAGGTTTTCTAAAACTTTAGATTCAGATTGCTCTAGATAACTATCTAAATCAAGAAGTAATAATTTCTCACCAATTGGACTATTTTGTTTTGTATTGGCCAATGTCCAATGACGTGGAGCAAGAAATTTTAAACGCTTTTGCATCAATGCTATGTAATTACAAATATGCGCATCCCAACTAAAATGCCTGCTCACAGCATCCACACCATTATTACTCCAAGTTTTCCATAAAGACGAATTTGAACCTGCCGTTTCTAAAGCATCTTGAAATGCTTCTAAATCAGTGACATCAGCAAGTAAGCCATTTTCACATCGCGACAAAATATCTCTGGGCCCACCATCATCAGTAGTTACCATTGGCAATCCACAAGCAGCCGCCTCTAATAATGTCAAACCAAAAGGCTCGGTCAGAGCAGGGTTAACAAACAATCCTTTTTTATTCGCAGCCCAGCGATAAATTGAAGGTATTTGCTCTCTTTTATGATGTTTTGGATAAGCAACTTTTCCATATAAATTATATTTGTCAACTAATTCAAAGACTTGTTGGAATACTTCTCTTTGTTGTTTATCAAGCTGACGTGAATCCTCTCGACACCCTAAAATTAAAATAAGATTATGTCTTTGTTGCAAAACTGGGGAACGTCCATAAGTTTCAAGCAATGCAGGAATATTTTTTCTTCTTACAGCTCTTGATATAGCTAACAAAGGAGAAAGATTTGTATTTCTCAAAAAAGGTTGAAAAAGCTTTTCTAATTCTTTATCTTTTTCATTTAAATTCAGATCTATTGAATGAAAACGATTTAAATCAACACCTGGTGGAATAATTTCTACATCTTTTGAATTAAATTTTCCATAGCGTGAATATTGCTCTTGTGACTCTTGACGTGTACTTGTTATGAGTAAATTTGCATGCGCTAATGCTAATTCTTCTGCATCAATTCTTTTACTAATTGAATAAGTTTGCTCTATTTGATCATGATCCACGCCCGCAGCTAATAATCTTCTAAGTTTTTCACGACCTAAAGAGTGGCCAGTAAAAACCAATGGCAAACCTAACCTTCTACTTACCAAAGCACCTACATAACCTGCATCTGCATAATGAGCATGAATCCAATCAGGCAAAGCCTTTTCTGTCTGCAATCTTTGAACTATTTGATCAGCCAAATCATCTAAATATGGCCATAAAAGTTCTTTCCTTATATAACGCTTAGGACCAAAAGGAAATCTAATAATTTCAGCCGAAGGAGAGATATGCTCAACTGGCTTAGAGTAATCAGAAGATACTCGTCGATCAACAATTAATCGAGTAAAAAGCTGAACTTTATCAACTTCAGGCCTTGCCGCTAAACCTTTTACTAATTCTAAAACGTATAAAGTTTGCCCTCCTGTATCAGGATCTCTACCTAACTCAAGATCATGCGAACGGATTAAACCATGTAAATTTAAATGTAGAAGTCTTAATCCCAAACAAAACCTCTATAAAAATTTAAAAACAAATAATTGATTTTTGGGCTTTCAAACATAAAGAAAGCATTACATATTTTTCAACTATATAGAAACTCAAAAAAAACAAGGCTATGAGTGATGTTTATCTAAAAAGTTTTACAAACAATATTTTAACATGAAGAAATATGTACACAATATTTAAAAGTATTTAAGATTTTTCAGATGAATGAAGCTTTAAGACTTTTTTTAAATAATTTCCTGTATAACTTTTTGAATCTGAAGCAACGTCTTCAGGAGTTCCCATTGAAATAATTTCACCTCCTCTATTACCACCCTCAGGACCCATATCAATAATCCAATCAGCACATCGAATTACATCAAGGTTATGTTCAATAACAATAATTGAATTTCCTTTATCTACTAATCTTTGAATGACATCCATTAATTTGTGAACATCATAAAAACTCAAACCAGTTGTTGGCTCATCAATTAAATAAAGAGTTTTTCCCGTTGCCCTTCTTGATAACTCAGTAGCAAGTTTTACTCGCTGTGCTTCTCCGCCAGATAAAGTTGGAGCGGGTTGACCAAGCTTGATATAACCAAGACCAACATCTAATAATGTTCTTAATCTATCTGCAGCTTGTGGTATCGCTGAGAAAACATCAACTGCTTGCTCAACAGTCATTTCTAATACATCAGAAATTGAATAGTTTTTATATTTAACTTGGAGAGTCTCTCGATTAAATCGTGCACCTTTGCAAACATCACATTGGACATAAACATCTGGGAGAAAGTTCATTTCAATTACATTTACCCCTTGACCACGACATGCTTCGCACCTTCCACCTTTGACATTAAAACTAAATTGACCAGCTTGATATCCTCTTGCTTTAGCTTCAACAGAAGCAGCAAAAATTTGACGTATAGGATCAAATGCTCCTGTATAAGTAGCTGTATTTGATCTTGGAGTTCTACCTATAGGAGATTGATCAATAACAATAACTTTATCAATTGATTTAATTCCTTTAAGTTCTTTTAAGCCCTTTGGGAAAGGAACTTTTAATCCTAAAGAATGATTTAAAGCAGGATGAAGTAATTCATTAACTAAAGTACTTTTACCGCTCCCACTAACACCAGTAACAGCAACTAATCTACCTAATGGAAAGTCAACTGAAATATTTTTAAGATTATTTTTATCACAATCAATCAAACGTAATTTTCTTTGTACAGATTCTCTACGCTTAGTAGGCGTAGGAATTGATGAACGTCCACTAAGATAAGAACCAGTTAATGATTCATTGGCATTTAGCAAACTATCTAATGAGCCTTCTGCAATAATTTTCCCTCCATGAACTCCAGCACCTGGTCCAATATCAACTAAATAATCAGCGGCTCTAATAGTATCTTCATCATGTTCAACAACTACCAGAGTATTTCCTAGATCACGTAATTTTTTCAAAGTAGACAATAATCTATCATTATCTCTTTGATGTAATCCAATGCTAGGTTCATCTAATACGTAGAGAACACCTGTCAAACCTGCACCTATTTGTGTTGCCAGACGTATTCTTTGAGCTTCACCTCCAGACAACGTCATTGCGGGCCTATCCAGTGTTAAATAATCTAGTCCAACATCTAGAAGGAATTTAAGACGTAATCGAATTTCTTTTAAAACAAGTTCACCAATCTTTTTTTGTTTCGTAGAAAGTAATTTTTTTGAGTTTTCAGAATTATCAAGCCCCATCAATTCCTCTACATTCTGAAGTGTTTTAGAAACACTTGTGGATGTGAGATCAGTTATTGAGTACGGACCAAGTTTTACTGCTAAAGCCTCTGAACGTAACCTTTTTCCATGACAGGTTGCACAAGGTACTAATTCAAGATATTTTTCTAATTTCTGACGAACTGACTCACCATTAGCATCTTTTAGCTGTCTTTCAAGAATTGGTAAAATACCTTCAAAAGGTCTTTTAAATCCTGAATCTTGCTTGTATCTACTATCGACTTTGATCAAAATAGGCTCTTTACTACCACTTAACAAAATATTTTTTTGATCGTCTTTTAAATCTTTCCATGGAGTTTTTATTTCAAAACCAAATGCCTCACCTACAGAAAATAATAATGAAAAATAATATGAATTATCCTTATCACTCCATGGAGCAACTGCAGCATATACCGGTAAAGACGGATCGGGAATCACTCGCTCACAAGTAAATTTTTTTAAATGACCAAGACCATGACAATCAGGACAGGCCCCATATGGACTATTAAACGAAAATAATCTTGGAGATAATTCTTCAATCACTGCTCCATGTTCCGGGCAAGCAAAATTCTCGGAATATAATCTTTCTCTATCAATATCTTTTGGAAGTTCTTCATTTTTTTTAGGTACAACTTCAACTATTGCTAAACCATCTCCCCTTTTTAAGGTAGTACTTAATGAATCGGTTAATCTCTCTTCAACACCAGCTCTTGAAATTAATCTATCAACAACTACCTCAATGGAATGCAATTGATTTTTGTCTAACTCAATATTATCTGCCAGTTCTCTAACCTCTTTATTAATTCTTACTCGAACAAATCCTTCAGCAGCTAATCCAGATAATAGTTTTGAATGCGTCCCCTTCTTTCCTCTTACAACTGGAGCAAGTAATTGATATCTTGTCCCCTCTGGAAGAGTTTTTATTTGATCAACCATCTCGTCAATCGTTTGTGGTTTGATAGGTCTCGAGCACTCAGGACAATGTGGTTCTCCTGCTCTTCCAAAAAGCAAACGAAAATAATCTTGAATTTCAGTAACAGTACCCACTGTTGAACGAGGATTATGACTAGTTGATTTTTGATCAATAGAAATAGCAGGAGATAAGCCTTCAATAGAATCAACATCAGGTTTATCAACCTGTCCTAAAAATTGCCTTGCATAAGCGGACAAACTTTCAACATATCTTCTTTGTCCTTCTGCAAAAATGGTATCAAAAGCTAAGGAACTTTTTCCACTTCCACTTACACCAGTAAAAACGACCAATTTATTTCTTGGAATTGAAAGATCAACATTTTTTAAATTATGTTGTCTGGCACCACGAACTGTGATGACTTCTTCCTTAGAAGAACCACTATTTAAATTAATTTTTTTTGACTTAGATTCTGAGCTTCCCATTAGGGAAAATTATTAATATTCAATTGTATAAAAAAAACTGCTCATCAGGCAGCTTTATGTTCCAGCAAGCTCGCCGCATAAGCATTAGCTTCTATTATTTCACCGCCAGCTAATAAAGCTAATTCCTTTTGTCTATCTGCTATTTCCTTCAAATTAGAAAGCGTTGATATTGTTTGACCTGAAACAACATTTTTTTTAAAAGCATAATGATTATCAGCAAATGCTGCAATTAAAGGTTGATGCGTCACACAAAAAACTTGTCTAAGAATGGCTAATTTATGAAGCATTTTTGCTAAGGAGGTACTTACTGATCCGCTAACTCCTGAATCTATTTCATCAAAAACTAAAAGATTATTATCATCAAATGAAGCAAAAAATGCTTTTATAGCAAGAAGAACTCTTGACTTTTCTCCTCCAGAAGCGATTTCAGCAAGAGGTGCCAATGCAAAACCTGGATTAGCGGAAAATAAAAAATTTACTCTATCAAAACCATCAACACTAGGATTAGTTTCTTCAAAAATTACTTTGAATCGAGCATTAGGCATCCCTAATTCCTTGAAGGTATTTATAAGTTTATCTTCAAGCTCCTTAGCAGTTTTCTTTCTTAATGTGGATAATTCTTGATTCAACTTATCTCTAGTTTGTCTATGATTTTTTTCTGCTGAAATTAATTCATCTAAATTATTAGAATTTTTATGAAATGATAAGTAATTCAATACTTCATCTTTATAATTTATCAGTTCTGGTATTGTCTTTTGATATTTTTTTTGATAAAGCCTGAGTGTAGCAAGCCTATATTGTAAATTATTTAATAACGAAGGATCTAAATCTAACGTCATTTCATAAGCTTTTATTTCGGATATTAAATTATCAAAATCACTAGTCAATGTACAAAAATTATCTAAAATAGGTTGTAAATCAGCATCAATTTTAGAAAGAGATTTTAATTCTGTAAGACAAAAATTAGTATGGTCTAATAGTGATGGGTATTCATCTAAACTTTCGTTTAATCGCATCAATACAGAATTTACTCCTTCTTTCAATCGCAATAAATTTGCTAATCGATTTTGGTCTCTTTCAAGCTTAATGTCTTCTGTTGGATCTTCTAATTGTAATTTTTCTAAATCTTCATTTATTGATTGCATTTCTAAATATTCTTGCTTAATATTAATAACTTTTTCTTTAGATTCTATTAATTTCAAGTTTGAATTATGCCATTTTTTCCATGCATTATTAACATTAAGAATAGATCTTTGTGCTTTATCAAAACCTAAGCAATCCAATAAATATAATTGATGGCTAGAATCATTAAGAGTATTTACATCTCCTTGTAAAGTAAAATCCAACAATAATGAACGAAGTTTTGATATTTGTTCTCTATTAACCAATATACCATTAACTCTAAATCTAGATTTATATTTACTATCTTTTAACCGCCATTCACGAGTAACAATTAAATCTTCATCCAATTCAAACCCTTGATTTATTAACCAATCTTCTATGGATGGAAAAACAGAAAAAACACCCTCTATTGATGAAAAAGTAGAACCTTTTTTTACAAGTCGATTATTTAAAGGGGCTTTTTTATTAACTAACAGAGCATTTAACGTATCTATAAAGATCGATTTTCCTGAACCTGTTTCGCCTGTAAAAGCTGTAAACCCCTTATGAAAATCAATCTCGAGAGTCCCAAATAGGGTTATGTTTTGAAAACGGAGACTAATGAGCATAAATCAAAGTAGTCAAAAAGACGCAAAGGAGGCCCAAAATGAATTAGAAATGGTTTAGAACTTTCCCATCGCCATACTGAAATGGCTGAAGAATTAAGTGATTTTATTGAAGCATCAGGGCTACTTGAGTATGACCCTGAAGCTATTGACTCAATTTACAAAAAAAATCCGATTCGTCTAGTTAAAAGACTTTGGCAAACACTTTTGCCAATAGGCTTATTTTTGCTTGGTGTTGGATGGGAAAAATTAATAGGATCTTTAAACAAACCAGAAAGAAAACTTTTTAGAGCTAAAGAATTTACTAATTTACTAGTAGAATTAGGTCCTGCATTCATTAAAGCTGGACAAGCATTATCTACTAGACCAGATATAGTCCCACAAATTGTTTTAGAAGAGTTAGCCCAGTTACAAGATCAATTACCTGGTTTTGATAGCAAACTTGCAATGGCGTGTATAGAAGAAGATCTAGGAGACAAAATAGAAAATATATTTTTAGATATTGATAAAGAACCAATATCTGCAGCCTCTCTTGGC
The DNA here is from genome assembly GCA_003216295.1 of Prochlorococcus sp. AG-402-P16. Lineage (GTDB taxonomy): Bacteria > Cyanobacteriota > Cyanobacteriia > PCC-6307 > Cyanobiaceae > Prochlorococcus_B. The sequence goes on along the minus strand of QCJB01000001.1, from coordinate 2,530 downwards.
CAAGTTCATAAAGCATTACTAAAAACTGGTGAAAAAGTTGCTGTTAAGATTCAGAGACCAGGATTAAGAGAACAAATAACATTAGATTTATATATAGTAAGAAATATAGCTATATGGTTTAAAAATAATATTGGGATAATAAGAAGTGATTTAGTTGCTTTGATAGATGAACTAGGAAGCAGAATTTTCGAAGAAATGGATTATATTAATGAAGCTGATAATGCAAAAAGATTTAAAGAACTTCATTGCAAAAATGATAAAATTGCAGTCCCAAAAATATATACAAAAGCTACAAGTAGAAGAGTTTTAACGATGGAATGGATAGATGGAACAAAATTAACAAATATAGAGGCTGTAAAAAAATTAGGTATTAATCCAAATAAAATGATAGAAATAGGTGTTAGTTGTAGCCTTCAACAACTAATTGAACATGGTTTTTTTCACGCAGATCCACACCCTGGAAATATTTTAGCAATGGAAGATGGACGCCTATGTTATCTTGATTTTGGCATGATGAGTAACATAACAGAAAAATCAAGAGTTGGATTAATTAGAGCTGTTGTACATTTAGTAAATAAAGATTTTGATATGTTATCAAATGATTTTGTTCAACTAGGTTTTCTTTCTGAAGATGTTGATTTAAAACCAATTGTTCCTGCATTTGAAAATGTTTTTACAAAGGCATTAGAAATAGGTGTAAACAAAATGGACTTTAAAGCTGTAACAGATGATATGTCTGGAATTATGTATAAATTTCCATTTAAATTACCGCCTTATTATGCTTTGATAATAAGATCACTAATTACCTTAGAAGGCATAGCACTCAGTGTTGACCCAAATTTTAAAATACTTGGCGCAGCCTATCCTTACTTTGCTAGAAGACTTATGGAGGATGAAAATCCAGAATTAAGAAATAGTTTAAAAGAAATGTTATTTGATGAAAATATTTTAAAATGGGAAAGATTAGATGACTTATTAACTAGTGCTAATAAAGAAAAGAAATTAGATACAGAAAAAATATTAGAACAATCAATAGATTTTTTATTTTCAAAAAAGGGAATAGTCCTTAGAAATGAATTGGTCAATTTATTAGCACTAAAAATAGATAATATTGGATGGAAAACATTAATTAAATTAAATAAAAAATTACCAAAAAAAATTCGTTCAAAAACAATAGAAAATTCATTAAGTATTAAAAAAAATCAAACCTTAAATATATCATCTATAACCAAGGCCTTTAGCGAATCAAAAACAAGACCAGGATTTAAAAGAAAAATATTTTTTAAAAAAATTCCTAAAATTTTAATAGCTAAAGATACTTATAAAATGAGTATTGGAATAATGAAAAAAACATCAGAAAAAGGGATAGTAAGATTAGTTAAAATTGCAGCAGGGGTTAGACAATAAGTGTTTTTAAAATATAATTATATAGCATTAATATTATTGCTATTTATACAAACAAAAGCTGGAGCAGCAGAAAAAATTTTCCTTTATAAAGGGACTTTCAGTAGATCTATAAGAATCGAAGAACTTGAAAGATTTAAAGAAAAAAAATTATTAAGCAAAAAATTAGAAAATCTAATAATACTTACTAATCAAAATAAAAAAGAGCTCTTCAAAGTTCTTTCATATGACATAGAGGTTCCTTTAAAAGCCAGTAGTAAATTAATGAATAGTAAAATTGGAGAAGTTTTTTTAAATAGAATTTCTAAGATTATTCATCCAAATAAAATCTCTAATAAGGAGATTAGTAGAAAAGCAATAAGATCTGCGATTATTCTAAGTTCCTACAAAAATAATCAAAAAATCAATCTCCTAAAATTTTTTAAAGCCTATCCAAATAAAAACATTGCTATTAATCTAAATGCTTTAAGCAAAGCACTTAAAAAAGTTGAATCTTTAAAAGAGTTAATAGAATTTTATTCAGATTCACCTTTTAAAAAACTAAAAGATGGAAGCTCTAGCACTTAGATTGTTCATAACTACCTTGTTGAAGAAGTGGAATTTTCAAAAAAACTAAAGCAGATTTTCACTTCTGTGCCAAAAAAAAATAATTGGAATGGTCTCATAGAGGCTTACAGACCATGGTTACCAGTAACAAAAAAAACACCTATTGTCACGTTACATGAAGGAGCCACTCCTCTTATAGAAGTAAAAGCCATATCAAATCGCATTGGCAAAGGTGTAAAAGTATATATCAAATATGACGGCTTGAATCCAACAGGTTCATTCAAAGATAGAGGAATGACGATGGCAATAAGTAAGGCAAAAGAAGCTGGTTGTGAAGCTGTAATTTGTGCAAGCACAGGAAACACTTCAGCCTCTGCAGCTGCTTATGCCAGAAAAGGAGGAATGAGAGCTTTCGTTATAATTCCTGACGGATATGTAGCTCAAGGAAAACTAGCTCAAGCTTTGGTATATGGTGCTGAAGTATTAGCAATTAAGGGTAATTTTGATAAAGCATTAGATATTGTTCGAGAATTATCAGAAAATCATCCAATTACTTTAGTAAATTCCGTAAATCCTTATA